>CAYNJT010000014.1:0-34574 GCA_964397625.1 uncultured Leptolinea sp. | reverse complement strand
GCATTGAAATCATGATTCGGGGAAGGTAATAAATTCCAAGTAGTTCGTGGTGGCTTTACTTAAGTCGGAGTAGTAACCACGATACTTTTCCGGCAGTAACATGGCGATACGATACATCAACTCATCTGTGATGATCTGCCGTTTTTCCCTGTCCAGGTCGCGCATGGTGGCTTTAATCAAGAAAGGCTGCCCCACCTCAAGGTAAAAGTCTGTTTTTCGGAAGGAAAACACATTTTTCCAAAAATTTTCATGCCCATGGAAAGCAACAGGGACGATTGGCACACCGGATTTTACCGCAAGCGGCAGGATGCCTGGTTTCCCCTGGGCCATCTCGCCGCTGTGTGAGCGCGTACCTTCGGGAAGTATGGCTAACATTTTCCCTTCTTTCAATGCTTCCAAACAGAGGTTCATGGCCGTGTTATCCACTGTCCCGCGTTTGATCGGAATGGCTCCCCAGGCTTCAGAAACCATGCGATTAATTGGATTGGAGAAATTCTCTTCTTTGCTTAATGTGGTCAACGGTCTGGGCTGAATGTAGGTAAACATAACCAGTCCGTCCATGGTATTAACATGATTCCCGGCAATAAGGTAGGGGCCTTTCATGGGCACCTGTGCCAGCGATTCTAAATGCGGCCGGATGGTCAGCTCGCAGAATTTTCGGATCACTCCCATCACAAAATCTCTGGAAAATAACATGATATCGCTTCCTTGTTCAGTAAATGGTAAAACTGTGTTTAGCCCATCTCGCCGGCTTCGTTCATACAGATAACACAGGCTGCCAGCGCGGCCGTCTCCATACGCAATATGCGTTGTCCAACGGTTACTGGCGTGAAACCAGACTCCTCTGCCTGCTTCGCTTCGGCTTCCGTGAAACCGCCCTCCGGACCAATCAACAACGCGATCGATCGTACTCCTGTATTGAATTTTTGCTGCCAGGTTTCTGCCAGACTGGATTGCCGCTCTTTCTCATACAAAATAAAACCCCGGGGTATATCGTTTCGTTTCAATAACCCGGACAACTTTTCAGGCATATTGACCTCCGGGATAAGCCCGCGGCCGCTCTGTTCGGCAGCTTCCTGTACAATTTTTTGCCAGCGGGCCAACTTGGCAGCCAGTCCGTCCGCTTCCTGAATAAGAGTACGAGTGGTGATCAACGGAATAAAACGTTTCACCCCGAGTTCAGTGCCTTTCTGTAGTATCCACTCGAACTTATCACGCCCGGTTAACGCGGGACATAAGATCAACTCAAATGCCGGTTCTCCCCCGGCCGAAGCGATTTCACCGGGTTTCCCCGTCACTTTCTTTGGTGTCACATCGTTTAGCGTCACAGGACGGTTGTGACCGCGGTTATCAAGAATGATGACCTGGTCTCCCTTCTTCAGGCGTAATACAGAATTGATTTGGCGGGAGATATCCTGTGGGAAGATGGTCTCCTCGCCGTCGAATACCTCCTGGGGGATAAAGAAACGGTTATTACTCAAAGGTTGGCCTCTAAACCGGCAATCACCACAGTAAATTCGCCCCGCAGGTCCATTTTGTCAGACTTTTCCACCAGATCCGACAGATTCCCCCGCACAACAAGTTCAAACTTTTTTGTCAGGTCATTGGCCACAGCTGCCGGTCGGTCGCCGTACACTGCCAGGCAATCCTTCAGGAATTCGATGAGCCGGAAGGGGCTTTCGTAAAAGATCAGAGTATGCGGTGAATGTTCATCCACCGCCAGAAACTTACGCCGGGCGGAACTCTTCCGCGGGGGGAATCCGCGAAAGGTGAAAGAGTGTACCGGCAAGCCCGAGAGCACCAGCGCGGTGATCACCGCTGTCGGGCCGGGGATGGCCGTGATCTCCACCCCAGCTTCCAAAGCGGCGCGCACCAGCCGGTAACCGGGATCGGAAACAGACGGACTGCCGGCATCCGAGACCAGCGCCACATTCTTCCCTTCCAACAACATGTCCACCACTCGGGCGGATGCCCTGTCCTCGTTATATTCATGAAAGGACATTTGCGGCTGTTTAATATCAAAGTGCTTCAGCAGGAATCCGGTTTTTCTCGTATCCTCACTGACCACCAGGTCAACAGTCTTTAATGTTTCCAGGGCACGCAGGGTGATGTCACCCAGATTTCCGATCGGTGTGGCAACTAAATAGAGCATACTTGAATTATAAACGCAGCCGGTAAATCCACTGATGTGTTGAATCACACAGGCGGATCCTGCGATCCGCCCGTGTGATGGTTTGAGGTCACGGCGTGTGCCTCAAAGAAATGTCTTATTTTGCGATGACTGCTTTGCCGGCAGCAGCGGCTTTTAACGCGTCAACCCGGTTGGTCTTTTCCCAGCTGAGGTTGAGGTCGTCGCGGCCAAAATGACCGTAGGCAGCCACCTGCTGGTAGATCGGTTTGCGCAGGTCGAGGTCGCGGATGATGGCGCCGGGGCGAAGATCGAATGTCTTGGAAATGATCTCAGAGATGTCTTCATCGCTGATTTTGCCGGTGCCGAAGGTCTCAACATTGATGCTTAACGGATGGGCAACACCGATGGCATAAGCCACCTGGATTTCACAGCGGTCAGCCAGACCAGCGGCCACAACGTTTTTGGCAACCCAGCGGGCAGCGTATGCGGCAGACCGGTCAACTTTCGTGGGGTCTTTGCCAGAGAAGGCGCCGCCGCCATGACGTCCGGTTCCACCGTAGGTATCGACGATGATCTTGCGGCCGGTAACACCGGCATCTCCCATTGGACCGCCGATAACAAAGCGGCCGGTGGGATTCACATAGACCTTGAGGTCGCCGTCAACGATAATGCCTGATTCTTTTAGAACGGGATCGATGACAAATTTCTTTACCCCGTCGAAGATCTCTTTCTGGGTTACATCGGGATCGTGCTGCGTACTGATGAGCACGGTATCCACCCGATAGGGTTTCCCCTTGCGGTATTCAATGGTCACCTGGCTTTTGCCATCAGGCCGCAGCCAGGGAAGCGTGTCGTTCTTGCGAACTTCGCTCAGTTTGCGGGTGAGTTTGTGGGCCAGGTAAATGGGCATGGGCATATAAGCCGGAGTCTCATTGCAGGCGAACCCGAACATCATACCCTGGTCGCCGGCTCCGACTTTGGCAATCTCGTCTTCAGCTGACTGGCCTTTCTTGACCTCATCTGCTTTGGAGACACCCATATCGATGTCGCCAGACTGCTTGGCGATGGCAACCTGCACACCGCAGGAATTGCCGTCGAAACCTTTTGAGCTGTCATCATAACCAATATCTGTAACAACCTTGCGCACCAGTCTGTCAAAATCCACATGGGCGTTGGTGGTGATTTCGCCCAGCAGCATGACAAAACCGGTTTTGGTCGCTGTTTCGCACGCCACACGAGAGGCCGGATCTTGTGCAAGGCAGGCATCCAGCACAGCATCGCTGATTTGATCGCAAATCTTGTCAGGGTGTCCCTCGGTAACCGATTCAGAAGTGAACAGGTATTTTTCAGAGCTCATAAATGTTGAAAGCATACGTTTTCTCCTTTTATAAAAAAGAAATTGCCCCTTCCGGTACTGCGAGGGGCAAGAAAAAATCTTGTGGCTGCCCTCTCATCTACCAGATTTTCTCTGCCGGAATTGGCACCTGAGCTTGACTGTTGTAACAGTCTTGCCAGGTTGCCGAGGTATCATAGGGCCGTTCCCTCCACCTCTCTGGATAAGAGTGCCTTTAGAGGCTTTTCAATTGTTAGCAAGAATATAACATGGGTTTTCCCTATCGTCAAATAAGAAGATATTAATATTAACAGTGGAATTTGGGTTAATTAATAAAATTTCGGGAAGAAAGACATTCCTCTCTTCCCGAAAATAAGGGGCGTTTGTTTTTCGTGTTTAATCCATCGAACGATAATTCTTATAGCAATCCATGATTCCCAATGGCGTCTCCACAGTATCCTGCCTCCAGGAAGCTCCTTCATTCTTAATTACCCGGTAGTCACTTAATTCCGGCCCGGCAACCCGCAAGGCTTCAACAGCGGAATTGAACGAGACATGGTATCCCTGCCATTGCCATGACTTAAGCTGCGTTTCCAGGGCGCTGGCCCGGCAAGCCAGAGCCGCTCCCAACAGGTGTTTCACATCTCCACTATTAGCAAATCGGAATTGCTGCAAAGCAGCCGGCACACTGTCTGTGGAAAGCTCCTGAAGGTACTGGTAATCCAGTTTTTCCTCCATATTGGCAACAGAACGATTGACATTCGCGTTCACTATAAAGCCATCCACATTCATGATGTTCAGGGTCAGGCCAAATCCGATTAAGGTGAAAAAAGCCGACATCGCAAATCCACGGCGGTAGGAAATGAGCTCGAGTGCCAGCACCGCCGCCAGTAGAATTCCCAGCCAGACCATGAAAACATGGCTATAAGTCCGTAGGCGGGTAAACCCATATGCCGCTTCCAACAGGTTTAGCCGCATAAAGGATGACACCAGAATAACCCCCACAAGGCAAACCAGTACCAGGCTCAAACCAGAAAACCAGTGCTGCTTTGTGGTGGTTTCCCGTCGGGTAATGCTGGACAGACCCAGGAATAGAATCAGACTAAATATGGCTACCCAGACCAATTCGCCGAAGCCTTTCCGCGCGTATTCGGCATAGGTATATCCGTCCACAACGATATTCGCCTGACCGCCAAAGAAATATTTGAATTGCACAATCACGAAGAAGGCAAAAAGAAGGTTAACCCCGGTCAGGATGATGGCGCTTTCCGTGAATCCCAGGAATGCCGGCAGCCAGGCCTTTTCAACCCCTATAAGATCACTGCGGTTGGACTTCTCACGGCTGTACAGGTAAATTCCGGACAATATGTACCCGATGATCCCCACTATCGCCAGACGGACTGCATATTCCACAAACCGTTCAATATCCAGGATCTTCTCAAGTTCCTTTGAAAAGACCGGGTCGGCGGATACCAGCAGTAGAGCCATAAAGAAGACGATTGGGAAAGCCAGTAATAGGCCGCGCAGTACTGCCCAGATGGAAATTCTGGTTTTTCGCGGAGCATCGGATGTGTCGCTCCCTGCCGAAAACTCACTTTTTCGTGATGCCGTGAGCAACGAGCTTCCACCGGCCAGAGCTGATCCTGTCAGTCGTGCAAGGCCTGTTAGCGCGTCAGCCAGACTATATCGCGGCCAGAGCCCGCTGACGAACGTCAACGACAGCAAGACTAGACACAAAAATGTGAGCAGGACATTGATGAAATTGGTGAAGGGTTCCTGCCGAATGAACGTCAGAGCGGAAAAGGTCAGGGTAAAGGCGGCCATAATCCAGCTCTGCCAGGCAGGTTTCTGCCCTTCCAGGTAGTTAATCACAAAGCCGGCTGCTGTCAGCAGAAGGATATAGACAAAAAAAGACACCCCGACCGGCTTTTTCCAGAAAAGCAGATCAAAACAAAAACCAAGAATGATGGATATCCATAGTATCCGTGAAGCATTTTTAACAGGCATATTGGTTCTCCTTTCCATCCAGTATAGGTGCCGGTCATTTTTATGCCGGCAGTTTAAGTCCCCATTCTTGTGCACTCAGGTGCTTAATAGTCTGATTATTGATTGGTATTGTCAGGTGGTTGTTCTCATTCCATAAAATTTTCGGAAAGTGTAACCCATGATCAGCCAATCCTCAAACAAGGAAACCCTTTCACTTGAAATCATTCTCATCCTGCTAACTCTGGCTGAATTTCAGCTTGTCCGCCTCGCGGTCTATTACTCCCTAAATTTACTCGTTTCACTGAGTGGCTTGTTACAACCTCGTAGTGACCTTGCCAATGGCTTGAGTATTGTTATAACAGGAATAATCCTGATAGCGGTATATCGTCCATCCTTTAATTCATTTGTTGTTTCTTTTATTAGCACAAAACCCAGTACCAGATGGATCGAGATATCCACCGGCGTGGGTCTTGCGTTACTGGCCGCCATTAATTTCATTCTTAACCCCGATCAAATCGTCCCCACCCTGATCTCCTGCCTGGTCTTCCCTTTGTTTGAAGAGCCCATATTTCGGGGATGGATCTGGAAGCGTTTAAGTTCGATATTGCCAACCCGCTTGAACGGAATTCTTTGCACCGTTTTTACAGCCTTATTGTTTGCTGTCTTGCATCTGGGTTACGCGGATGTGATCGCTCATCATATTTCAAATCCGGCCAACCTGGGGCATTTCCTGTGGATGAAAATGCTGGTCGCCCTGATTATTGGCTTGTTCACCGGACTTTTACGGTGGAAAACCGGAAGGATCACGGCTCCAATCCTATTCCACTCCGCGTGGAACCTCTTCGGCCGCTAATCTTTCCTTGAAACAAAGGCAACTTCTGGTCGGTATAATACCCATATGATCGAGTTGATGATCGTTGAAGATAATGAACGTCTGCGCACGGCGTTGAAAACGGGATTCGAAGCAGCAGGTGGTATCCATGTTTGCGCGGATAGCGGTTCAGGGGAAGAAGCCATTGAGTTGGCCGCCGGCAGACCTCCGCAGGCAGTATTGATGGACGTGCGTCTGGCAGGAGTTCTGAATGGCATTCAAACCGCCATCGCGCTGCGCCGCGAAATTCCCCGCCTGCCTGTGGTTTTCTACTCCATTCAGGATGATGATCAGTATTACCGCGATTTTCGCGCTTCCGGAATTCTCAGTCACTACGCGTATGTCCGTAAATCCAACTACCTTCTGCCGGCCATGATACTTCCCCTGATCAAGGATGCCATCGCGGGACGATCCTTTATTGATCCAGAAATCGAAGACCGTGTTCAGGAAGTAAGGCAGTTGGACGAACAAGACCCTCTCACTCTGCTGGAACCCAACGAAATGGCTGTGATCCGGATGATCGCCCAGGGGCTTACCAACGAACAGATCGCCAGCCGCATGGGCTTTCACGACAAACGCACCATCAGCCGCACCAACGGCAGCATTTATGCCGCGTGGGGGTTGGATGACTCAACCACCGATGAGAAAGTCGCGCGTACCCGTGCGGCCATTATTTTCCAGACAAGGCGGTTGATCCACTGGGATACAGAAGGCCGGCCGTTTATTCAAGATGCCGACCAGAACTGGATTCCCTGGGAGGATGGGTGAGCGGCCAGGTTCTTCTGGACTGGCCCGCTCTGGCGTTATCGCTGTTTAACGCGTTTATCCTCTGCTGGCTGGGTTTCACCATTTTGCTGGAAGCAGACCGCCGTGCTTTTGGCGTGTGGTTGACGGTGGACGGATTGCTTCTGGGGGCGGTGTTCTTCATCGCGCACACAGCCATCCTGCGCAATGGCTGGCAATGGGACAACCCGTTGGTAAACTTCTGGTGGCGCGCCGGTTGGTGGCCGTTGATTCTCTCCCCGTTCGCCTGGTACTGCGTTATTCTGTGGTATTCCGGCTTCTGGGACGACATTTCATCTTCGCTGAACCGCCGCCAGGCGCCCTGGTTTGGGCTCACCCTGATCGCCACTGCCGGGCTGCTCGTGTGGATGGTGCTTGCCAACCCGCTTCCTGACCTGATTGGTGAACCTGGTGATTTATCCCATTTCACCCTTCTGGCAATCGCGTTCCCGGCTTATATTCTTCTTTGTATCCTTCTCGCGCTGGATGCCATCTTACATCCCGGCCCCACCCCCCGCCTGATGGGACAGGAAGCCCGCCAGCGGGCTCGTCCATGGCTATTGGCGTCAACTCTGGTACTGCTGGTCGTGTGTTTTCTGGTGGCGTTTGCCCTTATCTGGGGTATCAACTCATATTCAATGACCTACCGGACTGAGCCAAAGGCGGCGGTATCTGTATTGCTTCCATTGACCGGGTTGGATGTAATCATTGAGATATTGATCACTGCCGCCATTCTGCTCATCGGGCAGGCAGCCATGGTGTACGAAGTGTTCAGCTCAAATCCCCTGCCCCGGTCAGGTCTTCGTAAACGCTGGTTCTTTGCCGTCTGGCTGGGGGCTATATTTGCTCTATTGTTTTCTTATGTACTCATTTACTTCGCCCGCCCGGAATTGGCATATCTGGTGTTTATCCCCTTTCTGACTGCCTCTCTGGCCATTCAAAACCGCCTTGCCGCGCGTGAACAAACCATAAATACGGATGAGATCCGCGCGCTGACCAGGCCGCAAAAATATTACGAAAGGATTTTTAACCGGCAGGATAACCCTTCTGATGCGAATGAAGCGCATCTGGAATTTGAAATCCTGTGCAAACGCCTGCTGCATTGCAAACAGGCTATCTTGATACCCAGCGGCGCGTTGGGTAGCTTCCTTCCAGAGGAATTGGGATTTCCGGAGCATGTGAACGTAAAGACCAGTCACTCTTCTTTACTCAGTTCCCTGGAAAAAACGGATCGGCCCATACCGCTAAATCCACAATCAATAGAAGGGTTTCGTTGGGCTATATCTCTGGTATCGTCTCGCGGATTGGACGGCTGGCTCCTTCTGGGAGAAAAGCTGGATGATGAGCTTTACACCATGGAAGAGATCGAGATAGCCCGGGCTGCGTTGGAAAACTGGATGGATAATCAGGCCGCGGCGGAGATTGCCCGCCGTTTGGTTAATTTACAAAAACAAAAACAGGCCAAAACCCGTCTGGTCGATCAAGAAGCCCGTCGGGTCCTGCACGACGAAGTGCTGCCCCTGCTGCATACCGCGTTGTTGACAGCGCCCCGGGGCAAGTCGGCTGACCAGATCACCAATGCCCACCGGCAAATTTCCGACCTTCTTCGCAACGCGCCACAGCCGCCTCCCGCGGCCATTGCCCGGGAAGGTCTTTTCCCCGTTTTGCAAAGCCTGGCTGAACATGAAGCGGAATTATTGCGCGCCAAACTGGTTTTTGATGTAGATGAAGAAAGTATACGAGAGGCGAATAAACTTCCGTCTGATGCCGTTGAGACTGTCTATTACGCTGTTAGAGAATGCCTTCGGAACATTGAAAAACATACCCAACCCTTGGTAGGAGGCGATTTGCGAATCCGTATTAAAGCCGAAGTTGACTCCATGCTGCGCATCTACATAGAAAACAACGGCATTCCCGAAGAAAACAACGGAAACGATTCGGTTTCCATTGGGCAGGGCATCGCGTTGCACAATGCCATGCTGGCCGTGTTTGGCGGCGGTATGCGGTTGGAATCAACAGGAAGCGGGAACATTCTGGTTACTATAAGCCTTCCATTAAGCGTTGGTTGAAATCAACATAAACTCACTTGAGAGTTTTTTCATAAAACATAGAAAAAGATTGACTCAATGATCAGGTCAAAACTTGAATCACTGAAAAATTTTCGTTATGATAATTTAACCACCTGCAATATCCACATATTGATTGCTCATAGAGGGAAAATAATGAGTCCATCATAGATTTTCAAACCGCATGAAACTGAAACACCAGCATTATTCCTGATACCTTCCTTAAGGCAAGTTGCATCAGCGCAATAGATCCGTAACGAGGGAAAACCATGCGAACTAAATTTATCTTTGTATTCGATCTTTTTACGATCTGTATTTTATTTTTTTTCATGCCATCCAACGTATTTGCTCAAACACAACTTACACCTCAGAAGGTTACGGCAGTATTTGAAGGAGAATTCGACCAAATAGCAGGATCGTATTACGAGCCCTGCCCGCCTACTCCAGTTAAGCTGACCATTGAGGTTTGGAATGTGGGTGCGCAGGGTGGAGCAGAATTTGAATCTGGGACATTGACATATTCACTCTATAAGGGTGTGTGCAAGGAAGAAAATGGGAGCTTTTTTCTCGATGGGAAACCATTTAATGTAAGTGTCCCGGGAACGTTTAGTGGCGGGCCAGATGGGGTTTTCACCTATTTTAATGAAGATAAAAACCGCTATGAAAAAGTGAAATTTCTCGGAGGCACAAAAGCAGAAGGGGTCATTTCTTTAGTACCTGATAAGCTTAACCCTGTTACTTTTATTGTGGTCAATGCGTCGGTTTTTGATTCTGCCCCAATCGCTCCCAAACCTTTACCTGTTTCGCCAGAACCTGCTCAACCAATACAACCTCCTGTGGAAAACAATCCGGTTGCTCCTCCAATACAACCGCCTCTGGAAAATAACCCACCCGCTTCTAATGAACCCCCGGTAGAGTCATCTCCTCTTTCAGGCGGAGGTGCTCTGGCAGGTGGAATTGCCGCAATATTGGCGGCGGCAGCGGGGATAGCTGCAGTGTTGGGGGCAGCAGCCAGCTTTATTACGGCTTCGAATATAAAAGGAACTACCCCTCCGATAGGTTTCACACTGGGTGGGCCATCCACCCAATCTAACACTGTTTTTGATGGTGGAGAGCTCGAATGTGTTGGTCTCCCTGTTTATCAAGTAAACACGGCAACCCTGGACCTGGTGATTGAAGACACCGTTTTCTTCACCGTTAGTCCTGTTCCGCAAGTTGAACTAAGTTTGACCTATAATTCGGCGGATACCCGTTTTGGCATGTTTGGCCGGGGATGGCGGTTCTCCTATGAATCTGAGCTTGCTGACCAGCCGAAACAAGTGATTTTAACCCTAGGATCTGGTCAAACCCTGACCTTTCAAAAGAAAAGTAAAACTCCCGCCAGTAAAACTCAACCTATAGAGCTTGTGGCTCCCCAAGGAATTTATGATTCTCTTGTTGATTATGGAACATATTTCATTCTCTTTCACAAGGAAACAGGCCGGCGCTCGATCTATATGCGTCAACCTAATCAGAACCTATTTGTTCTAACAGAAGTAATGCATGTCACTTCTTCCAATCGTTTGAAAATTCAACGGAATCCATCCGGGGGGATCGAGAAAATCAAAGATGCCGCCGGACGTGAGATTATTTTCTCCTACGGTGCCGACAATCGGTGTACAGGTTTTTCGGTTTGCGATGGTCGTCAAGCACAATATCGCTATGATTCTCGCGGTTTCTTGACGGAAGCAGTAGATCTCGCCGGTATTCCAGCGCAATATTCGTATGATGAAAATGGGTTTATGACTTGCATGTCAGTTGACCACGATCAACAAAAGACTATGTTCACCTATCAAAAAGTCCAGGAATCTGTATGTCTGGCGACCGTTCGCGAGCCATCAGGAGGAGTAACAACTTATCAAATTATTCCTGGCAAAATACGCCATATCCGTAAAACCGATCCAATAGGACGAACGACAGATTATTTCAGTCAATATGGTGAGACTCTTGCCGTGGTGGATTCAACAGGCTCTGCGGTTCAATTTGAATATCAAAATGGCTTAAATACAAGCATCAAGACACGCACAGGTAGGATTTACTCCTTTTCCTATGACCGACGAGGGAATGTTATCGCTAAATCAGAGCCGGATGGCGGAACGTGGAAGTCAGTCTATGACCAGAATAACAAGCCGGTAATGATTACCGATCCTCGGGGACAAGTTTGGAGATATACCTATGACCCTATGGCGCGCCTGGTCCGAATGACCACACCAACTGGACAAGCTGAAGTCTGGGAATATGATCAACGGGGATTAAAAACCAAAATCATCCGGGCGGATGGCAGTTGCCTGCAACTGGAATATGACACTTTCGATAATCCAATCGGGTTTATCGATCCACTGGGGCGTAAAACAACATTTGAATATGACAAATATGGATACAAGCTGCTTTCTATAACCTCCCCAGGTGGTAGAACCACCCGTTTTAACCTTGATGGAAACGGACGCCTGCTGGAAGAAATCTTTGCGGATGGTTCATCCTGTCGGTATACCTATAATTGTTGTTCCCGTCTGGAGACAACGGATGAAAATGGTCAGGCAACCCTCTACAGGATAGAAGGCAACCTGCTGATTGATGAAATCCAATACCCGGATGGCACCCATTCTCTTCTGGAATATGATCCTGTTCAGCGGATAAAAGCATGGGTTGATCCCGCTGGCGAGAAATATTCATCTGTTTATGAAAGTTCGCGGCGGCTGGAGATTATTACCAATCCGTTGAAGTACAAGTTGATCCAGCAAATGGATGCCGATGGGAACCTGTTGAATGTGTGGGATGAAAATGGCAACTGCGGTGGTTATTCATACCATTCTTCTGGCAATCCCGAACGATTTACACTGCCTTCCGGGGGAACCTTATGGTTTACATATTTACCAGGAGGACTTCTGCAATCAGCGAAAAATGCTCGCGGGCAGGAAATTGGCTTTCAGTATGAACCCTGCGGCAGGAAAATCAAGCGCACTTTTCTGAATGGGAAACCCCAGACCGAAATTGAATATGATGCGCTGGGCAATCTCACAAAAATGATTGATGAACATGGTTCCACTCAATATTCATATGACTCAGCCGGGCAGTTGTGTAAAATCGATTTTGCCTCTGGGCATCAAGTTGGATTCAAATATGATGCTGATGGCAACATGTTGAACATTCTCTATCCAGATGGACTGTCAGCTTCCTACCAATATGATAAACGCAACCGTCCAATTTCATTGAAGTGGGACAAAGGTTCGCTGGATTGCCAGTATGACCTGGTGGGGAATTTACTCTCCATTAAACGCTCCAATCATACCGAAACCCAATATGCCTATGCTCCCAATCGAACAATCTCGAAGGTGATTCATACAACTGGGAAAAAGGTGTTGGCGGAAATAAATTACGCACGAAACAGCATGGGTAGTCCTCTTGCTTTATCGGGAACTTACCCGCTTGACCCGGGCGCCTGGGAGGCATCAAGTAAGTTTACCTTTGGGACAGGAAATCGTATCCTATCTGATGAACTGGGTACGTATACCTATGACCTTGACGGCAACCTGGTGAATATCTCCGGCGGTCGTTGGCAGGCATCCTTTGATGCGTATAACCGCCTGGTTGAAGTGGAACGCCATGGCGTTAAACAAAACTTTGTTTATGACGCGTTTAATCATTCTGTATCCACAACGGTCAATGGCAGCACATCGCATTATTTCTATGATATGTTGGGCCGTTTATTATTCATAGCAGATCAGAACCAAAAAATTACTTCCTGTTTTCTTTATATTGGCCAAAGATTGGCGGCGGTATATAACCCTGATCTTGGAACCTTTTATTACCATTTTGACGCGCTTGGGAATTGCCTGTGTTTGACAGATGAAAAAGGAAAACAGGTGGCATCTTATGCATACAGTCCTTATGGTCTGCATCATCATATGACTACTCTGGCTTTCTCCAATCCGTTTACTTTTGTTGGCGAGTATGGGGTTAAAGATGAAGGTGAAGGTTTGTATTGTATGCACCACCGTCATTATGATGCCCACACAGCCCGCTTTGTTCAACAAGATCCGATTGGGTATCGGGGCAGTATAAATTTGTATGCCTATTCTGACTTGAATCCCACAACGTATATTGATCCGCAAGGGACTTTTGTTCAGTTGGTGGTTGGTGGTTTGGCTGTTTTGGGTGTCGTGGGTGCTGGATATCTGCTAAAAGCCGGGTATGACTCCTTTCAAGCCGGGTTGAAAGAGAAAATAGCCATGGAGGATGCGAAAAATATGATGGTCCATACCGGTCCCAGGAGTGATGTGGCTTTTAACTTGGTTGATAAAAAATGTAATCCAACCGGTTTTTATACCAGCCCTACCCAGGAGGTTTTAGGAATGGGGGATGAGATTAGAAAAGTGGTCGGAGAGAAAATTGTTCCTAAACCAGTTACAGGCCCGGTTGGAGAGGTGGTGTTTGAAGGTGTAATGGCCGTGGGCGGTGAAGTGGTCAATCGCACAATGGACAAAGTGGGGCAGAAGATCAAAGACAGTAGAACCAAGACTCTGCAACCTCCGGTAAAAAAATCTCCCAGTTGTAAAAAGAAGTGATCGGAAGAGGTCGCCTTATGAGTGAAATAAAATACATTTATGACGATTTAAACCGTCTGGTTGAAGCAGCCACTCCGGACGGCCGGATTACACGGTACACATATGATCCTGCAGGCAATCGTACATCAGTGACTGTCTTTTCAGCAGCAGAAGCCCCTGAGCCATCTCCGTTGGTACCGCCACCACCATTACCGGTTATACCGCCAGTGAAACCTGAAACAGCCTACGTACCCCCATCCCCCACCAGAAGAAAATGGAACCGATTAGCATTGGCTCTTGGCATTTTCAGTATTATGTTTTTTTGCGCCTGTCTCGTTCTTTCACTTATAGCGGCTTACTTCTGGCTCTAAGGAGTAAGGGGACCAAAGAACAAACCTGCAATTCCACGGACGAATTTGAACTCGGCGGGGTAATTCAAAAGGATGGGTTGATCACTCCGGATAATTACCCGAAGTAGGCGGAGTTCGGCTTCCAACGAACAGTAACCAATGGTTAAACCCACCCTTCGCGGGTGGGCTTGCGTCACCTTTACCCTGGTGATATCATCACATACACTATGCAACGGATACTGGATTCGATCCGCCGGGGTGGACGGGAAAGGACGCGCGCAATCCTGCTCCTTATTGTCGCCGCCACCATCCCCTGTTACTGTCTTGGCCTTGCCACCCTGTGGATCAGCCAGTTAACTGTCCCCCAGCGCACGGCAACCGCCACACCAACGATTACATTTACATCCACTCCATCTCTCACTTCAACACCAATCACTTTCACTCCGACCATCACGCATACCTTCACGCACACAGCCATTCCAACAAATACCCGCACACCTTTTATGACCCCCACGCGGACGATCACTCAGACCTTTACTGAGGTTCCTCCTCCCACCGAGGTGCCGCCCACATTTACCCCCACAAATTCACCGCTGCCGCCAACGGGAACCGCCACACTTGAACCACCAACTCCAACCCTCACCCTGGAGATTCCAACGGATACAGCCACGCAACAACCCTGATAAATATGTACGATCCACTTCCTTTCCTGAAAAAAATACTGTCGTTACCCGGACTCTCCGGGTATGAAGACCCGGTGCGTTTGGCCATCGCGGATGAGTGGGGCCCCTGGGTGGATGAATTGCGAACCAGCCGTTTGGGAAGCCTTTATGGCATCCGCCATGGAATCGGGACGGATCCCCGCCCGCGTATTCTGCTGGCGGCTCACATGGATGCCATCGGCCTGATGGCCACCATGGTGCAGGACGGTTTCATCCGGTTCACCGAGATCGGCGGGGTCGATCCACGTATTCTCCCCGGTCAGAAAGTCATTGTCCATGGCCGGCGCGATCTGCCGGGCATTGTCAGTCAGCCTGCTGACCGGCTGCTTCCCGGTTCGATCGGTAAAAAAACCGTTCCCATGGAATATCTTTTCATTGATGTGGGGCTTTCGGCAGTCGAAACTGCCAGTCTTGTGCGTCCGGGAGACCCGATTTCCTTCGCCCAACCTCCCATCGATTTGACAGACAACACGCTGGCCGGCCACACACTGGATAACCGCGCGTCTGTCGCCGCGTTAAGCGTTTGCCTTCAGGAGCTTTCCACCATACGGCACGCGTGGGACGTATGGGCGGTAGCCACTGTACAGGAGGAAGAAACCCTGGCCGGCGCGTTCACCTCGCCGGTGGATGCCGAACCAGATATCGCCGTGGCTATCGATGTTACCTTTGCCAAAGGTCCGGGCGCGAATGATCACCGCACGATGCCTTTCGGAAAAGGAGTAACTCTGGGCTGGGGCCCGAATACTCACCCGGCCGTGTTCGAGGCGTTCAAAAAAGTCGCGGACCGGTTGGATATTCCGTTCCAGACGGAAGTCTCTCCGTCGCAATCCGGAACGGACGCCATGGGTTTGCAGATGGTCGGCGCGGGGTTACCCTCCCTGTATATCAGCATTCCGATCCGCTATATGCACACTCCCGTCGAGTTGGTATCCATGAAGGATATCCAACGCGCCGGGCATTTACTGGCGCAGACTGTTGCCAGTTTCGAACCCGATTTCACCCAATCCATCCGGTGGGAGGATTGATATGGTTGAAAACAGCACCTCCCATCTTTCACAAACGTTCATTGACCTGGTTGAAAAACTGTCCAACGCGTCGGGTGTTTCCGGGGCGGAAGGCAGCGTGCGCCTGATTGTCAAAGAGCAGCTGGATTTACTTAAGTTACCCTACCGGGTAGACGCGCTTGGGAATGTCATTGTCGAACATGCTTGCGGCAAACCGGATGCATTGCGTGTTATGCTGGCTGCCCATATGGATGAAGTTGGTCTGATGATCGTCGAGGAAGATGAAGGCGGCCTCTACAAATTTGCCGTCGTCGGTGGGATCGATCCACGCATTCTTCCCGGGAAAACGGTATGTGTGGGCAAACAACGCCTGCCTGCAATCATCGGCGCGAAACCCATTCACCTGACCGAACCGGATGAGCGCAAGAATCCAATCGCCAGCGAGAATCTGCGTATTGATCTGGGACCTGGCGGCGCGGGTAAAGTCAAACCCGGCGACCGTGCGGCATTTGCTACCGAATTCCATAACAACGGTTTCAGCTTCAGTGGAAAGGCGCTCGATGACCGTTTGGGCACAGCGATCTTGTTGACTCTGCTGGCGAATCCGCCGGAAGATATTGACCTGGCTGCCGTTTTTACCACTCAGGAAGAGCTGGGATTGCGTGGAGCCAGGGTAGCCGCCTACGCGTTAAATCCTGATGCAGCCATAGCCATTGACGCCACTCCTGCCAACGACCTGCCCGTCTGGAATGATGAAGAAAACATCGGGTACAACACCCGCCTGGGCTACGGCCCTGCCATCTACATCGCCGATGGGTATACACTTTCTGATCCACGGCTGGTCAGGCTGGTTCAGAACACGGCGGCTGAAACCGGAATCCGTTACCAAATCCGCCAACCCGGCGGTGGCGGCACAGACGCAGGTTCCATTCACAAGCAACGGGAAGGCATCCCGAGTATCTCCATCTCGGTACCCATCCGATTCGCGCATACCACCTGTTCCATCGCGTGGCAGGAAGACATATCCAACACAATGCGGTTGATAAATGAATTACTGCCGCGCTTATCAAAAGAATTATTTTCCCAACCCCGCTGAACATAGTAGAATTTTCCCGGGAGACTGGCATGAAAGAACTGATCCAACAACTGGTAGAGACATCCGGCCCATCGGGCTATGAAAATCAAGTCCGCGAGCTGGTTATAAGCCAGATTTCAAAATACAGTAAAGACATCAAGATAGACTCGATGGGTAATGTGATCGCCCGCGTCGGTGAAAAGAAAACCGGCGGGGCGCGAGTGCTTTTATCCGCGCACATGGATGAGATCGGCATCATTGTGACCCATATTGACGATAACGGTTTTTTGCGTTTTACCACCATCGGCGGCGTTCGCGCTGCCAATTGCGTGGGCGGCCGGGTGAAGTTTCTGAGCGGTCAATCTGGAGTGATCTACCTGGAAAAACTGGATAACGCCAACCAGGTTCCAGCGTTTGAACAGTTATATATCGATTGCGGATTTTCCTCGGGGAAGGATTGTCCCATCCGGGTAGGCGATCTGGCAGTATTTGACCGCCCATTCATCGATCTGGGCAAACGCCTGGTTTCCAAAGCCATGGACGACCGTATCGGTGTTGCCGTACAAATCGAGGTTATGCGGCAATTGAAGAACTCACCGCATGAGCTCTATTTTGTCTTTAGTACCCAGGAGGAAGTTGGATTGCGCGGCGCCACCACGTCGGCCTACGGAGTGGACCCTGAAATCGGACTATCCATTGACGTAACCCTGACAGGCGACACACCCCGCTCCATAAAGATGGCTGTGGGTCTGGGGAAAGGCCCCGCCATCAAGGTGCGCGACGGCGGTATGCTGGCCGATCCACGTCTGGTGCAGAAATTCATTGCCTGCGCAGAAAAGAACAAAATACCCTATCAATTGGAAGTGCTTGAAGGCGGCACGACCGATGCCAAAGCCATCCAGTTGACCCGTTCCGGGGTGCCTGCTGGATGCGTATCCATCCCCTGCCGGTATGTCCATTCGCCATCCGAAATGGTTGATTTGGACGATGTGACCAACGCGGTAAGGTTGATCCTGTCGTTTCTTAGTGAACCAATAACCC
The DNA here is from genome assembly GCA_964397625.1 of uncultured Leptolinea sp. Classification (GTDB taxonomy): domain Bacteria; phylum Chloroflexota; class Anaerolineae; order Anaerolineales; family Anaerolineaceae; genus Leptolinea. Next base: position 16,629 of record CAYNJT010000014.1, on the reverse strand, counting down.
TTTAAATGCGTAAACTTCTGTCTTTTCTGGTAGTCATTCTACTGGCCGGTTGCGGGCTGGTTCCTGCCGAAATCACCACTCCGGAACCCCCGCCGCCTGCCGCGACACCAAGCCCCAGCCCGGTCAGTCCAACACCCACCACGGCACCAGCTTCAAGGAATTTGAACCACCTCTCTATTTGGGTTCCTGCGGAATATGATCCAGCGAAAAAGTCAGCCTCTTCTTTACTGCTGGAAAAGTCAATAAAAGAATTTGCGGATCTAAATCCCGGGGTTACCGTGGATATTCGTGTCAAAGCTGACAGCGGTCCGGCCAGTCTGCTAGAATCTCTGGTTCTAACCGCCGCTGCCGCCCCAGACGCCATGCCGTCCATCGCCCTGCTGAACCGCAGCCAGATGGAAGAGATCGCAAAAAAGGGGATCATTTTCCCCTATAACGAATTAACCGCCACTTTGGATGAGACCGACTGGTTCCCATACGCGAAAGAACTTGCTACTGTTCAAAACAGTTTTTTTGGGATGCCGCTTTCGGGTGATTCGCTGGTTCTGGTCAGCAGAAGCACCCGCGCGCCCGCGCAGACTCCCACCTGGGAAGATGTGATTAAGGCTGGATCATCGGTGCTATTTGCCGCCGCAGATCCATTGGCCGCCGTTCCTCTCGCCCTGTATCGTTCTGCGGGAGGAAGCACTCAAGATTCGCAGCAATTGCCGCAGATCCAATCGGTTGAGTTTGAGAAAACCCTCACGCTATTGGCCGATGGCGCCGAAAAGAATGTTTTCCCCAACTGGTTGATCAATTATCAGACTGACAGGCAGGCTCTGGATGTTTTCAACAACCAGCAGGGCGGCTGGGTGATCACCTGGTTATCCAATATCCTGCCCGGCAAACCAACAGAGATCAACATTTACCCTGTACCGTCATTGGATTCTGGAAGCGCCACCTATGCCAGCGGTTCTGTCTGGGTTCTGGCAGACACGAACCCGGAACGGCGGCCTATGAGCGTAAAGCTGGCTGAATATTTGACCCGAAGTGAGTTTCTTTCGAAGTGGAATTTGGCGAACAATTCACTACCTCCTCGTCCATCTGCGCTGGCTGCCTGGCCGGATACACCCTTGCGCGCCCAATTGAATCAGGTGGCGCTGGCATCGCAACTTCGCCCACCCAGTGAGATCATGGCCAGTCTCGGTCCGGCTGTCCAGGAAGCCACGGTTTTGATCCTCAAAAAACAAAGCGACCCGGCACGGGCGGCTAAGACAGCCCAGGAGCGATTGGCCGCGCCCGCCGCAAAATAACCCGGGAATACATATAAATATGACCATCAAATCCAGATTTCCAAAAAAAATTGACAGGCAGCTTATCGCCCAGGGCGTACTGGTCGTTCTGTTTATGTTGACCTGTTGGTGGATCTATAACCAACCCAATCCGTTTGAGAGTAATGAAACACCCCCGCCTCCCATTAACGGGCAGGTCGCGTCTCCCAACCCGACAGAAATTGCGGCGAAAGCTACCGCAATCCAGGTTGAATTTGATGAAAACCGCGACCAGACTCTGGGAATCGTCCTGGGTGGTACCATTCTTGTTGTTCTGGTACTGGGGAGCACGTTACTGGTTGTTAACAGGCGTTAGCCTAATATTTTTCCACACATTATTATCCGCCGGCTATTTGCCGGTTTTTTTGTCATGACACATCGAATAAACAATACGATTAGGCTAAAGCGAATTTCATCTTGCAACTAACGGCTGAATTTGGCGTATATTGATATGTGAAATTATTAACAAACTACTTTTTGGGGAAATCTCTGGAAGCCGAAAGAAGGAAAAGATGAAGAACAACAATCAAACGATCTGGCGAGTACTTGCCGGGGTTCTGGTGATAACCATGGGCTTTTTTGCCTTTGTTCCGCCTGTTTACGCGGCCGAGATCAACACATCGGGTGTCGTCAAGGCTGGTGAAACAGTGAACGACGACCTTTTATTGACATCCGATATGATCAGGATGGACGGCGCAGTCAACGGCCTGCTTATGGCATTTGGCAACACAATTACCATCAATGGCCCGGTTAATGGCGATCTTATTGTCGCCGGGCAGTCAGTACTGCTTACCGAAAACGCGGTAATCGACGGCAACGTGTTTACAGGCGCCCAAAATATCACAATCAATGGCAAGGTTACTGGCAGTGTACTGGCAGCCAGCATGGTTATGACCAATGGCCCGCAGTCAGAGATTGAACGCAACCAGTATTATGCCGGGTATAGCCTCACCCAATCCGCCGGCTCCAAGACAGGAAAAGATATTCGCGCTGCTGTTTACCAGGCTATTCTGGAAGGCGATACTGGTCAGGATGCCGTGATCTACGGCGAAGCGGTTGAAGTAAAAGGCAACATCAATCGCAACGCTGAATTTATTGTCGGCGCGCCCAGCAATGAACCCCAGTACGTTCCCCCCTATTTCCAAAATATGGGAGTGAGCCGCAATCTGGCACCCGGCCTGCGTGTAGACCCGGTAGCCATAATCGGCGGGGTGATGACCTATACAAGCAAAGTCAATCAGAGTAGTTCCATCGAAGCTACACCGGCCGGCGGTATTGTCTTCCTGACTCCGGTTCCATCCGAAACCGAAAAGGAAACAGCCAACCAGTCCGTCGCTCAAGCAGCTCCGGCGGCAACCGTTTTCAGCGTTCTGGCTGGATTGAGCGGTTTTGCCAGCAACCTGATCTCACTGTTACTGATCGGTGCTTTACTCCTGTGGAAATTCCCAACTCTGTTGACCGAAAACATCGATATGGTCAAGAGCAAACCATGGCAGTCCACCGGATACGGATTTGTGACCATCATTGTGGGTTATGCCGCTCTGTTTCTTGCCCTGTTCTTGATCATTCTGCTGGGTGTAATTATCGGGTTTGTAACCATAGGCGGGCTGGGTGGTGTTACCATTGCCATCGGTTTATCCGCCCTGGCAACGGCCGCTGCCCTTTTTAGTCTGGCTGTATCGCACATTAGCAAGGTCATAGTGGCAGTGCTGGTCGGTCAGTGGTTATTTGCGAAACTGGCACCCAACCAGACCAGCGCTGTCTGGCCAATGGTGATCGGTATTGCTGTTTATGCCATTCTGCGAGCCATACCCTACCTCGGTTTGCTCTTTGGTATTGCCGCCACATTACTCGGCATTGGTGCCATGTGGCTTGTTTTCCGTGCACATACTGCCAAAAAATCTGAGATTATCAACGGATAAGAAAACAAAACTGGCAACGTGAATCTGACCGGATATGGATTCTTCCTTCAACCTCCCTCATTTCCAAAATGGGGGAGGTTTTATTTACAACTCTATTACTCCCAGAGGAACGATCATTTCCTCCCGGCTTAATCCGCCGTGACGTCCAAACAGACGGTTCTCTTTGTTCGCCCACCACCAATAGGCATCTCCCCGCGGAAAGATCAACAGGTCTCCCAATCGGCTCCTGGTCATTTTATTTTTCTCTCCGCTGCCCAATAATCCACTTTTTAGAACATCTCCGGAGTTCAGGATGGAAAATTCTCCCGGCCAATACAGTTCAACCAGCTCCCTGATACGTTCCTCTTTACCAGGAACAATATGCAGGAAGGGAAGGCGATTTTCTCCTGTCGGCAGAATGCTCAGGCATTCCAATAGGTCTTCCTTAAGCGGGATGGTATATTTCTCGTTGTAAGGGGTGGAAATTTGTCCATGATCGGCTGTGATGAGCAGGAGTGTTCGCGGTCCTTTGGGCTGGCGCAGATATCCATCCACCATATCGGACAGATAGCGGGTGAAATCCTGGAATGCCTGGCGTACGCGAACGTCCGTCGGAGAATAGAGATGTGAAAGCTCATCCACTTCGCTCCAGTAGGCGAAAAGATAGGCAGACCTGTCAGTCTCGTTTTCCAAAAAACCACGGATACGGTAAAAGAGGTCCCCCAACGAGTGGTAGCCATGATGCCTGCCTTCCGGGAAAAGCATGGTTGTCAGGCTGGAGTGTGCAATAGGATTAGGATGCAAAGCCTCCACCCGAATACCATGGGAAATCAAATGGGTATCCAGGGTGATACACGGCAGGAATTCCTCAGGTTTGAAACTGGCGCGTTTCAGACTGCCTGCCTCACCGTGAAACGTCATGGGAGCGTGCAGGATCATATTAACCACCATGCCAAATTCCTTCAGCCATAGTTCGTAGGCCAGATTACCGTGTTCAGCCGGTGTTTTTCCCGTGTTCAAGGTTGTCAGAGCGGCAGAGGTTGTGCTGGGAGATATGCTGGTGAGTGGATGTAGCATATTGGTATTAAATAATCTGTTCCAGAAGTCGAATTCTTGCGGGGAAGTACGCATAAAATCCTGCAGCAACAACCAACCCAACCCATCAATGACGATCATGACCACTCGATCATACTGGCTTGATGACTTTGGATAATCTTTTACGAGGGGTGCCTCGCCGATCTGGGGAGCGCCCAGCCAGCGGCAGATGGACGACGGAATATTTGCCAGCCCATATCCGTTGTAATCCGGGTAGACATAATCCACTCCTGAAAGCGGCAGCATTGTTGTGTTTAGAGCTTCAAGGTCATTAATCGTGATCATAATGGTATTATCAATGATATATAGAATTTTCTTGAATGCTGGATAAAATTAAACGGGATACTGCTATAATTTTGCATCATTGAAACGGAAAAAGGAAACGCATATGCGGCGTGAAATACTCACCTGGCAGGATATTGACCAACTTGTTGATCATATTATTCCACAAATCGAATCCGAATTCGATGCCATGTTGATGATCACCCGCGGGGGAATAGTTCCGGGGGGGCTCCTCGCGGAAGCTCTGGGATTGGGGACCATTCTAACTGCTGCCGTGGACTTCCCGGCAGAAATCGAAGGGGAAAAAGAACACGCCCGATTGAGGGTGTGGCCAAAATTCCTTCAGTTTCCAGATGACAACCTGTTGCGTGACAAACGAATTCTGGTTGTGGATGACGTCTGGGGTTCCGGAAGAACCATCACGGCCGTGAAAAACCGCATCTCTGGCGCGGGAGGCGCACCCTTCACCTGCGTCCTGCATTTCAATCCATACCGCAACCTGTTTGGAAATGTCAGGCCTGATTATTTCGCGGCAACAACTGACGCGTATATTGTCTACCCCTGGGAGATTAACCGGGGGCAGGATGGTGTGCTTCTAAACGGCATGGAACCGCCTAAATAGTCCTTATTTCATCCAAATAGCGCCTGAATATACTGGTCAACCATGCGCGGAAGACTGAACGCTTCCTCTGCCTTTTGCCGCGCCGACTGGCGGAAATCCGGTTGGCGGGTCAGGATCTCGAGGCCGGCTTTTGCCAGACCAGGGATATCCGGCTGTTCCAGGTTCCAGTAATTTGATCCGTAGGGTACCACCATTCCCGCGTTACCGGAAATGATTTCAGGGAGCGAACCTGTGGCGAACGCCAGCACGGGCAGACCGCAGGCCAGGGCTTCGATCACCGCGTTTGGGCAGGCCGCGTTGAGGTCGGCGGAAAAGAGCATATGGGCAGACCGATCCAACGCGGCAATTTGATCGCCGGGGACCACGCCCGCCCAATCCACCATTCCCCCCGACTGGCGAGACCAGTATTCTTTAAGATGTTCGGGGACATTGCCTGCCACCATCAGGCGCACTGGCCGGTCAGCCTGTTGATTCAAAAGCTGTGTAAGACGGACGGCGGTATCCAATCCACGCTCATACCCGCCGCCAATATGGGCTTCCACCATCAACAGGCGGTAAAAATCTGCCGGGGGTACTTCCGGACCGTTTGGAGAAAATTCCTGCAGATCCACACCGTTATACGCGACCGATGACAGAGCGCGGGTTGACCCGCAGACTGTTTGCCACCACTTGCTGGCGAATTGGCTCTGGTATATGACCCGGTCAGCCACATTTCGGCGGATAAACCGCAGCAGCAGGTTGTTGATTTCACACCGAAAAAAATAATCGAGGGGCACCCGCATTTTACGGTGGATCCAGTTCATGCCGTTCAAGCGCTGAACTATGCGCAAGCCCTTGCGATGGGCTTTAAACAGACTGGGAATATCGCGTGTTCCCCCGATAACCAGCACCGCGCCGCATAACGGATCGTCCGGAGATTCCACTTCTACGATACGTTTTTCGGCCAATCCACGCACCAGCCGGCTTCGGAATGAAGCCGGTCCGCCCAAACCATTCAGTTTTGGAAGAATGAAGACTCCCCGGTTCTGTCGTTCTTCAACGGAGTTTTCAGTCAACCGGATTACTCCTTGAAATTCAAGATCGCGTCCACAATTCGTTCGGCGGCATGACCGTCTCCAAACGGATTCTTGCGGTCCGCGTGTTTTTCTTCTGTCGTTCCAGTCAGTATCCTGTTTGACCGGGCTACGATCTTAAGTGGGTCAGTTCCAACCAGTTCAAGAATACCGCTATCCAGGCCTTCAGGGCGTTCCGTCTTTTCACGCAGCACCAGGGTCGGTTTGCCCAGGCTGACGGCTTCTTCTTGAATGCCTCCCGAATCGGTAAGCACCAACCGGGCATTCTTTAATAAATGCACAAGCGGTAAGTATTCCAATGGTTCAAGCAGATGAATGGCGGAATGCCCCCCCAGAAGCCGGTATGCCGGTTCGGTGACGTTAGGATTTCGATGCACCGGATAGACAAATTGAATTCGCCCGCCATGCTGATCGGCCAGTTCAAGAATGGCCCGGTAGATATTCTCCAACGGGACGCCGAAGTTTTCACGCCGATGCGCAGTGACCAGCACCAGATCACAACCGGAACCAACTCCGATTCTTTTCAGCAAATCGCGAATCTCAACCGGAGCGGGACGATCAATAATAGTCATCAGAGCGTCCACAACCGTATTGCCGGTTACCCGGATCACGTGATCGCTGACGCCTTCATGCAAGAGATTACTGCGGCTCCATTCCGTGGGGGCAAAATTCAGGTCAGATACTGTGGTAATGATTCGGCGGTTGATTTCTTCCGGAAAAGGCTGCCATTTATCAAACGTGCGCAAACCTGCTTCCACGTGCCCCACTCGGATATGCCGGTAAAAAGCACCCAATGCTGAAGCCATGGCGGTGGTGGTATCACCCTGCACGAGGATCCAATCCGGCCGAAATTTCTCCAGAACTGGGTCCATGTGAACCAGGATCTGCGAAGTCAATCCAGCCAGTTGCTGGTTGGGCTGCATGAGGTTGAGGTCTACATCCGGATGAATATTGAAAAGAGACAGCACCTGATCCAGCATCTCGCGGTGTTGGCCGGTGACGCATACCTGCGATTCAATTCCCATGGTTTCCTGCAAACACCGAACGACCGGAGCCATCTTGATGGCTTCTGGCCGGGTTCCGAAAATGGACAGGACTTTAACTGTCTTCAATGCGTCCAAATCTTGATAGTGGATTCAGGAACGCCCGACACCCAGGCGGAACATGGAAAAGCCGCCGGCTTTCCACTTATCCACCGGCCAGGTATTGACCGTGTCAATAACCACACGCGCCGGCGTTAGTTTAGCGACAATGTCGGGTTCCAGAGTGCGAATGGGAGCGTGAGCAACCAACACCAGAATGGCTTCCGCATCGGCGAAAACTTCAGCCAACGAATCAACTAATTCAAGTCCTGGAATTTCAGCCGTGGTCTTGTACGGTTCAAAGGCTTTTACCTTCGCGCCTGCCTGCACCAACAGATGGGCGGCTTCCACAGCGGGGCTCTCACGCATGTCGTCTACATCGGCCTTGTAAGAGAGTCCCAGCACGGCCACGCGTTTGTTCTTTAACGAGCCCAGCGCGCGTTTTACAAGATTGACAACATATTGAGGCTGTCCATCATTCACCTTGCGGGCAGTATGGATCAATGGGGTGATATCCGGCGCGGCTTCCACCAGGAACCATGGATCAACACTGATACAATGTCCGCCGACACCCGGCCCTGGATTGAGAATTTTAACCCGCGGATGCAGGTTGGCCAGAGATACGGCTTCCCATACATCAATACCAAAACGGTCTGCCAGTCTGGAAAATTCATTGGCGATGGCAATATTTACATCGCGGTAGGTGTTTTCCATCAACTTGACCATTTCCGCCGTAGTGGCATCGGTCAGATGGATCTCGCCTTTTACGAATGTGGCATATAAGTCACGGCCAGCCTGTGCTGATGAAGCATCGACGCCACCAATGATGCGGGCATTTTCAACAAGCTCCCGCAAAATCTGCCCTGGTAAAACCCGCTCGGGGGAATAACACAGTTTAAAATCTTTCCCCGCTTTAAGACCGCTCTTTTCCAGAATGGGAGCCAGCAGGCCGGAGGTAGTCAGTGGAGGCGATGTTGATTCGAGAACTACCAGGTTGCCCTCACGCAAATATGGAACAATAGCCTTCGCGGCCGAAGAAACAAAGCTCATATCTGCTTTCTTATCACCATAGAAAGGTGTGGGCACGGCAATAATAAAGGCGTCAGCTTCTTCGGGTTTCGGTTGGATTACCAAATTACCATTCTTGACAGCTTTTTGCACCAGCTCGCGCAAACCGGGTTCATAGATATGCAATTCGCCGGATTGCAGGGTTTCAATGATATGCGGATTGACATCCACACCAACAACCTTCACACCATTTGTAGCAAACGTGCTGGCCGTTGGCAAGCCAATATACCCCAGTCCCAGAATACAGATCTTTTTGAAGTTCACGGAGTCACCTGATGTTAAATTTACTGTACGTGGAATTATCCCATACTTCACAAAGCGTGCAAAGTCCCACCGGATATGGGAAATGAATCTATAATTAACAGGATACTGCAAATCGGTGGTGAAAAATTGAACTCAATTAATCCTGGAACATTAATTCCGCTGGTGATTTCCATTCTAGCTGGCGGTTCAGGATGCGCCCTCCTGGTATTAGCCTGGCAAAAAAGACGCGATGAACCTGTTACTGCTTCATGGCTCCCCGCCCAGGGAGTGGTGATCAGCAGCGAAATACAGGAACATAGCGCGATTAATCCACAAACCAACCGGACGATCTTTACACCTATGGTGCGTTACCAATACACCTGTGTTGGCAGGAGCTACACCGGGTACCGTATTTCTTTCAGAACGCAAGAATATTCCCGCATCGAAGCCCAACAAATCGCCAATCGATACACGCCGGGAAGTCCGGTCACGCTTTACTACGATCCTCTGCATCCCTCCGAAGCCGTCCTGGAACAAAACCAAAATAATTCACAATCTCTTTTCAGCATTGGCCTGATGCTCATTGTTCTTGGGATGGCATTATTTATCATTACCCTGCTGATATTCTGGGCGGAAAAGATCATTCACTGAAAAAAGCGGGCTGATTCACCATTTTCATTTCGTGATACACTCTACATATGCCGTTGGATGTACTGATTGCGACACCTTCCGGACCATTCGGGGAATTAATCCGGCTGACTCTGGAGGCTGACCCGGACTTTCATTGTTCGCTGGTTGATAATGGAAGCGAAATCTGGCCAACCTTGCAGGAAAAAGTCTATCAGGCGGTTATCTTTGATTGTTCATTTCTTGAACCTGAACCTCGTCAGGTTTATTTGCGTCTAAAAGAAGACTTTCCGGCAGTCGCGTTTTTATTGGTTCCTCCGGAAAACCGCACGGATGTCAATCCATTGAAGAGCATTCAGGCAGACGGGTTTATTCCCCGTCCGTTCGACGCGTCAGTATTACCCGAGCAAGTAAAGGCCGTGATCGAGAAAAAAGCAGATCAACCTGTTGAAGATAAATTGCCTGTCATTTCCCAAAAATCAGATTCCTGGTGGGACGCTTTTCAGGCAGGTATTCAAGAAACAGCCGCCTCCGCCGGAATGATCGTGCAAAATGGAATGGTGATTGCCTGCACACCTGAAACAAGTACAGCCCTTCAGCAACAGGTTACGGCATCCATCGCCCGATTTTGGAGTCCATCAGATTCAGCCGATCTTATGCGCTATGTTAAAGATCTGGTGACCGGGCAGGAATGGATGATGTACGCGTCTCAGGCATCAAAAAATGCTGTACTCGCTTTATTGTTCCTGCCGCAAACCCCGGTCACAAAAGTGCGTTCTCAGACACTCAAGCTTGCCAGAGATATCTCCGTCTTGATGGAAAAACCATCTCCCGCTACCCCTCGGACTGAAGCCGGCTATCTGGAAACCTCTGAACCACCCCGATTGCATGAAATTCTGGGGGAAACACCCGCGGAAGAACCCGCTCGTATACTGAAAAATCATTTTCCCGTGGAATGGTTTAAAGAAGCCGATCTGCCGGAATTTAACACATCCATTCAATCCAAACCGGAAAGTATTTCGGTGAATGAAACAACCGTCCATCAGGAGACTCCTTCATTTGATGAATTAAATGAACTGTTAAGCAAGGTCACATCGGCACAACAGAATTTCGAGAACATCTCTACCAGAGAGGCAAACGAACCTGTGGAGGAAACTTTCACGGTGCCGGAAATGCCATCGGATGAACCAACCCCACCAGAATCTGTTGAAAATCTCGAAGAAAGCATTCCTGCAATACCGGAAGAAGATCTTGACCTGGGTAATTTCCAACCGGTTTCACTAATATCCTCAAAGCCGGATGAGACCGAATTGGATGACATTCAGCCCATCCCTCTTGACGTTGAGATGCACTCCGGGGTCTCCTCAACCATTGAGATCACCCAACCTTCAGTACAATCAGATCAGGTCGAGGAATTCACTCCCGAAAATCTTCTCGAACCTGTAACAGAGTTCTCTGAAACAACTTCTCATGAGCCAGAAGACATATCAAATAACGCTTTTGCCTCCGAAGAACCTGATCAGATGATCCGGGCAGTACAACGGGGAGAAAAAATGACAGAGGAACCGGTTGAAACTGATCTGGGAACTCCGCAGGTTGGCGAAGGCGAAAAAGAGAGCGTCCCGGGAACATCGCCCCTGTTGGAACGGTTCAATTCAAATCCAGAACCGGTTGAGGAACAATCATCTGTGCCGACAGCAGCCAGCGAACCAGAGCCGGTTGTCTCCACGGCTGTCAGTGATGATCTTTACGAGCGGATGAATCAATTGGAATCCGCGTCTAACCAGGAAACCAGAGAAACCATCACAGTCGCGGTGATTCCCCGTTCTGAAACCATGATCCTGCAGCGGCAAATCGCCGGAATCCTTAACCAAACAGTAACTCGGCTGTGCCTGGCTTTCAATTGGGAATTGGTCAATCTGACCATCCGGCCTACTTTTATGCAGTGGACGGTGGCCATCCCGGCAAGTTTGTCGCCGGAGGACATGATCAGTATTGTGAAGAAGGAAACATCGATGGAATTGATCAAAGCCCTTTCTGCTGATTTTGGGCTGACAGACAAAGATGATTTCTGGGCACCCGAAAGCATGAGTGCTGTCGGAAGGGATTTTATTCCGTCCATCCACTGGCAAAATTTCATCCTTCGAAGAAAATCCCACGAAATCGCATAGTATGGCACAATTGTTGCCAACAAGCCGTTCTGACTGGAGAGGTCATTGTGCCGCCGACTTTATACCTAATCGATGGACATGCGCTGGCCTATAGGACATATTTCGCGTTAAGCTCCTCGCCCAGCATTCATTTCACCACCCGTTCAGGCGAACCCACAGCCGGAATATATGGTTTCGCTTCTGTGCTTATCCGCATTCTGGAGCAAAATAAACCGGATTATCTTGCCGTAGCCTTCGACACGGGGAAAACCTTCCGAGATGACATCTACCCGGCCTACAAAGCCACCCGCGCAAAAATGCCGGATGATCTGCGGCCGCAGATTGAGCGTATCCGCCAGATGGTGGACGCGTTTAATTTTCCCCGCCTTGAAATGGAAGGCTTTGAAGCGGATGATGTCCTTGGCAGCATTGCCCGCGCGGCCGTCAGCAAGGGTCTGGCTGTAAAGATCGTCACCGGCGACCGCGACCTGCTGCAACTGGTGGATGATCACACTATTGTCAACCTGGCAGGCAAGAGTCTGTCGGAAGCAAAAGATTTCTTTGACCGTGATGTTAAAGAATATCTAGGCGTCTGGCCAAAACAGGTGGTGGATTACAAAGCCCTTGTAGGCGACAAATCAGACAATATTCCCGGCGTGCAGGGGATTGGTGAAAAAACCGCCGTTAGCCTGTTTGAAACCTATCCAACCCTGGAAGCCATTTATGAGCATCTGGATGACCTGCCTGCGCGCGTAAAAACCCGGCTTGAAACTGACCGCGCAAATGCCGAGATGAGCCGTAAATTGGCCGCCATTCGCACCGATCTTGACATTCACTTGGATCTGAATCGCGCCAAAACCGATCATATTCCATTTGAGGCTGTTGAAGCCTTTTTCGCGCAGATGGAGTTCCGTTCGCTGCAAAACCGCCTCAGGGTTCTATCAGGAGCATCTTCGCCAGTTCAACCAGTTCGGCAGACACAACTGGGCTTTTTTGATGAAACCCCGCGGGTTCTGGGAGATAATCCTCGGCACGCACTAAACACAATCATTGTGCGTGATATCCCTGCTTTAAGAGAGGTGTGTGACCATTTGCACCAGGCCGAATGGCTGGCGTTGGACACAGAGACGACATCCACTGATCCCATGCGAGCCAATCTGGTGGGTATCTCGCTGGCCAAGGAAGCCGGAACCGGTTATTACATTCCGGTGGGGCACCGTGACAATACTCCGCAGATATTGCTTTCTGATATCCAAAATATTTTAGGGCCTGTTTTGATCGACCCAAAGATCAAAAAGGCCGGCCATAACCTGAAATATGACCTTCTGATTTTACGGCGGCATGGCCTGCCGGTTACCCCCGCCGGCTTTGACACCATGGTGGCTGCCTGGCTCATCGACCCGGCCTCACACCGCTTGGGACTTAAAGATCAGGCGGAAGATCTTTTAAACGTGCAAATGACCCATATCGAAGAATTGATCGGTACCGGGAAAAATCAGCGAAGCATGGCTGATGTGTCCTCTGAAAAAGCGGCAGCCTACGCGGCGGCCGATGCCGAAGTGACCTGGCAATTGCGCCAGGCGCTGGCGCCCAAACTTTCCGAAAATCAATCCGCCCGCCTGATGGATGAAATCGAAATGCCCCTGCTTCCCATTCTGGCAGACATGGAACAAACCGGCATTGGATTGGATACGGCCTTCCTTGAATCCATGTCGCGCGAATTGAAGGAACGCCTGGCAAATATAGAGACTCAGGTACATCAGGGTGTGGGTTACCCGTTTAACATTAATTCCACTCAGCAGCTTTCTACCGCCTTGTTCACTACTTTGAAGCTGGAACCCCCAGATAAACGCAAAACCACTGCCAGCGGCCATTTTTCCACTTCTGCCGATGTTCTTGACCTTCTGCGTGGTAAACACCCTGTGGTTGACCTTATTCTGGAGTACCGGGAACTGTCAAAATTGATCTCCACATACATCGACGCGCTCCCGCTTCAAGTCAATCCCCAGACCAGACGGGTGCACACCAGCTACAACCAGACCGGTTCAGTAACCGGCCGGCTGGCCTCTTCAGAACCCAATCTTCAGAATATTCCCATGCGCACAGAACTCGGACGCAAGATTCGCCGGGCGTTTGTGGCGGATCAAGGCTGGCTCCTCTTATCCATTGATTATTCCCAGATCGAACTGCGGATTGTGGCGCATATGGCCAATGATGCCGCCATGCTTAACGCGTTCCGTGAAGGTCAGGATATTCACGCTGCCACAGCCGCGGCCATTTACAACGTCCCCCTGGCTGAGGTGACGAAAGATCAGCGGCGGCATGCCAAAGCCATTAATTTCGGGTTGATCTACGGGATGAGCGCCTTCGGGCTAAGCCGCTCTACTGATCTAACCCTTGCAGAAGCAGAGGATTTTGTGGCCGCATACTTCCGCCAGTTTCCCGGGGTAAAGACCTACCTGGACAACCTCCGCAAACAGGCTGCCCAGCAGGGGTATGTGGAAACCATGCTTGGCCGGCGCCGCTACTTCCCCAACCTGCGCAGTCAGATGAACCCCAACCTGCGAAACCGTGAAGAGAGAGAGGCCATTAACGCGCCCATTCAGGGCACGGCAGCTGATATCATGAAACTGGCCATGATCAAAGTTCCCGCCGCGCTTCAGGCTGAAAACCTGCGCGCCAGGCTTCTACTTCAAGTTCACGACGAATTGGTTCTGGAATGTCCTGAAGAAGAATTGTTAAGTACTGGTAAAGTCGTAATGCGTACAATGGAATCAGCATATCCACTGTCGATCCCGTTGCTGACAGAAGCAAAATGGGGGCGGAATTGGGAAGAAATGCTGCCATTATCAGAGTATAAATAACCACAATCTCGCCCTGGTAGGAATGTAGTGAATCAAGAAAATTACACCCACTTCATGAGACAAGGACATTCAGCAGCCTGGGATCAACGTTGGGATCAGGCAGCCAAATTTTACCGTGAGGCTCTGGCGGAAGTCCCTGATGATTATCTGGCCTTGAACAGTCTTGGGCTGGCTTTAATGGAACAAAACCAGTACGATGAAGCCTTGCAGGTTTATCGCAAAGCCGCCAAACGCTCACCGGAAGATCCCGCGCCGCAGGAAAACATGGCGAAAATCTATGAGGCGCAAAACCGCATCGAAGAAGCTGTGTTACTCTCCTTCCAGGCAGCCGATCTCTACCTGAAAGCCCATAACGCCGATAGGGCTGTGCAGAATTTGCAGCGTGTCAGCGCGTATCGACCGCAAAACATGCGCGCGCACACACAGCTTGCTGTCATCTATGAGCGCATCGGCCGGCTTCCATCCGCAGTCAAAGAATATCTTGCGGCGGCTACCATTACCCAGCACAACGGTGACGCGCAAACCGCGCGTCAGATGGTGGATTACGCATTAAAAATCCAACCAAACAACCAGGAAGCTATTTCCGCCTTTGAGCGCATCCGCTCTGGCAAGTTATTGCCCGAATACAACCCGGGTAAATCCGGTCCGTTAAACCGTTCTTCCCTACGGGACGGCAATCGCAGCCGCGAACCTCTGCGCGACCCGGTAGAAGATGCCACCCATTACGCTCTGGGAATCATCGCCGACCTGGTGCTGGATCCTTCCGAAACCAACCCCCTCTTTCAATCTCTACACATATCAGAAGCCGAAAATCAGTCAAAATCCGAAGCGGACCGTATTTCCGCTCTAAATCACCTGCTGGCGGCGGTTGAAGCACACAGCCGCGGACGGTCTGTTCAGGCGGCCGCAGAAGCAGAAAAGGCCATCAGTTCAGGCGTTGTCCACCCGGCCGTTTACTACCTGCTCGGATTCCTTTCTCATAAAAGCGATGTCCAAAAGTCGCTTCAGGCCCTCGCTCGATCGGCTACCGATCCGCGATTAGCCATGGCCTCCGAACTACTTATTGGCGAAGCGCTGGAAGAGCAAAAAGATTATGTGGACGCTGTCAGTGCCTACCTGAGAGCTATGTATGAAGCCGACGCGACCACCCTGCCAGTGGAAATGTCTGCTGCACTTCGGCTGCAATACCGGCAGATCAATGAACAAATCACCAGGATGCAAGACCCGGAGAAATTGCATTACGTCTGCCGAAGTATCAGCGCACAAATTATGCGCCGTGGTTGGCGTCAACAGGTTATGGGCATTCGTCAGCTGCTCCCGCCGGCCAGTCCAGAAGCCCCCCCAAACGCACTGGTTATGCTTATGCTTCTGCCGAACAGTGATCAGATTGTTGCCGGACTGTCTCGAGCTCAACGTTTGGTTAGCAACGCCGCACTTCTTCCAGCGCTTGAAGAGTTATATTACGACCTGCAACTGGCTCCAGCTGAAACCCTGTTGCATGAACTGATCGCCACTATGATGATCAAACGCGATCATCTGGACGCGGCTATTGAAAAATATCTGCTTATCGCCCGGAAATACGAACTGGAAGGCGACCGTAACCAGGCCGTCAGGGTTCTTTCGCAGGCGCAGCAGCTTTCGCCCACCAACCTGACCATCCGCAATCGGTTGATTGAGCTGCTGTTTTCACTCGACCGCCGGGACGACGCCATCCGGCAGTATCTGGACCTGGCTGAAACCTATTACCGTCTGGCTGACCTGGATAAATCCCGCGCCACATACCTGAACGTTCTTCGCCTGTCACAAAAAGGCGAAACCAACCGCGACTGGAATATTGAGATTCTCAAACGTGTGGCGGATATTGACCTGCAGCGCCTTGATTGGCGCCAGGCGCTGCGTATTTTCGACCAGATACGCGGCTTTGATCCTGAAGACATGGAAACCCGCGCCAGTCTGGTGGAACTTAATTACCGCCTCGGGCAGGATGCCGCCGCCATCAGTGAATTGGATAGCGCGGTCACATATTATGACCAGATCAACAAAATACCCACCGCCATGCGCATGGTAAGCAGCCTGGTAGCCATCCGGCCGGACAACACAGACATGCAGTCGCGGTTGTTCGCCGTCAGCCGCCGGGTAAAGAACATGGCCGACGCCATTTCCCTGCTGGATTCCTATGCCGACGAATTGCTGGAAAGCGGCAATAAAGCCGCCGCCATTGTGCATCTTGAGACCATCATCGCCCTCGGTCCCCCGAACACCATGGAGTATCGGAAGGTTCTGGAGCAACTGCGCAACGGATAGAATTCCAA
>CAYNJT010000013.1:0-55126 GCA_964397625.1 uncultured Leptolinea sp. | reverse complement strand
GGTATTTTAAGAAAAGGAGAAAATCTTTTTTATTGAGAAGGGTAGGGTACAACCCGGTTGTTTTATGACATTTGACAATCATTTCATAGCATTTTAGTTGTTGACATTACAAAACGTTAGTATATAATAATGTACGAACAAAAGAATTAAATAAGATACTATTGACACAAAGAAATAAAGACAGTAAAATATGAAATATTGAAACAGCGTTTTGTATATTGAAACAAAATTTCCTGAACACATAGAGAATGATGAATGGAAAACTCCGCTGCTTCCTTAAATAACTCTGTCGAAAAGGCTTTCATAATTCTGGAATTCCTGGCAAATAATCCGGATCCGGTGGAATTATCTGCCTTAAGCCGTTCGTTGAAAATTAACAAAAGCACCGCATACCGTTACCTGTCAACTTTAGAAGCTATCGGCTACGTAGTAAAAAACTCTGAAACTACTTGTTATACCCTGGGATCCAAAGCATTGTGGCTGGCATCCAAGTTCCTCGATAACCTTGATCTCAGAACATTATCCCACCCGATTTTAAAGCAACTTCGCGAAGAAACCGGTGAGACTGTCCATATGGCTTATCTTGATAATTTTGAAGTCGTTTATGTGGACAAAATCGATGGAAAGTCACCGGTAAAAATGGCATCTCGGATAGGCAACAGGATGCCGGCTCATTGCACCGGGTTAGGTAAAGCTCTCCTGGCATTTCTTCCAGAAACAGAATGGAAGAGATATGTTGATACGCGTGGCTTAAAGTATTACACGCGGAACACCATAACCAATCCTGAAGTCTTTTACGAACACTTACGCATGATCCGTCAACAGGGTTATTCCATAGATAACAGTGAAAATGAAGAAGGTATTCGCTGTGTCGCATTACCAGTGCGCGACCACGAAGGAAAAGTGATCGCTGCAATAAGCATCGCGGGTTGGGTCATCTCCATGACGCCTGATCGCGATGAAGTTCTGGCCAAGATCGGCCTCAAATATTCCCAGATTATTTCAGAAAATCTTGGTTGCACCCGGGCCAATTCATAAATTCGGCGAATTGGTTGTTGGAAAAGGAATTTTTCAATTCTTTGACCAGGGGGCGCCATTCCCGGGAAAGTCCTGTCCAGGTGTGAGCGTATGGAGGTGGAGTATACGAAAAGATACAAAAGAAATCTAAGGTAGGAAGAACGCAATAAAGATCAAAAAAAACTAACAAGGAGAAACATGAGATGAAAAGTAGGCTTTCAGTAGTATTCTCGGTGTTGATGGTGTTTTCAGTACTATTTGCCGCTTTCGCGCCTGCTTCAACTGTCTATGCTGCTGCGCCGGCTGCTCCGGTTGCTGCTGAAAAGCAGATCACCTGGGCAACTATTGCAGGTTTCTACACTGATTGGGCTGAGAATGTAGCCAAAGATTTTGAGAAGAAGACTGGTTATAAAGTAAACATCGTCAAGATGGATCTCCCGACGATGTATGAGAAAGAAGTCCTCGATATGGTAGGCGGTACCGGCGCCTATGACGTCATAACATGGAACGTGTCCTGGAAAGCAGAATGGGCCAATAACGGGTATCTTCTTCCTCTCGATGATTATATCGCAAAGGAAGACCCGAAAGAACTAGATTTCGGTGATATTACTCCGATTTTGGTTAAAACCGGTGGCGGTTGGGCTGGTAAGACGTATGGTCTGCCTTACTACACCTACACACAGGGTATGTTCTACCGCTGCGACCTGTTCGAAGATCCCACCGAAATGGCCAACTTCGAAAAGAAATACGGCTATAAACTCGATATCCCGACTACCTACGACCAGATGGCTGACATTGCCCAGTTCTTCACCCGCAAGGCTGGTGACACACTGAAAGGTCAGAAACTGGACAAGGATATGTACGGTATCGGCACCATGTCGGGACGTTTCACCAATCTGTTCGATGAAGTTAATATGATCGCCTGGGGTATGGGCGGTGATGTCATCAATAAAGATGGTACTCCTGGTGTGGATGATGCTGCCTATGTGAAAGCCCTGACCTATGATGTTGAGAAGCTGGTTCCCTATGCTCCTCCTGGTTCATTAACCGGTTCCTACGACTTCGTAGTCAGCCAGTTAAATTCAGGCCTGATCGCTATGACCGGTCCCTTCTACCTTGATCAGTGGGCTAATGCTGTCAAGACCGAGAAACAAATCCCCGGTTCGGAAGTATGTGCTGCTCCCAATCCCAGCGGCGGCCGTGTCTGGGCTGGCGCCTTCAACATTGGCGTTCCTAAAGCCTCCAAGAACCCCGATATGGCCTGGCAATTCATGAAGTTCATCACCAGCAAAGAAGCCCAACTCTCCTTTGCCAAGGGTGGTGGCAGCGCCATTCGCGATAGCATTATGACCGACAAAGCCTTCTATACCGCGAACCGCGAAACCGCCGGGCACTTCCCTGTTGTGAAACAGATTAATGACTGGGCTGATAAATGCTGGCACACTAATATGATCTATGTTCCGCAGGTCGGAAAAATCTATGAAGAAGCCCCGCAATGGCTCTCTGCCGCTGTGACCAAGCAGAAAACACCGCAGGAAGCCATGGACGGTTATGCCAAAGCGATCACCAAGCTGTGCGGAGGCAAAGCCTGCGAAGTTCATCTGGAAGGGATTACCCTGCCTGATCCAAAGGCGGATTGCTCCTTCAAATTCGATAAGGGTTTGCAAGTACGCCTAAAAAAATAAAGTAACAGGTTAGAACCAAGAATTGGGGTACGAGTATGGAAATACTTGTACCCCAATTTGAAAGAATAAGGAGAAGGTACCGATGAGTGAAGTTGACATTACTACTGCTCCAACTCATAACTACAAGAAGAACAGGTTCTCAGATAAATGGTATTCGATGATCCTGGTATCACCTGCCATGGTTGTCCTCATCTTTTTTGGACTGGTTCCTCTGTTCTATGCCATTTACCTGTCGTTCCATTATGCTGACCTGACTGCAGGCGGTATTCAAGGGTGGGTTGGACTGGATAATTTTCGGGATGCACTAAATAATGAGGATTTCTGGAGTGCCACCGGCAGAACTTTGGAATTTACAATTTTTTCTGTCGGTCTTGAAATGGTTCTGGGAATTGTATTGGCCTTCATGATCAATCAACTAAAATGGTTTAAAGGCATTATTCGGGCCTTATTCCTTTTACCCATGGCATCAGCTCCGGCGGCAGTCGGATTGGTCTGGCGATATCTCTATGATCCTGATTTTGGAGTTTACACCTGGCTCTTTAACCAGGTTCCTGGATGGACGGCTCCCAACTGGCTTGGGGATCCCAATTGGGCCATGCCCAGTATCATTCTTTTTGATGTCTGGATGTGGACTCCATATGTAATGCTTATTGTATTAGCCGGTTTGCAATCATTGCCACGAGAACCATTTGAGGCTGCAGAACTGGATGGAGCATCCATTTGGATGGTCTTACGACGGCTAACTTTCCCAATGCTTACGCCGGTTTTAACATTAGTCTTTATCCTTCGAACTATTGACTCCATAAAGTTATATGACGCCGTCATCACTTTAACCCGCGGCGGGCCCGGTGTTGCCACTGAAACTGTCACCTATTATCTCTATAGGCTTGGTTTGAAATATTTCCGGCTAGATCAAGCCAGTGCCATGGCGCTGCTTGTTCTCTTTGCCGTTGTTGTTTTCTCGGGTGTGGTTTTACGCCCTATGATGAAATCTCAAGCTGAACGCACCCGCGGAGACTAAGGAGATAGCCATGATTCAAAACAATAAAATCCGGGGAATGGATGTTGTTAGATTTGCCATTGTAGTGGCTATATTGATCCTGTTTCTGTTCCCCATATACATGATGATCACCACGTCATTCAAACCATCGTTGGACATTTTAAATACTCCACCGCGGTGGACATTTGCGCCCACCCTGGAGCATTATAAGTACGCGTTCGAAGTGGCGAACTTCGGACATTTCATCAAGAATACCCTGATCGTAACGCTATTTTCGACACTGATTGTGGTCGGGGTAGGCACATTGGCGTCCTACGCTTTCGCCCGCTATAACGTTGGCGGCGGCAATATGATGTTCTTCATCCTTACCACCAAGATGATGCCGGCTATTGCGGTTGTACTACCGTACTTCCTGATCTTCAAAGAAGTTGGCGGGACAGGATTTGGTAAATTCTTCCAGCTTGGTTTGGACCAACTGGGCACACTGGTGGTCTGTTATTCCATCTTCAATCTACCGTTCGCCATCTGGTTGCTGGTCTCTTTCTTTCAGGATATCCCGATCGAATTGGAAGACTCAGCCAGGTTGGATGGCTATACCCGGTGGGAAGTTCTCTGGAAAATTGTTTTTCCATTGGCTGCTCCGGGTATTGCCGTTACAGCCATATTTTGCCTGTTGTTCAGCTGGAACGAGTTCCTTTTCGCCTTCATCCTGACCCGCAGTGAAGCCATGACCATTACGGTGGGTGTGAACGGTTTCTGGACGGAACGCGGCATCCTTTGGGGGCCGTTATCCGCGGCGGCAACTGTCTGTGTGGTGCCGATGATGGCATTCGCGCTCGCGTTGCAACGGTACATTGTACGCGGCCTGACATTCGGCGCGGTGAGAGGGTAGAGGAGGAAACCATGTCATTATCAAAATTGTGGGACCGGGCATGGTGGGGTTTCATGATCTTTATATTTGTTGGTCTGGTCTGGTTGAAATTCCTTGACCCTTATATTAGCTGTGTCTGGACGGGTGTTGTCATCTCAGCAATTTGTGGTGGGTTGTACCTGTATTCCGGAATTCGCAGCATGCTCCGGGAAAAAGAGAAAGAAGACAATTAAGGAAGAATCCCATGCTTGAATTGGACAGCATTTCACGAAGATTTGAAAAGACACTGGCAGTGGACAAACTGTCATTGGAATTAAAAGATCAAGAATTTTTAGTCATATTTGGTCCTGCTGGTGCCGGAAAGTCTACAACCCTGCGACTAATAGCCGGGATCATTCAACCGACACATGGTGAAATCCGTTTCAATGGACATTCATTAAGAGATGTACCACCTGAAAATCGGAATATGTCCATGGTCTTTGAAAATTATGCTCTCTATTCACATATGACGGTCAAAGAGAATATGGCGTTCCCGTTACGTTCAAAGAAGATGGCGGACTCGGAAGTGGATAGGCGCATAAAAAAAATGGCGGAAACTCTGCAAATCGCAGATTTGCTTGACCGGCGACCGGGTTTCCTGAGCGGCGGGCAGCGGCAAAGGGTTGCCCTCGGGCGTGCCATGATCCGGGAAGCGGATGTCTATTTGTTGGATGAACCCATCTCCCATCTGGATGCCAAACTTCGGCACCATATGCGTGGTGAGATCAAAGCCATGTGCAGTGAAAGAGGTGCCACAGTGGTTTATGTGACGCATGATTACCGCGAAGCCATGGCTTTGTCCGATCGCATCGTTGTGTTGAACAAAGGCAAATCCATGCAGATTGGAACTCCGGATATGGTATATCACCAACCGAATGGAGAGTTTGTTGCCTCCTTCCTGGGCGATCCATCCATGAGTTTCCTCGACGGTATTCTTAAAGAGGAATTGGGGAAATTCTACATTGAATTGAAAGAAATCCACATTCCGGTCAGCGCGCAAACTGCGGAGAAGATTCGGCAGAAAACGAAAAACGGTAAAGTGCGCATAGGATTCAGGGCCAGCGAGGTTCCCATTTCCTGCAAACCGTCCGATAAATTCAATGTTCCGGCAGAAGTGTACGTCGTAGAGACTTTAGGTTACCGTAATATTGTCACCTGCCAGTTGAAAGACGCAGGATTGGTGCAATCCATCGTTTCACCGGATATGAATATCAACATCCATGAAACAATCTTCCTGGATCTCTCAGATAAAAATATCCATTTGTATGTACCGGATGGAGAGGCCATTTCCCACCCCATCGATTTCAAAAAAGAACAATAAGGAGCGGGCGATGTCATCCATTAAACTTGAAAAACTGGAAAAATGGTACGGAAAATCCGTTCACGCGGTCAAGGGAATCGACCTCGACATTGCAGACGGTGAATTCATGGCTTTCCTTGGCCCATCGGGTTGCGGTAAATCCTCTACAATGCGTATCATTGCCGGACTTGAGGAAATCTCAGCGGGCAAGTTGTTCTTTGATCAAAAATTGGTCAATGATGTCAGTCCCAGGGATCGCGGTGTGGCTATGGCATTTGAGACCTATGCTCTTTACCCCACACTGAACACCTACGAAAATCTGGCATTCCCTTTAAGGGCAGCGGGATGGAAACAGGCTGATGTTGATAAACGTGTGAAAAACATTGCAGAAATCCTGGAAATCACCGATCTGTTGGACCAGATGCCTGCGGGTATGAGCTCTGGGCAGGCCCAAAAGGTAGGTCTGGCACGGGCACTTACGCGTAAACCCAATGTATTTGTGCTAGATGAACCCATATCCCACCTGGATACACGCCAGCGCAGCCGGATGCGCGCGTATTTAAAACGGTTGCACATTGAATTGAACCATACAATGATCTATGTGACCCATGATCAGGAAGAGGCCATGGCTATGGCAGATCGTATTACGGTCATGCGCGATGGACTTCTGGTTCAAACTGGAACGCCGGAAGAGATTTATAACAAACCAGCGAATCTGTTTGTTGCAGGATTTGTTGGTGAACCTGCTATGAACTTTCTCGATTGTGAACACCGTACTGAAAATGGAAAAGATGTACTGGCGCATCATGACCTGGTCATCCCTCTGCCGGACAAATTCAAACACCTGGTGGTAGAAGGTAAATTACCAAATAAAGTGGTATTGGGTATCAGGCCATTCTATGTGGACATTAATATAAAAAAGGATACCCATCATGTCATACCTGCGGAAGTCTTTGTCGTGGAACCAACCGGTGACACAAACAATATTTCCGCGAAATTGAATGATATTCGGTTCCAGGTAGTCACTTCACCTGATTTCCGGGTATCACCCAAAGAGAAGATCTGGCTGGGATTTGATCCGGAGCATATCCTTTTGTTCGATGTGCAAACCGAGAAATCTCTGAGCGATGGAAAGAGTTAAATAAGAGAAAGGCAAACAATCCAAAATTGATAATCGAAGCTGGATACGCTTAAATATCCAGCTTCAAAAAAACAGAACTGGCACCAGGCCGGTGGCTGTGAGTTGATAATTTTTAAAAACAGGAGAGACTATGTCACAAGAATCCATTCCTTATGAAATACTTTTCCACTGGAGCCATTTGGACTGGTTATTCTCTGATAAAGCGAAAAAAGACGAGTTCGAGGAGAAACAATATTGGAAAGGCGCCATGCCTGCCGGTTTTAAAATTGACAATAAGGGGAACTACTATCTTTCAGTACCACGTTGGGCGCATGGAATTCCTGCCACAGTCAATAAGGTCGTTTTGGTTGAAGGTAAACCAATGCTGCAACCTTATCCGAATGAAGCAATGAATGAAATCGGCAATTCGGATGCCTTACAATCTGTTCTGGGTTGGGAGATTGATGAACTGGGGCGTGCCTGGTTTCTTGACCAGGGACATGTGGAAGACAAGCCCTGTACAGAGGGAATGCAGAAGATCGTCTGCTGGGATTTGGAAACGAATACCCTGGTGGATATTATTCCGATACCGGATGAGATTGCCTCATTTAAGGCATCTTTCCTGAACGATCTTGTGATTGATAATAAAAACGGATTTGTATACATTGCAGATTCAGGCATATATACCGACCCTCTGGAGGGCGGCCTGATCATCTACAACATGAAAACCCGGAAAATGCGCAGGGTTCTCCACCAACACGAAAGCACACAGGATGTACCTGGGTATTGGTTCAAGATCGCAGGAAAATCCATCTGGCCTGATAAACCCATGCGAACTGGCGCGGATGGTATCGCCCTTTCAGCAGATCGGCAAACCCTGTATTGGTGCGCACTGACCGCCCGCAATATGTATAGTGTGGATACGGCTTTGTTGCGTGATTTTTCGACGCCCGAAGATGTCATCGAAAAAGCCGTCGTTGACCTGGGTGACAAAGGCACCAATTCGGATGGCCTTGGAGCCGACAATCAGGGCTTGATCTATTACACCATGCTGGAAGGACAGGGTATTGGTGTGTACGACCCGGCCAGACAAACCTATAAACCTATCATCTCTGATGAACGCATGATCTGGGTGGACGGAATGACCTTCGATAACAAGGGAAACCTGATCTTCAACAACAATCGACTTCATGAACTATTCAGAGATCAATTGGAATGGGATAACCCGTACAATCTGATTGTTTGGAAAGCTTTTCTGGGTGAAGGAATCAAATCTTACCTATATGGGAAATAAAGTCATCCTCTCTGTGGATCTCGGAACCAGCGCGGTAAAAGCCGTTCTTTTCGACACCGAAATGAATATGGTCTGTCTGACCCGCCGAACATACCCGCTGCTCACACCACAAAGCGGTTGGAATGAACAGGATCCGGAAACTGTTCTGACAGGTACGGCAGAAGCTATAGCAGAGATTTTGCAGTTATGCGAAGGGAAAGACCTGATTGGAGTCGTCTTAAGTTGCCAGATGGCCAGTATCCTGGCTGTTGATTGTCAGGGAAGGCCAGAGACGAGGATAATGACCTGGAGCGACACACGAAGCAAACGAATTTCTGAGCTTATAAAAAAAGATCCCCGCGCCAATCAGGTCTATAGAAAAACCTGTTGCCCGTTGGAAGCCATCTATCCATTATCAAAGATCCGCTGGATGGTAGAGAATCATCTGACCCAGTCAGACACGCGTTTTATTGGAGTGAAAGACTATCTCGTTTTTCATCTAACCGGGCGTTTCATAACAGATTGGTCCATGGCATCTTCCACCGGTTTAATGGATATCCACGAACACGAATGGAATTCTGACGCGTTGTCACTGGCGGGAATACGATCAGATAATTTACCGGAAATCGTTTCTACACGTACGACCATAACCCTGCAGGATTCGGAATACCTGCGAAAAACCGGGATTCCGGTTGGAACCCCCCTGATCATGGGGGCGGGGGACGCACCATTATCCAGCCTGGGTGTTGGAGCATTGGATCCGGGTGCACTGGTAGTTAACGTAGGGACGAGCACAGCAGCACGAAAAATGGTCAACCGCGCGAGGCCGGATGAGAAGCAGCAATTATGGACATATGTGCTTGATGAAACTCACCTGGTGACCGGTGGGATGTCAAGCAGTGGTGGAATGATCTATGATTGGTATAAAAATCAGTTTGTTGTTTCAGCGGATATAAATGCGTTTTACGAATTGGAAAAACAAGCTCTGATAGTACCACCCGGGTCGGAAGGATTGATGTTTATCCCCTACCTTGCCGGGGAACAATGTCCATCATGGAGGGCTGAAACGAGGGGTAGTTTTCATGGATTAGATATTCTCCACACACGCGGGCATATGACCCGTGCTGTTCTGGAAGGAATAACCTTTTCAATCTACCGGATCATCGAAACAATCCAATCCGTGCACGCCACACCCATCCGCGAGATAAGAGTGACTGGAGGGTTGGCCACTTCCGAGCTCTGGAAACACATCGCAGCGGATGTATTGGGTCAACCATTGGTTATATCAGATTCAAATGAAGGTTCAGCGAGAGGTGGCGCATTCCTAGGCCTGAACGCGCTTGGATACCTTGGTTCTCTGGATGAAGTGATCAAATACTCCTTTGATGGTGAGGATGTACTGCCCAACGCAGACAACCATTACCGCTATATGGAGGAATACCAACATTTTTTGATGGTTCTTGAACGAATGAATTCTTGTGGGTGAAACCTTTTTGCCTACATATCAGCTCAACAAATCAGGAGGAGCGATGATTTCAGGTTCTCTGGTCCCAAATATCACATTTTTTTCCTCGGACGGATATCTTGACCTGCAGAAAACCCGCTGGCATATGCAATGGATGTTTGAGAGGGGGGTTGATGGACTTTTCCTCACTGGATCGTATGGTGCCGGCCCTATGATGACTAATGACGAAAGGGTGGAAATTTTTCGGCTTGCAAAAGAAGTAGCCGGAAATTTTAAAAATAAGGTGTTAATACCACATGTGGGTTGTGTGGATACAAAAAACACCATAGATCTGGCTAAGAAAGCTGAAGCGATAGGAGTTGATGGTATTGCCTCTGTCCCACCGTTTTATTACAAACATTCTGAAGAATTGGTACTGCAATTTTATAAAGACCTTCTTGAAGCAGTAAAAATCCCTGTGTATGCGTACAACAATCCAGAAACGTCCCGTTTTTCATTCTCGCTCGGCACAGTAAGAAAATTGCAGGAAATGGGATTAGCTGGTATCAAAGACAGTCCGGTTGAAGTAGGATTTTTAAGTACCGTGTTTTATGACGTAAAATTAAACAAAAAGAAATTTGAAGTAATCCTCGGAACTTCCAAAGGATGGCTTCCTTATTATTATATGGGTTGCCGGGCGATGATAGCCGGAATGAACAATTACGCTCCTGAAGTCATGACTTTGTTGACAAAATCAACGATGCAGGGTGATGTTGCTACCTCAGAAAAAGCATACCTTGTAATGATGGATATCAGCAGTAAGCTGCATTTCACTGATAGCACAATCGCGTCACACATGGCGTTATACGCCCGCGGCTTTGACGCCGGATTCCCCCGCAAGCCCATGCAGCTCCCCGCGTTCAATTCTCCGAAATATTATGAACTTCGTACAGCCCTACAGACCGGTTTTGACAACCTGGGAATTTCCATGGAGACAGGTGAATTTAGACCAAAATAATTTGTACTGGAGAGAAAAATGGATGCTATTGAATGCATTATGACACGTCGAAGCTGCCGGTCATTTAAGGCAGAAGCTGTTTCAGACTCCGATATAGAAACTCTACTAAAATGTGCCATGCAGTCCCCTACAGCGGATAATGCGCAGTCATGGAAGTTTGTTGTAATCAATGAACGCGATGTTCTTGATAAAATTGCCTCCTTTCATCCTTATGGTGGATTTCTCAAACGGACACCATTGGGTATTTTAATATGCGGTGATTCATCCATCTCACCGGATATGTGGATACAGGACGCGAGTATAGCCGGCCAGACTATTCTTCTGGCAGCACACGCCCTGGGATTGGGCGGTTGCTGGCTTGTCGCCAACCCGATGCAGGAAATCATAAATGGTTTTCGCAGTCTATTGAAACTTCCAGGCAACATTCAACCGCTTGGATTTTTAGCGCTTGGCCATCCTGTGAATCCACCCTCAAATGTGGATCGGTTTGATCTAAATAAAGTTCACTGGAACGGTTGGTAAATCCATAATCGGGCAGCCCAAAATCTTACAGATTCTCAAAGGAGTATAGTTACCAACACTATGCTCCTCTTTTTCTTCTACTAAAATGTAATTAAACGAAAAATCCTGATTTTGTCAGGATTTTTCGCAAAAGGAGAATAGCGAAGCTCTATCGGACGGAATTCGCGGCGAAATTTAGTTTTTCAAACAATTCTTTATTCAGGTCAACGTGTAGCACCTGGGCGACAACCTGCGTCCAGCCATGTACAAAATACAGCCAACCGTCTTCTGCCTTGATCCCGCGGCTGTCAACTTGTCGAAGAGCCTGTTGCATAAAATCAAGTTCTCCACGGTAGTTAAACTCCCAGGCAATGCCATTTCGGGGGAATAACCCCTTATCGGTAATTGGCGAGCCGGGAGTATCCTTTCCCATACCAGTCGCATTGATCACGATACTGCAATCCGGCATAGTTTTCATCATTTGATCATTTTTATCCGCGTCGGCGTTGCAGATGTAATCCACGTGAATATCAGTTTTCAATCCGGCAACCATTTGCCTGGCATGATCGAGACGCCCCTGTGAGCGGTTGACCATAATGAACCGGCGGGGACGGTCAGTGGAGTTTTTCTTGTTGATGAGATGCAGCAGGGTCGCAATAGCTGAACCTCCAGCGCCAAAACATAACACTTCGCCACCGGTTTTCCCAAAATAGCCATCTCCGATGATGGCATCAAGACTGAGCCCGGCAGTGATCGGGTCTTTTGCGTGGCCTTCCAATCTTCCATCCAATTTGGAAATGCTGGAGACCTCACCGCAAATCTCCGCGTATGGATCGAGATACTCGAACATGTCTCGCGTAGCGGTTAAAAGATCGATCTTATGGGTTGTTACAAGCGCCCCAAGGGAGAGCGGATCATATTTGATCTGAGATACAGCCTGTCTGTAAGCATCTTGTGTGTCGTGGATTTTCAGATCAATACCCTCAATAACCACCTCAGGACGACCAAGAATCTGCATCCAAAGAGGAAATACCTTCATAATGGATGATTTGGTTGTGGTGACACCAATAAAATAGAATGTCGGGACCGTCTTTTTTATAATTGGATAGATTGTGTTCATAAAAACATCCTACTTTACTGATCTAGCCGCGATAACCGCCGCAACGAAGTTGCTGGCTTTTTCTGAGATCTCGGCAAATTTACCTTCCTGAGCAAGTTTGGGAGGGCAAAGTTCGCTTCCAGCACCGACCGCGATAACACCGGCGGCGAACCAATCTTTCACGTTTTCCACGCTAACACCACCTGTTGGCATCATGGGAATTTGCGGGAATGGGCCATGTAATGTTTTTATATATGAAGGGCCGGTAAGAGAACCTGGAAATATCTTGACCACATCCGCACCGGCTTCAAACGCGGAAAACACTTCGGTTGGTGTAAGCGCGCCGATCATACTGGCGGCACCCGAAGAAGTCATTGCTTTTACAAGACCGGGTTCGCATACCGGGCTGACAAGAAAATTTGCCCCAGCGGCCAGTGCGGTTTTTGCCTGGGCTGGTTTTGTCAGAGTGCCCATGCCCAGGACGATCTTATCTTTGAAACGGTTGTCCAGTTGTTTTACGACATCTTCGGCATTCGGTGTGCTATAGGTGATCTCAATAGCCAACACAC
Organism: uncultured Leptolinea sp.; assembly: GCA_964397625.1. Classification (GTDB taxonomy): domain Bacteria; phylum Chloroflexota; class Anaerolineae; order Anaerolineales; family Anaerolineaceae; genus Leptolinea. The sequence continues at coordinate 42,190 of CAYNJT010000013.1, read as the reverse complement.
CTCCTTCAACCAACGCGTCCACCATTTTCAGGGTTAATTCGACAGAAGGCCCGCGGATCACAGAAACCAGTCCAAGCTCTTTGATCTTTTCCAATATCGTCTTCTTTTCCATGTTCTCCTCAATTTTTTAGTTATACGGGGTGAGCGGGTTTCTCACCTTTTAGTACGGCGAGGCAATCCTGCATGGCCATCCAGCCCATTTGATTGACCGCGCCATCTGTTTGAGCGCCAATGTGCGGCGTGGAGACAACCGTGGGGAATGCTAATAATTCATTCCCGGGTTCAGGTGGTTCTTTGGTCAATGCATCCAGTCCGGCGCCGGCGAGATGACCGCTTTTCAAAGCATTCAAAAGAGCGTTTTCATCTATGAGTTCGCCGCGGGCTGTATTAATCAAGAATGCTCCTTTTTTCATGCAGGTAATGAACTGCTCATTAACCAGATGTTTTGTTTGTGGCATTAAAGGCAAATGGAGGCTCACAAAATCAGCAGTCGCGATGATGTCGTTCATCTCACCCAGACGAATCCCCTGGTCAGACGCGAACTTTTTATCAGCATACGGGTCGTATGCTGATAAATGGCAACCAAATCCTTTCAACCGTAGAGCGGTCTGTTTCCCTATTGCCCCAAGACCAATAAGCGCGATTTCTTTACCTTCAAGGGTTATTCCGGAAAGGCGCGGATATTGCCCGGCGCGGGTGGCTGAATAAGCCGCATACAACTGCCTAGAAAGGGTAAGGATTAGCGCTACTGCCAATTCTGCGACAGACGCCGCGTTAGCCCCAGGCGTATAGGTGACCACGATTCCCATTTTCCTGGCTGTTTCCAAATCGACAGCATCAAGCCCCACACCATATCGTGCGATCACTTTTAGATTATCAGCGTGCTTAAGTGCATTACTGTCGATGCAATCCAGGCCGGCTATATATCCATCGACACCGGGAAGCAATCTGCCCACTTCTTCTGATGTCAACGGTTTTCCCGTCTGACTGTAAATTACTTCACCTACCTGTTTTTCCAACTCGGTTTTAAGAGTTGGATCATTTTTCGCGAATGATGTTGGAGTCACAAGGAGTCTGCATTTTTTTAGGTCCATCTTTTTAACCAGCCTTCCACTTTGGATTGTCAATACTAAGTGCTCCATTGGGACTGTCGATTATTATTTTACGAAAACCCTGTTTCACAATTGATCCATAATCATGACCGGCATTCCCCGGATAAATGAAATATGTCGCAAGATCCTCCTGTCGACCGGTGCAAATTGAACGATGCGCCCAGCGGGGTGGTACGTAGAGAATCCTTCCCGGTTTTAAAGATTCGACCCGGGCATTGCCCTCCGGATCTTCCATGACCATGTAACCTTCCCCCTTTAGACAATAATAAATCTCCGCAGTTTCTAGAATGGAATGGAAGTGCCCTTTGGTCATAAAAAACTCATTACCTACTTTACCGGGATGGACAATGGATATCCCGGATAGGAGCTCACCTGCGATTTCTGGCCGGTGGATCTCATATACCTCATACATTAAGATATCTCCGGATTTCAGTAGTTGTTCATACGCGGGCTTATCGGAAAACAAACCTTCCATTGATGATAGACGGCGCTCCAGATGGCGATCATATCTATCTGGAATGCATGAAGGAAATGAAATGTCAATCAAAAAGGGAATATCTGGCATGGATAGACTCCTATTCAGGTTCGTATTCAACAGAAAGAATTCGGCATATATTTTCACCGGTTAGTTTCCTGACAACGTTCTCAGGCAGGTTTAATGAAAGCAAACGGGTACGGATTTCACCAGGTAAGGCGGCCAATCCTGGCCCTGAACCCAGAGTAGACCACGAAGCGGCCTCTGCCATATCTGTAGCAAGGCAGATATGATCTTCCATTCCTTCCTCAACCATTCTGAGGATCAATGGCCACAGGTTGGTTTCTGGATCATATTTTGAACGATAAAACGTGTCATATTCCATAGTGACGCCACATTGAGCCAGTTCTTTATGAAGGCCAATATCAGGCCGCTTATCCATATGGCACAACACAAGCTGATCAGGAGCCAGCCCAAGGTTTATAAAGAAAGCGAGAACATCTTCTGCGGATTGTCCTTTTTCCGTATGGATTTCAATAGTTCTTCCAGTTTGCATGGCGGCCTGACCGGCAGCCTTAAGTCCCGGCTGGTATGTTTTATCAAACGTCTCTTCAAGGGCGATTTTTAAAAATCCGGCTTTAACGACGGTTTCTGAATTCAATGATTCTTCTTCACCGACCTGAAGTTCCTGGATAAAAAAACGGGTTAGCCGGTCAGCTTCCGTTTTCCATAACCAGTGTTCGGGAGGGTAATAAACTGGGCGGTGAAATCCTGTGGCAGATATGATGGCAACCTCAGAGGCGCGAGATAATTGAAGCAACCGTAATGCGTTTCGACCGCATCCGGCCGGTTGGCAGTCAATGATCGCCCCTCCACCGGCTTTCCGGTATTCTATCAATTCGCGTGTCGCGGCATGTACATCATCCAGAACAGGGTTGGAAGATTTGCCCTCAGTAACGCGATCAATCCAAACGTGGTTATGAGCATCTGTGATGCCAGTAGAATTCCAGGGGATGGGGCCGGTGACAGTGATTAGAAATCGCATTTATAATCCAAGAATGTTATAATGTACGAACATAATTATAAACATTCTACCTTCCATGTCAAGGAACAATAACTATGAAAAAGCAAGTTATTGACATTCTGACAAGAAATATTATAATAATGTACGAACATAAGTATAAAAATACAAACCCGTAAAACTTTAGCTTCATAGGAATGCCTAATGGATAATCACTCATTAAAAACTATTCGGGATATAGCTCAATTGATTGATATCAGTGCTGTAAGGGCTGACAGCACTGATGACAAAGTAAGAGAAGTGGTTAAAAAGGCGATGAAAAACCAGTGTTATCTGGTAACGATATTACCTGCGCAAACATTATTAGCGAAAAGACTGTTAGAGGGATTTGTTTCTCCAAAATTGGGTGGAAATGTTGGCTTTCCATCTGGTGGACAGACTACGTCAATTAAAGTACTCGAAACAAAAGAACTAATTGATATTGGAGTGGACGAGATTGATATGGTAATCAATATTGCCGCTCATCTTTCCGGCCGTTACGATGATGTATACAATGATATTGAAGCTGTTGTTAATGCGGCGGAAGGAAGGCCGGTGAAGGTAATCATGGAATGCAGTTATCTTGATGAAACTCAAATTCTAAAAGCCTGCGACCTCAGCATCAAAGCCGGCGCAACATTTGTAAAGACTGGTACTGGTTGGACGCCTTCCGGAGCCACACTTGAAAATGTATCCCTGATAAAAAAGCATGTTGGAGATAGAATCAAGATCAAGGCTTCAGGTGGTGTGCGAAGCCTGGATATGTTATTGGAAATGTACAGGCGGGGGGCTTCACGGTTCGGTATTTCCCAGAATTCGGCAACCAGAATCATTGAAAGCGCTTCTGGCCTACAATTTCCCATAGAATTCAAATAGATGGTGACAGAGTGCCAACATATATCATTGCCTATGACCTCGGTACCGGTGGTAATAAAGCATCTCTATATGGTGTGGATGGACATTGCGTGGCGGAGTGTTTCGAAAGCTATTCGACTATTTATCCTCAAAATGGTTGGCATGAGCAAAGACCTCTCGATTGGTGGAACGCAGTTGTCACGAGCACACGAAAGCTAATCGAAAAATCTGGAGTAAATCCTAAAGAAATTGTCTCCTGCGGGATTTCAGGACACAGCCTGGGCGTTGTGCCGCTGGATAAACATGGCAACCTGTTACGCGAAGCTACACCGATTTGGTCGGATTCTCGTGCCGTTGAGGAGGCAAGAGATTTTTTTTCCCGGTTTGCGGAATCCGATTGGTACAGGATAACCGGAAATGGTTTTCCGGCTCACCTTTATTCCGTATTCAAGGTCATGTGGTACCGAAACAATGAACCGGAACTTTATTCCAAGATTGACAAAATTATTGGTACAAAGGATTACATAAATTTCCGGTTAACAGGGTTTATTGGGACAGATTATTCGTATGCTTCCGGTAGTGGAATTTATGATCTTTTGGGATGGAAATACCATTCTGAACTATTATCCGCAAGTCAGCTCCCGGCAGGAATCTTCCCTGAGATTGTCCCATCAACACAGGTTATCGGCACAATAAACCGCGAAGCTGCAGAAGAATTGGGTCTTACAACGACTGTAAAAGTGGTCAGCGGAGGGGTGGATAATTCCTGCATGGCGCTGGGCGCGCGTAACATCTGCGAAGGCCGTGTGTATAATTCTCTGGGGTCATCCAGCTGGATAGCGATCACATCAGCCAAACCGTTGATCGATGTAAAAGTTAAGCCGTACGTGTTTACACATGTACTTCCTGGTTTGTTTACATCAGCGGTGAGCACCTTCGCGGCTGGTTCAAGCTTCCGCTGGGTTCGTGACAACCTGTGCCGTGACTTGAAAGAGAGAGCCAGACTTGAGAACGTGGACGAATACGACCTTATGACGGCGGAAGCTTCGTGTTCGCCGGTTGGCGCGAAGTTCCTGATATTCAATCCAAATATGGCCGGGGGTACATCGATGGCAGCCAGCCCCAATATCCGAGGAGCTTTTATTGGATTGGATCTTCGCCATGATCGGGCGGATATGATCCGGGCGGCAATGGAAGGAATATCCATGGAACTGCGCATAGCATTAAATGCGCTGCAGAAAATGGGAGAATTTCAAAAAGAAATGCTGGTCGTAGGTGGCGGCAGTCATAGCAAGCTTTGGCGTCAGATGCTTGCTGATGTATATGAGATGGATATCGTAAAAACAACAATTGATCAACAGGCAGCTGCGCTGGGCGCTGCAGCATGTGCGGCAGTCGGGAGTGGTGTTTGGAAAGATTTTTCAATAATCGACAGGCTTCATCAGGTCGAGGATATCAGCCATCCTATATCAACCAACTCAAGAGTGTATCAATCCATGATCCCAATCTTTGAAAGGGCAGGGATTGACCTGGCAAATATCGGAGATCTGATAGTTGGTATTAAGAAAACATAACAAATTACACAAGGAGAAAAATATGTTACCTGAAAACTGGGGTTTCACTAATCCTGTTGTTTCACCACTGTACGGCAAACCGCCATTGGTTTGGAAAGATATGCGAGTTCAGTTGGTGGTTTATGAAACTGACATAGAAAACATCAAGAAAGTAATCCCGGCTCCTCTGGAACCTCGCACCAATAAAGTGATCACTTGGATCTCACAATTTGAACTTGGAACCACTCAGGGTTCCTTTAAAGAAATGGCCATTTATGTGCAGGTTAAGTTCAATAATTTTGAAGGAGACTACGAACCTTTCCTATATGTTAATACACCTTTGCCTTTAACCGCCGGCCGGGAGATATGGGGATATCAGAAAAAAATGGCTGATATCAACCTGTCATTCGACCAGGAAGCCGTGGTTGGTAAAGTAGTGCGACTGGATCACCAAATCATGAAAACCATCGTTGTGCCTGAATATGTCGCGCAAATGTCAGAAATTCCATGGAGTAGAGATGGTGTATTTTCATTGAAGTATATCCCCAGTGCGGAAGAAGGCGGAACTGCTATTCGCGAACTTGTGTTAACCGAAGGTAAATTCACCGCACAGGAAGGTAAATTCTTTGGAGGACGCGGTTCTGTTTTATTTGAACGGTCAGAAATTGACCCAACATACAGACTGGAACCAAAACGGATCTTGGGTGGTTTCTTTGGTCAGGGTGATCTGTTCCTGCCTATGGGTAAGATTGTCCACGATTATAAGTAAATCGGATTATTGTTAATAATCAGCCTCTCGCATTGAATTCCGAAGAATTTTGAGAGGCTGATTCCTTTTTTTAATGAAAATATGAATTTTTTTGTCTTATATTTGGTATTGATGTTGCAATATGTTAGAATGAACGAAAGTTAGGATGACAAACAGGAGTAGAAATTGGATAGACTGGATAAATCAATACCAACACCGCTCTATTATCAACTTCTAATAATTTTGAAAGAGAAGATCGAAAGCGGAGTTTGGAAACCAGGGGATATTATTCCCACCGAACAAGAGTTAATGGAGCAATACGATATCAGCCGGTCAACCACCAGGCAAGCGATCCTTGCCCTCGTAAATGATGGATATCTTCACAGAGAAAAATCCAAGGGAACCATAGTCAGCAGCCCCACAGGACGGATGCGCTTTGTTGGCAGCCTGATGAGTTTTTCTGAAGAAATGGAAAGCAAGAAAATTCCCCACCATTCTCAGATTATTAACCAGGAAGTCATTCCGGCATCAGAAACAATAGCGGAAAAGTTCCAGATTAAGACTGGTTCTCCGGTGTACCATTTGAAAAGAGTCCGCTATGTGAATGACCGGCCATTCCTGCTTGATGAACATTACATCCCGTATTACTTGTGCAACGGAATAGAAGAAAAATATAAAAACAATACATCCCTTTACCATCTTTTGAAAGTTGAATTTAATTTTAATCTCCATCATGGACAGATTGAATTTGAACCGGTAGTGCCCACATCAAAAGAAGTAATTGACGTGCTAAAAGTCAATCCGGCTACAAGCCTTCTTTACGTGGCACGTATGGTTTATTCCGATAAAGATATACCCCTGGATTACTTTACAGCCATTATTCATGGGAAATTTTCAATTGATGTAATTTCAACCAATTAATCATCATTTCCAGTTTCGAGGAATAAATTTTTTAAGATGGGTAATCTCACAGATTATCCATCTTTTATTTTTCCCGGAAATTGTCTATAATACATAAAAAAGAATATATAAAATATTATATATGGAGTATAGAATGACCGAAAGATATATTAAAGAAGGAACCTGTAAGCGGTGCGGTCGATGTGTAGAAATCTGTCCAAATAGGATACTGCAAAAAGATAAGGACGGAAGGATTTTCTTTCGTGAAGACCGTTTATGGATGTGCTTCGAGTGTGGACATTGCATGGCTGTATGCCCAACCCGTTCCGTTCAGATATCAACCCTGTCTTATGACTCAGATTTTTATGATCAACCTGAAAACACGGGATTGGAAGCGGAGCAGTTTAATCATTTAATCATGAGCCGCAGGGCAGTGCGCTGTTTCCAGGAAAAACCGGTTCCCCATGAACTTCTTGAAAAAGTCGTTCAAGCTATTATGATGGCTCCTCCCGGATTTCCACCGGTAAAAACTGAATTAACAATAATTGAAGATCCGGATGTTGTAAGACAATCGCAGAAGATGATGATTGATCTGTACGACTTTCTCGTCGCGAAAATGAACAACCCTATCGCACGGCAGTTTATTCGGATGAGTGCGGGTAGGGAGAAATTTATCACCTTGGAAAAACATGTGATACCACTTATGATTGAACGGCTGCCTGATCTGAAATCAGGACGTGAAGACACAATAACGCGAAACGCACCTGCCATGATCCTTTTCCATGCGGATCGCCGTACAGAAAATTGCCGCACAGATATTCATATCGCCCTAACGTACGGATTTCTCGCGGCACATGCTCTTGGATTGGGCGCATCGGCCATGGATTTGATTCCTCCAGCAGTGGAAAAAAAGAAAGAGCTGCGTGAGTTGTTGAAAATTCCCGATGATAATGAAGTGGTTGCATCGATGATACTCGGATTTCCCAGGTACCACTTTTTCCGGGGAATAAAACGAAATTTGAAAAGCGTTACCTGGTTATGAGGTATCCCAATCATGCTTAGATATGCCATTCTTGGATTTCTACGATATTCACCTATGACGGGTTATGAAATTAAACAGCGTATGGATCGATCGACGACTCATTTCTGGCACGCGAAATTGAGTCAGATATACGTCACGCTTAAAACATTGGAAAAGGAGGGCTGTGTAACCTCTGCGATCGAAGAACAATCAGATCGGCCGGATAAACGCGTTTATTCCGTTACACAAAGCGGGCGCAACCAATTCTCCGACTGGTTGCAAGAACCATATTATGAATGCAGCCCGAAAAAAGAGACTTTTGTTTTGAAAATGTTTTTTGCGGCAAGTATGAGTTCTGATCAAATGAGAACACAACTCCAAATCCAGCTGGATGTGCATAAAAAACAACTGGATTACTACCGTCATGAGGTATTGGAAAGCATAAAGATTGCCCGGGATGAATTCCCGATGTTACAGACTGATGCCCGTTTATGGGAAGCAACCAGGCGATTTGGTGAGATGTATGAAGAAGTATATGTCAGGTGGATAGAAGAAATGCTGGCAGTATTTACTAAAAAAGAAGAGGCGTGATATTTCTACTAACCTGAACTCAGCGGAAATGTGATGGAGAATTGTGTTCCACCAAATTCCCCCTCTTTATTTACCGGGCTAATCACATTTATCTTACCATTGTGGGCTTCAACAAGTTGATAGACGATTGCAAGTCCCAAGCCTGCTCCTCCACTAACCCGCGCGCGGGATTTATCAGCCCTGTAGAACCGATCGAATACATGGGGAAGATCTTCAGGCGAAATGCCAGAACCGGTGTCGATAACCTCAATCGAAAGTGCCTTTGAATCCGGAGAAATCCCGACTTTCACTCGGATCGATCCCGATTCGGGAGTATACCGAATGGCGTTGCTTAGCAAATTGTTCATGATTTGCGCGAAGCGATCTTTATCCAGAAAGACTTGAGGAAGATTCTCATCAGCCATCAATTCCAAGTCTATCTTTTTTTGGTCTGCCAGAGGTTTCATAGCATCCACAATTCGCTTTAGGAGTGTTATTGGATTGCAAAGCTTTTTGTCCAGTTTTAATTGGCCAGCTTCGGCAAGAGAAAGAAGCCGAAGATCATCGACAAGGCGATTAAGCAACGTTGTTTGCTCATGTAAGATTTCCAATTGTTCAGAGTTCAATGGTAGGATATTGTCCTGCATGGCTTCAACTGTCCCCTGAATGGCGGTCAATGGTGTGCGTAATTCGTGGGCGATATCTGCCATGTAGTGCTGACGATCTTCCTGGGCTTTTTGTAGATTCTCGGCCATCTGATTAAAAGAATTCCCCAGTTCTGCAATTTCATCTTGTGTATTTATATTTACCCGTTGATTAAAGTTACCAGAGCCAACCTCCATAACCGCCTTTCTTAATTGACGAAGTGGCGATGTGATCTGGTTAAAAAGCAGGGCACCGAGCAATATCGCAATGAACACACCCGCAAGGACCGAAAAAAATATGGAATGATTTACCGATTCAAGAAATGCACCTGCTGGTGTTCCAGATTTGATGGTATCTGATGTGACCACAAGCCAACCAACTTGCGAATCATTAACTAATATGGGAAGTCCCTCGTCTTTGAAAGAATGAGAAAGATCTTCACCCTCTAACTTATTCCATGAATCAAAAATAATCTTTTCTTCTGCGTCCGCGAGTATCAGACGTTCATTTGAATCATCCATCATTCCACCCATAAAACCTGGAAGGTCAGAGTTTCTTCCCTTACCCATCATATTTCCGCCACCCATCATCATACGTCCGGACTGTGAAAAACCAGACTGTAAAACTTGATCCACTCCCTGCCAACTGTTTGTTGACTCATAATAACTCGCCAGAGAAGCCGCTAATCTTTCACTATAGCGTTCCCTGTTGCTGTTTGAATACAGATTGAAAGCGCGACGGGTGCCTATAGATGTTGAAATTGAAATTACCAATGCAGAGATAAGCACAAGAATCAGGAAAGCACCCATTATCTTAATCAGCAGACTATTACGCATTGTCACTCATTTCAAATTTATAACCTAATCCAAAAACTGTGTGAATCATAGTTGGATTCTTTGGATCCGCTTCCAGCTTATTACGTAAATTCTTGATATGGGTATCAATAGTGCGGTCATAAACTTCGAAGGAATTGTCAGCCATATTCTCAAGAAGTTGTTGGCGGGAGAAAACACGTTTGGGTTGCTTTGCCATAATGGTAAGAATGTCAAACTCTGTGGGAGTAAGATCGATTTGGTGGCCATTCAAATCGACGATATGTTTTTCAATATCAATGGTGAGTTTGCCCACTTTGATCAGATTGACTTCGCCCTTATCAGCATTTACCCGGCGGAGAATTGTCTTTACCCGAACTACAATCTCGCGAGGACTGAATGGTTTGACTATATAATCGTCCGCGCCGAGTTCAAGCCCTACTATTTTGTCAGCTTCTTCAGAGCGCGCGGTTAACATAAGGATGGGTACATTTGACGTCTGGCGAATTGCTCTGCAAATTTCCAGTCCATCCAATCCAGGCAGGTTAAGATCAAGAATCACAAAATCGGGTTTTTCTCTGTCAAACATATCAAGCGCGGATTTTCCATCCAGCGAAATGATCACTCTAAATCCGGCATTTTCAAGGTATCCCTTTAATACGCGGGAGATTTGTGGTTCGTCATCGACAACAAGTATCTTCTTTTCCAAGGCTGTCATTTTTCAAGTGTATTGAAATAGTATGAAGATTTTGTGAAGTATTTGTCTCTTTTGTACACAAACTCATAATACAATAAATCGGTTATGAATACTTGTAACTTATAGAATAGTTGATAATCAAATTAAAAAATTGTCTATATCAAGGGAGAAAAGAATGTCTCATTCAACTATAAAAGAGAAAAAACTGAAGGCCAAACAACAGCTGGCGACACAGTCTATTCCGGTCTGGGGTTGGCTCGTAATCGGGATCTTCATTATTGCCGGAGTTATTTGGTTTACTATGCAATCCAGCACATCGGAAACCTCAGGGATCAAGTCAGAAATATCAGTAGAAGAAGCCGAAAGACTCAGAGGCGAGGGTGCTTTTATACTGGACGTCAGGGAGCAGAGCGAATGGATCCAATTCCATATTCCAGGTGCAAAATTGATCCCGCTTGGAAAACTGGCTGAGCAACTTGGTTCTATTCCGAAGGATAAAACAATCGTTGTTGTGTGTCGTACAGGACGCCGCAGCGCGGAAGGACGAGATATTTTAAAAAATGCCGGGTTCAAAAACGTGACCAGCATGGCAGGTGGAGTAACCGAGTGGCAAGCAAAAGGATTCCCCATTGAAACAGGGGAATAGAAGTAAATCTGACTACATAGATATATTCTGAATTTTCATTGAAATTTGTAAAATGATCGATTGGTCAAATCGGTCATTTTTTATATGTAAAATTTATCCGATTTTGATATCTTTTCTGCCGGTTATTCTTTATACTGTCACTATTGAGTGAGTATTAATCCAATCCATTGTTCCCCGGGTGGAAAAATGCAATCACAATCAATCAAACAATTGAAGGAGGGAAATCCGCGTCTTTACCTGCTCTTGGATAAAACGCTCAAAGCAAGTTGTTTCGCGCATTCGTGTTTTATTCCATTATTTCTCTGGCTGGGTATCAGGGAAATGGCAGTATTTAATGTCTTCAGTGTGTTAGTTCTTTTTATCAGTATTTCCCTGGCAAGAAAGGAAGCTTTCAAACTCTCCTTTGTTCTAGGTTTAGGCGAAGTTGTCTTGCATGCCATAGCCGCCGTACATTTCTCAGGATGGTCCAGTGGATTTCATTATTTCATCCTTGTACTGGTACCATTTCTTTTTTTCTGGCCATTCTGGAACTTTTATCTAAAAATATTCAGTGGTGTTTTATTATATGTTTTATATGTTGGTTTGTATGTCTATTCACAGAGTATCGTGCCAATATATCAGCTTGACCTTATCCATGTGATCGTTACCAATACAATTAATGTACTTCTGGCCTTTACTACGTTTGCCATTGTGGCAATGTATTACCAGAATAGTGTAATTGAAGCAGAAAAGGGATTGACAGAAGCAAATAAGCGCCTGCAAACTTTGGTGCGAACAGATCCTTTAACCGATCTTCAAAACAGAAGGACAATTGTTGAGAAAATTGGTGAAGAACAGGAAAATTCTATTTCTCATGGGAAAGTTTTCTCCATAATAATGTCTGATATAGATCATTTTAAACAATTCAATGATCAATACGGCCACCAATTTGGAGATCTGGTATTGGTTTCAATTTCAAAAATGCTAAAAAGCGCGACACGAGCCAGAGATGTTGTTGCGCGATGGGGCGGGGAAGAATTTTTAATCCTGCTGCCAGATACATGCGGTGAAGAAGCGCGTGAGGTAGCTGACCGCATGTGTTCAATCATTTCGCAAACACCGGTTTATCTGGATGGCAGAGAAATTCATTTATCAATGACTTTTGGTGTGGCCGAATGTACTACTGATGCAGGGATTAATGAGTGTATAGAACTTGCAGACAAGGCTCTTTATGAAGGTAAGGAAAAGGGCAGGAACCAGGTGGTTCTACATAAAGCAGAGTTGAATAAAGAACAGTCTCTGAATTAGCAACATGTTATATTGGTTATCGTCTCTAATTTATTGAAATACATTGTCTGGTCAAAAATGGATAGTACCTGCCTGGTCCCAAAACGAATCAGGTCTCTCATTTAAATACCTCTGCTGAATAGTCATATCACGACGATATTTTTGCGATTAAGCAAATCACTTTTTCCTGCATGAAGATTCAATAAAACACGCACACACCAGGACGAATGTTTCTGCCATATGAACTGACAGATATGTCCATATTATTGTTTGGAAAATTATGAGAAAAGATATCTTATGTAATAGTGACACGGTTTCATAACCGATTTTTTCAACGTGCAAACGAATCCACTCAAATATTGCTTTTCCCGCCCTGAAAATTTAGAACATCTATCTCGAAATAAATTAATGTAATCCTTAACCTTCAAAAAAAGATAAATAGCTGGTATATATGGATGAACCATATAAACCAGGATAGCTCTATGGAAACGCAAAAATTGAATAAAAAAGCACAGATACTGGTCATGAAATTTGGGGGAACTTCAGTTGGATCACCTGAAGCCATGCGTAATGTCGCAGAAATTGTAACCTCTGAAAAAAATCGTTGGCGCGGCGTAATCCCCATTGTTTCGGCATTAAGTGGAGTGACCAACTTATTGTTGGATACTGTTCAAAAAGCCTCCGCTGGAGATCGCGCGGTGATTGACGCCAACGCGAAAGAATTACACAACCGTCATCAGATGATTTTGGATAGCCTGTTGGTTTCTGAAGTAGAAAAACGGAAAGTAAGCTGGGAAATCAATCAACTAATCAATGATTTTTCCAACCTTGTGCAGGCAATGTGTGTTTTAGGTGAAGCATCACCGAGGGGAATTGATGCAGTCGGTTCACTCGGTGAGCGTATGAGTGCCCGCATTTTAGCTGCGATACTGAACGAAAAACAGATCAAAGCTGTGGCCGTTGACGCGACTCAATTGATTGTCACAGATTCCCGTTTCACTAATGCCAATCCAGATGAAAAAGCTACAAAAGAGAAGACACAATCGGTATTGTTGCCATTAATTGAGAAGGGGATTGTTCCTGTTGTTACCGGTTTTCTTGGCGCCACACCGGAAGGTGCCGTAACTACGTTGGGACGCGGCGGTAGCGATTTTAGCGCGGCTTTATTGGGTGCCGCATTGCCTGCCGGAGAAGTGTGGATCTGGACTGATGTGAATGGGGTGATGACAGCTGACCCCCGTCTGGTCCAGGAAGCCCGAACCATAGCTCATCTTTCCTACCGTGAGGTATCAGAACTGGCGTATTTTGGCGCGAAGGTTTTACATCCAAAAACCATTCGTCCGGTCATTGAGAATAATATCCCATTGCGCGTTTGCAATACCTTTGAACCGCAAAATGATGGAACCTGGATTGTCTCTGACAATTCTTATTTAACAGAAGGTATTGTTAAAGCAGTCACAGCTATAAGTGATCTCTCCCTTGTTACAGTGGGGGGAACAGGAATGCTGGGCGTTCCTGGTGTGGCGGCACGCACGTTTGAGGCTGTGGCAAAGACAGGCACCAGCGTCCCCCTCATCTCTCAGGCATCATCGGAACAATCCATATGCTTTACTGTTCCTCTTGAATCGGCAGAAAGAGTAAAGAAAGCTCTCGAAAAGGCTTTTTCCAATGAAATAAACCGACGCGACATTGATGGCATATCGATTTCACCCGCCGTTGGAATTGTTTCTGTCGTTGGGGCGGGTATGCGGTACACCCCGGGGGTTGCTGGACGAATCTTTACAGCTCTGGGGGCAGCAAACGTAAATGTAATCGCCATTGCACAGGGTTCTTCCGAAGTGTCAATCAGTCTGGTCGTAACACAAGAGGAACTCAAGAAAGCCGTAAAAACACTTCACGACCTGATAAATTAACTACGAACAGGAAAATTATTATGAACAAGAAGATACCTGTAGCCATTTTGGGCGCGAACGGTAGCGTTGGACAACGGTTTATTCAACTGCTAGAGAACCATCCATGGTTTGAAATCCGATGTTTGACTGGATCTGATCGGTCAATAGGTAAACCTTATTCACAATCCTGCCATTGGATATTACCGGAAAAGATGCCTGAAGCAGTAAAGAACATGGTAATTGAGGAAAATGAAGCCGCATCTAAAGAATGTGCCATTGCATTTTCCGCGATGCCGGCGGACCAGGCAAAAGATGTTGAACCAGCATTAGCCAATGCAGGTTTGGCTGTAGTATCCAACGCATCTGCTCATCGTATGGACCCTGATGTTCCCATATTATTGCCGGAAATAAACCCAGAACATACCGAAATAATCCGTACTCAGAGAAAAAATCACAATCGGACCGGTTTTATTGTTACCAATCCCAACTGCACCAGTACGGGAATGACAGTGTCATTAAAACCTTTACTTGATTCTTTTGGTATTGACAAGGTTATTGCCATATCTATGCAAGCCCTGTCTGGAGCCGGTTATCCTGGTGTGGCTTCAATGGATATTTTGGACAACGTAGTTCCATATATAAAAGGTGAAGAAGAAAAGGTTGAAACAGAGCCTTTGAAAATGTTGGGTAAGTTCGCCGATGACCAATTAAAAGTTTCTCCATTTGTCATTTCAGCGCACACAAACCGGGTAGCTGTTTCTGATGGGCACACAGTCTGTGTATCCATCAAATGTGGAAAAGATGTAAGCCCCAGAGATGCCGCCGAAGCCATGAAATCCTACAAATGCCCTGAGATCAGTCGAGAATTGCCATCTTCACCTTTTCCTGTGATCCATGTTTTTGAGGAATATGATCGCCCTCAACCTCGCCTGGATCGGGGGATTGGTAGGGGAATGACAACATCAGTTGGTCGGTTGCGTGTAGATCCAATACTAGGTTTGAAATATGTCGTACTGTCACATAACACCATCCGTGGAGCCGCGGGAGGTGCTATTTTCAATGCTGAATTGCTGGTTCAGCAAAAATTTATATGAGAAGGACTTATCAGCAACAGGAATAGTACAAATATTCCCGGTATGAGATATAATTCTGCGAGTTTTCCCTGTAGCAAGGCTACGGGGCATCTTATCCCGCTCAGGGATTATTTCCCGGAGGACGAACCCAAATGGGACAACGCAATAACATAATTCTGATTTTGATACTACTTCTAATCGCTGCAGCCATCTGGATTGATTTACCAGGAAACCCAGGAATTCAAATTGGGGATTTCCAACGAAGCTTAAAAACCCAGCTTGGTTTGGATTTACGAGGAGGGTTGCGTGTGTTATTGGAAGCTGATCTTCCAGCCGAGACACAGGTAAGTGTTTCTGAAATGGAAGAAGCCAAGAACATTCTTGAAAACCGAGCCAATGGGTTGGGGGTTAGTGAAGTGGTATTCCAGGTTGCCGGCAATCGCCGCATAGTGGGTGAGTTTCCTGGACTAACCGACACCAGTCAGGTAATTCAAACATTGAAACAAGTTGGTCAATTGGCCTTCATCCCGATGGGACAAAACCCCGTTGCTGAGGGTGAGACGATAAAGATTGACTATACAAAAATAGGAACCAAGACGGGTGTAATCCCCGAAAATAAACTTCCTGCCGCAACTACCGATGCTTCATCCGGTTCCACCACCAATTCAAGTACTGAAATGGTATATTCTCCATTGATGTCTGGAGCCGACCTGGGAACTGTTTCTGTTGGGCGTGATCAACTGGGAAAATATACTGTTGATTTCACGCTTAAGGACACCGCGACAAAGATGTTTGGAGAATATACCTCCAAACATGTGGGCGATTATCTGGCCATAGTGCTTGATGATAAAGTTATTTCCGCTCCGACAATTAATTCTGCGATCACTGAAGGCAAAGGTCAGATCAGCGGACGTTTCACTCAAAAATCTGCGAATGACCTGATGATCCAATTGAAGTACGGCTCTCTTCCTATACCTTTCAAGGTTGTACAGAGCCAGGCTGTTGGAGCGACACTTGGCCAGGATTCAATTGAAAAATCATTACTGGCTGGTGCCATTGGGTTATCTCTAACTATCTTATTTCTATTGATCTCCTATCGGGTGCCTGGTTTTATGGCCAGTCTTGCTCTGGTGGTCTACGCGTTATTATCTTTGGCCATCTATAAGTTGCTTCCTGTAACCCTTACACTGCCTGGTATCGCTGGCTTCATTTTAAGCGTCGGTATGGCCGTTGATACCAATGTTCTGGTTTTTGAACGTATGAAGGAAGAGTTGCGAGCCGGTCGCAAGGTACGCGAAGCGATCACACTTGGATGGTCAAGAGCATGGTCTTCCATTAAAGACTCAAATGTGACGACATTGATCTCATCCATAATTCTGTACTGGTTCGGAAGCGCTTTTGGAGCCAGTCTGGTAAAAGGTTTCGCGGTGACTTTGTTCATCGGTATTTTCCTCAGCCTTTTTACTGCCATTGTCGTTACCCGCACTTTACTCCATGCAACACTGGACAGCATTAAGATTGAAGAGAAATCCAGCTGGTTTGGAGTATAGGAGATTATTATGGAAATCGTAAAGCACCGCTACAAATTTTTCCTCCTCTCATTAATCATTATTATTCCGGGATTGGTTGCACTGGGATTATGGGGCATGCCTCTGGCTCATGACTTCACAGGTGGATCGATGCTTGAATTGAAGTTTGATGCCGGAAAAACACCCAAGACTGATTCTGTGGTTGAAGTGTATGGTTCCTTTGATATTAGTGAACCTTATGTTCAAACATCAAATGACAATATCCTCATTATTCGATCGAAATATATTGAAGAAGAAACCAAGAATAAAATAGTCGCGAAATTAAAAGAAGACACAAAAAGTGAAATTGATGTTCTTCAATTCGAAACGGTCGGGCCGACAATTGGTAAAGAGATTGCTTCTCGGGCTTTAGTTACTGTTGCTTTAGCTTCCCTTGGTATTTTGCTCTACATCACCTGGGCTTTTCGCGGGATTCCCAACGCGTTTCGGTATGGAACCGCTGCCATTCTTGCCATGCTTCATGATGTTATTGTAATCATTGGTATTGGCGCGATTTTTGGCCATTTCTTTGGTTGGGAAATCGACACCCTATTCCTGACAGCCATTTTGACTGTTATTGGTTATTCAGTGAATGACACGGTTGTTATTTTCGATAGAATTAGAGAAAATTCGAAGATATTTGGAAGAAATTTGTCGTATGAGAAAATTGTGAATCATTCGATTGTTCAAACTTTCAACCGCTCACTTAAAACATCATTTACTGTGATGATAACACTTCTAGCATTAATGATGTTTGGTGGCATTTCAATCTTCCGATTTGCTTCTGTGTTATTTATTGGCTTCCTTTCTGGAACCTACTCCTCAATTTTCAATGCTGCTATGATTCTTGTAGTATGGGAAAATAAGGAGTGGAGAGATTGGTTCAAACCGAGAAAAAAGGAAAGCGAAGCTGCAATATAACAGTTTATAAACAAAAAAACCGCCTGAAATATTTTCGGGCGGTTTTGATTTTATGGACGAATATTTAAACCGATAACACCGAGAATGATCAATATAATGCAAACAATACGCAGAGAAGTGGCAGGTTCATGAAACCAAAGTATACCGATCACTGCAATTGCCGCTGTTCCAAGCCCGGACCATACAGCATACACGAGTGAAAGGTCCATCCTTCTAATAACCAGATTCATCATTGTCAGTCCAATCCCGTAAAAAACAAACATCAAAACTGTTGGAAATAGTCGGGTAAATCCATGGGAAAGCTTCATTGAAGTTGTCCCGGCTACTTCGAAACCTATAGCCACAAGCAACATGATCCAATTAAAAACCATGCTGTCTCCTGAGCATCAGATTTTTCGGTTGGTTTGACCGGAGAAGTGTAAATATAAGGCTGTCACAAAATAATACATAGGTCCAATCAACGAAAACCAAACCAGGCGGATATCAAGATTATAAAGATTAACTACGATCACCAGAAGGATGACAAGATAAATAAAATTGAGTATATAGGATGATTTCTTAAATACTGGAGAGGAGAAACTTAGAAATTTCAAGGGGACAAAAATGAAAGCGGCAAATATCAGTAGAATGATGGCATTTACAGGAACAGGAAAATTAAACAAATAGAGATAAAACACTAGAAGATTCCAGAAATTGGGAAAACCGGTGAAATACCCATCGGTAGTTTTTGCTCCACTCTGGCAAAATCCATAAGCAGCAGCAATAAGAACGATGATGGGAACCGCAGCCCAGGCATTTGTGAGTAATCCAAATCTAAAGGCGAACCCAATGGGAAGAAAGGCGTAGTTCAAATAATCAATAATGTCATCAAGTTTACGTCCATCAATTCCACTTGCCCATTTTTTTACATTCCAACGACGGGCAAAGTAACCATCAGTTGAGTCGATAAACATGGAAACAAACTGTAGAATAAAAAAGGTTCTTGCATCACCTGAGATGATTGAAAGTAGTGATAAAAAACCAGTGGCAATACCAAGACTTGTATATAAATGTACTGTCCAGGCTCGCAGAGGATAAAACCATTTTTCAGATTTTTGCATATCGATGATCACCTTATAATTCGCAATTAGTAGAGATGGTATTATAAAGCATCCTCAATAATGCATAATGTTTGTTAAGAGTTTCCTAAGAAAACCAACAAACACTTGATTTTTCAGGCAATTCTGATAAACTTATGACAACGAACACTTGGGTGCCCCCCTCACTCAGGTGTTCGTTGTTTTTAAGGTAATGGAACCATTACACATTGGGGTGGTGGTGACTTAAGCAGGAAATCCAAATTTTTAAATGTCTGATGAAATGATAGGGATGACATAAAATGTCCAGAATTAACCATTGACCAGGGAAATTCAGATCGTTCCGCTTCAGATGAGAGACTATGGCAGAAACCGCGAAGAGACTGCCCATATTCAGTCATCGTGTGATTTTCAATTTTGACAGTATCGACTGCTTCTTTTCCCAGGAACCAGCCGAGAAAAGCATTTAAACTGGTTTGATCCACCATTATGTATCCATTTATTGGAGGCTTGACTTTTGCCAAATTCCTCAGAAACTCGGCAGATGGTGCTCTTTTTTCATTTAATTCGAATTTATCCAACAGAAAATAATTCGGTTCATCCGGTAGAGCATAGGCGGCTACTGGAGAAAATCCTAATTTTGGTGTATCGCCTGGAGTAAGATAAATAAACCAGATTGATATAAGCGTTGGTTGCCCTGAAGAAAGATCATCCAACTCAAATAGAGCGATTATCTGTTGTTCCGAATATGTCCTAAATTCATCTGAACAGGCAACACAGGTATCAGAATTACGAATGACTAAGCTATGACCAAGCCAGTAACCAACTACCACCGTGAAAGCGAAAACAAGAACAACTACAATAAATATAAGAGTTCTTGGATTGGACGGGGAATTAAAGATTGGCTCCTGAGAAAAACCGGAGCCATTTGGTAAATTAGAAGTATTAGATATTTCTTGCATGAAGTTTTTAGATTATGAAGCGGCGGAAAGAATACTTAATACAATGCCTGAAAGCAACCCCAGAATCCCAGTTCCTATAGCCCATAAGATAGTGGATTCTATATTTTTTTCGTGGAGAATGAGGTAGCCTTTTTTAACAAGAAGCTGCATAACAGGAGATTCGGATAACGCGGGGGTAACTCTATCCCAAAATAGAATCTCAAGTTTATTGAGGATAGCGTCCATGCTTACCTTCCTTTACCTAGATGAGGATAATTTGATAACCTTTCCATTCTGATCCACAACTGCACGAACAGTGCGGGGAATAGGTTTTCCATTAGCTCCAAATGCGGTGCCGGTAAACACTAAAAGAAACTTTCCATCCTCCTGTTCCGAAATAGCTGGCTGAGTATTTCGCATTTCAGGATGACGGCTATACACCTGTTGACAGACTTTATTTAATATAGATTTTTCCATACGGAGAAATCCTTTCGAATGACTTAACGCATTCTCCTGCGGATGAAGGCGGGAACATCAAGATTATTTGAAACGCCGGTATATTCCATGACTTCCATACGTTCAGGGGTTTCTTGATTCAAAATTTGGTCTTCGGACTCAGCCAGTGGAACAAAGGGAGGTTGAATTACATTGTTTTCAACCGGTTTGTGTGCTGGAGGTGTGGCAATACCCTGCAGTGTTTGCAGAACTGTCCCTGAGACCGGCGTAGATCCTATGCCCGTAATGATAAGAATGACCTGTACTCGATCATGCATCTGAGGCGCGTTAATAATCCCGGGGATGATATTTGCGCGCTTATTGGTACGGCGCTGCAAATTTTCCATGGCATCGGCCACTTCGAGGAAGGTGAGGTCATTCCCACCGGTGAAATTGACAATGATTCCAGTCGCCTGGTCAAGCGGGACGGAATCCAACAGAGGATGATGCAGCGCGCGTTCGACTGCCTGATGGGCTTTTTCTTCACCTTCACCCTGACCAATGGCAAGTAAAGCTCCACCACCAGATTGAATCATCTGGCGAACGTGGGCAAAATCAACATTTATTACACCAGGTTGAAGAACCAGTTCGCTAATCCCCTGAATACCCTGACGAAGCACATCATCGGCCAGGCGGAAAGCCATTTCGAGAGGAAGATCATGTGGGGCGATCTGCAACAATCGGTCATTGGGAACCGTGATTAACGTATCGGTAAACTGCCGAAGTTTTGCAAGTCCTTCTTTGGCATTGATCTGCCTTCTACCGGCTTCAAACGAAAAAGGTAGACTGACGATGGCAATTGTAACAGCGCCAATAGCCTGGGAAACTCGCGCGATAATACTGGCCGCGCCAGTTCCAGTCCCTCCACCCATACCTGCGGCAATAAAAACCATATCCGCGCCGTATAACGCCGCGTGAATTTCTTTGGCGCTTTCTTCTGCTGCAGATTCGCCCACCTGGGGTTTTCCACCAGCGCCTAATCCACGGGTCAGGTTTGGCCCTAGCTGAATTTTCACCGGGGCAAGAGAGTTTTTTAATGCCTGTCCATCAGTATTTGCGGCTATAAAATCAATTCCTTCAATACCTAGTTCAATCATGCGGTTGATCGCATTACTCCCGCCACCACCTACACCGACAACTTTCAAGACAGGTTTGCGAGTTTCAAAGTTTGAAGCATTGGGTTCAGAGATACTGGCAGTCTCAATCATGGGTCACCTCTCTTGAAGCTGTGTTGCAATACTTGTGCCGTCACCGGCTATTCGCTCGACATCACACCCTGACTCTCGCAAAATGTTCAATTGTTCATCGGAGAACGATGTTGAGTTTCCAATTACTGTTACTTTTTCTGCAAGAGCAGCCTGTTGTAAAGAGAAACCGATCGTCGGGAGATATTTCTTTACGAATGGACGGATGACATCAAGATGCCAGTCTGCTGCACCCCATTCATAACTCGGTAGCAATACATAATGTTTGATCGGATGAGCTTCCGCAGCAATACCTTTACCCAACCCATCAGGTGGCATCTCAGCTCGTAAAGTTTTAATGTCGACAATCCTGCTTTTCAATTCAGTAACGATCTGGCGAGTTGATCCATCTGGTCGATACCATGCATCTGCCGCGTGGGGACTACTCTCATCATCTGCCAGCAGCCAAAAATTTACACCCAGTACTGAATTACTCATGGGGTCCAACGGCATGGTTGGACTGTCAGGATCAGCTACCTGGTTGTTCTTAAGCAATTCCAAAATTGCCAAACAGATTGCAGTATGTTTCTCGTCAGTCCAATCTTTATGCACTATATTTTGGGGCCGATGGGGTACACCAGCACCGAAAAGAAAAACGGGAACCGGTTTCTGGATGAACATGGCGGCATTTGCCAGATACCATTCATATGTGCGAAATCCCAATTGATCCTGTTCACCGGGAGGAGTAAAGTAAGGACGGGCGTCTGTCCACCGTTCCGGACCACCGGCACCCCAGTTAAGTGTTTTGTCATGAGTCCAGGCGTATGAAGACAAAACAAGATTTTCCACAAGGTCAATACGATTACGACGGAAAAGAGATAATAATGATAGAGAGAGAAATGCAGTATCCCAAAAATTGCCGCCGGGTTCCAATGCGGGGAATAGCGGGACTATGTCACAATCCATGGCCAGGCTGGCGAGAGGTATGTATCTATCAAGAAAACGTTCCACAAGACCATTTTGCGCCCATTCAGATCCAGGCCACGAACTGCGCACATTTGGTCGATCAAAGAAAGAGACTGTTTTTACTCCCCAACGGGAATACGCCTCCAATAAAGTCCGAATATCTGAAGTGGTTTGCTGGCGTGATAAATTGCTCTCAAATTGAATGATGGGCTCAATCCCCGCGTTTTTTAAAGCAGTCAAAAAGGCTTCTGGAATGGCTCTTTCATACTCACTGGTTAATACGAGCCACCCGGCACCCAGAGATTTAATCTCTGGAATCCAAATCTCCGCGTCTTTTTCGGTGTAGTGCATCGTATTGGGATAGTAATGAAATCCCATGCGTGATCGTTTTGTTGAAATAAGTTCATCGTATGCTTTCATAAGCATGACCCAGGTTTCTAGAGTATGTTACTAAATCTTGCAAGAATTATGCCGAATGGTAAAAGCGCATGCAAAGACTGCTATAATTTTGAGCTGTGATTCTGGTTACAGGTGGAACTGGTTTTATTGGTCAACATCTCGTTCGGCAGCTGGTTACGCAAGGGTACGAGGTGCGTATTTTATTGCGTCCGTCTCCGAAATCGCCAAAACTGCCTACCGGCCTCCCGGTTGAGGTGGCGGTTTCCAGCCTGCATGACATGCGTGGATTACGGGCGGCATTAAAAGGGATAAGCTCTGTTATTCATCTGGCCGGGACAGAATCTCTAGGGATTAGATCTGACCTGGTTGGAGTGGATATAAACGGCACCAGGAGCCTCTCACAAGCAGCCAGAGAAGCTGGAATAGATCATTTCCTATATATGAGTCATCTAGGCGCAGATAAGGCCTCTGCGTTTCCTGTATTCAAGGCAAAAGCTATCGCTGAGAATATGGTGGTTCAAAGCGGAGTACCTTATACAATCTTAAGGTCTGCGGTTGTCTACGGCCCAAACGATCATTTTACAAATGACTTCGCGCGTATGATTGAAATATCCCCATTGGCCATGTTTATTCCTGGTGATGGATCAAACCTCCTACAACCGATTTGGATACAAGACCTGGTGACGTGTATTATCATGACACTTGAAAATTCTGACAGTATTGGGAAAACCTTGCAGTTAGGTGGTGGGGAGAGCCTCTCATTTCTTAAGATAATTGAGATAATAATGGATAAGATTGATTTGCGTCGTAGGATCATTCCCATCATGCCGGGTTATTTGCGGGTCTTTTCAGTTTGGTTGGAGCAAAGCCGGCGATTCCCAATTTCCGCCTACTGGATTGATTATCTGGCAGTAAACAGAACATGCCCTTTGGATTCGCTTTCAAGAAATTTCAACCTCATTCCTGCCAGATTTCACCAAAGTCTGGATTACTTAACAGTCTAAAGAGTTATGTCGATCTCTGCATTCTGCGTTCACGGTCATTTTTACCAACCTCCAAGGGAAGATCCTCTGACGGGGAAGATTCCTGTTGAAGAAGGCGCGTTCCCCTATGAAAATTGGAATGAACGCATCCTTGCGCAGTGTTATCAACCAAATGCAGAGTTGGGAAATTTTTCCCGTATTAGTTTCAATTTGGGACCTACATTGCTTGAATGGATGTCAGAAACACATCCCGATACACTGAAAAGCATCATCACACAGGAAAGAACAAATTTTGAAACAAGCGGTTTGCCCAATGGAATGGCGCAAGCCTATAATCACACGATTTTGCCTTTGGCATCAAAACGTGATAAACAAACCCAGATTCTATGGGGAATGCGTGAATTCCAAACTCGATTTGGTCATCCTGCAGAAGGTATATGGCTTCCTGAAGCGGCAGTTGACAAAGAAACACTTTCAGTAGCATGTGATTGTGGAGTGAAATATGTAATTTTAGCTCCATGGCAATGCTCTGATCGCAGCGCGAATCTTGCCCAACCGGGGTGGGTTGACCTCGGACTAAGCAGGAAGATTGCGGTATTTTTTTACAACCAGGTGCTATCAACACGGGTTAGTTTTGACCCGGGGGCAACGAGAAATGCCGATGAATTCCTGGTCAATACGGTTTTACCAGAACTCAGTAATGGAAAAGACTTACCTGACAATCGATACCTGATCATCGCCTCTGATGGTGAGCTTTATGGGCATCATCAACGTTTCAGAGATCAGTTCCTGGCTAGATTGACATCAATTTCATTCAAGGGAAAACCGGTTGAGATGATTACTCCAGCTGACTGGTTGAGAAATCATCCGCCAAAACAGGATGTTTCCATAGTCGAGAACTCATCGTGGAGTTGTTATCATGGAGTTGCCCGCTGGTGTGATGATTGCGGATGCACACCAAATAGCCATTGGAAAGCCCCATTAAGAGACGCGCTAAATTACATTGCCGAAATTGTTGATGGGGTTTATGAATCAGTTATAGGAAACACCGGTGAAGATCCTTATGCAGTTCGGGATGAATACATTCAGGTTCTATTAGAGAATGTGCCGATGAATGAATTTATTACTAATAGGCTGAAATTAACTTCAAAGACAGCGTCAATACAACAAATCAGTCTTTTACTCAAGGCACAATATGAAAGGCAGCGAATGTTTACATCTTGCGGTTGGTTCTTTGATGATTTTGATCGAATAGAACCACGCAATAATGTTAAATATGCCGCTCAGGCTATATGGTTGACCAGACAGGTCAAACCTGATTTAAAAATGAATGAGCTGCTTAAAAAGTTGGAACATGTATCAAGCTCGCGAACAGAACTCAGGGCAGACCAGGTGTTTTTGAACCATCTGAAGTCGGCTCAATCCGCGTGGTCGGATGAATCTTCGAGAGCCTGAACGAATTTTTCAACCTGATATTGTGATCTGTCACCGGCAGTCTGTATGGTTGAAAGGATTTCCTTTGCCATGAGAATCTTTTCATGCAGAAGTGTTGGATCCTTGGCGTCTGGTTCAAAAATCACTGAGGCCAACAAACAGTTCATAAGATCTATGAATCCTTCACGCGAGTACCAGACGACTTCCTGGTAACGATTGATTTGCATAAGTAATTGAACATCTGGATTTGAAAGAATGGATTGAATCAAAACTGAAGGATTATGATTGATCGGGTCTTTGGTCCAGCTTTGAATCGAGATTAGAACTCGAACCATCTTGACGATCCGAAGCGACTCGGTAGGAGACAATCCCATCCCATTGATTGCGTTCTGAATGAAGTGGCTTGTTTTCCACTCCTCAAACAAACTGATGCTGTTATTCTGGACATCATTCGTATCAATCACTTTACCAAGTTGAGATATAAAAGCAAAGATAATGATCGACAACCGTAGACAGATATCTT
This sequence comes from uncultured Leptolinea sp., assembly GCA_964397625.1. GTDB lineage: Bacteria > Chloroflexota > Anaerolineae > Anaerolineales > Anaerolineaceae > Leptolinea. The sequence continues at coordinate 16,375 of CAYNJT010000013.1, read as the reverse complement.
CACGGATCAATAATCCGATCTTCTTTTGGATTTCCATGCCCGGTGCAGCTCTCTCAGATGTTTTCTGAGACAGGGATAGAAGCAATCCAATCAACCTGACTGTCTCTTCAACAATATCATCCATATTACGGTCAGTGGGGCGGATCAACACAGCACCCTGAACAAGACTTTCCATCTTCTTTCTAGCTTCGCTCTTGATCTTCAGAATATCTTCCGTAGGTTTTATTATCTGAGCGTTTAAAAAGCTTAAGTACCCAGTATTGAGGACCTCTTGCAAGGGTTGTAAAACCGCTTTGAGCAAAATTTCCTGCATGGAATCGGAAATGGAAGGAACCCCTTCGCCATGAAGCATGTCGCAAAGTTGGCGGTACAGGTGGTTGTTATCGTCTTCCACCTGGCGGAAATCTGTATAGACATTGCATGTATACGCCCGTAAATGAAGGAATAAACCCTGATCACGGAATTCAAAGGAAGGACGAATAAATTCAAGTCCACTATTCTGTTCACGGAAAATAATAAAGCTGTTTTCTGCGGCTTTGAGGTTTAATCCATTGATAAGTGAGGTTTGTGTCAGATACCGGCTGCCATTATTACCTTTTTTCGTATAGGCGCATGAGGTTTTTATCCACCCGGATGTTTCAGAAAATTTGTTGTGGTACGCAACTAGAACTCGATCCGTACCAAGGCCATTGGTGAAGCTGATCACATTTTCATCAACATGACCCTGTGAGGTATAGAAATCATACAGATAAAAATCCTCTATTCCAGCAAACAGGGCGCGTTTTCGCACAAGGGGAAATATTTCTCTGTTATGACGTTCGATCAATTCAAAATCCGGCTGCTCATCATAATACGCGCGTTTATATTCCATGCCATATTTTTCAGTGTATCCTTCAATTTGCCCGTGGCCGAACATAGGCAAACCGGGTAAGGTGACCATGAGAGTGCAGACTCCAAAGTACTTATCTCCCTTACCGAATTGATCTACGGCAGTGCGTTCATCCGGGTTGGAAATGAAGTTGACATACCGGCGTAAAATTTCTGGATCAAATTCAAGGGTGTTCTTAATTAACTGTCGAAACTTGGTGTTTTCTTCATCTCGAAGCATATTCATAAACGCGCTGTTGTAAACGCGGTGCATACCAAGGGTGCGCACAAAATACCCTTCCATAAGCCAGAAAGCTTCTGCAAGGAGGAGTGTATCGGGGGCTTCTTTGGAAACACGATCGACAACTTCACGCCAGAATTCTTGCGGCATGGCGGCGAGGAAGACATCCCGAGGCAACCCGTGTTCCGCCCGTGAAGGAATATCTCCACCAGAACCGGGTTCTGGGAACCATAATCGTTGAAAATGCCGACGCGCGAGAGTCATAGCGGCATCAAAACGGATGATCGGGAATTTACGGGCAACATCCAGAATGGTTTGGATGACGGCTTCCCTGACCTCTGGATTCAGATAATTCAATTGAGCTGTATCATTCCAGGGCATACTGGTCCCATCATTACCATGATAGATGTAACGTGTATCACCAGTGTTACGATCAATTCGCCGGAATACTACAGCCGCGTCTGTGCGATTGTAATAGTGGTCATCGATTTTGATCTCTATGCGAGGGTCAGGGGAGAGGTCGGGTCCATCGAATGAATAGGAGGGGAAGGGACTGTAGGGTAAACCAAGGAAACGGTCAGGATTGTGTATGAGCCAATCGCTATCGATGGCCATGTGATTGGGAACCATATCGCTGGCAAGACGAATGCCGCGTTGCCAGGCACGGATGCGCAGGTTCTCATAAGCTTCATAGCCACCGATTTCATTCGCGATTTCGTAACGTGCCAGCGAATAGGCGGATGAGACCGCATCAGGATTCCCACACATTTGCTTGATCCGCGCGGATGCCTGACTGCGCTCCCATAAACCTATTAGCCAGAGCCCCGTAAACCCCCTGCTGGCCAGCAAGTCCAACTCTTCATCCGGGATCTGGTCAAGCCGTGTGATAGGTTTCTTGTATTGTTTGCTTAGTTGGTCAAGCCAGACCAGCGTGTTCTTTGCCAAAAGCACCAATCGAGGCATCCATTCACGGTCAGCGGAATATTGTTCATGTTCACTTTCAAGAAGAGCGCGTGAAAAGACCGGAACTTGTACGACACCTGGCCCGGTGAACCCGAGTTTCTCCTCTTCGCGTAAAAAATCAAGGCTGCTCAACAGTCGGTAAAGATACTTACCCAGTATCACACCCCAGCGCGAGCGAATAAATTCAAGCTGACCGGGTAAAGAATTGGGAATGGCGATTGCCGGGCTGCGGAACATATCAATTAAGTTTTGATTATCTGGACCGAAAGTGGGTTGTGTGGCAAAGAAAGAATAAACTTCTTTCATTATCAAAGAGTATTTAGTCTCAGATTCCACGTGGCGTTCATCGAAAAATTCCTGGAAAGATGACAAAGCGGCAGGATTTCTATTGGTTACCCACAGGAGGATGATTTCTTCGAGAGTGGTAAGGCGATTGGAAACTCCATCAACGCTTCCGTCCAGATAAGTCTCAAGGGACATTTTGTGGGTATATACATCTATTGGAGGAAATTCCCGACAAAACTCCATTATCAAATGGTCTATTGAAATACGTCCAAAAATGGTTTCGAGATGGGCATCCAACTTCTCAAGTACAGATGGATTCTTTTGTTGGCGATATGTTAAGAATACGAAATGGAGAATTTCATCTATCAAACCAAGGGCATTAATTTGCCCCGCTTTGACCGACTTTTCAGGGTAATGAAGCAGATCGCGTTTCTGGTTTATTTTTTGCGCGAACACTCGTACAGCGTGAAAATTAGCAAAGATCACATTTCCATTGAACGAAAATATCGATTGATCAAAAAGGTAACGATCCCGAGCGGTGCGTGAAATATGGAATTCCATGTGTAATATCCCTTCCCGGTAAAGAGTTATGACTGGATATGGATATTATATGTTGATTACTCTGGAGTGGCCTGGATGAGTTGGCGGAGAACGAAATATTCTGATTTTTCACCGGCAATTGCTACATGATCAATGATAAAACCATTCTTGATTAAGTCATCAAGAACAGGTTTTACACGCTCAATATCCCAACGAAATAATTTCGCTATTTCCCCAATCGTACCAGCGCCAACTGATCGGAAGAACTTTTCAAGAATATGAATTTGGGCTTCTTTTTCGGAAATAGTATGAGAACGTTCTATCGCATTATTATAGTGACGGTGAAAAAGATCGTAAATAAATGAATAATGCCAAGCGCCATTGGTACTTACCCCAACAGGAACCAGACGGAAACTTGTCTGCAGAATTTCAAGAGCACGGTTGAAACGGCTGTCTGAACCATTTGATGAGAGATGTGCCGCTCGCCGGAGAGTGATTGAATCAAGCGGGCCTTCTTTCAACAGGATTTCATAGACATTTTTCGCTTCCAGAGGTAAAAGTCCCCTATGATAATCTTCAAGATAATCATTTTCAGGATCACCATAATTAGGGGAGAGGGCATAGAAATCCGGTAATACATCCAGCGCGATCATACAGTTCTTTCGCGCCAGTACTCTTCCATAAAACCATTGATTCTGCCCAAGCAATTCATCTTTCCATCCCCAGGTTATGTGGCCTGGATCATCATGTTCATCTGCTACAGGGCGATCGCCGGCAGCGGCCGCCCATAGACTGGGAAAGATAAACCCTGTGATTGGCCAGAAGAAGATGAAGCCACGATCATTTACAAATTGAACAGCTTCCTCCCGGGAATGTACCCGGAAGGATGGATCAGTTCGGAATGTCTTGCGGCGATAATTACTGATAATTTCACGATCCAATTGGATCATTGCGGTCAATCTGCCTTGAGTATATGTGTAATGATATTTGAGCCGCTACCGCCGATATTCTGCGTCATACCGTACACAGGCCGTTCAACCTGAGTATCCCCGGCTTCTCCGCGCAACTGTTGGACAACTTCCACAATCTGGTACATTCCGGTCGCTCCAACCGGATGCCCTCGAGCTTTTAATCCACCCCGCGTGGATATAGGAATGCGGCCTTTGGGGCAAATAAGATTCTCAATAGCCGCTATGGGGCCTTTGCCTCTTTCCATGAAACCACAAGCTTCAAGTGATAAAGCAGCCATAATAGTAAAGGCATCATGCAATTCAAAAACCCCGATATCTTTTGGATCAATTCCTGCCTGCTGATAGGCCTGTTTGACTGATTTTTCGGCAGCCGCAAGCCAGATGGGATCTTTACGAGAGTGAGCGGCAATCGTATCAGTGGCCGCGGCAGAAGCAACAACTTTAATCCGTTTTCGGCCTTCCTGGTGTTTCAAAGAATCAAGAGGGACTAACACAACTGCGGCAGCGCCGTCACCCATAGGAGAGGCGTCCATTAAATTGATCGGATCGGCGATCATGGGGGCTTTTTGATAACCAGCCTTACTTATGGGGTCCTGAAAACGGGCAAACGGATTATGAGCGCCATTGGCGTGCGCGTTGATCGAGAATCCGGCAAAATCATCCTTATTCCAATGATATTCATGCAAATAGCGTTGCATGATCAACGCGTTGATGGCAACAAACGAAAGTCCCATATCCGCTTCCCAATCTGCGTCGGCAGCTGTTGCCAGTTGTGTGGTAACTTCTCCGCCAGGGGAATCGGTCATTTTTTCAACCCCAACAGCAACAGCGGAATCAACTGAACCGGAAGCCACAGCCATGAGCGCAGAGCGGAATGCGGCCGCGCCGGAACTGCAGGCGGCTTCGATGTGAAAGCCTTCTGCGTAACGCATACCGACCCAATCAGCGATATAGCTGCCTAAATGCTGCTGGTTGTTGGCCGAGCCAGACATCATATTTCCGACATACAGGCTATCCGCCTGTTCAAGTCCGCATTCCTGCAAAGCCAGTAAAATAGCTTCACCGGCTATTTCACGTAATGATTTGTCCCAGTGTTCTTCAACTCTGGTCTGTCCTATTCCGATTACCGCGACTTCGCGCATAGGCACCTCAGCTAAATAGTTATTACTCGATAATTATAAATACCCTATGTGTCAGAATCTATCAATTTATTAAAAACCACCGGAAGGCAGTTCCATCCGGTGGTTAGTAGAAAAAGATAAAATCAATCGTTCTTTCGATCGAAGAAAATGGAGAGAACAAAACTGATAATCGAGATCACAAGCGCGCCAATGATAGCAGCCCAGAAATTTTCAAGAGAGAAATCAATCCCGACCATATTCGCGATATTACCAGTTACCACCAACATCAATGCGTTTGCGATAAAGGTGAATAATCCGAGTGTGAGAACATAGAAACCGCAGGTGAGAAATGAGAAAATGGGCTTAATAATTCCATTGACCAGACCAAAGATCAACGCCAGAAGCAGAAGACTGATAATGTCACCTTTGAAATAAATACCCGGTACCAGCATAATCGTTGCAGCCAGTGCGATGGCATTGATCAAAACTCGAACGATAAATGATTTCATAATCTCCTCCAGATTCACCTTTTGTAGAGCAGGTGTTAAAAAGCCCGTAGTATCTCATAATTGTATACGCAACGTTTATTTTTTTGTTGCATTTTTTTGGATATCTGTTTGCCAAATATGATAAATAATGCTATTTTTATTGCATAAATTTTTATACTGGTATATTAGGACTGAAAAATGCAGACAGCGAAATTGATAATTGCTGAAATCAATACCTGGGTCTGGTTGAATGACCTTGAAAAAAAGTATGGGAAATCTTTAACCCTTGACCTTGTTCCTTCAAAAGAATGGGACGAACTTGCAGATTTGGGTTTTACAGCTATCTGGCTGATGGGAATTTGGATGAGAAGTCCCAGAGGGAAAAAGATCAGCCAGGAAAATATTGATCTTTATGACGACTACAACAGGTCATTGCCAGATTGGAAAATGGAAGATCTTCCAGGATCTCCGTATTGTGTCAAGGAATATTCCGTAGATCCACGATTTGGCGGAAATCGCAGTCTTGAGGTGGCTCGAAAAGAATTGGCTTCTAGAAAAATGAAATTGATCCTGGACTTTGTTCCCAACCATGTAGCCTTAGATCACAAATGGGTTATTGAGAATCCAGAATTTTTAATTCACGCAGATGAAGTAAACCAGATTAGAAATCCGCATGATTATTTTCAAACAGCAGATGGAACATTCGCTAACGCACGGGACCCTTTTTTTCCTCCTTGGCAGGATTGCGCTCAATTAAATGCATTCTCCATGGCTTATCGCGAGGCAGCGGTTGGTGAATTATTAAAAATCGGTGGAATGTGTGATGGTGTTCGTTGCGATATGGCCATGTTGATGCTGAACTGGGTGTTTTCATATACATGGCAGAATAGGGCTGGAACACCACCAGAGATAGATTTTTGGAAAAATATTCTCCCAAAAGTGAAGAAGCAATATCCGGGAATGGTATTTATCGCTGAGGCATACTGGGGGTTGGAATGGGACTTACAACAGGAAGGTTTTGATTACTGCTATGACAAACGACTATATGACCGCCTCATCCATGAAACAGCCGAAACCATTCGTCAACATTTGGAAGCTGATTTTAATTTCCAATCCCGTTTGATACGATTTATCGAAAATCACGACGAACAGAGAGTCGCTGGATTATTATCACTTCCAAGATTAAAAGCAGCATCAATAATAATGACCACTTTGCCAGGCGCATGCATGATGTATGAAGGACAGTGGGAGGGACGAAAACAGAGTAACCATGTACTCTTGGGTCGCAGACAGAATGAGAAACCAAATTTGGAAATACTGAGTTTTTACAAAAAATTGATTCCTCTTGCAGGGAAAATTTCCTCGATGGGTGAATGGCAGCTTTTATCTGTTAATGGATGGGCAGATAACCAATCCTGTAGGAATTTAATCGCCTATTCCTGGCGTAATGGGAAAAAGAAGTATCTAATAGCCGTAAACTTTTCTGATGTTCCATCACAGGCAAGAATAAGTATGCCATGGATTTCTGACACACATGAAACCATAAAAATTGCTGATCTATTTTCTCGGGAATCTTTTTATAGAAACAACGTGGAAATACGAAATGAAGGTTTATTTGTAGATTTACCTGCCTGGGGTTTTCATTGTTTTTCCGTGGAAGAATGAAGACAAGGAGTTGATATGAAATTCTGGGATATATCTGTACCACTTTCCGTTGATCTTCCTGTTTGGCCTGGAGATCCTAAAGTGTCTATAGAAAGAACAAGTCGAATTGAAGACGGCGCCAATGCAAATGTATCCAGAATGGATATCGGCGTTCACACAGGGACGCATGTCGATGCGCCATACCATTTCCTTCAAGGCGCGCCTACAATCGAATCACTTTCTTTAGACAAGCTGATAGGACCTGTCCAGGTTGTCCGCATACCGGAAGATTTTTCGATTATTACGGCAGAACTCGTACAAGCCTGCGGAATAAAACCGGAAACACGCCGGGTGTTGTTTAAAACGGTCAGCTCTACGTTTTGGAGTAAATATGGCTCCCAATTCCGTACCGAGTTTGTGGGGATCGATGAATCGGGCGCAAAAGAACTCGTTTCTAGAGAAATTCAACTGGTGGGAACAGATTATCTTTCCGTATCGCCTTTTAAACAAAGCCGGCCTACGCATGAAGCATTCCTTAGAGCAGCTGTTATCTTGTTGGAAGGCCTGGATTTGACGGATGTGGAACCAGGTGACTATAATCTGATCTGCTTACCGCTCAAAATTAAGGGATCGGATGGCGCACCGGCAAGGGCTGTGCTTACCCGTGATAGTTGATTAAGAGAAAATTCATTTCCAGTGATTAAAATCCTCCAAAAAGTTCCCAGTAAATTCAAGTCTTGGTTTTGGTTTCAAGAATTTATTACCGAGCTTGCTTGAAATATATGCATTTAGCGAGTGTTATTCTGTAACAAAAAACGTGAATACATATCCAAGTCTATAGTAGAAAACAAACGTCGAAAAGGTGTATTTGATGGAATCAGAGAATAGTAAAGAGGAAAAAATTATCATTTTAGGATCAGGCCCTGCCGGATTAGCCGCCGCGTTGTATGCTGCCCGTGCAGAATTAAACCCTTTGGTGATCAGTGGAGTAGAACTGGGCGGACAAGCGGCATTGACCAACACAATTGAGAATTATCCAGGTTTCCCGGATGGAGTGGGAGGAGCAGAACTTGGAGAATTATTTCAGAAGCAGGCTGAACGGTTTGGCGCTCGTGTTCAATTCGCTACAGCGACCAGCGTGGACCTTGGTTACCGGCCTTATAAGGTTAATACAGATTCTGGATCCTATTCCACAAAAAGCCTGATCATTGCTACCGGGGCCAGCCCGAAACATCTGAACATCGCAGGAGAAAAAGAATATACAGGCAAAGGTGTTTCCTACTGTGGAACCTGTGACGGCTGGTTTTTCAAGGAAAAGAGAGTCGCTGTGGTAGGGGGAGGCGATAGCGCTCTGGAGGAGGCGCTTTTCCTCACACGGTTTGCATCGTCGGTGACGATTATTCACCGGCGTGACACGCTGCGTGCCGGAGCCATACTTCAATCACGGGCGAAAGATAATCCGAAGATCGCCTTTGTATGGAACAGTGTAGTCGAAGAAATAAATGGTGATTCAAAAGTAACATCATTAAAAATAAAGAATACACTAACTAATGAGAATAGTGAGTTGCCGGTTGATGGGATTTTTGTCTTTATCGGGCATACACCAAATACATCATTATTCAACGGGCAGCTGGAAATGGACGATAAAGGATTTATAAAAGCCAACCAATTCATGGAAACCAGTAAGGAAGGTGTGTTTGCTGCCGGTGAAGTTGCCGACTCGCACTTTAAACAGGTTATCACCTCAGCAGGAATGGGGGCCGCTGCGGCTATCCAGGCAACACGATATCTTGAATCAAAATAAAAGAAAAAAAGAGCGGGACTACCGCTCTTTTTTGTTATTACTGTGCCGGAGTAGGTGGAACCGGAGTTGTTTCAGGTGTGCCGCCCCACCAGGTGAAGACGCGCTCGTAACTTGATGCTCCCGCTGAATCCCAAATGGGGTTGCCATCTGTGGTTGTACCAGTTTGCCGTGCAACTTTGATTGACCAACGGATGACATGCGGTGTGTTTCCAGCCGGCCTGAAGGTTACCGGGACAATGTACTTGGTATCTGTGGAATAATCAACCAGTTTACGGTTTGTCCCATCGGTTACATCCACAACTGTTACCATATAGGTTTCATTCTGCCGCAATTCCCCGATGGATGCCCATTGCAGAGTGACGGTTTCGTTCTGAATTGTGAAGGAAGTTCCATCAGCAGGCAGCAGAAGGTTGGGGCTTCCATAAGGCGGAGGCGCTGTCGGTGTGGGTGTCGGACCGGCAGTTGGCAGCCTTTCACACAGGGGAATGCTGAGCGATTGACCCTGGTACACAGTATCACTGGTCAATCCATTGAAGACCTTGATGGAATCCATACTGACGCGATACGCGTTGGCGATCCCGCTTAGCGTATCATTTTCTCCCACGGTATAACTCACTTTTTCACAGGCCTGTTCCGTGGAGTCAGCTTCACTCATTGTGGCTGATGGCAATGGGGATGCCGTTGGAGTGGGTTGAGGGACGAGTAATTTTTGTCCTATATACAGACTGCTGCAATCTGCAGGCAAATTATTCAATGTGATCACTGAATTGATGGACACTTTAAATACTGCGGCAATAATGCTGCAATTGTCACCCGATTTAACAGAATACTCAATTGGCGGCAATGGAGTGAATGATGGAAGTGGTGTCGGTGTTTCGCTCGGCATAGGTGTCAGTGTGATTGTCGCCGTCTGGGTTACAGTGGGGGTCACGGTAGGTTGAATGACTCTCCCAGTGCCGCTGAGGATGAAATATATTACACCAGCGCCAAGAGCCAGCAGCAGTATGATGACGCCTATGGCGATTGGTAGTGACAATCGAATTTCAGGCAGCCTTGAACCCTGAATGGGCCGGTTGGACGATTTGGAATCTCCCAGGGTCAAGTTTCGACCGCAAACCTGGCACCGGGTGGCATTCTCACTGATCTTGGTACCGCATGTGGGACAAATGCGTGATGTGGAAGTGGATTGTGGATTCATTTTTTCAGATACCCGGGGGAATTATCCGGAAAATCGGATTATACCATAGCGGTTTTAATGGTTTTTAAGGCAAGACATCGGTGAGATTCGTGTAGACTGATACAATTTCTTCTATGGATACTGGGCTTTATTTTCACATCCCGTTCTGCAATAGACGCTGCGGGTATTGTGATTTTGTTACTTTCGCGGGTTTCGATCGGCTCATCCCCAATTACTTGACGGCCCTGGAAAAACAGGTAATTCTGATTGGAAAGGGAGAAAAGGTAAAAACCATCTATTTTGGCGGGGGAACTCCTTCTCTCATTTCTGTAGATGGATATAAAAAACTTTTCTCGGAGATATTTAGACATTTTAACGTGTCAAAACACGCAGAAATAACACTGGAAGCCAACCCCGGGACTGTGACCCCGGCAAGTCTGATAGGGTTCAGAGAGATTGGATTTAACCGTATTAGCTTTGGGATGCAATCTGCCAAACCGAGTGAATTAAAAATGCTGGACAGATCACATGCGCCCGGTGATATCGATAAAGCCATTACTTGGGCAAAGGCAGCCGGATTTACCAACATTAATCTGGACCTGATTTTCGGTTTACCCGGGCAATCAGTTGACGATTGGAAATATTCATTACAGTATGCCTTAGGGTTATCCCCAAAACATCTATCTATTTACAGTCTGATTGTGGAAGCAGGAACACCTCTGGAATACAGGATCAAGAAAGGCGTTCTTGATGAGCCTGATGAGGATGCAGCAGCGGATCAATATGAGTGGACATGCGCTGAACTCGATCGATCAGGATTCGAGCATTATGAAATTTCAAACTGGGCTCAAATATCCAAAAACCAGGACTACCGGTGTCAGCACAACCTTCGCTACTGGAGGCTTCAGTCATACCATGGTTTCGGAAGTGGTGCCGTTGGATTTATATCAAATGAAAAAAATTCAAGCCGATGTTCCATGCTAATGCAAAATCCGCCCTGGATTAACCAGTATATCAATAAGGTTGAAAGTTCCTTTTCAAGCAAAGATGAAACACAATTCTTTAAAAAAGTTTCTCTTGATTATGAAATGGAAACCAGGCTTTTTGTTGGTTTTCGGCTTTTGGAAGAAGGAATAGATCCGGTTGATTTTAAAATTCGCTACGGTTTGACCATCGAGAGCGTTTTCGGCCGCCGGCTGAAAAGATTATTAAAAGATGGATTGATTGAGATAGGAGATAACGGACAATACCGATTAAAAAGAAATGCCTGGCTGGTGGCTAATCGGGTTTTCAGAGAATTTATGTCGGTTGAATCTTGAAAAACTACTTAACAATCACCCGGGTGCCGCGGCCGACTTTGTTGATCGCGTCTACCGGTGTAATCGGTGTTGTCCAACGGAATAGCCACTTGGCTTCTTCTGTGCGCATATTCACACAACCATGGCTCATTGGAGTACCCCAATTGGTATGCCAGTAAGTTCCATGTGTGGCCACACCTGTGACAGGTTCAAAGAAACAGCACCAGGGTACACCGGGAAGAATATAGGCATCCAGATCGTATAGAAGTTCCCCGCTGCCCATATGTTTTGAAGCCATTTTGCCCTGAATTGTAAATTCACCTGTGGGTGTGTTGGTGGAGACTTTACCATCTTCATAAACATGGGAATCCGGCAGTCCGGATGAAATTTTTGTATTCAACATTATTTTGTCGCCTTCATAGGCGATTAATGTTTGACGAGAAAGAGATATTTCTATTCGTTTTAATTCAGGATTCACATGGGGAGAGATGGGGGAAAGCTCTTCCGCGGGTATGGGCCGTAAATGTTCGGCGGGAATGTGATAATCCATGTCAATCAATTCATCGTTAACCCTGTACCAGGTGCTGCCATCCGGTCCCTTTTCAATACCGGTGATCCAGTGTGTGGATCCATAGTAGAGACGGTAGAGAGTACGCCAACCGGTGAGTCTGTTATAAATGGACGCTTCCGTGAATGGAACAGTCACTTCGGCAATTTGACGTGGTTCAGGTGCCTTTTCAAGAATTGGATTTAGATTCAAGTGCACTGTTTGAAGATGTGCGCTGTGAACATAACCCCGCCAGACGCGATACCACACCGGATTGTATTCGGGACCTTCATCTGAGATGACGGTTTCGTATATATTAATAAGTTCATCCCGGTAACGCTGATAAAGTATGACACTCTTATCAGACGGACGGCTATAAATGGAAACGGATTTGATCGCCACACGGGCAATCTCTCCGCCGTCAAGGTCTTCCACAGACCCAAAATAGGGACGGAAAGCGAGGCTGCTTAATCCCAATAGCGAAAGTCGAAGAAATTCACGTCGAGAAAAATTTTTGTTCATTGGAATAATATTATACCAATGTTGTCCGAATTTTAATGATTTTATGCTGGCACAGGTTTTGCACCATAAATCCCAGAACCAATTTAAGGAGATTATCTGCATGATACTGGGAATTGATGTCAGCAGGTGGCAATCAAAAGTGGATTGGCCTCTGTTAAAATCCAATGGTGTGGAATTTGTTTTTATAAAAGCCACACAGGGAAATTATATGACTGACCAGATGATGGTCAAGCACGCAGAGGGAGCCAGTAAGGCCGGAATGATTATCGGGTTTTATCACTGGTGCGATCCTACTGTTTCGGCAGAATCTCAGGCTCTGTATTTTTTGAATGCCATATCTGGACTCCCCTATAAAATGCTCTCGTTCGATGTTGAACAGCAATGGGGTGATTGGAAAGAGTGGAGTAACGGTAGGGTAACCAAGATAGTTTCTCCGGCTGTTATCAGTCAAAATGGGAAAATTGTGGTCGAAACGTGCGCAAAAAAGACCAATGTGCCATTGATTGTGTATACCAGGGCTTCGTTTATTAATACGTACGCGAAACCAGCTCAAAGCTGGCTGCCGAAATACCCGCTATGGTTGGCGCATTATCCCTATAATTCGAGCACCGTCAGAACAACCTGGCAGGATTTCACTACAAAATACAAGCCTTCCATTCCCGGCCCGGCTTTACCTGCAGGTTCAACAAAATGGGCTTTCTGGCAATTTACGGGCGACAAGTTCATTTTGCCTGGGTGTGATACCCTATTGGATATTAATTATTTCAATGGGGAACTTAATGACCTCAGAAAATTTGCCGGATTGAGCGCAACGTCTGTCCCGATTAATCCTCCCACCTCAACACCAACATTAAGCCTGGAAGAACGGTTGGCCAGACTGGAGGCCCAGGCAAGAATTCACGGTTGGAACGTTTGATTCCAGGATGATCTCGATTCAAACATCCGGTTCCAATTTCTCGCCTTTCCGGTTTATTCTTTATTCGATGGCGGGACTTGGCTTTCTGGCTTTTGGAGTTCAGGTATTGTTCCCGGTCGCAAACATTCCACTGTTCGGCCTGGTATACTCCGCGTTCTCGCTTGTTGATTTTATCTCCCATGAAATGGGGCATTTCACATTCGGATTTCTCGGTAAATTTATGGGTGTTCTTGGAGGGACGCTTTCACAGCTCTTTTTGCCGAGCGTCTGTCTGATTCTAACTTTGAAAAGAAAACAAATTTTCTTGGTTGCCTTGTTTACTTCCTGGTTGGGGGAAAATTTGATACAGATCAGCAGGTATGTGAGTGATGCCAGAGTTCAATCACTGCCGCTTTTTTCACCGGGCAGTATCATTGGCGGATCAAACCCTATTCATGATTGGAATTACCTGCTTGGACAGACCAACCTTTTATGGGCTGACCAGATCCTGGGGTGGGTGGTATGGTTAACAGGATGCCTTCTTTTATTGCTGGCTGGTGTTTTAATGTTCGCGAAAGCTGCGGGCTTATCATTTGGAAGAGTTAACTAAGATTACTTTTCCTTAAGATACTTACCCAAAAGAGATTCCTGCCCATGAATGGGCTCAAAAAAAATCTGCTTCCTATCGAAAATAACCATCTAATAATATAATTTTTAGAGGTTTGAGACAATAAAATCTGAAATTCCATAAAGTCCGAAAAAATGATATATGAGACCGGAAGTATTATCGCAGAGAAATACCGGATTATCGCGTACCTGGGGAAAACTGAAACTGGGGAGATGTACCGGGTAATCCGTAATGATCAGAAAGCGGAAAGATTGCTTAAGGTCATTCTCAAAAATGAGTCGGGTTTGGGAACCTCAAAGGTTTCCAGCCTTCTGTCAAGGTATACGTTGGAAACGCAATTGAGTTCCCAATTGCATAGTCCGACTATAAATCCATTTCTTGTTCAGGTGTTCGAATGCCTGGAGACTGATACTTCAGTCATGCTGGAGATGGAGTTCGCTCCAGGCGGCAGCCTGTATGATCGACTGCAACTTTATAAGAATAAGAGTATTCGGCTGGAAAGAGAAAAAGCGATTAAAATCGCCATGGAAATAGCTACAGGGCTGGCCAGGATGCACGATATGGGCATTATCCACAGAAACCTGATCCCGGCCAATATCCTATTTGATCAATATGATCAGGCAAAAATCGCGGGATATGGGCAGGCCCAAATTTCCAGTGGACCAAGTTTACGTTCACCTTTTACCAATCCAAACCAACATCCAGGTACTCCTGGTTATATGAGTCCGGAACAGCGGATTTCATTTGAGAGATTGTCACCCTCGTCAGATATTTTTTCTCTGGGGTTGATTTTGTTCGAAATGTTGACCAATCAAAACTACTTGGATTTTCACCCGAGAACGCGTGTCAGTGATTTGATACCCGGTGTAAAACCTTCATTGAATGACATTGTTGCCCGAATGCTCTCTGAGTTTCCAGATGACCGCCCCAGAGACGGCAGGGAAGCAGCCAATGAGCTGCACAGGGAATTCATCGCCGAAGAACTGGCGCAGCGCGAAGCTCAAGCCAAAAAACGCCGTGAATTGGAAGAATGGGAAAGGCTAAAGAACGAAGAGCTTTCCAGGCAGAGTGGCGAGAGGTTTTCCAACCAAAGTTTTGCCAAACCGGAAAAGATTTCTTCCGGTTCCGCCTTATCCGCAGATGCTGAAAAAACCCGCCCGAGGGAAGCGGATGTTAATCGAACCGTTCAAAATGACTCCCCACAAATTGCTAATGGATATGATCAAACCGGTGAGCCTGGAACGTCCCAGACGGAAAACAAATTACCTTTGGTTGAGGAGAAAGCTAAATCACCAGTCGGGATCTTTCATGGATTTAAAAAATTCTGGTGGGTGGGAATTCCTGTAATCCTCGCGTTGGTAGTGATACCGATTCTCTTGAATAAACCTTCCGGTCCGGCGAGCGTTAATTCAACGCAAGGTGTTGCAGTCGTTTTACCTACTCTTATTTATACACCGACCAGTAAAAATGTTACACCGGCAGTTGCCCTTCAGCCTACATATGACCTTACACAACCGGCGAGGATTGCCACAGAAATTGTACAATCGATCACACAGGCGTCGGGCCCCAACAGGACTGATACGGTCAGTGGACCGCGAAACGAGGAAACTACCATACCGATCCCGGTCAATATAATGCGCGACGCATCATTTGAAAATGGTGAGGGCTGGGAATTAAAAGTGGGTGACTATCATATTCAGGGACAAATCTCCGATGACTGGGCAAGTCAGGGAAAACAAAGCTATCAGATTTCTCTGGTTGGTGACAGGAAATATGAATATTGTTTTACTCCTGGAATGCGAACGACGGTGAATCAATCGGTTGATCTGACGAATGTGAAAGCGATACGTTTCGATTTGAATATCCGCCCGGCAGTTTATTCAGGCACATCTCATGGGGATAATTCAAAACCCCGGGCGGTTGTGTTCGTTGACGGCGACCCGTTATTTACCATTCCTGAAAACACGTTCGGTGAAAAGTTTGATCAGCGAATCGAATTGACCGGACGGTATTCCGGAAAACACGATGTTAAGCTGGGATTGATGGTCATGTCCAAATTGTGCGTTAAGAGCGTATTGGACTCTGAAAAGTTCCTCGTCTATTTTGATAATATCAGACTGGACTATTGAGTTGTTTTAACCTTGTTTAATCTAAATTAAATTGTTTAGATATCTTTCCGGTCTAACTTAGAATTTCAAAAAAGGTGATTGAGTTACACTATAAACAGAAATAGCCCCATTATTGTGTAGTGAACCCCAAGAGTTTGCATAAAACTGACACCACGAGAAAGTGAGTCTCAATGTCCTGACGGGCATTTGTTGTTTTAAACAAACTCACGAATAACTACACGGATTATCCAACCAAAGCTCTGATTAAGATCACTC
>CAYNJT010000012.1:54368-56551 GCA_964397625.1 uncultured Leptolinea sp. | reverse complement strand
AAACCCTCTCTCCTAACGTTTTATTGGTTACGTTAGGAGAGAGAATTGAAATTTAAAAGTCCCCCTTGTCAGTTCTTTTAATCCTTTGTCTTCTAATCCAGTCTACGGATCCTGGATTTCAGATGCGTGCAGCGTATTTTTCATTAGCATGGCAATGGTCATTGTCCCCACACCACCCGGAACCGGGGTGATCCAACTGGCGACTTCTTTGGCTTCGTCAAAACACACATCGCCAACCAGCCTGTGTCCGCTCTTTTTAGTCGCGTCCGGCACCGAATTAATCCCGACATCGATGACTGCCGCGCCGGGTTTAATCCAATCGCCGCGCACCATTTCCGTCTTACCGATCGCCGCGATCAGAATGTCAGCCTGGCGGCAGACATCGGGCAGGTTGCGCGTTCGCGAGTGACACACCGTCACAGTCGCGTTGCAGCCAATCAGGAGTAAAGCGGCCGGCATTCCCACAATATTTGAGCGCCCCAGAACAACAGCGTTTGCGCCTTCAAGTTTCACACCCACCTGTTCCAACAGGTAAATACAACCATACGGTGTGCATGGCACAAACAAAGGTTTCCGTCCTTTTTGGGCAAGACGGCCAATATTGATTGGCGAGAAACCATCAATATCCTTTTCTATATTGATCAAGGATAGGATGCGTTCTTCATCTAAATGGGCTGGTAATGGCAATTGAACTAATATTCCGCTTACACTTTTATCTGAGTTCAAGCGGCGTACCAATGCTTCAACTTCTTCCTGTGTCGCGTCAGCGGGGAGATGCTCACTGACAGAACCCATACCCAGCTCCAGACAGGCTTTCCCTTTGGATGCCACATAAGCCGCTGAGTCTGGGCGGTCGCCAACCAGCACAGTTGCCAGATTGGGCTTTGATTTGCCTGACGCGACGCGCCGCGCGACTTCTCTGGCCACATCTTCCCGAACTTTCTCTGCAATTCTTTTTCCATCAATTATTTGTGCAGTCATAATATCCTTTATTCTCCAGATTGGAAGTTGGATAACTCAATCCTGTGAAGGCAGGTCCGGGCTGGTTGCCTTGGCAGGTGCCTTCGCGCGAAATAAATAGATTAACCAGTATATTCCTCCTACCAGCCCCGCCCCGCCAATGATGTTTCCAAGTGTCACCGGTAGAAGGTTATTGATCAAAAAAGCGCTCCAGGTAAGGTTTGTCAAGTCGATCTTATGCATGACCGCAAAGGCCGGGTCGAGAACTTTTATCATCAGGCCATACGGGATGAAATACATGTTGGCTACCGAATGTTCAAAACCGGCTACCACAAAAGCAGTTATTGGAAAGACAATCGCTGAAATCTTGTCTGTTGTAGAACGCGCGGAATAGGTCATCCAGACAGCCAGACATACCAGCGCATTGCATAAAATTCCCAACGCCAGAGCCTGGGTAAAACCCAGGTTGGATTTGTTCAACGCGATCTTGAGAGCGACCTCGCCGACCGCGCCTTCATTGAATGTGTATTGGGCGCCAAGAAAGACCAGAGCGGCAGTACCCAATGACCCGATAAAATTACCGAGGAAAACAATGATCCAATTACGCAGCAGCGCAACCGTGCTAACCTTACGGCTTGCCCAAGCAATAATAATCAAACAGTTGCCGGTGAAAAGTTCCGCACCGCTAATAACCACCAGGATCAGTCCCAGGCAGAAAGCCAGTCCCATCATCAGGCGTGCCACACCATAAGACAGCGGCAATAACACCGAATACGTGACAGTGGCGAACATTGCTCCCAGACTTATATAAGCACCTGCCAGGATGGCTAATACCAGAAGCGGTAAAAACGCCATTTTGGCTTTCGTCACTCCTATCATTTCGGCTTTCTCTGCCATTTCCCGTGGGAGTAAGGCATCGAATTTTATCTCTCCAGCCATATTTTTCAGTCCTTTGTAATCCTGAAATCAGGTTCCTTGAACCAGTATTGGAAACAAGTATTCAAGGAAAATTTCTAGAACAAACCAAGAACCTTGCCGGTTTCGAGATCCAGATCAACATCATAAAAAACCGGACGGGTAGGCAGGCCAGGCATGGTGCGCATTTCACCCAATAGAGGATAAAGGAAACCAGCTCCAACAGAAGCACGTATGTCACGCACCGGAACGCGGAAGCCGGTTGGCGCGCCTTTTATGCTGGCATCAGTAGTAAAAGATAGATGTGT
>CAYNJT010000012.1:33470-54268 GCA_964397625.1 uncultured Leptolinea sp. | reverse complement strand
CCCCCATCCATCCAATGGGTAGAGACAACGGCATCCATTGCGCCGGCTTCCAGTGCGGCTTTTCGTACCAATTCCACTTCAGCCGGTTTGTCTTCCTTGAAGGAATTTACAGCCACAACCACATTCACCCCAAATTTCAAGGCATTCTTTATATGCCTCTCCATGTTTGGCAAGCCGTTCCGCACAAGTTCAAGGTTTTCATTGGTGTATTCTGGAGCAAGCGGTTTGCCAGCCACAACCTTGGGGCCGCCCCCATGCATTTTAAGGGCACGCACAGTGGCAACCAGTACAACAACCTGCGGGATCAATCCTGAATAGCGGCATTTGATGTTAAAGAATTTTTCCATGCCAATATCTGCCCCGAACCCCGACTCCGTAATCACATAGTCAGCCAACTTCAGGGCGATCCGATCCGCAATAATAGACGATTGACCATGGGCAATGTTGGCAAATGGGCCGGCATGTACAAGGGCAGGTGTGCCTTCGAGAGTCTGCATCAGGTTCGGCTTAATGGCATCTTTCATAAGGACAGTTAATGCGCCAGCCACACCCAGATCCTCGGCTGTAATCGCATTTCCTTTTCGATCCGTTCCAATAACCATCCGCCCCAGGCGATTACGCATGTCGGTCAGGTCAGTTGTTAACGCCAATATGGCCATGATCTCGCTCGCCACAGTGATATCAAAACCGGTGCGGCGGGTTTTCCCTTTTTCTTCCGGTCCAAGACCAACTTCAATCTCCCGCAGGAACCGATCATTGGTATCCATAACTCGACGCCATGTGATCGAATCAGGGTCGATATCCAGGCGGGCAAACCTGGATCGTTCTTCAGGAGTAAGGGAATTAGGATCAGTCTTTTCTATTCCAAGTTTTTTCAAGCGGCGCAGCATGGAAGGTGAGAATTTTCGATTACCCTGTTTATCTGCCGGGCAAAGCGCCGAAAACAACTTTTCATCGTCAGGTTGTTCACTCTCATGAAACATACGGGCATCAATTGCCGCGGCACACAGGTTGTTCGCGGCTGTTATGGCATGAATATCACCGGTCAGGTGCAGGTTAAAATCTTCCATTGGAATGATCTGTGAATATCCGCCGCCGGCTGCTCCACCCTTTATGCCAAAGGTGGGGCCTTGCGAAGGTTGGCGGATGACCGTAAATACCTTCATCCCAAGAATTGCGCCAATGGCTTGACTGAGCCCAACTGTTGTTGTGGTTTTTCCTTCGCCGAGCGGTGTAGGCGTGATGGCGGTTACATCTATGTATTTCCCATCTGGATGGTCCTGTAAGCGCTTCAAGACATCAAGTTTGACTTTGGCTTTATATGGACCGTAGAATTCCAACTCGTCGGGCAATATGCCGATTTCTTCAGCCACCTGAGAAATTGGTTTTATATCCGAAGCCTGAGCGATTTCAATATCAGAAGGAACCGGGCGAACAAGCTTCAATTTTGTGGGAGTGAATCTGTGTGTCATAGTGTTTCCTTTTGTTTATTCAAGATTTGCATGGCGTTTCAACATCTGCTTGGTGTCAACACCCATTCTCAGCATTAATTCTCTGATCAGGCTGTCATTTAAAATGAACATGGATTGTTCAAACAGACTTCCCAGCGGTTGGGTTGATGTGAGCTTTTCGGGTTTATCCGCTTCCATATAAGATGGCGCTGGAATCACAACCTTCAGGGTGGAAAGTTCTGCCAGCGGTGATGTTGTATCAGTTGTGAAAAGAAGTACGTCGGCCCCACAATGCCGGGCTGTTTCAGCGATCTTTAGTAACGAAGCTGTCCGTCCCGATCCAGAACCAAGGATGAGCAAGTCATGTTCTGCGATGCTGGGCGTAGTTGTATCACCCACCACATAGACGGTTTTTCCTAAATGCATCAGGCGCATGCCAAAAGCGCGCATGCACAGCCCGCTTCTCCCGGCACCGGCAACAAAAATGCGGGTAGAAGACTCGATCAGCGCCACTGCCTTGACGAGGCTTTCGGAAGAAACGCCGTTCAAGCATTCAGTCAATTCTGACAAGATGGTCTCGATTCTTAAAACCAATTGCTCTTTTCCCATTTTCGAAATTCAAATCAATCCAGCTTATGCAAGAATTCCCACGGTTCTTGCATCACTCTGATCAGTCTTTCGTACTCGGCATAACGCGCCAGATACACCCGGGTATTGGCTGGAACAGGTTCGTGAGTTCGGACGACAGATACCGCCGCTTGAACGGCCTCAGCATAGTTTTTGTATATTCCTGCGCCTATCCCGGCGGAAAGGGCGGCTCCGCGAGCTCCAAGTTCATTCCCATCCGTGATTTCGATGGGCACCTGAATCATGTCGGCAAACATTTGCGACCACACCAGACTCCGTGAGCCTCCTCCGGCAAGCCTTGCCGTATTAATTTGGCCGCCAGCTTTTCGCAATTTTTCGATGTGGTTCAAATGGCCAAACACAACTCCTTCGTAAAGCGCACGGAGTAGATGAGCGCGTGTGTGCCAACCCGCCACCCCGTAAAATCCCGCGCGCGCCGATGGTTGAACATTGGACCCAAAAAGGAAGGGGTGGAAAATAATATTTGTACTGTCAGGAGTCAGACTTCCCACCTCTTCATTGCATATTTCATAAACTGAGACCCCACGCCTTTTTGCTTCAGCCTGTTCTTCACCGCAAAATTGATTGACAAACCATTCCAAATTTGTCGCTGAAGTCGCGCTGCCCTCAATTGTGAGAAAAAGACCAGGATCCGCGAAAAGAGTGGTCATAAATAGATCTGGATCAACGATGGGATCCCTGGTAATTACTTCGTTAATGCTCCAACTACCCATAACGAGGCAAGCCTGATTTTCGTTTATCGCGCCGGCTCCGATGGCGCTCGCGTCCACATCAAACACTCCCCCCACTACAGGAGTACCAACTTTTAAGCCAGTGATTTGAGCTGCCGAAGGAGTTACACGCCCACACACGTCAAAACTCTGTTTTAAGGGCGGCAAAGCTTCATACACTTCTGATAGATCGAACAATTTCATCAATTCTTGCGAATAACATCGATTACGAACATCCATCAGGCTGGTAGCACTCATATCAGTATAATCGCCTGAAATTTCCCCTGTCAGGCGGTATTTGATATAGTCCTTGATCATTAATATGGAACCAATCCGCTCATAATTTTGCGGTTCAAATTTTTTTAGCCAGGCGAGAATTGCGTTTGGTTGTGCTGGCCAAAAGGACTGGGTTGTAAACGGAAATACTTTTTTATGGAGATCGCGCGCATTCCATTCAGTAACGATATCTGCGGCACGGGTGTCCATGGATAACACTCCGTTGCGAAGCGGGTTGCCCTGTTTATCCAGTAGATAAACGCCATTGCCATGGCCGGTATTGCCAACGGCAACAACCTCTTCGGGGCTGGCACCTGATTTGGAAATCACGTCATGGATGGCGCATGCCGTACTTTCCCAAAGCAAATCCATATTACGTTCTGTCCACCCCGGGGATGGGAATATGGTTTCGGCTTTGCAGCTCGCCACGGCAATCTCTTTTCCATGAAAATCAAAGAGAGCGGCTTTGGATACAGTGCTTCCGTTATCGATGCCTAGTAGATACTGACCCATGGTTTATCTCCAGAAAATCACTATTTATATAGATCAGCTTTGCCGGCTGAACCTAAAAGCTTGTTCTTATTTCGGATCACATTGGTCGCAACCATCTGCGCGGATCTATACAGATCACCCACTTCAATTTTTTCAACTGGACCTTCCAGAGTCTTTTTCATATCCTGTAAGAAAGGGATCCGAACATCAGTCCAGATATTAATTTTGTCAATTCCTGTTTCAATGGCTCGGCGAATGTCCATATCCGGCGTGTCTGAGCCGCCGTGTAGTACCAGAGGTATCGTGCAGGTCCTGCGTAGTTGAGCAAGGCGTTCAAAATCGAGCTTCGGTGTACCCCGATACAATCCATGCAATGTGCCAATCGAAACGGCCAGCGCGTCCACACCGGTCTCACGCACAAAGCGCTCTGCATCCTCAACTCGTGTCAGGTGGGCTTGTGCCTGGTTTTCGCTGTCAATTTGATCACCCTGACCGACATGACCCAATTCTGCCTCGACAGAAACCCCTTCGGCATGAGCAATCTCAACAGCCTGTCTGGACAAGGCAATATTTTCATCCAACGGTTTAAGTGATGCGTCGATCATAACCCCAGAAAATCCGAGATCAATCGCGCGTTTTATCTGATCAATTGTGCTGGCATGGTCAAGTACTAACGCAGCCGGGATATTCGTTCTTTCGACTTCTGTTTCAACAATCCTTTTCAATGATGCCCATTCACTCAGCGGTATATGATTTGGGTAGATCATGATTATGGCCGGTGCCTGGTCAGCCGCGGCCGCGTCCACGATGGCTCTTGTGATCTCAAGGTTACAGGTATCATATGCCCCCACAGCCCAACTTTGCCCCACACAAGGTTGTAATATTTCTGTCAAAGTCAGGAATTTCATAAAGCCTCCTTCTTGTATTTGTAAGTGAGGGTTACTCTGGTCTGTTCAGTGGAGAATTCGTATTGACCGGAGGGTGTGGTACTACCTGTTGCCAGCGAAAGTGCCAATTGATTGAATTCCCGGCGAACGCTTTTTCCACAAAATCAACATTTTCTGTATCAATTTGGAATAATGCTTCGACCAGAAGTTGCTGTTCCTTTTCTTCCGATATAGTTCGCGATGGAAGCGGTACCATGTGATTGATTCAAATCCAAGCCTCCAAACTCAAAAGAGACGGGATGCCAATCTGGTGAATGATGTTTGCAACTTAGATCCTTTCCTGCAATCGCTGACTGTATTTCATTGTAGGCTTCGAAGTATCCTCCGGGTTAATTACTATACCTGTTTCCAAATTTCCAACAAGTGAGCAATATCCTCAAAAATCATGTCCGTGCCAATAGCTTCGGCTTCGGCACGATCTGAAGAACCGGATAATACACATATGGTTGTAAGGTTTGCCTTTTTTCCTCCAAGGATATCTGTATCCACGCGATCGCCAATCACGGCGGTTTTTTCACGGTCTGCGTTCATCTGGTTCATTGCCAGTTCATACATGATTGGTTCAGGCTTGCCAATCGCCTTCGCCTTTACACCAGAAGCGGCTTCAAGGGCAACTATCATTGAACCGGTGCCTGGCAATAATCCTTCTTCCGACGGGTTGGTTGGGTCAAGGTTCGTCGCGATAAAGCGCGCACCGTTCCTGATCAATAATGCCGCCCGTTTAAGTTTTTCATACGTTATGTCGCGATCCATGCTTGCCACAACCAGTTGGACATCTTCATCGGCAAGGATAAAACCTTCTTCGACAATGGCTGTCTTAAGAGCCGGCATTCCAAACACATGAACTCTTGTGCCGCGGGGATACTCACGAGCCAGGTATCGTGCGGTCGCCTGCCCGGAGACCAATACTTCTTTCTCAAAAACCGTCACGCCCATGCCTGCGAGTTTGTCGACATATTCCTTTGGAGTACGGGTTGAGTTATTGGTTGCGAGGATAAAAGAGATGGAGCGTTTCCGAAGGAAGTCAAAGAAGTCGCATAAACCAGGCATGGGCTGGTTCCCCAGATACAAGACCCCATCCATATCGATAATGAGATGTTTTATAAATGATAATGAAGGCATTGATTTCTTCCAGTTCAGTTTATCTTCCAGATCACCAGATGCTAATTATCCATCACCACATGCGGGTAGTCTGTACCAGATACCCCGGATACTTCTCTCTTTCCATTCAAAACATCACTGACACAAGACTTACCCTCTATTCATTAACCCGCTGCCCATATTCGTTTTTATATAGGTCAATCATATAACTAATTTGTTGGGGGGTTAATAATATGGGTTTCCCACGTACCAAAGCCAGATGAGAAATTTTGGCAATTTCTTCGACTTCGACGGCCATTTTGGTTGCTTCCTGCGGTGAAGAACCTATCGTGAAAACACCATGATTTTGCATAACTATGGCTAATGCGTTGCCGATTTTATTTATGATTTCCTGCCCAATATCCGCTCCACCAATGGGCGCGTACCCGCCCAGGGGAATTTCACCACCCAGCATGGCAGATGCTGTTAAACAGGCTGGAATTGGCTCGCCCAACGCGGCAAAGCTGCTCGCATAAGGAGAATGTGTGTGCACCATACCAAAAATATCAGGGCGATGTCGATAAACATACAGGTGAGTATCCGTATCTGTTGAAGGTTTCAAGTTACCTTCAACAACACGTCCATCCATATCAACAACAACCATGTGGGCAGGAGTTAATTCGCTGAAGGTGTAACCACTGGGTTTGATGACGACATATCCAGTTTCCCGATCACGGCCGCTCACATTACCACTAGTCATCTTGACTAGCCCGTTTGCAGGCAATTCCTTATTGCATTTACATACGATCTCACGTAATTGTTCTAAAATCATAATGTTTCTCCGGTTAATTATTGATTTGCCACAGTTTTTTGGAAATTCTCAGGGCGGCTTTTGACATTCAGGCAATCAGTGCCAACTGCGGCCGAATTATCTTCATTGCTCAAAAGAGCGGAACTTTTACAATTCTGAATGGGGGAGATGCATCCGGGCCTGCGTTATCCGGGTCCCAAAAATGATCCGATTGTCCTTCAACCACCCAGGCATTCCCCTGGTAATATGCAAAGGTCGTTACTGCATCCAGGTTTGCCGCAATCCTGCGTACATCGGCTGTGTCACTGTCAATTCGCATGACTGCCATTCCACCCGCTCCACCTTCAGCGGCAGCCAGAAGGTTGGGTCCAATCACCTTTAATCCATCCGGCCTTCGGATCTCCTGCGATGGTTGTATTTTTGTCACTTCGCCGGAACATCCATTGTCACGTATGGGGATGCGAAACAGTTCACCTTTTTTCTGATTAACCGTATAAATCACATTTTGTGATCGGTCACAATCAATACCATTTAGGCTCCATTGGTCGGTTCCGAGTTGAGGGTCTACAATCCACTCTTCCAGTGAAGTGCTTCCAAAAGGCAATCGCAGTATGCGGGGCGACCATGAATCAGTAACATACAGGTTGCCCTGTGCATCAAAAGTCAAATCATTGGCAAAGCCGCCGCCGGGGAAATCATAACTTCCCCTGGGCGCGCCTGTTTGAAGGTCAAAAGCCTTGACCCCAACCGGCGCTGTTCCAGCCAACTTGCCATTACCAAAATCAGAAGAACACGCCCAAAGAATATTCCGCGTTTCATCCGGCCATAAGCCAAGAACAGAAACTAGGCCATTCACACCCGGTTCGATAAACGGTTCCATTTGAGATTTCCCGGGCAGGCATCTCATTATGCATCCTTCATAAAGACTTCCCACATAGAAAGTCCCATTTGAAGAGACCGTCACGCCTTCCGGAAAATACCGATCTCCCGGGATAATTATTACATCAGGACCTTTTTTTGATTCAATATTTATCGTGTTCATACGTCTTCCACATGGCGAAGTAATGTCTGCCCGGTTGGCCAGGTTTCTGAAACCAATCTATCCACCAATCTGCGCGCGGCTGTTGCGGCCTCCATGGGGTCTTCATCTGTATGCATTTGGCCCCACATCTCTACCCCGAGCATTCCCCAGAAACCAATATCAGCCAATGCGCGGAAGGTTTCTTTAAAAGGAACTATCCCTTTTTCATATGGCACACCGCGAATAATCTTCGGCAGGGCATCTTTGACATGAACACCCAGCAATTGATTTTTGGCAAGCAAAATCTCTTGAGGTGGATAATATCCGGCTGCGGCAAGATTTCCAATATCTGGATACAGCCGAAGCCAGGGTGAATCAATCTCGCGAATAATTTCCAGGGCTTTACTGAGGTTATCTACAAAAGGTGTGTCAAGATTTTCAAGCCCCAACATCACACCAGATTGACTGGCCCATTGGGCCCCCAACCAGAGGCCTTCAATAAAGTTCGCCCGGGTTTCTTCATCACTTGTTTCATAGAAAACATCATAGCCCATCACTTGAACCACTCGCAGGCCAATGTCTCCTGCAAAGTCAATTGCTTTATGCAAAATATCCTGACCCTTTCTGCAAAGGGATGGCGAGTGGCTGCCAAGCGGATATTTTCGGTGTCCGCTTAAACACATGGTCATGATCCGAATACCAGTATTGGAAATGGAATGACGCAATTCTGCCCGTTCGGCTTTTGACCAATCTAATCTGGAGAGTCTCTCGTCACTCTCGTCGATTGAGATTTCAACGAAGTCATAACCAGCCCGGCCGGCAGCTTCCAGACGTTCTTCCCATGACAGTTCATCGGGCAACGCTTTTTCATAGAGACCTACTGGCATTTTGAACATGACAAATTCTCCAATGCGGTTTTGAGAGTAATCCAAAATTTCATTGAAAACTAACTCTATGCTTTAACTTTTTCAGTTGAAAGCAATGTGTTGATAACTACTGCGATTAGGAGGACACTCCCCATAGCTACCATCTGCCAGTAGGCGGGAATAACAGTCATCAAACCTGTTGTCACACAGATAATAATGAGAGCCCCGATTGTTGTTTTTAATGTTGATCCTTCACCGCCCGTGAATGCTGTTCCACCCAGCAACACGGCAATAATGCACGATGTCTCCATGCCATCACCTGAAAGAGGGTCACCAAGAGACATATAGCTTGCGCGGGCGATTCCGGCCAACGCGGCAAACAGGCCAACCAATACATAGATTATCCAACCCACCTGCACGGCATTAATTCCTGACAACTCAGCCGCCAGGCGGTTGCCGCCTATCGCGGCTGCATACTTTCCTAAAATCATCTTTTTCTGGATGACTAACCAAATAATAATTACAGCTATGGCGATCCAGAATGCCCATGGAAGCCCAAAAAGAACTTCTTGACGTCCGTAATTATTAATCCAGGCTGGCATTTCTTGATTAGCCGTTGACTTAATCGCGGATAAACCATCAGGCACAATTAGGAGAGCTGTTCCCTTAAACAGGCTGAGTGTAATTAGAGTGGCAATTACAGGTGTGATGCGCAACTTCATCACCAGATACCCGTTAAGGAACCCCATGACGATTCCGACTACCAAAGTGATGAAGAACGCCGGGAGAAAATCGTACCCATTCAGGATCATCCAGGAAAAAATCACAGCGCTTAAACTCATGGCGCTCCCAACAGAAAGGTCAATATTCCCGGAGATCATAAGAAGCGTGAACGCCCCGCTGAGGGTGAGTATGGGCACTGCGCTGCGAAGAATGTTAATAATGCTGTCAGGGCTTAGAAAGTGGCCCGGTTCAAAAAAAGCAACCTGGTCCAATTTCATCATGCTGAAGATGAAAACAATCAATATCAATACAGCGTAAATATAGTACTGTTTAACAATTGTTCTCATTGATGTTGAGGATTCCATTTGAATTTGTTGAGAATTTGCTTTTTCTGTTTTCACGTTACCTGCTCCTCGAAAAGATGCAAAGCATCCTTAACCCTTTCTTTTATCCAGGGCGAAGCGCTGCGCAAGAATTGCAATAAATGTAACAATTGCTTTCAGCGTGAATTGCCAGTCTGGTGATAGTAACAACCCTGTGGCAGATGTGGTAACCACAGAAAGGATGAGTGCGCCAACAAACATGCCTTCCACAGAACCAAAACCACCCGCGATGCTCACACCGCCAAGAAGCGCGATTACCAACGCATCAAATTCATACCCCAAAGCCCGGCTGGATACACCGGCTTTGAATTCGGAAGCCAGGAGAATACCTGTAATCCCGGCGAGTAAACCGCTCAATATGTATAGGATGGAGATGTATTTCGTAACGTTGATTCCCGAGAGTCTAGCCGCCTCTGGGTTCGCGCCGATAAGATAAATACGTCTCCCAAATATCGTCTTTTTCTCAATGATTAGCGCGATGATTAATAGAGTAATCATCACCACTACCGATAGTTGAATGTTTGTACCCGGCAGCATGGTTTCCCCAAGTATGCCAAATTCATCTGGCAGACTTGTGTTCCGTTGGGCGCCCTGTGTAATTACCTGTGCCGTACCGCGCGCCAACATCATGGTGCCGAGTGTGACAATAATGGAAGGAACCTTCAATTTGGCAATGAAAAATGCGTTGATGGCGCCAACGCCCATCGCGCATAATAAAGCCAGGATAACGGCCACAACATATGGCAAACCAAGACCATTGGCTAATTCGTTTTGAGAAACGTTATACCCCTGACAGAAATACACGGCTAAAACGCCGGTCAACGCGATGTTTCCACCCACCGACATGTCCAAATTACCGGTAATCAACAGGAAGGTAACACCAATACCTAGGATGACCAAAAACCAATTATTGGTAATCAGGTTGAGAATGTTCTGGGGTTTATAAAAATTCGGGACAACGAAACTGGCTAACGTAAACACGAATAACAGCACACCAACCATACACAGGGTGATGAATGTTTCATCGCTGAGCTTGTTGCCCAAAACTTGTTTCTTGCTCAGTTTTTCTTCCATGCCTATTCCCCTCCAGTCACAATGTGAAGGATTTTTTCGCTGTTAATATCATTTCCATTTTGCAGTGTGGACTTCAATCTTCCATCATAAAGAAGGTGAATGGTGTCGCATATATTGATGACCTCAGGCAACTCCGAAGAAAAGATGATGATTGTCTTTCCCTCTTTGGAAAGCCTGCGAATGAGACTATAAATCTCGCTTTTTGCCCCTACATCAATGCCCCGCGTTGGTTCATCAAGCATCAACAAGTCTGCATCGGCAAAAAGGCACTTTGATAAAACTACCTTTTGCTGGTTGCCCCCGGAAAGCTTGGAAGCTTCTTTTTCAATGCTGTTTGTCGCGATTTTTAATTTCTCAACATATTCGACTGTGACATTTCGTTCTGTTCGATCGTTAATAAAACCATTCCTGGAAATCTTTTTCATATTCATTACAGGAACGTTACAACGAATGGGCAGGATCGTGAATAAACCCTGGGATCTCCGTTCTTCCGGCACAAGGGTGATACCTGCCGAAATTGCCTTTTCCGGTGAAGGCAGGATCTTCTTACCCCTGAAAAGAATTTCGCCTTTGTAATCATCTACTCCATAAATCGCGCGAGCGAGTTCAGTTTTTCCTGCTCCCACTAACCCATAAAAACCAACAATTTCACCTTCGCGGATTTTAAAGGAAACATCTTTCAGCCTGTGATTCGTCAGGTGATTGACCTCCAGGATTGTTTCCTGTGTGTTTTCTTCTTTGGGTGTGTATTGCTCAAATACCGTTTTCCCGATCATCATCTTTATGAGTTCCATGCGATCCTGTATCTGGGATACGGGTTTTGTTTCAATATGCTTACCGTCACGCATGACCGTGACATAATCTCCAATTTCAAAGATTTCATCCAGGCGATGAGAAATATAGATGACTGTTACGTTGTTTTCGCGTAATCCTTTAATAATCGTAAACAGTCGGGCAATTTCGGCCTCAGAGATTGCGGCTGTCGGTTCATCCATAATGATGATGTCCGATTCGGTGGCTACTGCTTTGGCAATCTCAATAATTTGTTTTTTCGCTACACTTAAGCTCGAAACCAGTTGTTTTGGTTTTATTGATGGCTCAATACTGTTCAATACTTTAAGAATTTTGTTGATCTTGTCAGTTTTTCTCAGGAATCCGAATGTTGTGTCTTCCATCCCCAAGGTGAGGTTTTCTTCCACGGTAAGTTGGTTAACTACATTGAGTTCCTGAAATAAAGTACTGATACCCTTAAGCTTGGCATCACGTGTACTGCGGGGGTTAAACTCCTCACCATTGAGAAGAATTCGCCCGCTGGTCCGTCCGTACGCGCCAGTCAGCATCTTAATCAAGGTTGATTTCCCCGCACCATTCTCTCCAACCAGGCAGTGTATGGTATTTCGTTTTATGTCGAAGCTTACATCGTTGACCGCCCGTACACCTGGGAAGTCCTTAATCAGGTTCCTGATCTCCAGCACAATCTCCGTTGATTTCATACACCGGCTCCTTAACCTTGACGGGGGAATTATTACCCTTCCCCCGTCAAGTTTATTGCTTTTTCAGACTAGATTTTTATTGGATATTTGTCCCGAATTGGGCGTTCAGCCATTTCGCGGCATCGGCTTTTGGCATCGTCCAATAGGAGATATTGTAGGCTTTATAGAAGAATTCTTCCGCGGGCTGTGAAGTCGGTTTCACTTTGCCGGAGGCAACATCCATGATCAGGTCGATGCGTCCCTGAGCGGTCTCAACAGGGGGGAGACCCATGGAGAGTTTCAGTGAGCTGTTGGGATCGTAGACCGATTTCATCTCAACTTCGTCGAAGTCAACGCTGGCTACAATTTCGGTCAACGGTTTGCCATTGTCGAATTTTCCACGTCCGGCTTTGGTCAACGCGGCCATCGTACCCACAGTCAGGTTGGAGGCTTCGGAGTAGATCAGGTTGACTTCCGGGTGCGAGGTCATCAGGTCGGTGATGATCTGTTTGGCGGCATCCGGTCCCTTGCTCGCGTCCTGGCAGCCCAGGTCTGTCGCTGAAGGATCAACGGATTTGACACCCGCCACGAATGGATCAGTACGACCGGATTTAACTTCGGTGTGATTCGGCCAGCCCACTTCAACCATCACGATCGGTTTGTCAGGGTGCGCTTCTTTCCACTGTTTGGCCATTTCGGCGCCCATGGCGAACGAGATACCCTTTTCATCGCTACGGGCGGTGGGGATACCGGTCTTGGCTACCGGGCTGAAGAAGGAGGTCATAATGATGCCCTTCTTGAGAGCCGCTTCAACACCCGGGGTGGCAGCTTCGCCGTCCCAGATGTGCAGTGTCGCGGCATCCATACCCTGGGCCACAACCTGATCCACGTTCTGGGTCATGACTGCGCCGTCTGATTTGCCATCAAACACGAAGACTTCAGCGCCGTATTTCTCTTTGGCGTATTTCTTCGCTTCAGTGGCCTGCATCTGATGGAAAACATTGCTCAGGTCAGACACGAAGAAGGCGATCTTCTTTACTTCTTTTTTCTCAGCGCTGGCGGCAGGAGCTGCATCTTCAGAGACTTCGATTTTTGTCCCGAATTGGGCGTTCAGCCATTTCGCGGCATCGGCTTTTGGCATCGTCCAATAGGAGATATTGTAGGCTTTATAGAAGAATTCTTCCGCGGGCTGTGAAGTCGGTTTCACTTTGCCGGAGGCAACATCCATGATCAGGTCGATGCGTCCCTGAGCGGTCTCAACAGGGGGGAGACCCATGGAGAGTTTCAGTGAGCTGTTGGGATCGTAGACCGATTTCATCTCAACTTCGTCGAAGTCAACGCTGGCTACAATTTCGGTCAACGGTTTGCCATTGTCGAATTTTCCACGTCCGGCTTTGGTCAACGCGGCCATCGTACCCACAGTCAGGTTGGAGGCTTCGGAGTAGATCAGGTTGACTTCCGGGTGCGAGGTCATCAGGTCGGTGATGATCTGTTTGGCGGCATCCGGTCCCTTGCTCGCGTCCTGGCAGCCCAGGTCTGTCGCTGAAGGATCAACGGATTTGACACCCGCCACGAATGGATCAGTACGACCGGATTTAACTTCGGTGTGATTCGGCCAGCCCACTTCAACCATCACGATCGGTTTGTCAGGGTGCGCTTCTTTCCACTGTTTGGCCATTTCGGCGCCCATGGCGAACGAGATACCCTTTTCATCGCTACGGGCGGTGGGGATACCGGTCTTGGCTACCGGGCTGAAGAAGGAGGTCATAATGATGCCCTTCTTGAGAGCCGCTTCAACACCCGGGGTGGCAGCTTCGCCGTCCCAGATGTGCAGTGTCGCGGCATCCATACCCTGGGCCACAACCTGATCCACGTTCTGGGTCATGACTGCGCCGTCTGATTTGCCATCAAACACGAAGACTTCAGCGCCGTATTTCTCTTTGGCGTATTTCTTCGCTTCAGTGGCCTGCATCTGATGGAAAACATTGCTCAGGTCAGACACGAAGAAGGCGATCTTCTTTACTTCCTTCTTACCTGCTTCAGCGGCGGGGGCCGGAGCGTCAGTAGCTTTTTCGACGGCCGGAGCGTCGGTTGGTTTTTCGACCGCTGGAGCGGGTGTCGCTGCAGGGGTGCAAGCCGAGAATAGCATGCTGGCTAGCACAACAACAATCAAAAGAGCAAATAGATTCTTTTTCACTTCGGTATTCCTCCTTGATTAGGATTAGTGTTCTCGCTCATATTGAAGATTTGGTGAAGAGCCTATGGATGCCTCTTCCTTTCAATTGTTATGCTGGACATGATCCCCCTATCCATTTTTCCGGTAAACCCCAGTGACACCCAGTTCCATTGCACCGATTCCCGCTATGAGCTTTTTTCGAACGGTTCAGCGCGGCACAGGTTTCACTCCACTCGATCTTTTCCGACTATCACCTCCTCTGTTTTGGGTAAAAATTTTCGGATTTTTCAGTTTTTTGATTGCTATAATGTCTCGAAAAATTTACCCTGATCTCATCTCCATCTTTTTCGTTTGCTAGAATCCACTGATATCCTGTGCCAGTCCATAGACATGCATTTCAGATACACATCCGCCCTTTGTCAGAGCGCAGGTTTGATACACCATGTCTGCAAAGTGTTCAGGCCGCAATGCCATTTCTTCATCCCATTCGAATTTGGAAACACCGGCAGCGGCTGCCTGGAAGCCGGTATTGGCTCCACCAGGAACCAGTAACGTTACCGCAATGCCATGCGGCCGTAATTCTGTATACAGGCATTTCGTAAACGCGTTCACACCAGCCTTGGCAGCGGAATACACCGACCATCCCGGCCATGACCGACGGTCACACACGCTGGAAACATTGATGATTTTTCCAAAACCCTGTTTTTTGAAGAGAGGGGTAAATGCCCGGCAGCTGGTAATTGTGCTGGTGAGATTCAAATCAATAATCCGCCGATTTATCTCATCATCCATTTCCTCAATAGGCGCAACTTTTAGCGCGCCGCCCGCATAATTGATCAGGAAATCAATTCTGCCAAATGTGTCAACGGTCGCTTTCAGGGCTTTTTCAAATGTCTCGGTTTTTGTCACATCCGCTGGAATGGCAACAACCTTTGAGCCCGCCGCTTTACAAACATCAGCTGTATTCTGTAAAGCTTTCTCGTTGTAATCGATCAGGATAAGACCTACCTGGTCGGTTTTCGCGAACAATTCTGCTGTGGCTTTCCCGAAACCAGAACCAACCCCTGAAATTACAGCGACTTTTCCTTTTAAAGACTCGGTCATAATAGGTTTCTCCTTTTTAAAATTTATTGCGCGGCTCTACTTTGCATTTGGGTCAACAATTTGGCCAGTTCTTCATCATCAATGGAGTATGTGTGTTCCGGCCCTGGGTATTGCCCTTTTTCAACCTCGGTTCGAAATTGGGTTAGCGTCGCTACAATGATCTGGGTCAGGTCCAGATATATTTTTAGAAAACGAGGGGACATTTCTTTGAACATACCCAGCATGTCTTGTGTTACCAACGCCTGGCCGTCACAGCCTACCCCGGCTCCAATCCCGATTGTTGGTATTTCAAGGCTGCGAGTGATGATGTCTCCCAGCCTATCGGGAATACATTCCAGAACTAATGCGAATGCGCCTGCGTTCGCCAGTGCCACGGCATCTGCCACAGCAGTTGCCGCGCTAGCTGCTGTTCGTCCCTGGATCTGAATCGTCCCCGAGCGAACTATTTTCTGTTTGGTCACTCCAAGGTGCCCGATAACCGGCACGCCCGCGTGTACCAGTGCCTTTACCTTGGGCGCGTCGGCTGCTGTAGCCTCCATATGGATCCCATCGGCGTGACCTTCCTTCATCATTCTTACACCGGTGGCTACAGCCTGTTCCACTGTTTCATAAGTTCCAAATGGCAAGGTGGATACAACCATGGAATTCCCGGCGCCATTCGCCACCGCCTGAGTGTGATATATCATCTCATCCACACTCACCGATACCGCTTCCGGTCGGCCAAGCCCCACCGTACCTACCGCATCGCTAACCAGCACAATATCTACGCCAGCCAGATTTATAAATTTCGCCATGGGGAAATCGTAGGCTGTCAGCATCGTAATTTTTTCACCGCTGCGTTTCTTACGTTGCAGCCGGGTGACTGTCATTTTGGCCGGCTCACTCATACCCGGCCTCCTATTATGACGCGGCCGCTACCGGCGGCAGTAAAGCTTCGAGATCCATATGTGGTCCCGGAATCATTCTGACGGATACCACGTCGCCGATCCGACCTGCCGCTTCGCGGCCTGCTGCCAGAGCTGTTTTCACCGCGCCTACATCTCCGCGAACCATGACAGCGACATATCCACCACCGATGGCGCGTTTAGCCAGCAGGGTCACATTGGCGGCTTTCACCATTGCATCCGCCGCTTCAATGCTTGCCACCAATCCACGAGTTTCAATCATGCCAAGAGCCTGGTCACCGATCAATTCCACGGTCTTTTTTGCCGTATTACCTGTCGTTTGAGCCATAATATTTGTCTCCAGAATTTTTGAAGTTAACTTTTGGGGTACATCATTTGACCGTCATGTCGTAGTGAGTCCAAAATCGCTACGATGACCGCATCCACCGGGCGGTTGGGGTCTCCAGCCGCTATTCGTGCCGAACTACCTTCCACAATCAAAACCAGCTCACCTTCACCAGCACCAACCATATCGAATGCAACAAACGGTAATCCTTGCACTTCGCCTGTTGGGTCGGCTGCTGACACAAGCATGCATTTGCCCCCCTCCAACCGCCGGTCTTTGACCGTGGCGACAGCTACGCCTACTACTTTTGCGATACGCATATTAACCTCCTCGTTTCTTCAGCGCGCTTATCGCTTCCACCAGTTGATCCACCACAGGCCCCCCGCTCCTGGTGGTTTCAACCTGGCTGCTTTTGACAACAATTGGCCCATGTTGACAACCCTGCGGCCGGCTTGGGAGAGAAGCATTCTGTACTGGGGTAACGGGGGCTGCAGGTTTTTCAACAGGGGAGCTACCTGGAGTAACCAGGACAATCCCCAGCTCTTCTGCCCGTTCCCTTGCCGCATCCGTCAGTACCACACCTTGTCCAATATCCAATTTCTGGATGCCGCTGGCAGCAAGATCGTCGATATCACTTTCCGTGTAGAAGGTTCGCATGCTTCATGCCTCTCATTTTGTGCGCCCGGGAAGTGCCTCAATCGCCTTTATTGCCGCATCCCGCGCCTGCCGTACTTCTGCGTCTGACCCGGAAAAATACAACCGTCCCGATCTTCCGCGTGGTGTATAGTTGACCAGTGTGATATTCGCGGCTTTTTCCGCTTCATTTGCCGCCAATACGATATACGCTGCCGGCATCACTTCCAATACGCACAATGTTTGTCCTGCCAACAACAATCCCCCAAATGCTGTTTTGTTGATTAATTGTGCCTGAAAAGGATCAACATTTGAGATCATCAACGAAGATAAAATCTCCGGTTTTAACCGATCGTTCTCAGTTAATCCCAAAACTTCCAGAGCCTGTTGTCCCGCCACTTTAACAACTTCCTGATGGCGAGAGTGAATTTCCAATGATCCGTATTCGCGTTCCACGGCCAGCGCGCCGGCACGCACGTCCATGGTTTTTAAGGCGATATCCATAACCCGATAGATATCGGAAGCTGGCGCGGTTTCAATATAAATTTCAGCCATGCCCTCTACAGGAATTTCCCCTTGCATCGTTTTTCCCGTTAGCGCCCCATACTGCGGCTGCATCTGATCAATGAGTAAGTAGGTTCTTAGTTGCATATCGGTCTCCTCGTGATCAGTCTGAGTTATGCCGGCTGGATTTCACACCCTGCGGCAGCAAGGGTTCCAACGCTGCCTGTGGGCGGGCGATCACATGCACCGCCACGAGTTCTCCTGCCCGCTTTGCCGCAGCGGCGCCTGCATCCACTGCTGACCGCACTGCGCCAAT
This sequence comes from uncultured Leptolinea sp., assembly GCA_964397625.1. Taxonomy (GTDB): domain Bacteria; phylum Chloroflexota; class Anaerolineae; order Anaerolineales; family Anaerolineaceae; genus Leptolinea. The sequence goes on along the minus strand of CAYNJT010000012.1, from coordinate 36,351 downwards.
TTCACCGCGCACGAAGATCGTGGTATAGCCGCCACCAATCTCATCCTGCCCGGTCAGAGTCACATGCGCGGTTTTCAACATGGCATCAGCTGCTTCAATCGCGGCAACAACGCCTCTTGTTTCTACCATTCCCAATGCTGTCAGATGCAAATTCGATGTGGTCATAAGTATTCATGCCTCCTAGGAAATTCCAAGTACTTGGTTTGCGGCCTTAATACCCGCGTTTGTATCAACCGTAAAACCCAAATTTCGCAGGGTTGTTCCGGTGGCGTTCAACAGGTCAATCACCCGGTTGCGCGAAAGATCACCCAATTGGGCTGGATCAATATAAAAGACAGTATCAGATACCCGACCGAAGACTCCATTCGCCGTAACAATCTGGCCAAGTCCTCGAATAATGTCATCTGACTTCAGGTTCCCGGGACATTGGATCTCTGTTTGTGTACCCAGGCAGAAACGACGCGGGGAATCGCATCCGGGGCATTCCCGGCCGTCGATAACCAGAGACAAACCCATCCCGCTTATGCCATAACGGACGGCTTTGGCGGCCTGATTAAAAAATGTTGAACTTGGTGATGAGGTATTCGATGATGAGATATTGGATGAGGTTTTTGACCAAAGATCCGCTAGCGCCATCCGCATTTGGTGAGCGGCTTCTCGTGGATTAGCTGCTTCGCGGATCCCGCGGCCACAAATCAGGACAGATACTGGCAAATCGGCGAAAAATGGCAGAATGTCAAGTGTCATTCCCCCCGTAATCGTGACCTTGTATCCCATATCAATCAGCTTGCGAATAATGTCTTTATCCGCTTCTGTCCATTCGCGGCCGGCGGACTGGGCGTCCCACTCGCGGTGGTAAACAATTCGTTCTACTCCGATTTTGCGCCATTCAGTGGCTCGGGCCAGAATGTCACGGACACCCGTAAGTTCCATGAGCATTTCTTTGCCGCGTTTACGCGCCACAGCCAGAGCCTGCTCCACAGTTGGCAAAGCGGCGCCACCAATCACCGTCAACATATCCGCACCCGCATCAAAAGCCATGGTCGCTTCAAGTCCACCCACATCAGGCGTTTTAAAGTCGGCCAGGATCAATTTATCCGGGCAAATTTCTCTCATCGCACGGATTGCCTCGAGCCCGGCTGCCTTGCAGAGTGGTGTACCAATTTCAATAATGTCCACTTCTGGGGCAACCATGGCAGCCATGACCAGGGCTTTGGATAGCGAGGTGTAATCCATCGCAATTTGCAACAATGGTGTAGCCATCAATATGAAACCTCCAATCGCGTATTTAAAATTTCTAGTTAATAAAGAGAAAGGGGATGTTGTATTCTTTTTCGGAAGGCAGGGTAAGTGCCGATCCGGTGCGGGGTTTACATCAGGGTGGAAAAAGAATTACAGCGAAAAAGCATGCCTGATGAAGGTGGTTTTGAGAGAACCGAGGAAAGAAAAATTGAAGATTGAGTGGAGAAAATAACAGGCTTCTTAAATAAAAGTTCCAAGATCGATTCCCGAGTCTTTTTTATCAACTTCGAATCGATCAGATATTTATTCTCAAAGCCTCATTTGTGCAAAGCACCTCCAAACTACAAAAAAATGTTTGAAATCAATAACAATAGTATATGTTCTGATAAATCAAAAGTCAATACTTCACCATGTCATTAGTTATGTAGTATTTTGTCATATATCATTGTATTATCTAAACAATTGTGTATTATTATTTGTAACAATTATTCTTTTGTTATGGTTTATAATTTATATCCAATCCTGGCTAATAATCTTTCGCTTTTTGAAGGTGATGAATGGAAAATCTCGAATTTCGGATGGCGTTGCTTGCGAAGGTTGCTTCCTTATATTACGACCAGGATAAAACCCAGCAAGAAATTTCAGAGATTACCGGTATTGCCCGTCCGATGATTTCCCGGATGATCGCGGAAGCCCGCGAGCGGAACATAGTGGAAATAAATGTGCATTATCCATGGACATGGCGCCAGATGGAAGAAGATCTAATTTCCACCTTTGGCCTTAAATCCGCCAAGGTCATGGTCACGGATAACGAATCGTATACCGACATTTTGGTGGGTTTGGGGCAGCTGGTTGCCGAATATTTTAATGAGATCGTACGAGATAATATGGTTATAGGCATCTCCTGGGGCAGCGCTTTACAGCATATGATTAATGCTCTAAAACCCCGTGAGATGAAAGGAATGGTGGTCATCCAATTAATTGGAGCTACTGGTCTGGAAAACAACCTTGCCGATGGTCCGCTCCTGGCACAGAAATTGACAAACCGCCTAAATGCCACCTGCCTTCATCTACATTCGCCTCTTGTCGTGGAGAATAAAATGGTCCGCGATGCGCTCCTGCAAGAACGAAGTATAAAGGAGACTTTGACCCGTGCCGGTGATGCGGATATTGCCCTGGTTGGTATTGGGACCATTCATCCTGATTTATATAGCCTGAAGATAGCCGGGTATATCACAGAAGAAGAACGCCAGAAAATGGAAGAAGCCGGAGTAGCCGGGGATATTTGCGGCCAACATTACTCAGCCGACGGTAAAAGGTTGGACATAGAAATCAATGATCGCACCGTAGCCATAGACCTGGAAACTCTGAGAAAAATCAAAACAGTAGTCGCGGTCGCCGGTGATATTCGTAAAGGCGATGCCATTCTGGGAGCATTACGGGGAAAGTTTGTGAATGTGCTGGTTACCGACTCAAAAACAGCAAGGTATTTATTAGACCATGCCTAACATATAGGCTTTTCGGATTTAATCTGGAAAGCCTGAAGGTATTTGCATGGCATTAGATAAATAATACTGTTTTATTGTATTAAATCTGTGGAGAAGCATTCGGTATCTCAGTTTTTTGGTGGTAATTGCAT
>CAYNJT010000012.1:0-33370 GCA_964397625.1 uncultured Leptolinea sp. | reverse complement strand
AATGAGAAAACCAAGGGCGTCTCCTTTATGGAAGAGACGCCCTTTACAACCTGTAATCCACAAACCATTAAACTCTAGCGTTTGAATGGAGTTGTTTTCATCTGCGTGAACTTATATACCTGTTCTTTAATACCACGTTCGACTGGCAAACGTTCCATGCTCGTGGCGCCATAGAAACCGTTGATTTTAGGCATGCGTTTCATGGCTTCGCCGACATTTTCGGGTTCGTCGAACGGGCCGCCATGGCAGATGACCAGGATATCCTTGCGGATTTTACGCGCCGCGTCAGCAATACTCATAGTGGTGTTTATGGCATCGTCCATGGTCATGGCCACGGAAGCACCAATTGTTCCACCGGTGGTCAGACCTACATGCGCAACGATTAGGTCAGCACCGGCTTTAACCATGGCTTCTGCCTCATCAGTAGTGAAACAGTAAGGGGTGGTTAGCAAATCCATTTTGCTGGCCAGGCTGATCATCTCGACTTCTTTGTCATATCCCAGCCCGGTGGCTTCCATATTCGCGCGCATCTTGCCATCGAAAAGTCCTACTGTTGGGAAATTTTGCACACCGGAGAAACCGGCTTCTTTTACCTGCTTCAGGAAAACAGGCATCAGGCGGAATGGATCGGTGGCATTTACACCAGCTAAAACTGGGGTCTTTTTTACCACAGGCAATACTTCGCCGGCCATTTCCATCACGATCTGGTTGGCATCTCCGTAGGCGAACAGACCGGTAATGGAAACGCGGCCAGCCATGCGGTAGCGGCCGGTATTATAGATAACGATCAGATCAATTCCACCCGCTTCTTCACACTTGGCTGAAATACCAGTACCTGCCCCGCCGCCAATAATAGGGATGCCTGCTTCTGCCTTCGCGTACAGATTCTTTAATATTTCACTGCGTGATACAGCCATTTTCTACCTCCGCGATTATTTTTTTAGCATTTGTAATAATGTGTTCGCCAGGGTTCCGGAAAATTCCGGATCGTTGACGTTGTTATCCAATATGTGTACCGGAATATCTTTGCGTAATTTCTTCTTTAGCGCGTCCACAAAAGCCTGGTCAGCTTCCGGATCCCAGAAGGGTTTATCCGGCGCGTCTACTTCGGAAAAACCTTTCATGGGAATGAAAACTTCCACCGGTGCGGTAGCTTTATTTAATTTTTCCGCGAAGATTTCGCCTATACGGGCGTTTTCCTCGGGGGTGGTACGCATTAGGGTTACGTTTGGGTTCCAGTGATAAAACTTGCGGTCTTTGTATTTGGCCGGAATGGTCTCTGGAGCCCAGAAATTGCACATGTCAATACACGCCGGGGTGACGATCTGCGGGATACCGGCTTTGACTGCCGCGTCCAACCGCTCGGGGCCAGCGCTGAGTACTCCGCCGCAAACCTCATCCGCCCATTCTGTAGTAGTTATATCCAACACACCGGCAAAATACCCGTTCTCGATCAGTTTTTCCATGGTTCGTCCGCCGGTGCCCGTGGCATGGAAGACCAGAACTTCAAAGCCCTTTTCTTCCATGATCTTTCGGGCATGATCCACCGCGCGGGTGGTGTTGCCAAACATGGAGGCCGCGATTAAAGGTTTCTCATCGGCCGTTTTGGCCACCTCGCCGCTCACCATGCCGCATATCGCGCCAGCCGCGTTGGTAAAGATTGTCCGGCTGATGCGATTCAAACCGGAAACATCCACGATGGAAGGCATCATGGTGATATCCGCGGAGCCAACATAAGGCGCCGTGTCACCGGAAGCAACTGTAGAAACCATCAATTTGGGAACGCCAACAGGTAAAGCACGCATCGCGCTGGTGCCCATGGCTGTCCCACCGCCGCCGCCCATCGAGATGATGCCGTCAAACTTGCCTTCATCGAAGGCTTTCTTTGTCACAATAGCCGCGCCCAGGGTCATGGCATCCAGGGCAATACCGCGGTCATTTTGTTTGACAAGGTCCGCCAGGTTCTTCCCGGCAGCAGCAGCCACGGTTTCCGCCTTGATATCAGGCGGGAAGGCAGGCTTTCCCAATACTCCTACATCAATGATGAATGTCTTACAACCGCGCTTTTCAATTTCGGTTTTTAAGAAACCGAATTCAATGCCTTTCGTATCCAGAGCACCTACGATCGCAATTGTTTTCGCCATATGCTTTTCCTATACACCCAGATATTTTTGTCTTAACTCGAGGTTGACTAAAAACTCTTCGGCGGGAGAATCATAGACAGTGACCCCGCCCACCAGTATATAGATACGTTCAGCCAGCGCTTCGGCCACGTGAATATTCTGCTCTACCAGGAATATGGATATATTTTCCTTCCTCAGGACGTGGCAGGTCTCGATCACCCGGTCAACAGCCACTGGAGACAGACCTTCGGAGGGTTCATCCAACAAAATAATGGAAGGGTTTGTGACCAGTGCGCGACCAATGGCCAGCATCTGCTGCTCTCCGCCGCTCAGGCGGGTTCCGCTGATCTTGCGTCGGTTGGCCAGTTCCGGGAACAGGTCGAAAACGCGCGCCGGGGTCCAGGTATCATCCTTTTTACTATTTCGATAGGTCAGGGTGAGATGTTCTTCCACAGATAGCGAAGGGAATAACCGCCTGCCTTGTGGTACATAACCGATCCCCATATCGGCAATCTCAAACGGTTTCTTACCGGCAATATTTTGGCCGTGCCATAGGATCTGGCCCTTCTTGGGAGGCGTTAATCCCATGATCGAACGCATCAGGGTGGTCTTGCCCATCCCGTTGCGTCCCAGCACAGCCACACATTCCTTTCCGACCTTCAGGGAGCAGCCCTGCAAGACATGGCTGTCTCCATAATAGGAGTGGATATCAGAAATGATCAGTTCTTCAGTCGGGGTCTTGCTTGTTTCAGGCATAAGAACTCCCTAAATACACATTTTGCACTTCTTTGTTTTTCTTGATCTCAGCAGGGGTTCCTTCTGCGATTACGGATCCTCGGTTCAGCACGGTAATGCTGTCGGCAATATCAAGGACAATTTCCATATCGTGTTCAATAATGATCAATGTGACTTCGCGCTCCAGTTTTTTGATCAGATCGGTCAAAATAATACGTTCCGAAGGCGACAGTCCAGCCGCTGGCTCATCCAACATGATCAAACGCGGACGCATGGCGATTGCCATACCCAGTTCGAGCTGGCGCTGCAGTCCATGCGAAAGATCGGAGACTTTTTCAAAGAAATAGCTTTCCAATCCCACCCTATAGGCCACATCTTTAGCCCATTCACGTTCTCCGACCCTGTTTCTCCAGGATCGGAGAAATGTGAATTCGATACCTTTATTCGCAGCGCTGGCCAGGAATAGGTTTTGTTCAACAGTAAGGTTTAGGAAGAGTTGGGAAATCTGGTATGTTCGACCCAGACCGAGTTTAGCTCTGGCTTGGACTGGTTTTTTAGATATGTCTTCTCCGAATAATTCCATTCTTCCCGAATCCACGGGCAATTCTCCGGTGATCAAGTTGAATAGAGTCGTCTTCCCTGCACCATTAGGCCCGATCAGAGCACGCCTTTCACCGATGGGCACACTTAGATCGACAGAATTAACAGCTTGTACACCACCAAAACTCTTCGAGACATCTTTCACGTTTAGGGCGTACATCTGATCGGGTTTTTCCATAAAACTTACTCCTTAGCTGTAGTGTCTGTTACGTAACGTTATTATTTGCCAAATGGACTGTAGGTATATTCAGATGCGGCTTTTAACATTTCCGGCGCGAAATCAGAGCATTTATCGGGCGGGAATTGATTTCCGTCAGGCTTCTGTTTCATGTACAAATCAGGATCATACGGTCCAAACTGGCTTACATTGGAGATGGTTAACAAACCTTTATTGAAGAGCTTGCCGTTCGCGTCTTTGGCAACTTCACGGATGTACACGTTCTCAATAGCTGAATGCCACTTCGGATCAAGAGTAACGGGACCGCGAGGATCATCCTTCATGTCAACTTTGAGCATGGCATTAACCAGGGCGGTTTTATCAGAGACATCACCCTTCACGGCATCAATACCACGAAGAATCAGACGCATTGAGGAATAGGCGAATTCAGAAGCCGCAGAGGGATCGCGCTGCCAACGTTTGTTGAAGGCTTCCTTGAATTTCATCCAATTGGCGGAAGACAAATCATCGGCAGTGTGATGGGGGGAGAGGGAACCGGCAATATCTTCGGGCATAGAATCCAGGTCTGGTTTCTCGAAGGTATTGGATTGGCCGATTAGTTTTATCTTGCTGGTCATTCCGAGTTCGGAGAATTGTTTGATAAAGTTAACGGCATCGCCACCGGCACCGTTATACAATACGGCATCGTAACCTTCGTTCAATGGGATGGCTGCGATCATGGAAGAGAAATCAGACGTGGAACCTGGGGGGAACCAGACACTTTTAACTTCAACACCACCTCCGCGGCAGAAACCACGTTTGAAGCCGCCGCCCTGATTCCAGGGATAGGAATAATCTTCACCGATCTGGTAAATCTTCTTATACCCTTTTTCCTTAGCGAGCCAATATCCGAACACATCCATGGATTGAGAGCCGGTCCATGTGGCGCGGACGATCATCGGGTAGAAGGAGCGCATGGTCATGTCTTCAGAGGCAGAGTACATGGGAACAACGGGGATGTTCTTGTCTTTCATGTAATCGCCAACGGCCAGACCTTCGTCTCCGGAAACCATACCGGTTAGAATGTCTACCTTGTCCTGTTCGACCAGCTTTTTGGCTTTAGTAACGGCCTGTTCGTTGTCAAGTTGATCGTCTTCATAGACTACGACAATCTTCTTGCCACCGGCAGTGTAATTAGCTTCTTCCAGAGCCAGGATGGCACCCTGCTTCTGCATTTCGCCGAAGGAAGAAAACACACCGGTAAAAGCACTGATAAAGCCGACTTTGATCTCACCGGCAGCACTTTCAGGAGCAGGCTTGGCAATCGCCGGGACACTTGCAGGCCCGACAAAAGCAGACAGCAAAAAGCTGGCCACTACCAAGAGGGAAGCAAACGCAAATGGCTTTTTAGTCATATTCTCTCCTTTACTGATACTCGTTAATAAATTACCGACAATGATGGTACGACAACGAAATTCCTTTTCCTGAAGGAACCACCTCCTTCCATTAGGAATGACTTTCTATGCTTCGTTCGCTTTTTTGGGAGAAAACATTTTGGAGATAAATTTCAACTTTTTACCTTGCCGGATCAAATCCAGCATACCCAGAATACCGGTAGGGGAAAATAAAACAATCAACAGGAAGATGATACCGATGACAAGGTTATATCGTTCGGTTATCTGACTTATGAGCACATCCAGCCAGACAGCAATGAATGTTCCGATAACAGGACCCCAAAAATACGATGCACCACCAAGAATTACAGTCAGCAGAATCCAGATCGTACGGCTTAATTGAATGGTAGTGGGAGTAATAATGCCTGTGTTATAACTGGCCAGGATACCACCCATTCCAGCATAGAGAGAAGCAATCAAAAATGCTATAACCCGAAGCCAGTAGACCGGATATCCGAGCGAAGCCATGCGGCGTGAGTTTTCACGAGTTCCGTTTAATGCCAATCCGAACGGTGATTTGACGATCCGCCAGAGGATATAAATACCCAACGAGAAAATGATCAGAGCTGCCCAGTAGAAGTTTTCTGTTTGCGTAAAGTCGATTCCCAATAATTCAAAGGGGCGAATCCCGCGAATTCCAGCCCAGCCGTGCAGCAGGCTGGTGTTCTGGGTCGCAAAAGCCCAGCATATTTGCCCGAATGCCAGGGTGATCATCAGGAAGATGGTTTTTGAGGTGCGCATGGCGATCAGCCCAAAAATTAAGGCGAAAACCAGCACCGCAACAATGGCGATTAGATCGGGGATGGGGAAAGCAATCTTCCGTTCCACGCTTAACAAACCGATTGCATAACCAGCGATGCCAAAGAAAGCAGCCTGTGTCAGACTGACCATTCCGCCTTGCCCTACCAGGAAGCCCAGTGACAAGGAGAGGAAGCCGAAATAAATGATGCGGATGAATGTGGTTACTGTGTACTGCCCGGCATAGAACGGGAGCAGGATTACCGCGAGGGCAACAAAAACAAGGAATACTTTCTTGTAAAATTCCTTCCCCTGCAATTTCATAATTGCCTCCCGAACAATCCCTGGGGGCGGATAGCCAGAACCAGAGCCATTGGAATAAATATAAGGAAATATGAGTATTGCGGCGCGTACGCCAGGCCGAAAGACATGATTTGCCCAAGGATCAGGGAACTGACCACAGTTCCAAACAGACTGCCCATTCCACCAAGGATGATCACCACCAGGGAATAAGTAAGGATTGTGGTATCACCGCCGGGGCTTAATTGCAAGTATGAGCCACCGAGTACACCCGCCAACCCGGCCAAAAGAGCTGATAGCACGAAAACGCTGGTGTAAATCACCTGAATGTTTACACCCAGCGCACTGACTGTCTCGCGGTCATCCACGCCGGCGCGTACCGCCATGCCCAATTTGGTTTTGTACAGAATAAGCCATAAGGAGATGGCGATCAATACGCTTATGGCCATTAGCAGATAACGGAAGCCAGGATAGGTGACGCCGAGGAAAGTGATCGGCGGATTTAGGTATTTAGGAACGTTTAATGTAATAGGAAAGCGCGACCAAAAAACAAGACATAGGTCGGCAATGATCATGGACATGGCTACCGTTAACAGGGTTTCAGCCAGGTCGTCGCCCCGTACCCGGGAAAGCATTTTCCGTTCAAAAACGAACCCAAGCAACGCGATGGACAGTCCACCTGCCAGGAGAGCTAACGGCCAATTTCCAGTTGCTTTGACGACCGAATAGCCAATATATCCGCCAAGCATATAGAATGCACCGTGGCCAAGATTTACGACCCGCATTAATCCAAAAGCCAAGGTCAAGCCGCTGCCCAGAACAAACAGAATGGCCGCCTGGTTCAATCCGTTCAGAATCAAAATTAAATATTTAATATCCATGTCTTATTCCAAAACATTAGATTTTTACTTCTTATCCGGATTTTGACTTTCAACATCGGTTTTTACCTGCATGATGTGCTCGTACATATACTTGCGAGCCAGGTCCGGGTTGTGATTCTTGATGGCATCCATAATCAACAAATGGTATTGTTGTGATTTGTTCTTACCTCCTTTCACAGTGAAGAGATGGAATTTTTGTGTTTTACGCATAAGGTTCACAACCGGCGCAATGATAATCGGCACCAATGGGTTGTCCGTTGATTCCGCCATGATGTTATGAAAGGCGTTATCTCCCTTTAGGAATTTTTCCATCAGTTCTGGATCATCTTTTTCGTGGTCTTCCAACGAATCGTTCATCAGAAGGACAGCCTCATACATGCGGGCAATTTCATCATCACAGGCTCGTACAGCCGCCAGGGCAGCAATCTCTGGTTCAAGCATCAGGCGGATCTCTATAAGGTGGTTGAATCCGTATTCCGGTGTGGTCTGCACGGCCATCTGAAATGAGTTTTGAATGCTCTTCCCGGTATTTTCAATGACATAGGTTCCCTTAGCCACCTGTGTGTCGACCCAGCCTTTTTCTTTCAGGGTCTTCATAGCCTCCCGGATCACAGTCCGGCTCACCTTGTACATGGCACCAAGTTCACTCTCAGTGGGAAGCTTGTCACCCACTTTGATATCACCATTTATGATCTTCGATTCGATCATTTCTACGATTTGTTCGTACAGCGGTTTTTTCTGGGGAGTGAAATAGACGTCCATATCCATTTGTATTGTGCTATGATGGTATTATAATATTATTATACAATACGAAAATCAATATGCAATATGTCACTTAATAACGATGAGGATTTTTCAATGGGAATTCAATTGCCTTTCGGAAAAACCAGCCTCGACCTTGAATTACCCGCCAATTTGGATATTACCGTAATTGAATCCCGTTTTGTACCGGCTGTTGAAAACCCTCTGACGTTATTAATAAATTCCCTGCAGAACCCTATTAATTCTTTGCCGCTTTCAAACAGGGTGCGGGCAGACCAATCCATCGGCATCATTATCAATGATGTCACACGTGCCACCCCCAGCAGATTGATCCTGACCGCTATCTTATCGGAATTACCTCATATTCCCCGTGAAAATATCACCTTATTCATTGCCCTTGGATCGCACCGACCGAATACTCCTCAAGAGATCGAAGCCATCCTTGGCCGGGATTATGTCGAAACGTTTCGAATCGTGCAGAATACCGCGTTTGACCAGTCTACCCAGATCAATATTGGCAAAAGCCGGTTGGGGCATGACATCTGGTTAAATCGCGAATTGATAGGCTGCGATTTTAAAATATTGACGGGGTTTATTGAGCCGCATTTCTTCGCCGGGTTTTCCGGCGGAGGGAAAGCCGTTATGCCCGGAATGGCTGGCATTGAAAGCATCATGCAATTTCATTCCGCCGAAATGATCGGTCATCCCAATTCAGTCTGGGGTGTAGGACGCGGTAACCCGATCTGGGAAGAAGCTCGTGAAGCCGCACTAATGACCGGGGAGACATTTCTGGTTAACGTATGTCTAAACCGTGACAAGGACATTACTTCCGTTTTCGCCGGCGAACTGGGCAGCGCGCATGACGCTGGCTGCGCAGAAGTCAAGAGACTGGCTATGATACAGGTTGACAAGCCTTTTGATATCGTCATCACCACCAACTCAGGCTACCCGTTGGATCAGAACCTCTACCAGTCAGTCAAAGGAATGAGCTCCGCCGCCCAGGTGGTGCGCGAAGGTGGTTCAATCATCATCGCCACCGGTTGTTCTGATGGGATACCGGATCATGGTCTTTATGGACAGATTCTTGCCGCGCATTCCAATCCGCGTGATGTGTTGGATGAAATCTATGCGGGGGGAAAAACTCGACAGGATCAATGGCAAATCCAGATTCAGACGCAAATTCAATTAAAATCAGATGTATACGTTCACAGCAACTGCCTCAGCGATGAACAGATTAAAAAAGCTCTTCTGACCCCCTGTCATAAGATCGAGGATACAGTCAACGCATTGCTGACGAAGTATGGCAGGCATGCCAGGATTTGTGTTATCCCGGAAGGGCCGTTGACCATTCCATGCCTGTCGATCAAATAGACCACTGGAACATCCTCAGACATGAAAGGGAATTCTACGTTATGTTCCCGGAATTCCACCCAAAATCGATTGACTCGCGCCAGGCGGAAACTCTGAAAAAAATCATCGCGGCGGCCCTCGAAGCGGTTGACCCGATTAACGCAATTAAATCCAGCCTGAAGCTGGACGGGCATCTGTTGACCGTTGGCAGCACCCCCTATGATCTGAACGCCTATAAAACCATCAAAGTCGTTGGTTTCGGCAAAGCCGCCCCGGCCATGGGCTGTGGACTGTTTGACATTCTGGGCAACCGAATCGCGGAAGGCCTGCTGGTCTGCAAGCATATGGACTGCGGGGAAAGGGCGCGACTACCGGAGCGCGTCCGCTGCCTGCCGGGCAATCATCCTGTTCCCGGAGAAAACAGCCTGAAAAGCGCGCATGAATTGGCTGCCTTTCTGTCGCATTCCGATGCGAAAACCCTGGTTTTCTGCCTGATCTCTGGCGGCGGGTCCTCGCTGATCACACTGCCACAAGAAGGTATCGGATTGAACGACCTGCAGGACCTAACCCGATTGCTTCTGTCATGCGGTGCCGATATCGGCGAGATCAATACCCTGCGCAAACATCTTGATCGGTTAAAAGGCGGTGGATTGGCCCGTCTGGCTTATCCGGCTACTGTTATAAGCCTGATTATTTCGGATGTAGTCGACAGCCCGTTGGACGTGATTGCTTCCGGGCCGACAGCTCCCGATCCTTCCAGCTACGAGCAGGCGCTGGATATCCTGAAAAAGTACAGGCTTGAAGATAATGTCCCCCCGGCGATTCTAAAAATCCTTACCCGAGGCTTATCCGGAGAGCTGCTCGAGACTCTCAAACCCGGTGACGCGTTTCTCGAGCACGTCCAGAATCTGGTGATTGGAGACAACCGGCGTGCCGCGCTGGCTTCCATGGATAAGGCCAGGGAGTTTGGTTTCGAAACGAGCTTATTGACCACTTCGTTGACCGGCGAGGCGCATGAAGCCGGAAAGTACCTGGCCGGATTGCTGGCTGAAGCCAGCCAGAAACCCCGGCCTCAATTTATAGCCGCCGGCGGTGAAACCACAGTGATCCTGCGCGGCGCCGGGTTGGGCGGGCGGAATCAAGAAGTCGCCCTGGCCGCTGTTGAACCGCTCAGGGGAAAAGAGAATGTGGCCCTGTTGACCCTGGGCACAGACGGCGAGGATGGCCCCACCCCGGCAGCCGGCGCGGTAGTTAGCGGGTCAAGCTGGGAGCGCGCGGCCTCCCTGGGTTTGGACCCGGCTTCTTACCTGAAAAACAACGATTCCTATCATTTCTTTGAAGCCATGGGCGATCTGCTGGCGACCGGTCCCACCGGGACCAATGTGAACGACCTGAATTTTCTGGTTCGTTTTTAAATCTACTCTGGCCAATACTTTTGGGGGGAATTCTTTTTTTTATTATCTCGCATAGAATTCCTTACCCACAATCCGTGTTTTTTGGATTTGAGGGAAGATCGGGATAGGGGTTTTGAATCAGAACAAATAATAAGCTCAGGATGTAACTTATTATTCATCTTCAGCCGGAGGCCAGTCAAACATCAGGTATTTCGTGTACCCGTGTTTTTCCACGCCGTACACCCGCGCGTGTGAATGTTCAGCGCAGCCCGGTTCATCAATGACGGTTGTTCCATTCTGGTAGGCGCCAACCGGGGTAAATTTCAATTCACCGTCCCGGCATACCCAGGCTTCCAGCAGATATGGTTCCTGTTCAGAATCATCGCCGGCTTTCAGTACCAACGGCGACCAGGACACCGTCACCTCATGACCGTTGCGCTCCGCCCTGGCAAAAGTCAACGCGGGGTAATACGGCGACCACGGCAATTTCACCTTCAGAGGATCGACCGGTTCCACGTTTTTGATGTCACCCTGCACATCCATAAATTCAAGATTCATCCAGCAGGGATTGTCTCCGCCGATAGCCCGCACTTCGATATACCCTGTATCCGGCATGTACCCTATGATATCCAGGCGGTTGCCTTTCAAGAGGCCATATTTGTACAGGTAAGCCTTTGATGGGCCGTAATAACAATTCACACGCGGCTGGTTGACAATACCTCGTAAAACAACATAGGTGGGGTCCGGAGTGAATGTGACAGATGGTTCAACGGTTGGAGTTATTGTTTCTGTCGGGGTATTGCTGGCAGTGGCAGTCTTTGTGACCGGTAACGATGGCAGTACAGTGATGGTGGGACTGGGGCTTATTGTGGGTGTCCGGGTAATCGTGGGCAATACGCTCGCCGGCAAAGCCTTTGGTTGCGGTTGTGCCGCGCCGCAAGAGGCAATGAAGACCGTAAGCAGAAAGAAAAGCTGTATCCTCGGCAGGCATACGCGCATGCCGCCATTGTAGCATAATGGTTTACTCGCGCAGTAATTCGGAGGAGCCGCCAGCTCCAAGGGAAAGTAAGCTAAATCACTTTATTTCTGTTACTTTTTGAATGATTCTCGGGTTATCCGGGTCAGGTGATTGGCAAATAATTACGCCGGGACAATGGAAACCAGCGGGTTAATCCATTTCAGGATACCAGCCGGTAAGCTGATCAGTGTCGCGGCCATATCAAGGGCTTCCTTTCGGGACGATACCGAACTCGGCATTTTGACCGGATCCCCGCATCGCTTAGATGCGGCCGTCGTTTCCGGCACCAGATGCAACTGTCAAGGGTGTGATTCGGCCCGCACATGTGTTGGCCGGGTGAAGGGCGGGGGTATTGAGTTCGGAGAATACGCCGGAGCCAGCAAGTTGATCTTCAAAAAGAAACACGCGTTTGCCAGAGCTTGGACCAAGGCCGGCCCGCTCACCCCGTTGACCAACGCGTTTTGCCAAGATACCGTTATCAAAGAGACGGTAGAGGCTAATCCTCCTAAAGGCATTAAATTGGATAGTAATTAGAAGGAAAAATGAATATACTTCCATCAGATGTACATTAGACCAACATTCGATGAAAGGGCAGACCCATGATCTACCTGGAAACCAATTCTCTCGACCCCACCTTCAACCTGGCACTGGAAGAAGCCGCTCAGGAGTGGGATCAACCGGAAGATATTATGATGCTCTGGCAAAACCAGAACGCCATAATCGTTGGCCGTTATCAGAATTCTGA
Source organism: uncultured Leptolinea sp. (assembly GCA_964397625.1). Taxonomy (GTDB): domain Bacteria; phylum Chloroflexota; class Anaerolineae; order Anaerolineales; family Anaerolineaceae; genus Leptolinea. Next base: position 21,113 of record CAYNJT010000012.1, on the reverse strand, counting down.
AAAGGAAGTAAATTTTGACGCGGCCAATCAGATCGGCGCGAAGGTGGTACGGCGATCCTCCGGGGGTGGGACGGTTTATCATGACATGGGGAACTTGAATTACACCTTTATCCGCCCTATTGACTACACGAAGAAGCTGGACATGTCGCTTCTGTCAAAACCCATGGAAGAGGCGCTCAATTACATGGGAATACCTGCCCTGGCCCAGGGGCGCAACGATATTACCCTCGAAGGCAAGAAAATCTCTGGCACAGCCCAGCGTATCCACAACAAGCGTCTGATGCATCACGGGACCCTTTTGTTTGACACCGATTTGGATGTCCTTCAAAGCGTGTTGAATGTCAATCCTTCAAAGATAATTTCTAAAGGCATTTCCTCTGTTCGCAGCCGGGTTACGAACATCCGGGAACATGTTTCTCCGCGTGAATTCCCTGATATGCAAACATTCTGGAAACGGTTGGTGGATGCTTTTTCAAAAGAAGGACCGTTGAACAACGTGGAGGTACCGTCACATTTACTGGAGCGGGCCCACTTCCTTCAGGAAACCAAATATTCAACCTGGGAGTGGAATTTTGGGCATGCCCCGGCTTTCGAATACCATGAAACCAAACGGTTCCCCGGCGGGAACCTGGAGGTTGATCTAAATGTGGAAAATGGCCGGATCAGCGCCTGCCGCATCTGCGGTGATTTTATGGGGCTGGTTGAACTGGATGACCTGCAGCAATCTTTGATCGGAGTCAAATACGACCCGGCCAGTGTGCTTGAGGTACTATCCGGGCAAGACCTGTCATTATATTTGGGCAGCATCACCGCGCAGGAAGTGGTCGAATGCATGTTCAGTAAAGAGTGACGCTCCCGCCGCCCATGTCAATTCAATAATTGATATGGGCACAGGCTATACAGGGAGAATCCTCACAGCACAATCCATACTTAAGACAAATGCGGTTAATCCGTGATTTGTGTATATTAAACATACTCCGACGAATGGCGTGTTGAGATGGCTTATATTCAATCCTGATAAAGGCAAAAGGGAGCATACAATGGCAGGTATTTTCCGATTTTCATTTGGCCCATGGAATATCCACTCAGGGTCCGATCCATTCGGGCCGAAGGTGCGAGATGAGTTTTCTTTTGCTGAAAAGCTGGGGTTCAATAAAAAGCTTGGGTTTGATGGCGTTCAATTCCATGATGATGACGTTGTAGCCAACGCGGATGATCCGTGGTCAAAGCAGGAAAGCGATGCCAGACAAATGCGGAAAATGCTGGACGAGCAAGGTCTGGTGGCCGAGTTTGTGGCACCGCGTTTGTGGGAACATCGGCTGGGGATTGACGGCTCGATTACTTCCAACTCGGCGGAAGCGCGCCATTACGCGTTGGAACGATCCAAACGCACGGTAGATATTGCCCACATTGTCGGCGCCACAAAGATAGTGCTCTGGCCGGCGCGCGAAGGCACCTACCTGCGCGAAGCGAAAGACCCGGTGGCATCCGTGGCGCGCATCGTGGAATGGATGAATGCCTTACTGGAATACAGTAAAGACATCCAGATTCTGGGTAAGATGAAACCCAACGAACCGATGGATCAGGCTTACCTGCCCACTGTTGGACATTTCCTTGGTCTGGCTGCCTGCACGATCGATCCATCCCGCGTTGGCGCGCTGATCGAGTCGGCTCATTCCATACTGGCCGGGCTTGACCCATCCGATGATATGGCTTACGCGTTGTACCAGAAGAAATTGTGGTCCGTTCATTTGAATGACCAGAATGGCCTGAAATTTGACGAGGATAAATCCTTTGGCGTGGTCGATCTGCGTCGGGCGTTCAACCAGGTCTGGGTTTTAGATAGATACAACTTTGGCCAGAATGGCGAATTCGTCGGGTTGGATGTAAAAGCCCTGCGCACACAGACCAGAGATAAATCGACGAAACACCTGAGCAACAGCCGCGAGATATTCCTGCGCCTGCTTGACCTGGCCCGCTCGCTGGATGTGAAAAAGGTCGAAGAACTGCGCGCCTCCCGTGATTACGAGGAATTGGATCTGCTGATCGTCAACCACCTCATGGGTAAGTAACATGGTTGACGCGATCGTTGCCGGGCACCTGTGCCTGGATATCATCCCGGACCTTTCTTCCTTTATCACAGGTCAATTTGACACGAGCTTTAAACCCGGCCGCTTAACCCAGTGCGGTCCCGCCGTGTTGACCACCGGCGGCGCCGTATCCAATACCGGGATTGCCCTGCATAAGCTGGGCATCGAAACGCGATTGATCGCCCGGACAGGCGACGACATTTTGGGCTCGACACTTCGGCAATGTCTTGAGCAGCAGGGTTCTGGCCTTGCCTCAGGTCTAATCAGTCGGGCGGAGTCAGCCACATCCTACTCGATCGTCATCAGCCCGCCGGATGTTGATCGCAGGTTCCTGCACAACCCCGGTGCCAATGATGATTTTCAGGCAAATGATGTGTCCGATGAAGCACTTTCACAGGCAAAGTTGTTCCACTTCGGTTACCCTCCCCTTATGGCTGGTATGTACGCCAATGCCGGCAATCAACTCAGGGAGCTCTTTCAGCGGGCGAAATCGCATGGCTTGACAACATCATTGGATATGGCCTATCCAGATCCCGATTCGCCAGCCGGCCGGGCGGATTGGCCTACCATTCTTCGCAATGTGCTTCCCTTCGTGGATGTGTTTACACCCAGCTTTGATGAGATCAGTTTTATGCTCTGGAAGAAGACCGATCTGGCGCTTTCCGAGCCGCTGCTGGCAGAAGCCAGCAACATTCTGCTGGAGATGGGGGTAAAAATGGTGCTTCTTAAGTTGGGTAATCGCGGTCTATTCCTGCGGACAGCCGCCCGCGCCAATTTCAGCGACTGCGGTAAAGCCTTTTCAGGAGATGCCGGGCAGTGGGCTGAATATCAGGCCAGCCTGCCCTGTTTTAAAGTCAATGTTGTGGGAACCACCGGCGCCGGTGATGTGACCGTTGCCGGCTTCCTGGCCGGGCTGCTGCGCAACCTGCCGCCGCGCGAAGCCATGATCGGCGCGTTGGCCGCGGGGGCTTGCTGCGTGGAAGCCGCTGATTCACTCAGCGGCATTCGCCCATGGGATGAGATCTGGCGGCGGATTAATTCAGGGTGGGAAAGTCGAAGAAAACTGGATTTTCCTGAATAAATACGTCTGACTTTTTTTAAAATCTTTAGTCTGATCACAATAGTTTGTTATTTTCTGAGTGCATAAGATTTTTTCGAATCATGGTTTTCGTCAATAACCCGCGAATTCCATGAAAGTGTTAATCAAATCATTGGACAACAATTATTCCTTTTTCTATTAATGAATACAATTATTCTTGTAATTATCCATAATTAAAGGAGGTGATTATGCCTAGGGTTGCCATTGACTCACCCGCTCCAGATTTTGCACTGGAGGACTACCAAGGAAACGTCGTCAAATTATCTGACTTTCGGGAAAAATCAATAGTCCTGTTAGTCTTCAATCGTACTTTTACCTGACCATTCTGCCAGAGGCATATGGCGCAGTTGCGTCTTGATTATGAGAAGTTTGAGGAATTATCTGTAAAAGTGATTGTCGTTGGCCCCGAAAATGCCGATGGATTTAAGAACTACTTTGAAAAACATGGTTTGCCTTTCATCGGGATACCGGATCCAAAATCAAGTGTTCTGAAGTTGTATGGCCAGGAGGTCAACCTGTTTAAGCTTGGACGTATGCCAGCCCAGGTGATTGTAGATAAAAAAGGGATCGCGCGATTCGTCCATTATGGACATTCCATGGCCGATATACCACCCAACGATGAAATTTTTGAAATAGTAGAAAAGCTTGATAATTGAAAGGGCTCACATGAATATTCTTTCCATTCTACAAATGATCGCAGCTGCCGGTACTGCCCTGACAGGATTACTTGCCCTTGTGAAACCAGATGCCGTTTACGGTTTCACCGGCCTGCTTTCTTCTGGCCCGCGCGGGGTTTCTGAAATTCGCGCAATATTTGGGGGGCTTTTTATCGCGCTTGGCGTGGCTCCTTTCCTTTTGGGACGAGATTCATACCGCATGCTGGGGTTTGGTTATCTGGCAATTGCCGTGGCACGAGTGGCTTCCATTATTATTGATAAGTCCTATGACCAGTCCAATTGGATCAGTCTTGTAATCGAAATCATTTTCGGTCTGATCCTCATAATCAGAGTGTGACATGACCATACGAATCGTAACTGACAGCACGTGCGATCTTCCGGCAAATATCATTGAGAAATTCGGCATCCATGTTGTGCCGTTATATATCAATACCGGGAAACAGGGCTATCTGGATGGTATTGACATCACTCGCGAAGAATTCTATTCCAGGCTGCCGTTTTTTCCTGAACATCCAACAACCGCTGTTCCATCCATTGAACGTTTCCGGGCAGCCTATAACACGCTGGCCGATGAAGGCGCGACAGAAGTTTTATCCATCCATATTTCAAAAAATCTGAGCGGGGTCATGGATATGGCTACTCTGGCCGCCGAAACCACAACATCTGTCCGCGTATATGTATTGGATTCGCACCAGTTAAGTCTGGGAACTGGATTCCTGGTTCAAACAGCAGCTGAACTGGCCGCGGAAGGACGTTCCATATCAGAGATCATGGTCTGTCTCCAATCGCAAATTCAACGCACACATGTCTTTGCCGCGCTGGATACACTGGAATTCCTTAAACGCAGCGGGCGCATGAATAAATATGTGGCAAATTTCGCCTCCCTCCTTCAAATCAAACCCATTCTCAGGATGTTTAACGGTGATCCAACCACCGAAAGGGTGCGAACCCGCGACCATGCCATCAATCGGGTTCTGGAAATCTTGCGATCCATTGGTCGGTTGGAAAAAGTAGCCATCGTTCACACCCACGCCTCATTGGATCGGCTGGCTGACTTGCAGAAAAGAGCGGCTGATCTTTTACCGCGTGGAGAGATTCTGATCGAAGATATCACGCCGGTGATTGGCGCGCACATTGGTCCTGGCGCCATTGGTTTCGCGGTTGTATCGGCAATAAATTGATAGAAACAGATGGAGGGATAAGATGGGTGTAATCCCGCTATTTTTGTATACAGGATTAATTATCCTGGTATTAATGACTTTGCTATGGGTCTTAAGTCTAATCCTTAAGAATTCGAGCATCGTTGATATCTTCTGGGGGACTGGATTTGTCATCATTATATGGGCGGCCATGCTACTCACGCCGGAAGCCGCTTCAATCCGAAGAAACATCCTGACAGCCATGGTAACAATATGGGGATTGCGTCTCTCCATCCATGTGTTTGTACGCAACCATGGCAAACCGGAAGACTTCCGATACCAGGTGTGGCGAAAAGAAGCGGGGAAAGCCTGGTGGTGGCGAAGTTTCTTTAAAGTCTTCTTTCTGCAGGGATTCCTGATGTGGATCATATCTGCGCCATTGATAGCCGTGCATGAATCCACCCGGCCAATATTCTGGCTGGATTACGTTTCAATTTTCGTTTGGCTGGTCGGGTTCTTTTTTGAAGCTGTGGGAGATGCTCAACTGGCTCGATTTAAATCCAACCCTGCCAATAAGGGAAAAGTTTTAAATACAGGTGTTTGGCGATATTCGCGCCATCCCAACTATTTCGGTGACGCGACCCAATGGTGGGGTTTTTTCCTCTCTTCGTTGGCTGCCGGAGCCTGGTGGACGATTTTCAGTCCGATAATCATGACCACACTCTTGCTGAGAGTGTCTGGTGTTACTCTACTCGAAAAAACATTACGGGAAGAAAAACCCGGCTATAAAGAATACAGTGAGACCACCAGTGAATTTATCCCCTGGTTTCCCAAAACCAAAAAAGGAAGATAGGTGCACAAAAATCGCTGCGTCAACAACGCAGCGATTTTTGTTTGCTAATATTTATCGAAGATATTACTTTTCCGCCAGATGAAGGATCTTTTTGACGGCCTCCCGATCCAAGGGCACAAAGTTGCCCAATCGGCGGGTGTTCCCGTTGGTGCCTTTATCCGCCATTTCATCAATGCGGTCACCCTTTATTTCCAGATCGGCCAGGCGTGTGCCCAGCCCCATGGATTTAAAGAAGGCTTCCATGCGGGCTATACCTTCTAGCGCCACGGCTTCCGGGTTAAAGACATCCATGTCCACATTCCATACCCTTACAGCCCACTGAACAAAGCGGTCCAGGTCATGCTTGTAGACATATTTCATCCAGGCGGGGAAAACAATAGCCAATCCAGCTCCGTGGGCAATATCATAGATGCCGCTGATCTCGTGTTCGATATCATGTGAGCCCCAGTCACCCACCCGGCCGGTATTCAGCAGGTTGTTGTGAGCGATGGTACCCGCCCACATAATCTCTGCCCAGGCATCGTAATCTTTCGGGTTTTGCATCACCAACGGTACCTGGTTAATGATCGTTTTCATGGTGGCCTCCAACATGCGGTCCATGAAAGCCACGTGGGTTACGTTTGTGAAATATCGTTCCATCAGATGCGCCATGATATCTGTCGCGCCGCAGGCTACCTGGAATTTGGGCAGAGAAAAAGCCTGTTCTGGATTCAGGATTGAAAAGCGCGGGTAGATTAGCTCGGAATTGACGGCACGTTTTAACCAGCCTTCTTCATTGGTTATAACTGTACCTGTACTGGCTTCACTGCCCGCGGCCGGGATAGTCAATACCGTTCCGATGGGCAGCGCGGCTTTCGGCTCACCTTTACCCAGGTAGAAATCCCATACATCGCCGTCAATCACCGCGCCCATGGCAATCGCCTTGGCCGAATCGATCACGCTGCCGCCGCCAACCGCCAGGATCAAACCCAGTTTATTTTCCTTTACCAGTCGTACGCCTTCGTGAACAAGGCTCAACCGTGGATTTGGCTTTACACCCGGAAGTTCCACCCATTCAACACCCGCCTTTTTTAATGAAGCGGTTACGCGGTCATAAAGCCCGGATGTCTTAATACTTCCGCCGCCGTAATGCAGCAATATCTTTTTACTGTAAACGGCGGTTTCCGCGCCCACCAGGTCTTCCATGCCACGGCCAAATAGTATTTTTGTAGGATTTTGAAATATGAAGTTTTCCATGAAACATTTCTCCTTGTCTGTAAAATCAGATCGATTTCCGGTCTCCCGCGCACCACTGGCGGGAAAGTTATGGTTGTTTCTTCCCGCGGGTGGTACCGCGCAACACCAATTCCGTTCTTAATGTGATATTTTTATGTCTTAACCGTTTCCCGTTCATTAATTGCAGCAGCATGGCGGCGCTACGCGAGCCCATTTCAAGGGCTGGTTGAGAAACCGTCGAAAGCGGCGGGTCAATCAGCGTAGCCAGCTCAATATCATCAAAACCGATCACTTCCACCTGGTCAGGAACAGCTATTCCTACTTTTTTTAACGCCCGCAGAGCGCCAATTGCCATCATGTCGTTTGCTGTAAAAATACCGGTGAATGGAAGTTCGTTCCCTTTAAGTTTGCCGCCTGTCAGCCGCTCCATGGTTAATCGGAAGCCGCTTTCAATGGAAAAATCACCATAGAGAACAGTCAAGGTTTCAGATGGTTGATGAAATTCATTCAATGCGTCTTGAACACCGGCAAGACGCAGTCGAGATTGAGAGTATTCAATCGGCCCATTGATGAATAACAATGAACTGCCCGGTTGTGAAAAGAAATGCTCCGCCGCCAGGCGTCCGCCTTCGCGGTTGTCCACGTAAACTCCCGGAAATTTCACAGGGTCATCAATGATCCGGTCGACCAACACGTAAGGAATGTTCTGGTTGTCTAATAATTCCAACTGACAATCGCAATCCGACTCGGCTGAATCGAGGATGATACCGTCAACCCCCTTCTCAATTAGGACAGTCACATATTCTTTTTCCTTCTTGATATCATGATCGGAATTGCAAAGGAATAAACTATATCCGGATTTCTTTAGAGTATCCTCTGCGCCTCTCACTAACAGGGAATAATATGGATTAACAATATCCGGGATGATCACACCCACAGACGCGGATTTTCCGGTGGCCAGGCCGCGCGCGAATCCACTGGGCTGAAAGCCGGTCTCCCGCATGATTTGCAGGATGCGCTGCCGGGTTTCGGGTCCCACACCCTCGGCGCGGTTGTTCAAAACACGAGAGACAGTGGCTTTGGAAACACAGGCTTTTTCGGCAATGTCAGAAATTGTGACTTTCATAATCCCTGTACGTAACCGGTTTACTAAACCGGTTACTCTATGTTATTATACCTGAAATATAGATTCTGAATCAAGGGAGACAAATCATGAGTGTAAAACCTGGCCTGTACCGTCACGTTGTCTTGTTTAAATTTCATGACCAGACAAGCGAGGCCACATTGAATTCCATCGAAGATGCCTTCCGCCGCCTGTGCGGCAGCCTGCCATTTGTCACGGATTTTGAATGGGGTCGAAATTCAAGCCCTGAAAACCTGAATGAAGGTTTTACGCATTGTTTCATTGTCACTTTTGCCGATCCGGCCGGGCGGGATATGTACCTCCCCCATCCTTTACATCAAGAATTTTGCCGCCGTTACCTTGACCCCAATCTTGATAGAGTATGCGTACTCGATTTTGCCGCCAACGATTGATGGGGAAATGATTTAAGGGTGTATCCAAAAACTTGTATCGTAAAAAAACGGTTTCTCTTCGGGGAAATTACGGTGTTGTTACATACCCATTAATATTCCGGGCATAAAAATGCTACAATCATCATGACAACTGGCATTTTCCATGCATCCATGGGTTGTTATGGACATTAATCCCTCAAATCTTGAACAATCAATTTATCAGTTGGCATCCCAGGCTGTGGAAGCTGCCCGCGACCGGTACGGGATCACTCTCGACTATTCATCAGACAGCCTTCGCCCGTTCGCCCGGCTGATCGATCAGGCCCACCAGAGCTACCTTTCATCCCAGGTATCAGAACAGGGACTCGAAAAGACGATCAGTGTTTGGGGCGCCTACCTTGGCGAAACTCAGCGGCGCAACAGACGGGGTGTCTGGAAGATCGATCCGGAAGCAACCGGCGACCGCCGTATTTATCTGGTAACTCAAGCAGGGCGCATTTACCCATTCGAACAGGTTCGCGTGCGGATCACCGGACAGGAACCTCCCGCCCCGGAGCGCGATACCCCTGTGCCACCGCCGGAAGAACAGAAAAAAGGCCTCAGCAAACTCGTAAAAATTTTGATTGGCGTGGGTGTGGCCGCCATCCTTTGCATGCTGGCCATTCCAGCCTACTTACTGTTCCGCAATTATCAGACGTATGTAGCCGCGCAAAAGCACAACGCGTACGAAACGCCCTTCCTTGCAGAAATGCCCAACTATCTCAAGACTTATCCTGATCCGTTGGGTGACGATCTGGATATGCAGGGCAAAATACTTATTGTCGACATAACCACCGGCAAAGTTGCCGACCTGCAATACAGTCTCCCTTCAGAAATGCGCGCCACTACTCCTTCGGATTTAAGCATTTTGATCCAGCAAAATTGTTTTGCCACTGAGGTTAACAAAAAATCAGAGTCTGAAATCTACGCCCGGCAAATGCAATGCGATCTGGCCTTGATTGATATTAACCGCGGTCAGGTAGCCGCGCGGGAAAGTTTCCAGAACAAAATTTTGGAGGACGTGGTACGAATAAATGATCGCGGTAATCCGGTCGATGGATCAAACACCGGCATTGATCCACAACAAATCATTACATGGCTGCGCAGCCGGATCGCTTTATGATCACCTTTTCAAGACTGGGGCCAGGAAAATGTTGAGAAACAAGTAGTCCTTACAGGTAAACCATGTCTTTTCTTGACCTGAGAACTGTTCTCATTAACTACATTTGTGGAAACCTGGTCTGCGCGGTTGTTCTGTTCGCCCTCTGGAAAGAAAACCGCTTTCGGTATACCGGCCTTGGTTACTGGACAATCAGTTTTGGCTTAAATGTGTTCGGCATGGCGCTTCTTACCGGGCGGGGAGTACTTCCAGATTTCTTTAGCATGCTGTTGGGCAGCCTTTTCCTGGTTGGCGGTACTTTTATGCTTTATGCAGGTATACGACTCTTTCTTGAAAAGCCGGGTATACCCATTCACCTTTACCTTATTCTTGCCTTATATGTCTTTTTCCAGACATATTTTATCTATATCCGACCGAATCTGGAAATCCGCAATATCCTCTTTTCAATTGTCCTTGTCATTTTTTCCATTCAATTTGCCTGGCTGTTGTTTTTTCAGCTTACCCCTGAACAGAAAAAAATTACGCACGCTCTTGGAGTCATCACCTCGCTTTTTGGGGTGGTTGCCATTATTCGGATATTTATCAATTTTTTAATTCCCCCTGGAAATGATGTAATGAAATCTCCAGGGTACGAGAGTCTTCTGTACCTGTCATTCCAGCTTCTTTATTTAATTCTGACCATTGTCCTGTTCATGATGGTCAATAGACGGCTGCAATTTGACTTACAGGCTGATATCGCGGAAAGGGAGAAAGCCGAGGAAGCCCGCTTATTAACCCAGGAGAAGTATGCGAAAGCATTCCTTGCCAGCCCGAATGCCATTTTGATCTCCAGAATTGAAGATGGAAAGATACTGGAAATAAATGACGGTTTCACGCAGGTATCCGGATATACACGGGAAGAGAGCCTGAACAACTCCACAATTTCACTTGGTTTCTGGAAAAACCCGGCCGACCGAGCCGAATTGATCAAGGAAATGAAAACCCAAAAAAGGGTAAGAAATTACGTGTTCGCGGCTCGGAACAAAAATGGAAAAGTTATTCTGGTTGAAATTTCCTCCGAATATATTCGATTGAATGATGAAGATTGCATGTTATCCGTCATTCAGGATATTTCAGAACGCAAGCGCATTGAAGATATTTTAAAATTACGTTTGAAGCTCTGGGATTACTCAATCTCACACACCCCAATAGAAGTAATGCAAAAAGCTCTGGACGAAATTGAGATCTTAACTGAAAGTCAGATAAGTTTTTACCATCTGGTGGAAGAAAATTCCAACACATTATCATTGCAGGCCTGGTCAACCAGAACTCAGCAAGATTTTTGCAAGGCGGAAGGCAATGGTATGCATTACTCCATCGACCAGGCCGGAGTCTGGGTCGATTGCATCCGTGAAAGAAAACCGATTATTCACAACGATTACGCTTCCCTCCCAAATAAAAAAGGCATGCCGGAGGGGCACGCGAAAGTTATCCGCGAGATGCTCATCCCAATCTTCCAGGAAAACCAGATAGTATCGATATTGGGGATTGGGAATAAACCAACTGATTATGATAATGATGATGTTGAATTGGTTTCTTATATAGCGGACCTGGTATGGACGATCGTCTCACGGAAAAGATCGGAAGAAAAGATCCACCAATTAAATTCCAGGCTTGAATTGCTGGCGATGACGGATGAATTGACAAAACTATCCAACCGCAGACACTTCTTCCAGAGGGGCAATGAGGAGATCGGCCGGTCGAGACGATATAAACACCCTCTGTCATTGATCATCCTCGATATTGATAAATTTAAGTTGATCAACGACACTCACGGTCATGATATTGGCGATTTGGCGCTGCAATTCATAGCCAGAATACTAAAAGAGCAATGCCGTGAGGTCGATCTGGCAGCCCGCCTGGGGGGAGAGGAGTTTGGGATATTTCTGCCGGATACAAAATTAACAGAGGCGGCTATTCTGGCTGAGCGAATACGAGAAAGGATTGAAAATTCAGATTGCCTTACGAAAGACATTACTGTCCACATGACCGCGAGTTTCGGGGTAGCCACTTTGGAACCGGAGATGAAAAATCTTGACAGCCTGTTCCATAACGCGGATACAGCCATGTATCAAGCCAAGAACAGCGGTCGAAACAAAGTGATGTTATTTCAAGATAACCAGATACTTAATTAATCAAGCCTTGCTGACGGGCAATGATCACAGCCGTTGAGCGATTTCGCGCATCCAGTTTGTCCATAGCTGAACTGACATGTTTCTTAACAGTGTTCAAGGACAGAACCAGCTGTTCGGAAATTTGTTGATTAGATTTTCCTTCCGCAACCAAACGCAACACATCCAATTCCCTGAAGGTTAACGCATCTGATTGGGATCGCGCGCGTAACAATTTGGCCTTTTCTGTCTGCCAGGTGGAAAGCAACAAGTCAATGTAACTATATTCATTGAATGGCAAGTCCATTGAACGGCGCTTTTCAAGCAACGCGATGATGTGTTTCCCTTCATCGAGAAAAATTCGAATAGGACGTTCCGTTTCGCCAAGGTCCAGCGCATTGTGAACACATTCCTGCGCCCGGGTTTCATCTCCCAGACAGGCAGCAGCCTGGGCCAGGATCAGTAATCCTTCCATGAGAATCGCATTCTCACCATTATTTCGGGCAATCGGCAGGCATGTTGTTAATATGTGGGCTGACTTTTCCAAAGCTCCGGGAGTTTTCTCGCGGCGCCCTGAGAGAAGATAGAGCCTGGCTAATGTTGTGAGCGCAGAGGTTCGAAAAATGGAAGGGTTTGTCTGATAGAAATCATCAAGGTTATCAAGGGTATCAAGATTCAATCCTTTGCTTTTTGCCCAACGGAGACCTTCTTCCAGGTTGCCCTGAATAATATTCAAGCGGGCAATAATAATTTCCAGCATCCATTCATCCAATAAGGGATGACTTTCATCCAGTGAGATTTCTTTGGCTTTTTGCAGCGCTCTTCGCGCTCCAGCCGGGTCACCGCCAGATTGACGAGTGTTGGAAAGCCACGCCAATCCGTCGAGAACAATGGCTGGCAGCCAATCAATCACCTGCGCGATACCTTCTTCCAGTTCCTTCTCTGCCTCTGCCAGTCTGTTTCGCTGGCGGTAGATTTCACCCAGTCCCAACCGGGCAACTCCAATCAAAGGTGAACGCGTTCCCAGATGTGCTTGGATCATTTCCATCGCCTGTTGGAACAGGTTTTCAGCCCAGGAGTACCTGCCCTGCAACATATATGCCTCGCCAAGAATTCTCATTCCAAGCAGGGCAATAAAATGATTTTCTGTAGCCCGAGCGTAGTTTATTGCCTCTTCGAGGAGTGGAACCGCTTTTTGCAGGTTTCCAGACATCATCACAGGAAGAGACTGGTTGAGTTTTAGTAAACAATACAGAAAATGACGTTGATCACGTAGATAGGAAGCGGCTTTTTCGTTCAAAAGTGTGGTCTGTTCCGCGTTATCTGTCATTCCAGCAAGAAACGCCCTTGCCGCCAGAAGTTCCCCGAGCAGGTCCTCATCATGGCTATCCGTCAGTAGAGCTTCTGCCTTGTTTAAATATTTTTGGACGTTTTGGGTATCCAACCGGCAAAAAGCAATCCATGCCGACGCAAGGCACAAGCGCGGTCGGGATAAGATTCTCTCTTCCGACAAACGCTTTAACCATTGCTCCAATGTCCCCATTTCCCCCCTAACCTCAAGGACACTTGCCTGGTTCTCAATGATCTGGACCGCCTGTTCCTGGTTGCCTCCGAGTAGGGCATGCACATAGGCTTCCTCGACCAAACCGTTCGCTGTCAACCATGAAGCTGATCTTTGGTGCAAAAGAGGAATCTCCTCTGGCGCGACTTCCGCCAAACGGTTGCGTAAAAATTCGGCGAAAAGGGTGTGAAATCGGTACCATTTGTGGTCTTCATCCAATGCCTGTATAAACAGACTGGCATGTTCAAGCGCTTCAAGACATTGGGCGCCATTTTCATGAGGTTGGAATGGCTTTACCAATACATCACAAAGTGGGCCTGAAAGTCTCTCCGGCAGGGAAACACACAACAGGAACTTCCGCATATCATCAGGCAATTTAGATAGGACTTCTTCAGCCAGAAAATCAAATATATAATGCCTGCCGGCGAAAGGACCGGCACCGGTGAGAATATCCTCCCCTTCTCGCATCGAGATTGCGGCAAGTTGGAGTGCTGAGATCCATCCTTCTGTCTGCCGTTCCAATTGCCGGCAGACTGTTTCCGATGGCGTGCTATTCATTGCCAAGCGGAAGAATTCTTTGATCTCTTCAACTTTAAATGAGAGATCCCGCGTACGGACTTCCAGTATGAGGTTTCGGGCACGCAATCGTGCCAGGGGGAGCGGAGGTTCAATCCGTGTGGCGAAAATCAAATGCAATTTAGGCGGTAGATGCTCGACCAGATGGCTCACCATTTCTTGCACATCTGATGATGTGATCTCGTGGTAGTCGTCCAATACAATCGCGATGGGTGAAGTCAATGTGGATAATTCGTTTACCAGAAGATGAAGGCAGTTCTCCAGGGAAGTTGTTCCCGGCAGATTAATGGCTGCCTGGGTGGATTTTCCGATTTCCGGCAGAGCGCTCTGAATGGCCTGGACGAGATAATTCAGGAAACGGACTGCGTCATTTTCTTCATCTGAAAGGGTGAACCATACCACTGGTGCTGGCGCGGTTTCCATCCAGTCAACCAATAGTGTTGTTTTTCCATACCCCGCCGGGGCGCAAATCACCGTAACCGGGGTTTTGAAGATACCTTCCAGCTTTTTCATTAAACGCTGGCGTTTGACCCGTTCGGCGCGAATTTGCGGGGGTATGGTCTTCACATTGAGAAATTGATCGCTGAGATCCATCCGATTTCCATGTCACCCTTAATAATGGAATTGTCTCCATTTTAACATACGGGAGAATGGAACTTTTTTACCTCTTAAGTGCCCTGACACACCTCTCTTTGCGGTTTAACCTTGTAAGGAACAATTGGATTAAGGATAGAGAGGAAAAAAACATGTTTAGCGGCACAAAAAAAAGCCAAAACCGATATTCCACAGTTCCAGATGCGCTAATCGACATCCACCAGGTTTCCAAAACCTATGAGGGAAGCGGGGGAACTTGCCAGGCGCTAAAGTCAATTGACCTGCATGTGAATGAAGGCGAATTCGTGGCAGTGGTGGGAAAATCGGGCAGCGGCAAGAGCACATTGATTAACATGATCACCGGAATAGACCGGCCTTCAGGTGGCGAGATATGGGTGGTCAACGCGCCTATCCATACTTATAACGAAAACAAGCTGGCCATCTGGCGTGGGCGTTCTGTGGGGGTTGTCTTCCAATTTTTTCAGCTTCTCCCTACACTTACCGTTCTGGAGAACGTGATGCTCCCAATGGACTTGAGCGGCTGTTTCAGTAACGGAGACCGCGAACGAAACGCCCTGCAGCGGCTCGAATCTGTTGAGATCGCCGATCAGGCCAACAAGCTCCCGGCAAACCTGTCTGGCGGGCAGCAGCAGCGTGTGGCCATCGCCCGCGCCCTGGCAAACGACCCGCCACTGATCGTGGCTGATGAACCCACTGGCAACCTCGATTCGGCCACAGCACAGGCTGTTGTGGGCTTATTTGAGCGTCTTGCCCGTCAAGGGAAAACCGTTTTAATGGTCACCCACGATCCTGACCTGGCGCAGCGCGCCGGCCGGCTTGTCCGCATTGCCGACGGGCAAATAGTTGAAGATTCAATCAGGAGAGGCCGCAAATGATCGGCATACGCTGTCGAAAAGTACTGCGCGACTTGTGGTTAAACCGCGCCCGTACCATTTTGTTACTGATGACCATCAGTGTCAGTGTTTTTGCCGTTGGAACCATTGCCGCGAGTCAGGTCATTTTGCAGGAACAGCTTCCTCTGCGTTATGCCGAAACCAATCCCCCTCACCTGGTATTCACCACAAGTGAGTTTGAGTCCGAGCTGACTGACAGCATCGAAACCATTGACGGTGTGGAAGAAGCCGAAGCCCGTCGCAATCTGCAGGTCCGGATGAAATCCGATCCGTCTCAGGAAAACTGGCGAGACCTTGTTCTCTTTGGTGTGGATGATTTTGACGAGCTTAAAGTGAACAAAATCTGGCACATATCCGGTGAGTGGCCGCCTTCGAAGGGAACCCTGTTGATGGAACGTGGATCCATGTCCTATCTGAATTTGCGCGAAGGCCAATCGATCCAGATAAAGATGCCGAATGGACGCGAACGCGGTCTTCGTATCAGCGGTGTGGCACACGACCTCTATCACATGCCGGCTTTTCTGGAAGGCACTGTTTACGCCTTTATCGACGATGACACATTGGTATGGTTGGGTGAAGACGCAAAATATAACGAACTTTATGTACGGTTGAAGGGTGACATCCACGATCCGGCGTACATTCAACGGATATCCGATGAGATCACAGATCATCTCGAAGGCGACAACCTGGTGGTCTACACAACCTTCCGCCCTGCGGCAGACAGTTACCCGTTGGATTACATTGCCAATACGGTGATCCTGTTGTTAATCATGATCGGTTTGCTCATTCTACTGCTGGGCGTTTTCCTGATCATCAACTCCATATCGGCGTTGATTGCCCAACAAACCCGTCAGATCGGCGTGATCAAGGCCGTGGGCGGACGCACAAATCAGATCGTCGGAATCTACCTGGGCATGGTGACTGTATTGGGCATACTTGGCACACTGATCGCCATACCGTTCACCATTCTGGCAACCCGTGGATTTGTTCAGTTCATCGGTGAGCAATTCAATTACATTATTGATGCCAATCAATTTCCTTACTGGGTCATCCTGATCCAATTTGCTGCCGGGATTTTTATCCCCATTCTGGCCGCGCTGGTTCCCGTACTGGGCGGCGCCAGCCGTCCCCCTGCCCAGGCGTTGAGCGAATACGGACAGAATCAGGTGTGGTCAGGCATATTGACAATCGACAGGATTCTTAAACGAATAAAGGGGTTGAACCGCGGTGTTCTCTTTGCCATCCGTAATCCGTTCCGCAAACGCGGCCGCCTGATCCTGTCGTTGATCATGCTGTCAATTGCCGGGGGAACGTTCATCACCGTGATCAACCTGCGGGCTTCCATGGTACAGACTGTCGACAACATGATCAGCTTCTGGAATTATGACTTCTGGGTTGACCTGGACCAGAAATTTCTGGAAGAACGCCTTCAAAGTGTGGCATCGCGAGTGCCAGGGATCACCCGTGTTGAAGGCTGGGGTTTTGAAATGACCCGCCGGGTGCGTCCGGATGGCAGTGAAAGCAATCCGTTGTTTTTCTTCGGTGTGCCCCCCGAGACACCCATGTTGAAACCGCACGTTTTGCAGGGGCGTTGGCTGCAGCCGGATGATTCCAACGCGGTGGTGGTAGGTATGGGCCTTCTGGATGTGGAGCCGGATCTGGCATTGGGAAAGAACGTTGTGATCAAAGTTAATGGCGATGAAAGAACTTTCACCATCGTCGGCATCGTTGAGTTGATGGGCAACCAGACGGTGGGTTACCTGGCATATATTCCCCTGCGAACTTTCAACGCGCTTTCCAACCAGGAGAACCGTTCGGATATGGCCATGGTTACCACAAGCGCGGCGACCACGGAGGATCGCAAAAGGATTGGCCGTGAATTGGAGAAAGCCTATGAAGACGCGGGAATCGGGGTCAACTCCGTCTTGATGACAGATGACGAGCGACTTGAAATCAATTCCGCGTTTGGCATCATCATCGTGCTGCTTCTTTTCATGGTTGTTCTGCTGTCCTTTGTTGGCGGACTGGGTTTGACCGGCACCATGAGCCTGAACGTAATCGACCGCAGCCGCGAGATCGGCGTGCTGCGCGCGTTTGGCGGGTCCGATCGGTCGGTCATCCGCATTGTGGTGATCGAAGGGATCGTCATTGGTGTTCTGAGCTGGTTTATTAGTTTGCTGCTCGCCATCCCGTTGACCTGGGTTTTCTGCGACATGATCGGCCATTCATTCCTGAACATGGGGCTGGCCTACAGCTACCCGGTCTGGGGCGCGTTGATCTGGCTCGCGTTGGTTGTCCTGTTATCCATTGTTTCAAGCGCGCTTCCTGCCCGGTCGGCTGCCCAATTGACCGTGCGCGAAGTTCTCTCTTACGAATAAATCCCTAATGAGCGAGGAAAAAATGAAAAGAATGTCTGTGTTTGTAGTCGTACTATTGAGTATCGCCGGCAGCCTGTCTGCCTGCAACGCCGTCGGTGTGACGGCAACACCGTCTCCGACCCCGGTCATCGTCACATACAAAGATGTATCGGTGGCTGAAGGTCGGCTGGTACCCGGAAATAAACTTGATCTTTCCTTCGTCATGGGTGGAAAAGTGAAAGAAGTAAAAGCCAAAGACGGTGATCACGTGGAAACCGGGCAGATTTTGGCCTTGCTGGAAGGTGAGGAAACATTCAAAGCCCAGGCTGCCGCTTCACAGGTGGAACAAGTGGATTCCCGTAACGCGCTTCAAAAGCTGAAAGATGACGCCCTTCTGGAAAACGCCCGGGCATCCATGGACCTCGAAAAAGCCCGCGACGAGTACGACAAAGCCGCCGACCAGTGGCATATGAAATCCAATGACAGGGTAACCGCTTTTGATACATCGCTGGATGAGTACGTGAAAGCCGATGACGCCGTCTATGACGCCCAGAAGAAGCTGGATAATTTGACAAACCTGGCCAAGGACGCCCCGTCCCGCCAACAGGCGCAGGAACGCCTTGATCGCGAAACGACGCGGCGCGACAAAGCGTTTACCGCTCTGCTGACCGATTACGAGAAACCGAAAGAGGGCGGGCTGGATGACAAACGCACCCGTCTGATCGAAGCCATCGCCCGCCTTGAATCGGCGCGCTTCCACCTGAATAAACTGGACAAGGGGATCGATCCTGACACGCGCGACCTGCTTCAGGCCCGACTGGATAGCGCGATCGCCGCCCAATCTGCTGCCGCGCAGCAGATCCGCGATCTGCAGCTGATATCGCCCTGGGCTGGGACCCTGTCCAACTGGGACCTGCGTGTGGGGCAGACTGTTTCACCCAGCAACACGGTGGGCACACTGGCAGATACTTCATTCTGGATGGTGGAAACCACCGACCTGGCGGAAGATGATGTGGTGGATATGCACGTCGGAGATACCGTAAATATGACGGTCAACGCGCTCCCCGGTAAAACCTTCTCCGGTGTGATCGAATCCATCCACGCCAAGGGCGAAAAAATCCAGGGCGATATGACCTATGTGGTGCATATCAAGCTGAACCAGAGTGATCCGCAGTTTTACTGGAATATGACAGTTAAAATCCTGAATGAATGATTCTTGTAGAGGTGAAATTCACCGAAAGGACGCCAGAACTAATGGCGTCCTTTTCTTTTTGCCAATTCGTTTCCAGTATCCTCAAATTACCGAATGAAATGCAAAGGTATATTGATTCTCGTTTCCCATTTGATGCTAAAATTCAGTTGACCCTGGGTTGATGGGGGAGAGCATGGAACCAATGCAGGCAGAACTTCAAAAGAATATGATCGAGCTGGCTCAGCAGGCTGTGCAGATCGCGCGCGAAGATTACGGCGCTGAACTGGATTTCAGCATGGATTCCCTGGCCGTGTTATACAGATTGCTCGATCGGGCGCACGCACTGACGACTTCACCTGCGTTTGAAGGCAAAACGCCCGCCCGCACCATATTTTTCTGGGGCGCCTACCTTGGTGAGACGATCCGCCGGGAGGGCAACGGAGAGTGGACGGAAAACCCAGCCGCTACCGAAAACCGACGCTTCTCGATCACCACACCCACCGGAAATATTTTCCCCATGGAACAGGTCTATCTGCGGGTGGTGGAAGGGAAAAAGAACACGAATGTGAAAGCGGCCATCGTCGAGCCGCCCACGCGCAGAGTCAGTTCCGGTAGATACGTATTTCTTCTGGGCATTTTGCTGTTGGTGGTGGTGATCGCAATCATCGGGATCAAATTGTTCCTGTAGAAATCTTTACGAGAACATTGTAATAATTTATTGGTTATACTTTTTATTGGAGCCTTGACAAATGACTCATCGCTGCTTCGCATTGAATGGAGAATTTTTCAGACTGGATGACAGCTTTCGGGCAACCATCCCCGGGACATTCATCAGGCTGCAGGACGGGATGACCTGGTATGAGCTGGCCGGTCCTGAAGGGGGCCAGCCTGTCGTTTTTCTAAACGGGTATTCTGTTCCGCATTACCTGTGGGATTACAACTTCAAACCACTGGCGGATGCCGGCTTCCGGGTATTGCGCTTTGACCATTTCGGCCGCGGCTGGTCTGACCGGCCGGATATTGAATTTGGTCCTGAGACGTTCGACCGCCAGATCCTTGACCTGTTGTCTGCGTTGAAGATCAACACACCGGTCAGCCTGGTGGGGTCCTCCATGGGAGGGATCGTGGCGTCCATTTTCGCTGACCGCCACCCGGAGTTGGTAAGCAAACTCGCGCTCATCGACCCGGCCGGGATGATGCCCGAACCGGTTTTCCCGAAATCGCTGCTGCTGATGCCGGTGATCGGTGAGCTGGTGATGCACCTGACAGGCGACCGCACCCTGCCTGCCGGTATGGCGGGTGACCTTCTCTATCCCGAGCGCTTCCCGCAGTACATTGCGGATTACCTGCCGCAGATGAAAATCGCCGGATTTAAACGCGCCATCCTGTCCACCTTTCGCAGCGGTATCCTGTTCCGGCAGCGCGCCGTGTACGAGCGCCTGGGGCAGACGGATATACCCATTCTGTTGCTCTGGGGCCGGCATGACACGACCATCCCCTTGAGCGTGGGAGAGGAAGTTCGAAAACTGCTCCCGAATGCTGCCTGGCGGGTGATCGAGGACTGCGGGCATGTTCCGCATTACGAACGGCCCGAGGTGGTCAATCCGCTGCTGGTGGAGTTTTTATAAGGGGATAACTAATTCGCTGTTTACGATTTTTTCTTCCAAATAATTCATTGTGTTTCCCGTGAACAACATACTTCATAGAAAGAAGACCAACCATGAGATCAAAAACCTTAACCCTCTTCCTGTTGATTGCGGTTTTTCTGTCATCATGCGCGCCGCAAACCTCCAACACCTCCGCGGTATCCACAGGGATGAAAGCCAGCGAGACAACACAACCGATTACTCCGACTGCATTACCGACGGAGACCAGTACACCTGAACCCACAGTAACACCCACAAGCATCCCAACCAGCACTGCCACCAGAGCACCAGAAGTAATCACAAATGAGAATGCCAACCGGTTGGAATTGCTGGCATCGTTTGGGCATGGGAGGGTAGAAACGAAAGCTGCCATCTC
>CAYNJT010000011.1:64322-70539 GCA_964397625.1 uncultured Leptolinea sp. | reverse complement strand
CGTTCAGGGCGTAGTGGGCGTACGCTCGTGAGGGTTCAAATCCCTCCTTCGGCACCAAGGAAGACCCCGTTTCGGCGGGGTCTTTTCTTTGTTATTGAACACTGGTAAGATAGTTGCACACAGGTAAAAAAACGCGTAACGGATTTTTCTTTTGAAGGGATTATTTTCCATCTTTGTACAGAATAAACGGCAATGGCTGGTAGCCATTGTGGTCATATTTTTTTTGCTGTTATTCCTTGACCTGAATAATCGTATAGGAGAGTTGTACACTCTTACCCACCAGCGCGATGTAATGCGTACCCAGGTGAATATGCTGCAATCCACAGAGAGGGCGTTGCGAAAACAGATCGCCTACGCCACATCTGAATCAGCTGTGGAAGAGTGGGCTCGACAGGATAATAATCTATCGCAGGGCGGCGATAAGGTAATCATTCCACTTCCCCAACCCGGATATACTCCAGTACCCACGGTTCATCCAACGCCAACCATGGTTGTCCTTGAGAACTGGCAGGTCTGGTCGCTGCTCTTTTTTGGTGAAAAAGAAGCCAAACCTTAAGTGTTGATCAGGTCTGTGATTTGTTCCACAGATAAATCAGTCAACCGGTCAAGCGATATGGTGGCTGATGCAAATTGAGAGATCGGATGAGTGGTCGCTACTGTGATACACCGCATACCGGCAGCGAGAGCTCCCTGAAGACCGGCCAGTGAATCTTCGATGACGATGCAATGTTCCGGGGGCATCTGTAACGCGGCGGCCGCCCTTAAAAAGACCTTTGGATTTGGTTTTCCTTCGATTCGATTACCGCTGACAACGGCATCAAAGTAATTTCCCAATTGGAATTCGTCAAGAGACAGGGTGATATTGCGCATAGGCGCGGAAGAGGCGATAGCCTGGGGAATATTGTTCTTTCTGAACCATTTCAACCAGTCTTCGGCACCTGGAAGCAGCTCAAGGTTGCCGGGAATGTTATCGCAATACCAGTCCTCCTTCTGATCATTTATTTCCTGCTTTAACAAATCGTCAGGTTTTCTGCCGATGGTCATTTCGAGGACCGAATCGTTGTTTCGGCCAAAGGATTTTACAAAAACAGAATAAGGGAAATCTATCCCATGGTTTTCAAGAACAATTTTAAATGACCGGTAATGAAGATCTCCCGAATCGACGATCACTCCATCAAGGTCCCAAAGAATGGCACACGGTTTATTCATATTAGAGTCTCCAATAATGTACTAGAGTCGGTGAAGCGTGAGAACGGTTACATCGTCCACACACGAGAGACCGGCTCGAAACTGCGTCAAATCTTTTTCAAGCTCACCTGTAAAATGATTGGCCTTCTTAAATATATTCGCTGAAATCAGATGTTTTAACCCATTCAGGGAATAATCTGCGCCTGAAGGGGATAGTGTGTCTGTAACGCCATCAGTATAAAGGATAAGGTAGGAATTGGGTTGAATTTCAAGACTGTGATTCTGGTAAGCCTGGTTCACTACAACACCCAGGGCGATTTGTCCCCGCGGCAATTCAACAACTTGCTGTGATTCGTCAAAGATAATGGGGGGATTATGACCTGCGTTGGCATACTGAATCAAACCCGTTGAGCTGTCTCCCAAAATAACGACGGCAGTTACAAACATTCCCGCGGGATTATCCTGTAACAACAGGTCGTTCACCTTTGTCAGGATATCGCCCGGTGTAATGTTTTCCTGAGCGAAAGAGCGGATGAGTGTGCGTGTCACTGCCATATAGAGTGCCGCCGGCATTCCTTTGTCGCTAACGTCGGCAATCACCGCGCAGAATGTGCCAGGGCGGGGGATAAATAAATCGAAAAAGTCGCCGCCCACCTGGTTGGCAGGCTCCCATAAGCTTGCCATATCCCATCCGGGCAGATTGGGGAGTTCCCTGGGAAGAAATGTCTGTTGCACATTGCGGGCAAACTGAAATTCCTGCTGCAATTTTTCATTTTCCCGCAATTCGTTTTGAAGCCGGTCATTTTGAAGGGCTTGAGTAATCTGTCCTCCGATGCCGTTCAACAGATCAAGCCGTTTTTCAAGCGAATAACCGGATATTGGTTTGTCAAGAAGGACCAGGGCGCCAAATATCTCATCTTTTTCATGAAGCGGTATGCCGATCAACCACCCACCTTCTTGAGGTTTCTGCCGAAAGGCTTCTTTGGGGAGCATTTGGTGTTTTACTTTCGTCCACTGAAGGCCCATCCTTTGTTGGGGATTCAATGGGGCAAGAAGAATATCGGCATTTTCAGTGACCTTATCCAGTAATGGAAAATCACCGGGAAAAAGATAGGTCTCAAGAGATCGAAGCCCCCTGTCAGGTAATCCCCTGTGGGCTGTTACAGGTCTAAAGCCTGGTTGACTTGGATTCTTCAAAAAGACAGCCGATGTTTCTATTCCAGCAAATGCAGATAACATATCTAGTATCGAATTCAGGATACCAGGCAAGTCATTTTTTCCCGCCACAGTTTGAGCGACTTGCAATAGAGCTGACGTAATGTACGCATCCTGTTGCTGGTTTTCCAGAAGCAGCAAGTTGTTGATCGCAGTGGCTGTCTGGTTGCTTATACCAGTAAGCACTTTCAGGTTCTCATCAGAAAACGGCCGGTCGTTATTGCAGCTTCCAACCCAGACCACGCCAAGAATCTGTTCACGAATCACTAGAGGAAGAATGATCCCTACCGGAGAATCTTGCTTTGCGGAAAGCAGGAAATCGCCTCGAGAAAAGTATGCCGTGACCGGTGATAACAGCCGGTGTGCAACCTGGAAAGCGGCCTGATCTCCAGGAAGCTGACGAGTGGGTTGCCCATTTTGTTCAAATCCACAGGCAGCTTTTCGCTCATAAATATTTAATGGCTGGTTAAACAAATAAGCCGCGCAGGAGGAGCACCCGATCAATTCAGGAATTAAATTCACGGTTTTTTCGATAAGATCATCCAGTGAACGCGTCTGCCGATTCACTTCGGCTACTTTAAGAAGTACCGCGGAAATCCAGGCCTGTTCACGGACGGAAGCAAAGAGTTGGTTATTTTTTATTGCTGCAGCCGCGTATCCGGCGAATGTCTGTGTGATCAGTCGGGATTCTGCTCCATATCGGTCGGGCTGATGGTGAACCAGGGTTATCAGTCCGACTGTATCACCGCCTGCCCGAAGCGGCGCGGCAATTGCCGAATAGTTAGACGGTAGGTTCAACACTTCACCCAGTAATCCCCGCTGATCGGAAGGAATACGGATGACAGGTTCATCTGAATTTAGCGCTGTGTTGATCCATTTTCCCTGTGTATCATCTGAAAGGTTTATTCTAGATAATCTCTTGTGCTGCAACCCTTGTGATACGGCCAGTGTCAATTCCACCTGATTGTCGGTGTTCTTTGAGGTCAACCAGATTGAGGCCGCGTCACAGGGCAGACTTTCACGCAGCTTTTCCAGAATACGGTTAATCAATTCCTCCAGTGATGAACTATTGGACAGGATGCCGGCAATATCACGAACACTTTCGGCTACCTGCCGGCGGAATTGTTCTGATCGGAATAAAGTTGCGTTGCGAATGGCAGTCGCGATACCGGCCGATAATGCTTCGAAAAAGAAGACATCATTCGCATCAAACGCGTTTTCCTGATCGCTTTGAATATCCAGAATACCTACTATCTCACCACCAGTGATTAGCGGAACAGAAATTTCTGACCGGGGGATTGATTCCATAAAAACCGGGGAACGGTACAGAGGCTCATTTCGCACATCATTTGACACGAAGGTCTTCTCCTCACGCGCCACCCAGGGAAGAATGCCTTTTTCATCATCAATATTGAAAGTCAGAAATGCATCTCTGTAGGCCTGACTTCGTTCACCGGTTCCGGTTCGGAAGATGATCTTGCCGCGGCCTGAATGAACCGTATAGACATTAACCTGCAAATATTGATTCCTCTGCTGAATCGTTTTTACAACCTCATCCATAAGGAGATCGAAATCCAGGATGGAGGAGAGCGCATGGGATATGTCAAAAACGGTTGAAATCTGTTCCGTTCTCCGGTTCAAACCGCTAAACAGGCGGGCGCCTTCAACCGCAATGGCGATATTGTCTGCCAGTGTGCGCAGCACAACCAGATCCATTTCATGGAAAGCCCTGATCTTATCAGCCTGAACATCCAACACGCCAAGCATTCGATCGCCAATCATCAGGGGAAAGGCGGCTTCAGACCTGGTTTTCGGAAGGAACTCATGTGGATGAAAAAAAGGATGCTGGTGAACATCTTCCACTAAAATCTCTTCTTTATGATTAACAACCCATCCAATAATACCGCTACCCTGTTTGAAATCGAATCCATCCGGCGCGTTAATGGAAGGATCCGCCGATGCGCTTGAACGGCAGCATAATTCTCCGCTATCTTCACAGATAAAGATGGCAACAAAATAATACGAAAATCTCTCGCGAACCACATCAGTCACCTGACTGCACAGGCTATCAAGATCTGTTATGTTGGCAATGCGGTCGGATATTTTCCGCACAATTGATAGTTGCTCAACCCGCCAGTTTTTCAAAACGGAAAGGCGGTAGATTTGCATCGGCATCGCGCACAACGCAAGAAAATCAATGATGTCAGCCAAAATGGTTGGAGGCAAAATCCCATCGGCTTCCATTGGTTTGATCTCAATAACCCCCAGCAGAATGTTCTCACAAATTACAGGCAGACTTGCTGACTGTACTATGGAATTCGGCTGCAGTTCACAATTTATCTTTTTATCATGGAGAAGATAATGGGGAGTGTGGCCTTTATACGACAGCATCACAACAGGAGAAAGATCAGACATCTCGTCAATAATTTGAGGAGCATCTTCTTCTGGTAAGGGGTAATGGGGATGGGCAAACCAGAATTCACCCGACACATGAAATACCTCTCTGAGTGTCGAGACCAGGAAGTCTGATTGTTCCTGGAGCGATTTTTTTTGAAGCAGGATTTGAGCCGATTCGAGAGACTGCTTCCAATCAGACTTAACCTGAAGGGAATTCTCGAATTTATTCTTCACGACGTTTTTTTCGCTCTCTTGATCATGGTCAATACGTTGCCATGTTTATCCGAAAACTCAAAATGTACAGAGTCCATCCAGCGCCTGATAAAAAACAGGCCAAGTCCTCGATCGGGACGCTCTTCCAGACAGGTGTCCAGTTTTGGAGTGTTGATCAAGTCTGGATCAAACGCCGCGCCGTAATCTTTAAGTTTAATGGTAAGCATTCCCGGAGATGTGAGACATTCGATGATTATTTCCCCGCGATTTTCTCCGCCATAGGCGTGTTCAATGATGTTGGAGCAAGCCTCGTCTACAGCTGTTTCCACCTGGTAGCAGGATTGTTCATCCAAGCCTGCGGATCTGGCGGCGTCTTGGATCATCGTACCCACTTCGGATAGACAATCAAAACATGCCTGATATGTGTGTTTGGATTGATGCTCTGCCAAAGTCTTTAAAAACTGCCAACCGCGGCAGTCACATCTTTAAAAATTGAAAACAGGGGAAGGAACCCGGCCAGATCAAGCGCTGAATTGATATTGGAGGGCACGGCAGCCAGTACAACTTCACCCCGATTGTATCGTTTGCAGGCTTTTTGCGCGTTGATCATAACCCGCAAACCGGCACTGGACATAAAACCAACTCCGGAGAGATCCAGAACAATATGATACCGGCCAGCCTGGATCAATGCCTCGCAGGCCGCGTTCATTTGAGGAGCTGTTGAGCTGTCTACCCGGCCTTCAATATGGATGACATCACACCGCTTAAATTGACTGGTGGTTATATTCATGAATTTCCTCCAAGAGTCTGAACAACGCGGTGATTATAACACGCTGAAAAACCTCAAATTTGAACGATGAAAACGGATAGAAAATCTTTGGCTTTCGGGTACTATAAGAAATATGGAGACTATGGAAAAAGAACTTTCCTGTGAAGTCCAACAGAAAATTTGGGAGGCGATCCTCGCCAGAGATAGTCAGTGGGATGGGCGCGTCTATTATGGGGTTAAGACAACCGGCATTTATTGCCGCCCTTCCTGTCCATCAAAACGGCCAAAGCGGGAATATGTTGAGTATTTCCGTTCAACCATTGATGCTGAACGAAAGGGTTATCGAGCCTGCAAACGTTGCCAACCAGATGTGATTGCCGAAGAAGAGGCAGAGTTTCACAGATTAATGAAAATTTTGGAAGACACGACCATTGA
>CAYNJT010000011.1:30897-64222 GCA_964397625.1 uncultured Leptolinea sp. | reverse complement strand
AAGAAGAGGCAGAGTTTCACAGATTAATGAAAATTTTGGAAGACACGACCATTGAAATTTATTCAGTTCATATGTGGGCCAGTCAGGCTGGTTTGACTGTGTCGAAATTGCGAAAACTTGTAAAACAAAAATCAGGCATATCCCCTCGTGACTTGATCGTGAGGAAGAAAATTACCCTATTTAAAAGGAATATTCAAGCTGGCGCATTGATTTCATCCTCCCAATACGCGGCAGGTTTTGGCTCATCAAGCCGCCTGTATGAGAAAGCAGCAAACACACTGGGTATGACCCCCGGACAATATAAGAACGGAGGAATGGGTATGAAAATTGTTTATGAGCTTTTGGACACTCCGCTGGGAAAGATGATCATGGCAGGTACAGAACGAGGAGTCTGTTCAGTAAAGTTTGGGGAAGATAGCGATTCACTCGTCAAAGATCTTGGCGCCGAATTTCCAAGGGCATTTATCGAAAAGCACAACGGTGAACTTGATGGGTGGGTGGAGCAGATGAGAAATTATTTCACTGGGGAAGTTTGCCGGTTTGCTATCCCCCTTGAAATTCAGGCAACTGCTTTTCAAATGAAAGTATGGGAAGAATTACGCAAAATCCCATTTGGTGAAACCCGCAGTTACTCGCAATTGGCGGAATCTGTGGGGAAACCATCTGCCGCGAGGGCTGTAGCCACTGCCTGCGCAGCCAATCCGGTGGCGATTGTCAATCCATGCCACAGGATCATTCATAGTAACGGTACATTAAGCGGATACCGCTGGGGTGTTGAGCGAAAAAAAGCATTGCTTGAAATGGAGAAGAAGTTTCAGTCTCCTGACTGAACCGAAGAAAACAATCTGGGACAGACAGACAAAAAAAATGACCGGTGAGGATGAATGATCCCGCACCGGTCAAAAAATCAATCTGAGTATTACTTTGTTTCGGGGAAAACGCCCATGCGTACTTCAGGTTGCTCAAGGTACCAGAGGTAGAACCAGGATATCGCGACACTGATTATGGCAATTAACACATATGGAGTATTGAAAACCTGATTATTGTCGACAGCTTTTGTGGTGTGGGGCATCACCATTAACAGGCGGCTGATGACATTAAAACCCTGCGAAAAGGAGAGAAGGTACCAGGGCCAGGGTTCCTGGCTGTGACGGACCAGCAATTCAATAGTGGCAAAAATGGACAGCACGGCCAGAAGGAGGGGAAGCCACCATTCCTGTGTTGACATGGAAAATGATTCTGGGGGAAAAATAGCGAGGGGAACAAACTGGAGAACGAACAACGGGACGATAAGACCGCGATTAAGGATGGCTTTTTTCATTTGCCTCTCTCCCATGGTTATAAGGTTGTTAATTTTTGGATTATATAGAACCGCATTGTTTCTGTCAAGTTTTTACCGGGTAATTTTTTATGAGATTGGTATTAAAAATATATTCTCCTTGACAAGTTCCATCATCCCATGTATATTAGCTAAAGTCAATCAAACAAAAGGACCGCTTTTGTTTGATTATTGCTATCGGGGTATCTCGCCTTGATAGCCCTCCCCCGTTTATTGTGAATTGAATATTCGTTACGGGATCCCCTTATAGAATGGAGGTGATCTGGCACAGGAATAGGTGTTTTCTGTTTGATATTGCTGTTATGGGATTTGCAGTCCTGAAACAGTGGTTGAACCAAATATTACACATTCGTCAATAGGAGGAGAAGTTTCTATGCGTACATTCAAGATTTTTAGTGTATTGATGGTTCTGGTACTTACACTCAGCGCGTTTGCTCCATTAGCCCCGGTCGCGGCTCCCGCTGCTGCTGATGGTGAAATTAAAATCGCCATTTTGGCTCCTCTGAGTGGCCCGGTTCCAACCTTTGGTGTCTCCACCCGCGACGGCGCTCTGCTGGCCATCAAAGAATGGAATGCCAAGGGCGGCGTTTTAGGCAAGAAAATCACAGCCATTGTTGAAGACTCACAATGCACCCCTGACCCCGCTGTCAACGCGGCCAACAAAGTCATCAACCAGGATAAAGTGAAATTCATCATGGGCGAAGTCTGCTCCAAGGCTTCCATCCCCGTGTCTGAAATCGCCAATGCCGCGAAAGTAATCCAGGTAACCTCCACTTCCACCAATCCTTCCGTTACGGTTGGGGCTGATGGAAAGGTCAAACCCTACATCTTCCGCGCTTGCTTCATCGATCCCTTCCAGGGCACCATCGGCGCTTCATTCGCCATCAGCAACCTGAAAGCCAAAACCGCTTTCGTCCTTGTTGATCAGTCAAACGACTATGTCAAGGGTCTGGCTGAATACTTCGAAAAAGCCTTCACTGAAAAAGGCGGCAAGATCGTCGGTACCGAATCCTACACTTCTACAGACACCGACTTCTCCGCTATTCTGGCCAAGGTTGCTGCTGCCAAACCGGATGTAATTTATCTGCCCGATTACTACAACATCGTCAACCTGGCTGCCAAACAGGCCAAGGAAAAAGGCATTACCGCTCCGTTCATGGGTGGTGATGGCTGGGATTCCGCTGACCTTGATAAAGCGGCTGCCGAAGGCGGTTTCTACACCAACCACTACGCCCCCGAAGATCCGCGCCCCGAAGTACAAAACTTGCTGAAAGCCTACGCGGCTGAATACAAGGGTGCTGTTCCGGATGCTCTGGCTGTTCTCGGCTACGATGCCATCAATATGATTGTTTCTGCCATCGACAAAGCTGGAACTGACGATGTGGAAAAAGTCCGCTCGACTCTGGAAACGATGGAATTCAAACTTGTTTCCGGTACCTTCAAGCTGGATGAAAACCACAACCCGAAGAAACCGGCCGCTGTGCTGGCTGTAAAAGGCGGCAAGATCGTCTTTGACTCACTTGTAAATCCGTAATTCGAATTTTTGTCGCACAAAAATGGTGGGTGGCCAATTCGGTCACCCACCATTTACGATACTACTGAACTTAATGGAGGTAACAGGCTGATGCAACCAGATACTGTTTCCCAACCTGTACAAACTGTAACACACAAGCACCAGCCGCCATTGCAATGGGTTGGTCAAATCTTTCTCGGGCTCATCGCCCTTGTTTTGATTTATATCCTGGGTAAGAATCTTATTCAGGGCCCGCATATTTTTGCCCAATTTGTAATTAGCGGTCTGCAATTAGGTTTTGTTTACGCGTTAATCGCGCTTGGCTATACCATGGTTTATGGCATCGTAAAGTTAATCAACTTTGCTCATGGTGATGTTTTTATGGTTGGCGCTTTCACCAGTTATTTCCTGGTGGAACGTTTCAGCCTGCATGTCTGGCCGGCCGCTGTATGGCCTGACATGGACAGTACACTTGTAGTAGTCATTGGCACTATGTCGGTAATTTTATTTGCAATGGTAGTCTGCATATTACTTGCCGTAACGATCGAACGGGTAGCTTACAAACCTTTGAGGAATGCTCCCCGTATTGCCGCTCTCATTACGGCAATTGGTGTTTCCTTTTTCCTGGAATACTTCGGGGCGCTGAATTTCGTATTCTCCCCCCGCTTTATCCCCTATAAACGCCCCTTCGAAGTGGCCGCCTGGTATATTGATGGTAGCGGAATCCATTCGATTATTCAGGGCACTCCACCTCCTGAAAATGCCATAACCTTCTCCAATATTTTGATCATCATCATGGTGGCATCCATCCTGGTTCAAATCTTCCTGCAATTCCTGGTAAGAAAGACAAAGATGGGTATTGCCATGCGTGCTGTATCGTTTGATAAACCGACCGCCCGCCTGATGGGCATCAATGTTGACCAGGTAATTTCCTTCACATTTGCCATCGGCGCCGGTTTTGCCGGGTTGGGTGGTGTGCTCTACGCCATCGCGTATTCATCCATCAACACATTGATGGGAGTTCTGCCTGGTTTGAAAGCCTTTGTGGCAGCAGTGCTCGGGGGAATTGGCAGCATCCCCGGCGCGTTTGTTGGCGCGTTGATTATGGGGCAGGCGGAAGCCATGACCATGGGATTCATTTCCACCCCCATGCGTGACGCTGTCGCGTTTGCCATCCTCATTATTGTGCTTTTGGTTCGGCCAACCGGTATCTTCGGCGAGCCTGAAGCTGAGAAAGCCTAGGAGATAGCCAAATGGAACTCGGTTTTCTACTTGGATCAATTGTAAAAATTGGCGCCATCCTGGCTTATCTATATGGCCTTCTCTGGGTGTTGGGCCATAAAAAGCTCTGGGTTAAGGTGATCGGTGTCATTGCGGCGTTCGTCGTTGTCCAACTTGCACTCACTATCACTTTCGGTGAGGGGGAGGAAACCCTACTCAACAACTTTGATCAGGGTTTGATTTTCCAGGCGGCATCCATGACAATGGTGGCACTCGGCCTGAACTTAATCTATGGCTTCAACGGCCAGTTCAGCCTTGGGCAATGGGGCTTCTACGGTATTGGCGCCTACACAGCGGCGGATATTACCTACCGCTGGATTAATGGCGACAGCCGCGGCCTGATTGTTGTGGGCATTGGTTGTATCCTTGGAATTCTGATGATATTGGGAATCCAGAAATGGCTTAGCCGCTATCGCGGTGTGCCGGTGCTTTCCGCTTTCACGTTTTACCTGATCGGTAGTGTTGCTGTGGCCGCGATTGCCATCTGGTTCGCTGATCTGGTGAATCCGGCAATCACTCCATTATTGGGTACTCTGGACGCACCCGGTCCGCTGGCACAGGGCGCCTGGCTTCAGGTGGTGTATTTCCTGTCCGTCATCTTTGCGGGTATTTTTGCCGGCGAGGTGAGCTTCCTGTTCGGCTTGCCCGTGCTTTCACTGGGTTCAGATTACTTTGGTATTGCCACCCTGGGTTTCACCATCATTATCAATACCCTGATGGTCAATTCAGATACCATTCTGCCTTTCCCTGAAATGAAGGGCGGACGCGGTATGATCGGCATTCCCAAACTGACCACCTGGTTCTGGGCGTTCCTGTTCATGATCCTGGTAATCATCATCATGCGGAACATCATCCACTCCTCAACAGGCAGGACCATTCTTGCCGTGCGGGAGGATGAAACGGCTTCCAAGGCCATGGGTATCAATCTGGCGGATACAAAATTACTGGCCTTCGTGATTGGCAGCTTCTTCGCCGGGATTGGTGGCGGAGTGTACGCCCATTACATCGGCTTCTTAAGCCCTGGAACGTTTAATTTCATAACCGGATTCAACCCGTTGATCATTGTTGTGTTTGGCGGACTGGGCAGTATGACAGGAACAATCACTGCGTCTTTCGCGTGGATTTTCTTCCTGGAAGGCCTGCTGCGCGTGCTCTTAAGCCAGATGGGGACAGACGCTCCCACATGGCGGTTTGTTCTGTATCCCATCGTTTTGTTGCTGTTGATGCTTATCAAGCCTTCTGGTTTGCTTGGAAACGTGGAATGGGGTTTCTTGAAAGCTCCGTTTGTGAAACCACGAGATAAAGCTGAATCAAAAGCAAAGACGGTGGAAAGTTGATCGGGGAGGGATAAATGATGACACCTGTGAACACCTCCACACCTGTATTGGAAGTAACCAAGCTTGTAAAACTGTTTGGCGGTTTAAGAGCTGTAAATAATTTTGAAATGACCATTCAAAAAGGTGAGTTGGTCGGTTTAATTGGCCCGAATGGAGCCGGAAAAACCACCGCTTTCAATATGATCACCGGCTTATATGTTCCCACCAGCGGTGAGATTAAATTCCTAGGCGAATCTGTCGTCGGCCTTGCGCCCTATGAGATCACCCGCCTGGGGATTGGAAGAACCTTCCAGAATATCCGTCTTTTCTCGAATTTGTCCGTATTGGACAATGTGCGTATAGCCTACCATTTCCATTCAGGTTACAGCATGACGGATGGGATCTTCCGCAACGCTAACTTTAGTGAGAAAGAAAAGGAACTCACCGAGAGAGCCCAGGACTTTCTTTCAATTTTTAACCTGAATAAATTTGAATCAGAGATCTCGAAAAACCTGCCGTATGGCCAGCAGCGCCGGTTGGAAATTGCCCGCGCTTTGGCCTGTAGCCCGCATCTACTTCTGCTTGATGAACCCGCCGCCGGTATGAACCCAAAAGAGATCACCGAATTGATGGATTTGATACACTTCATCCGTGAAAAATTCGACCTGACCATTCTTTTGATCGAACATCAAATGAGACTGGTTATGGATATTTGCGAAAAGATCACAGTGCTTGATTTCGGTGAAGTGATCGCCCGCGGTACTCCGGGTGAAATTCAAACTAACCCGAAGGTAATTGAAGCATACCTGGGTAAGGGAGCCGCAAATGTTGCTTGATGTTAAAAACCTAAACGTTTATTATGGTGCCATTCACGCCCTGCAGGGAATCTCCTTTCATATTGAAGAAGGAGAAATCGTCTCTCTGATTGGTGCCAACGGCGCTGGAAAATCGACCACGCTGCGTACGATCTCCGGAATCCTTCGCCCGCGGAGTGGCTCCATCCATTACAAAGATGAAGATATCACCACCACACCGGCAGAACAGATCGTTCGTCGGGGCATAAGCCACGTACCGGAAGGACGTAAAATTTTCGCTCCACTGACTGTGCGCGAAAACCTGGAAATGGGAGCCTATACCCGTAAAGACCCGGATGAGATCCAAAAATCCATGGATCGAGTCTTTGTCAGTTTTCCCCGCTTAAAAGAACGCCTTAATCAACTCGGCGGCACGCTATCCGGCGGCGAACAGCAAATGCTGGCAACCGCGCGAGGAATGATGAGCAAACCGTCGTTGATCCTTCTTGATGAACCTTCCATGGGTTTGAGCCCGATCCTGGTTGAAGAAATCTTCAACATCATAAAAGAAATCAATTCACAGGGAACGAGCATCCTTCTGGTCGAACAAAACGCGTTGATGGCATTGTCAATCTCCACCCGCGCGTATGTACTGGAAACCGGTCGGATTGTGCTGGAAGGCAAAGCGGAGGATGTGAAAAATAATCCGCAGGTAAAATCAGCCTATCTTGGTATTTAGAAAGGTATTTTTCCTGCCTGATACTTGAGTTGGAGAAGAAGATGCAATGTTTTAGAGGCGGGAAGCCTTTCCCGCCTCTAAAGTTTTAAATAAATGGTTTATTTCTTGCATATCGAAAGTTGACAGTCAAGAAATTAATGCGTAAACTAAAATCAATCTAAAAGGTCAGGAGGAAAATATGAGCGCAACCTACCAGCTTGTGATCCGCTCTGGAGTAGGCGCTGGCAAGGTGCTTCCACTGGAAAAATCTGAAATGCATGTTGGTCGTGACGTCACAAATGACCTTGTGATCAGCGATGAAAAGGTCTCACGGCGACACGCGCGTTTGTATTCAGAAGGCGATCAATATGTGGTGGAAGACCTGGGATCAACCAACGGAACATTTATCAATGGAGCCAGATTATCAGGCCCCCATTTATTAAGAGTTGGGGAGCAAATTACTTTTGGTGAAACCAGTATTGTTTCCTATGAGCGGGTTGGAAACGACCCAAATGCCACCGTGGTTTCAACCATTTCTGGTGGACCGTCGACCGCGCACGCGCAACCGGCTCCTGCCAGCGCGGTTCCCCCCGCTTCCAAAGCGTCTCCCCAGTCCTATATATCACCTGAAGTGCCACTATCTCGTGAGGAGTTTGATTCTTCACATGCGCAGAGCGCCGCTCCCGGCAAGAAAAAATCAAATACTCTTCTTATTATTATATTAATCATCATCGCATTATTCATCTGTCTGTGTGCCGTTGCTTTCTGGATGATCGACCAGAATAACCTATACTGTACCATTGCTCCTTCGTTGTTCCCGGGTTGCCCAACCCCATAATGAGGAATACATTGGTGTAAATGGTTCGCATAAGAATCCAGCCGGAGAATCAGGTTCGCCTCCGGCTGGCAATTTCTTTCGGGCAATTTAAAAATGGAAACAACAAAGATATCATCTCCAAAATGGTCAAATACCACGAAACTTATAGTGGGGGTGACACTCCTTGCCATATTTGGTTTTCTATTTAACCGTTTTCAATCGCTTCTTGCCCCGCTGCTAATCACATTTATCCTCTCATATCTGATGTACGCGCCGACAAGTTGGCTGTCTCGTCGGTTGCATATAGGCTGGCGATTATCCGTTACGATTATCTTTTTATTATTGCTGCTCACAATCCTTGGACTGCTGACATGGGGAGGTCTGGCGATTATTGACCAGGGACAAAGCCTGATCGCCTTTCTTGAAAACGCGATCATCAACCTGCCAAAAACTATTGATACTTTCCTGAGCACACCACTGACGATCGGACCATTTCACTTTGAATTAAACCAGTTGGATGTTACCGCCATTGGCAATCAAGTTTCCTCATCCATCCAACCAATACTTGGCAAACTGGGAGAACTTCTAGGATCGTTGGCCTCCGGGGCTGCTTCAACTATTGGTTGGCTTCTTTTTGTGATGATGATGGCTTATTTTATTCTGGCTGAGACAGAAGGCAAACCAGGGAAGATCATCCATTTTGATATCCCCGGTTACGAAGACGATTTTAGCCGAATGGGAATTTTGCTTGGGCGGGTATGGAATGCCTTTTTACGCGGACAGTTCCTGATCATTGTGTTTGTTATATGTGTGTATTCCATCCTTTTTGCAGCCCTGGGTATGCGTTATTTCTTCGGACTGGCAGTAATTGCCGGATTGGCGAGATTCCTCCCATATATTGGTCCGTTCATTGCCTGGACCACGTATGGCCTGGTTGCTCATTTTCAGGGAAATACCTTATTTGGTTTCAGTCCACTGGCATATGCCGTTTTTATCGTTGGAATAGCATGGTTGGCCGACCTTATCATTGATAACTTCGTGTCTACCCGTGTCATGGCAGACGCGCTGGCAGTTCATCCGGCGGCAATCCTGGTTGCTGCGTTGATTGGCGCAAATCTTATGGGAATTACTGGAATGATCCTGGCCGCGCCAGTCCTGGCAACTTTTCAACTGGTCTTTCAGTACACTATGCGGAAATTTTTTGATCGTGATCCTTGGGAAGGTATGGATCTTGGAAACCGGAAAAAGCATGAAGATGATTTTCTAACATTCTTGCGTGGAGTTTGGTTAAAATTACAACCAAAATCCACAGGTAGTACCGACGCTCAGAATAGCGAGATTTCAGCTCCCAATTCTGCCAGGAAAGAAAAATGAAAAAAGACTCCCCTATTGTGTTTATTTTAATCATCATTGTAGTGTTGGCTCTTGGTGTCGGCGCGGTTATCCTTCTTCAGGATTACGTTCCAGACACTATTAAAGCCGGCTCATCGATGGATAATCAAACCAAGGCCGAAGTTCGGTGTGAAGAAGTGGTAAAAGCGTCTTTGCGCAATGCGGTAAAAGCCAAATTTTCAAGTAAAAAGATAGCTTCATTGGGAAATGACCGGTACCAGGTGACTGGTAACATCGATGCCCCCAATGCCTCCGGTATTATTGTGAGGGGGAATTATAATTGTGTATTCAACTTCAATACCAAATCATTTGATCTGCTTTCCCTGGAAGGCGATGATATTTGGAAACCTTTAAAGAAATAAAAGGAGAGAAAAATGGCAGATTCTGAACCTATGGTAAAAACTCTGGGCGAGACGGAAAATTATATGGCCTGGAAAGCGGAAGAACCGGATGGAGAAAGCACGTACCATCTGGATTTGAACAACGTCACCCTGCATTTTTTCACCGAGGAATGGAATGAATTCCTCGATCTGGTGAAGAAACTGGAAAAGGGCACTTTCTAATTCGGTTTTAAGGAGCCAGGATAGATCATCTGGTTCCAGAAGCAACTACAAATAAAAGAGCGGATCAATAAAACCATTATTGGTTTTATTGATCCGCTTGTTTACAATACTAACCAGTCATAAATTTACCAAAAGAGAAGTCTACTCATCTAAATTAATAAATTTTGACGGCCATTTTTTATAGGCAGAACGAGCCAGGTTGGAGGCGGTTTTTCCAAGATTGCATTGAGCTGATTTTTGCATGGCGAACAGCGTTTCTCGATATTGCCTTACATCTTCCGATGTGAGACTGGTTTTCCTGAACTTTTCCAAAAGGATCTTCTGTGCGTTTGTTCCATCTACACATGATTGACAGAGACCGCATGATTCACCAGCGAGAAAATTACCAATATGTGATAGGATGACCCGTAAATTCCGACTATCATCCAAAACGATCACAGATGCTGGGCCAAGGGATAAACCGTTCTTCTTAAGACTTTCAAGAGAAATCTGGATATCCATATCTTCATCCGTAATAAATTTGCCTGTTACACCGCCAACCATAACCGCCTGGCATGTGTGACCTTCCTTCATTCCTCCGCCTAGTTCAAAAATCAATTGTCGGAAAGAAGTTCCAAACGGGATTTCCACCAATCCTGGTCTCGCGACATCACCCAACAGGCAGACAAGCAAGGTGCCTTTGGATGTCTCCGTCCCGATCTTTCGATATTCTGAAGGACCCATCC
Source organism: uncultured Leptolinea sp. (assembly GCA_964397625.1). GTDB lineage: Bacteria > Chloroflexota > Anaerolineae > Anaerolineales > Anaerolineaceae > Leptolinea. The sequence goes on along the minus strand of CAYNJT010000011.1, from coordinate 53,764 downwards.
GGATGATTGGAGGAATATTGCAGAAGGTTTCGACGTTATTAATCACAGTTGGCATTTCAAATAATCCGCGGGAAGTTGGAAATGGGGGTTTCTTTCTTGGATAGGCGCATTTGCCTTCAATGGCTTCCAGTAAAGCTGTTTCTTCTCCACTTATGTATCTTCCAGCCCCCTGGCGTATCTCTATATCAAAATTGAAACCGGTTCCCATTATGTTTCTTCCCAACAATCCAGCTTCTCTGGCATCCAAAATGGCTTTGGATACAGAGTCAAAGGCAAGTTTATATTCCCCGTTGATGAAAATATACGCCTGAGAAGCTTTAATGGCGTATGCGGCAATGATCATCCCTTCCAGTATGCTATGCGGATCATCTTCAAGTAACACCCTGTCTTTAAAAACCATGGGATCCGCTTCCGCTCCATTACAGACAATGTAGCGTTTCTTTTGACTGGAATTGGCGACTTTTTCACATTTAACACCAGTAAGGAGCGCCTCGCCACCGCGGCCTGTCAAGCCGGTAATTTTAACTTCCTCTATTATTTCATTTCCAGTCATAGATAAGGCGCGTTTCAGCGCTAAATAACCTTCATGGCTCCAATAATCCATCAATCCAAATGACTTTCCCATACCACAGCGGGCAGTGATAATTCTTGGCTCACCAAGGATCTCTGTACGAGCATGGATCAAAGTTTTTCCAGATTGTCTGCGGCTTTCATTATTGACGGGTATTCGAAGCAGATTCGCTTCGATGTATACCGAGGGAGTGTGCGGACATAAACCAATGCATGGCGCTTTTTCAAGAGTATCACCTCCAACAGTCTTCGCTTCACCCGTAGGATGGCTGATGGTTCTAAAGACTGTTTCCACACCCGCCAGTTTACAAATTGGATCATTACAAACATGGAGTATTGTTTTCCTCGCGGGTTCTCTATGGAATAGAGGATAAAAATTTATGATTTCATTGATGTCTTCTATCTTTACAGATAGATTCGCGGCAATTTCAGAAATGACCTCATCAGTAATAAAGCCATAAAGGTCCTGTGCCGCATGCAGGCATGGTAATAAAGCAGACCGCCCATCCCCTGCCTGGGAATGCATTGTACTGAAAAACATGGAGAGTTCTGGAAGGACGCCAATTTCAGTGCTTTCCATACTGCACCTCCTTCAGTAATACCCCTGATACCCCTGCCGAAATAGATAACCGCTTACGACCGGATAGAAGAGTTGCCGCAAACCTTTCAGCGATGTGATGTTGGGAAGGAACGATTATTAAAGTTCAACGGAGAATCGACTTTATTTCGGATGCCGCTATTTTGATTTGTACTATTTCAAAACCTGGCTTTTAAAGGAAAGCCTATTGCCAGATATGCAACCAGTGTGTCGGATTTAGGTATGTTATCAAAAAAATGCCCGCTTCCATCCCTCTGGAGCGGGTGCTGCCGCTTCATTTGATTAATAGTGTTCCAAAAAATAATAGATGAGCCGATTTTCATGGTTACCATAAGAACGAAACCATAAGACAAAAACGGCTGAATTGATTCTATTGTACAACATACTGCAAGCCCCGGCATACACAGATTTTGCGGAAGGTATATGGTACAATATTTCTATAAAAAGGAAGGTATTATGAATCTGGATGATATAGCGTTGATGAAATCTATCGACCCGGACAATGTACTTGACCAAATCAGGTCTTTTCCTGACCAAATAAAAACAGATTGGGATGAAGGAGCTGCTGACGGTACGGTATATCTTCCAGAAACGGGATGCCTTCTAATTGGTTCAACGGGAAGCCCATCTTGCGAAACCAGGTTAATGCGGGAATCGTTAAAGACCATATCTGATTTGCCAGTTTTCATCCTTGATGACTTTACACTTCCTGAGTGGACAGGAGAACAAAAAGTATTACTGGTATTGCTCGGAGAAAGCGGTGATGAAAAAGGACTTCTTAGTCAATTCTTGAGGGGTTTAGAATTGGACTACGAGATGTTCGTTCTGGCCAGGGGTGGAAAGCTGATCGAATTAGCAAAAAACAATGCTGTTCCATACAAAATTTGGGAAAACTCGATACCCGTAGAGATTTGTAGTGCCTGGAAAATCTTCTATATTTTGGGGAGATTTTCCTCTTCGGGGACTCATCTTTTTAAGTCGGTCGACATTGAAAAGATGGTTGGATCACTAAAGAAGATGCGTGAATTAATCGATGTGGATGTCCCGGTTGTAAAAAATCCTGCCAAACGGTTGGCAGGCCAATTTTTTGATAGATATGTCACGCTCTTTGCTTCAGGCTCGATGTTTCCTGTGGCGGAATACTGGAAAGCCCGAATTAACACATATGCCAAAGCCTGGGCGCAAGTCGAAAATCTTCCACAAGCCTGTTATTCCACGGCAGCCGGGATATACCAACCGGAAAATCTGCTCACTCAAATGATGACCATCTTCCTCCAATCAAACAGTGATAATCTGTCAGACCGGAAGCTTGCCGATGAGATGCGCCGGTTGTTTATGGTTGAAGGATTTAATACGGATATGTATATTGCTGAAGGTGCCACCCGGATTGAAAGCATATGGAATGCCGTCTATTTCGGAGAATACGTTAGTTATTATCTGGCCATGGCATATGGTGTTAACCCTGCGGATTTCTCTGGCGTGGAAGAAATGAAAGGTATTTTGTCTCGAGAGTAGCATCAGGTAAGGTTGAGCGTGAAACCCCGCAAAATTCTTCACATGGATCTGGATGCCTTCTTCTGCTCTGTGGAAGAACTGCGGGATCCATCGTTGAAAGGAAAGGCTTTTGCTGTAGGAGGGAAACCCGGCAGCCGGGGAGTGATTTCGACAGCTTCATATGCCGCCCGGAAATTCGGTGTTCATTCAGCCATGCCAACCGGTCAGGCTTTAAGGTTGTGCCCGCACCTCATTCTGGTATCGTCGTGGCATGCCGATTACGCGGAGAAATCGCGCGAAGTGATGGCGATTATTGAAGACCTGACGCCGCTGGTGGAACCGCTTTCCATCGATGAAGCATTTTTGGATGTATCAGATCTCCCGGAAACACCGCTGCAGATTGCCCGCGGCCTGCAGGCGCGCATCTATCGGGAAACTCGCTTGCCTTGTTCCATTGGCGGCGCATCCAATAAATTGGTAGCCAAGATGGCTAATGATTATGGCAAGCACCAACACAAAGATCCCACTCCACCCAATGCGATTATGATCGTTGAACCGGGGAAAGAGGCAGAATTTTTTGCTCCTCTGCCAGTAGACGCCCTTTGGGGTGTGGGGCCCAAAACGGCTGAAAGATTGACTGGTCTGGGAATCAAGACTGTCGGAGATATCGCTCGACTGGACGAACAGGAAGCGTTGAAAATGTTTGGTCAATCGGGGATGGAACTTGTAGAGCGAGCCAGGGGACTTGACGACCGGCCTGTGCAGGCCGATCACTCGGTGAAATCAGTCAGTCAGGAGACGACTTTCGAAAAAGATGTCCGCGACAGAAATACTCTGGTTAAAACCATTAAACGACTTTCTTCCCGAGTGGCAAGTCAGTTGAGAAGACAGGGACTAACGGCTCGCACGGTACGGATCAAGATCCGTTGGGCGAATTTTGAAACCCATACCCGACAAATTTCGCTTCCCAATCCAACCAATCATGATTCGGTTATCGCGCAAACCGCGCTTGATTTATTCGCTCGAAATTGGCCTGAAGGTAAAGAAGTACGGCTGATAGGTGTAGGCACTTCCCAGTTGTCCGACCTCCCTGTTCAATTGAATCTACTGGATATGCAGAGTGGAAAAGAGGACCGGCTTCTGCGATCAGTCGATGAATTGAGACTTCGATTTGGAGAGAAAATTGTGGTACGTGGTTTTGACCTGCGTAAAGAAACCCGTGATGAAGATTGATCAGGATGCTTCCAGATGCATACCGCTTTGTATCGGGTTGGGATTCTTCACCGTTTCATCATAAAGCCTGATCATCTGATTGGTGATAATCTCCCAACCATATGAACGGGCTGCCGAGGCTGCCTGATTCCCAAGGCGGCCGCGCAATTCATCATCTCGACTAAGTTCGATTAGCCTTTTACTTAATGCCTCAGAATCTCCATCCGGAACAACGTAACCGGTGATCCCATCCTGCACCAGGTAGGCTAACCCGCCTACCTGTGACGCGACCACGGGAGTGCCGCAGGCCATGGCTTCCAACGCGACCATGCCAAAAGATTCATAATATGAAGGGACTACAACAATTTCTGCCGCGGAATAATAATAGGGCAGGGTATCCTGGGCACGTTTTCCGAGAAAAATGACCATATCTTTCAGGTCAAGTTCATTCCGCAATGCAAAAAGCCGGGCCATCTCTGTATTCATGGTTTCGGGTGATTCATCCGGATCTCCGCCAATGACTACAAGATAGACCGGGCAACAGTCTTTTAAAGCGGCCTTTCTCATCAGCGCCAGAGCGCGCAGGAGAGTGTCCAACCCTTTTAATGGTTCAATACGCCCGACAAAGAGGATCATTCTATCTTCCTGGGGGATGCCTATCACATTTTTTGCTTCATCTTTGGGGATTGGGTAAAACCGTGATAAATCCACTCCAGGAGGTATGACCTTTATTTTGACCGCATCGCACTGGTATAAAAATTCCAATTGTGCTCTTTCGGCAATTGTGGCAGCCACAATCCGATTCGCTTCGCGGATCACTCGGTGTTCACCATCTATACGATAGTCACCTTCCATTTCCGATTCGGACCTGGCGATGCGATTTTTCATAAGACCAAGGGTATGAAACATATTGATCACGGGGATACCCCATTGGTCACGCAATTCTATGGCACTTATTCCTGACATCCAGTAGTGGCTATGAATGATGTCATACTGCAGGCCACGTTGTCGGGAAAATTCCAGAATACCCCGAGTGAACTCTGGAATGTAGGTAGAGAGTTGCTTTTTAGGTAACGGCTCTTCAGGCCCAGCAGGGATATGCACTACCCGGTTCCCATATCCAAGATCATGCAATACATGAGGAACATGTTCGTCCTGAGAGCGAGTATACACATCGACGTGCAGACCGGCCCGACCGAGGTGGCTGGTCAGGTCGCGCACATAAACGTTCATTCCACCTGTGTCTTTTCCGCCCAGGGTAGCCAGAGGGCAGGTATGATAAGAAAGCATGGCTATTTTCATTAGTTCAATTGTATTGTATTTTCGCCAGTTGGTTTGGTATAATCCCACCCACGCCACCGTAGCTCAGTTGGTAGAGCAGACGTTTCGTAAACGCCAGGTCATGGGTCCGAGTCCCATCGGTGGCTCAACACCAACAGTTATTCGAAGGTATCTACCTTTACGGCTGCATTCAGAGTTGTAAGCCTCTGAAAAATTTTACTTGGGGGAAACAACAGGTCCGATGTAAAGACACGGATCATAATAATATTCGATACTTTTGGCTATTGGAATTCTTTCAAATGTTTTTGTTTATGATTTGTGGGATCAGGTTAAATGTGATAATGGCGACTGCTCCACCGCGATTCCTGAACTGGATATCGCCATATAGAGGACTGACGGCACTCAACCGCATTACCTGCATCCCTACATTCCCGCCTTTTCCATTTAAAATCTCATCCGGCCAGCCAGGACCGTCATCTGCAAAACTGATCTGGAGGCGGTGTCCGGTTTGGGGTTCACGATCAATGGAAACCGTGATCGTCCCATTCTGGCGTTCGGCAAAAGCGTGACGGATGGAGTTGGTGGTTAACTCATTAATAATCAGGGCTAATGCCGTTCCCTGCCTGGAATTGATCCAGATATTACGATCAGGGCAAATGATATTGACTGTAATTTTCCGCCCAATAGGGTAAGATGACGCCGCGTTGTCTATCACTTTACGGATAAACAAATCCAATTTAACTGGCGCCCATTGATTGGAGGATAAGATATCATGGACTGTCGCCAATCCGGTTATACGCGTCTTAATATTGAAAAGAGTTGCCTGGAGGTCCGTATCAGACTGGATTTCCCGTTGACTTTCCAGTTCGATCAACCCGATGATTGACGCAATGTTGTTTTTCACCCGATGATTTACTTCATTCAATAGAAGAGTCTTGGTTTCAGCGTCACGCCTGGCCTGTGCCAACAGCTTCAGGTTATCCTGTGAAAGCTGTCTCATGGCTTCATAATCCCTTTTTTGGGCTGAAATATCTGTGATAATGCCGTTGATAAACAGCGGTTTGTTTTCTTCGTCGCATATGATCCGCCCCCTGTCTTTCACCCATAGATAGGAACCATCTGCCTTAAGAAGACGGTATTCAATTTCAAATGAAGAGGAATCGGAAACGGCTTTCTGAACACCTGAAAGCATTTTTTCAAGATCATCAGGATGAACCTGGTTTAACCACGTTGAAACTTTATTGTTGATAAGGGAATTCTTATCAATAGATGTAAGTTTTGTGTAATAGTCTGAAAGAAATGTGTGTGTAAACACTTCATCAGATTTGGCCTGATACACAATTCCCGGGACATCCTCCACCAATCGATGATATTTATCTTCACTTTGTCTTAATTTTTGTAGCGCTTTTTTTGTTTCTGAGAGATCCTGAAAAATACTTAATGTTTGTTTTGCCGTTCCATCAAGATTATTCGCGATCACGACCTGGAAGGAGTGTAACCAGCGAACCTCGCCATTAGGACAGATCCATCGATATTCTCCTTCAAGCACTTCGCCGGATGGTAAGTGTCCAAGTCTTTCGGACATTTTCACAGCTTTCCGAAAATCGTTTGGATGGACATGCGAAATGAATTGTGGAATTGCATAAGATGATAATTGTTGACTTGAAAGCCCCAATATTTTGTTGGCTGCTGGATTGAAGTATGAAATTTTATTCTTTTCCCGGTCATAAACGAATATTGCCATGGGAGAAATACTTAAAATTTCATTGAGGAATTTTCGGTTTTCTTCAATTTCATATTCAATCTGTTTGCGATGCGTTGTATCGACACCTATAACCAGGTAAGCTGGTTTTCCATTGATGTTAAAAACCAGTGAACTAAACTCCGCGAAAATGATTCCATTCTTTTTTGTCTTTATACTTATCTCGCCGTGAATGGCCTTGCCCATTTTCTGGGGCTGGGGAAGCAGTTTCAGGAAATACCGAATAATTTCAGGTGTAAAAACATTTTCAATACTCTTGCCATTAATCTCTTGGGGAACGTCGTATCCGGTTAATCGTGCCCCAGCAGGATTGGTATAAAGCAGTGTATCATCCTGCACGAGAAAGATGGCATTTGGAGAGAGTTCCAGTATCTTTTGATACAACTCCTGGCTTTGCCGCAAATCGTACTCCCGTTCACACCTTTCCAGAACATTGCAAATGGTTGACTGGAATAAACCAAGCAGCCCCCTTTCTCTTTCTGACCAGAAGGAATATGCCTTTTTTGCTCCAAATCCAATGTATCCCTTGAAATCTCCAAATATCCAGAGTGGATACATAACCAGTGAGTTTAATCCCAATTTCGCCAGAACGATTTTTTCATTTTGGCCTTCGTCTGGAATTGTAAAAATCTCAGGCACAAAGATAGGTTGGTTATTTTCAAGTTGCTTTTTAGTCAATTCAAGAATTTCGAATGAAAGATTGAGGTCTGGCACTCCAAAAATTTCGAACTCAGGATTCTTCCATTCATACCCGCGCTGGATCATCTTGGTATCAGGTTCCACGAAACGCACAAATCCAAGATCTGCTTTCAGATACCCGGCCATTTTTTCGAGGGCGGATGGAATCTGTTCATTACTACGAGCAATATCAGCTTTTAAGAATTGCTCGGTTATTTCTTCGAGCAGTCTTTCTCCAATTAATTGTTCCCTTAATTCTTTTTCTGCTTTCTTTTGTCCCGTTATATCTCTGGAATATGTGGCGATTCCAATAATCTCTCCCCGATCATTTTTCCACGCCTTTAAAAGAATGCTGAAATACCTCGAAATATCTCCATCTTGTTGGTGGATCTCCTCAGAAAATGACCCCCCATCACGTAAAAGATCCTTCTTTATCCTGGTAATCCTTTTTGCATCAGCAGGAGGGAGAATGTCGAAATCGCTTTTACCAATAATCTGATCTGGTGTAATAAATGGAGTGGTATTGAGAACCCAGGTGTAGATTAAATTAGTATCCTGGAACAGGATGGTATCTGGTGTATTGGTTGAAATCAGTTGGAATCGTGTTTCATTCAATTGTTGATTGGCCAATTGCGCTTTAAGCACCTCTAACTGAGCATTGGCATCTTCCAACAACCGGGACAGTTCTTTGACATCTGGTTGTGATTTCTTTGCAGATTGAAGATAATTGTTTTTTTCAGGTTTTTCATCAACAGGCTGGTCTTTTAAATTCACCCCTGCCTCCTGATATTTATTAAGTCTTACATACATAATACTATATATCTTTTGTTAATAGCGAATAAACAAATCAGCATCGGTTATAATTTTGACATGAGTTCACATGGAAAACCACTCGTTATCGGTATAGCCGGCGGCACCGGTTCCGGTAAAACTACTGTAGCCAGTGTGATTCTCAATAAAGTAGGACGCTCCCGGATAGCCTATTTACCGCATGACGCGTATTATAAGGATCTTCGGCACCTTCCACCACTGCGCAGACAGGAGATCAATTTCGATCACCCTGATTCGCTCGAATCGGACCTGATGCGACAGCATATTGAACAACTCCTGGCATGGAAACCTGTAAACCTTCCAATTTACGATTTCACCACACATACACGTACTGATCAGGTCATTGAGATCAAACCAAGCCGGGTGGTGCTGGTGGAAGGCATTCTTATTTTCACAGAAGCTGCCTTGCGCGACCTGTTTGATGTCAAAATATTTGTGGATACGGATGCAGATATTCGGTTCATCCGCCGCCTGCAACGAGATATCGCTGAGCGTGGAAGAACGATGGAATCCGTGATCACCCAATACCTGACGACTGTTCGGCCGATGCACCTTGAATTTGTGGAGCCATCCAAGCGTTACGCAGATGTGGTCATCCCTGAAGGCGGACTGAATGAAGTGGCCATGGATATGGTCATTGCCCGTATAGAAATGATGTTAAAGACAGAGCAATCGCAAACGTGAACGGACAATCAATAGTGAATAAAACTACCCGTCAACGGTGGATTAATGTATTAATCCTTGTTGGCATAATTGGACTGACGCTCGCGCTGGTTTACTACCGCCGAGATATTCAAAAATTTGGTTCTCTGGGTTATCCAGGCATTTTTCTTATTGCCTTATTATCCAGCGCAACAGTATTCATTCCACTACCCGGCATCATGCTGACAACGGCCATGGGAGCCGTTTTTAATCCATTCTGGGTAGCTCTGGCAGCCGGCGCAGGTGCCGGTCTGGGTGAGATTAGCGGCTATATGGTGGGATTTTCCGGTCGGGAACTCATTCAAAGAACAGCCTGGCACGAGAAGGTGGAAGGTTGGATTAAAAAGTATGGCGTCTGGGTGATTTTAGCAATGGCTGTCATTCCGAACCCGGCTTTTGATCTGGTTGGATTTTCTGCCGGTGTGTTGAAAATGCCCGTATGGAAATTTTTAATTACAGCGATCATTGGCAATGTCCTTAAGATGATGCTCTTCTCATATGGCGGGGCAGGAATCTTTAGTTTTTTCCCCACAGGAAGCTAGCAAATTTTTTTCTGGTCAAATGGCCGGTTCTCTACTATACTACTCTGGAAAAATCCAAACCTTAATAACTATCAATCTACTTTATGAAAAAAGTCTTTATTTCTGAACGCACCATACCGTTGGCGTTATTGCTGACTTGTATTCTTGGTTATGGTTTGTTGATCCCCTGGTTGGGTTTTTTTTGGGATGACTGGCCATATATCTGGTTTGCCAAAACACTGGGCGCATCCGGTTTTATGGATGTGTTTTCCCATGATCGTCCTTTCCTCGCGTTTCTTTATTCAATAAATCTGCCAACACTGGGAACAAACCCTGTAGTCTGGCAGATCTTTGCCTTGGTTTGGAGATGGCTGGCCACACTGATTTTTTGGCTGATCTTTCGGTTGCTTTGGCCAAATCGTCCCAGACAGGCTGTATGGGCTTCCATGTTGTTTGCGGTTTACCCCGGATTTGGGCAGCAATGGATATCGGTCATTTACAGTGAGGCTTTCATCTTGTTATCCGCCTTTTTAGGATCCCTGGCGTTAATGCTTGCCATCCTTCGCAAAAAGGTTCCTTTCTGGCCTGGTACCATTGCTGCAGTGCTGCTATCTGCATTTAACCTCTTTTCTACTGAATATTTTTTTGGACTTGAACTGCTGCGGCCTTTGCTGATCTGGTGGGTAATTGGCGAAACAGTTTCCACCTGGCGTGATAACCTGAAGAAATCTGCGATAAACTGGATTCCGTACCTGTTGGTACTGGTTATCTATACAATCTGGCGGGTATTCTTATTCCAATCCAGCAATTATCAAATTTCTGCCATGGAATCACTTACAACAACACCACAGTCCACTATAGCTGGAATGTTGAAATCCTTTGGATCCAACCTGGTGCTGGGTGGGTGGCTGGCATGGAATCAGATCTTTTCCCCTCCTAACGCGCTGGAATTCCAAATTCTCACAACCCGCTTGTTCTGGATGGTTGTGCTGGTTGTGTTTGTATATACTTTTGTTTATCTTCTCAAGTTAAATTTCTCTCCCAAACCGGCCGATGAAGAAGTTGATCATCCTGAAAAATGGGGATGGAAAGCCGTTTTACTTGGAGGGTTGTGCCTTTTGGCAGGGGGTATTCCATTCTGGATTGCTAATCTCCCATTGACACTCATTTTTCCTTGGGATCGTTTTACTCTGGCGTTGATGACCGGTTCGGTAATCTTGCTGGTGGGATTATTGGAGGTGTTTATTCGCACCTCAAAGCAAAAGATCATATTGTTATCCATTCTTATCAGCCTGGCTGCCGGGTGGCAATTCTACAACGCCAACACTTTCCGCCGGGAATGGGAAATCTCACGGGATTTCTTCTGGCAGTTGAGTTGGCGTGTTCCGGGATTAAAGCCCAACACACTTTTATTGACCCACGAATTTCCCTTCCGATATTACAGTGATAACTCACTTACGGCGCCGATCAATTGGATGTATGCCCCTGATTTTAAGGGACGTGAGATGCCGTATATGTTGAATTATCTTTCTGTGCGTTTAAAAAACAGCCTACCATCTGCCAAACCCAACCAACCCGTTGAGCAAAGCTATCGGGCCTTAACATTTAAAGGCAATACCTCTAATTCTCTGGCCCTCTACCTGCGAACAAATCACTGCCTGAAAGTGATGGACCCAATTTATACCAATGCGGATTCCATCCCCGGCCTTCCATATAAAATGGAACCCGCCATCCCGATCTCCAATCTCGGTTTGATTGAAACAAATCCATCAAAACCGGTTACCCCGGCACCCCAATATGGACCCGAACCAAATCATACCTGGTGTTATTATTACGAGAAAGCGGATCTGGCACGCCAAAGAGGTGATTGGCAGGAAGCCGCCAGGCTTGGTGATGAGGCACTCGAAAAAGGCTTCCTCCCCACTACACCGAGTGAATGGCCAGTATTGATTGAGGCGTATGGGCATGTGGAAAACTGGACAATGGCAACCAAATTGACCGAAGACGCCTATGCCACAGATCAATCTTTGCGGCCAGCATTATGTTCGGTGTGGGATCGTATCGCCGCTGTTACAACCAGTGAAAAAGGTGTTTCCAAAGTTCAATACATGAAAAATTATGTAAAATGCGGGACTCCGTTGGATACAGAGAACAAATGACATCACTCGAAAATGGCATTTCTGTTGTTGTACCTGTCTATAACAGTGCTGAAACACTGCAAGAGCTTGTTGATAAACTTGGTGAGGAACTACCGTCCCTTGCCAACAAATTTGAAGTACTGTTGATTAATGATGGATCTCGTGATTCCAGTTGGGAAACGATCCAGAAGATATGTAAGGCTGTTCCCTGGGTACATGGAATAAATATGATGCGCAATTATGGGCAGCATAATGCGCTGGTTTGTGGGATGCGCCTTGCAACTTTTGACATCATTGTCACAATGGATGATGACCTGCAACACCCGCCGGCTGAAATTAAAAAGCTGCTGGCACCATTGTCTGAAGGTTTTGATGTGGTTTACGGTGTGCCCAAGAAAATGCCGCATTCCTGGTGGCGAAATGGTTTCTCACGGCTGACCAAAAAGATACTGGCCATGGTGATGGGTATTCCGACAATTCGGGATATTGGCGCGTTCAGGGCTTTCAGGACAAACCTTCGCCAGGCTTCAGATGTATTTCAAAGCCCAACCGTAATTCTGGACGTGTTGTTGTCGTGGGGAACAACACGTTTCACCACAGTGCAAGTAGAGGAAAATCCACGCCTTTCAGGTAATTCTAATTATAATTTTTCAAAACTTGCTTCCCAGGCATTGTTGATCCTTACCGGATTCAGCACCGTCCCGTTACGGTTAACGAACTGGCTTGGTTTCATGTCGACGATTTTTGGCCTGGTCGTTCTGGTGGTTGTTTTGTATCAATATTTCACGGCTGGCAGTATTCCAGGATTCCCCTTCCTGGCTTCAGTGATTGCCATTTTTTCAGGCACGCAGCTTTTCGCGCTGGGCATTTTCGGTGAATACCTGGCCCGGATTTTTGACCGCAGTATGGACAGACCGACCTATGTGATTTCTGAACAGATCACAAATAATAAGGGAAAACATTCTTGAATGTAGTCATTTTGCAACCCTCGTATATCCCCTGGCGGGGATACTTTGATCAGATCAACCGGTCTGATCTATTTGTGTTTTATGATGATGTCCAATACGACAAACGCGGATGGCGAAATCGTAACCGTATCAAGACATCCACAGGTCCAATCTGGCTTTCCATCCCCGTGTTCAATCGCGGCGCGCAGACAGAACATATTAACATTAACGCGATCAAGATAGTGTGGGATCGTCCCTGGAATCAGGAACACTGGAACTCTATCAGATTGGCGTATAGCAAAGCCCCTTTTTTCTCAAAATATGCGGGAATGGTGGAAGAGTTCTATTCTCGAAAACCCGAAATGCTGGCTGATTTCACCATCGATACCACCATTCAACTGGCCCGGGAATTGGGAATCAACCACACCCAGTTTATGCGTTCTTCTGAAATTCAGGGTGTGGAAGGCGCCAAAACGGACCGTCTGGTCTCCATCTTGAAAAAAGTTGGCGCAACGCATTATATTTCGGGGCCGTCTGCCCGGGATTATATTGAGAATGAGAAATTTGAGGAAGCCGGGATCACCCTGGAATACATGGAGTATGATTATCCGGAATATCCCCAGTTGTACCCGCCATTTGATACACAGGTATCCATACTGGATACACTGTTTATGTTGGGTGGGGACGCCCTAAAATCATTGAGACGCTAGAGGTTGTATGACTGATAAACCAATCGATATGAATCAAATCCGCAGTTATTTCGCGGGGAAACTCGAACAACACGGTGCCACCCCACGGGGAGTGGATTGGAATTCCAACGGCGCGCAGGATACCCGTTTTCTGCAATTGGCCCGCGTAATCGACCGGCCGGACAGACCTTTTTCTGTGCTTGATTATGGAAGCGGTTTTGGTTCTTTCTATGATTATCTTGTTTCCACCGGCATCAAACCTGACCACTATATAGGATTTGATATTGTGGAAGGCATGGTAATTAAAGGGCGTGAATTACATACGGGGATCGACAGCGTGGAATTCGTCAGTAAGGAGGATGGATTGCCGGTGTGCGACTATGTGGTAGCCAGCGGTATTTTCAATATCAAACTGAATTCCACCTATGAAACCTGGACCGATTATGTTATCAAAACCATCACGCGCATGAATAACCTGGCAGACCGCGGTTTCAGTTTTAATCTGTTGACAAAATATTCCGACGCAGACCATATGCGGCCTGATCTGTATTATGCCGACCCCGGCTTTATTTTTGATGTATGCAAACGAAATTTTTCACGAAATGTCGCCATTTTGCATGATTATGATCTCTATGATTTCACGGTGATCGTTAGAAAAAAACTCGATTAAAAGAGGATGTGTGTCCTATGACCGAGATAAAAGTTGATTTTAATAAACCGTGTATTGTCGGTAAAGAATACGAATACATGGCTGATTCCATAAAGGAATCACATATTTCGGGTGACGGAAAATATTCCAGGTTGTGCCATAGTCTGCTGGAAAAGCAACTGGGTGTGCCTAAAGTATTAACCACTCCCTCCTGCTCACATGCGCTGGAAATGACCGCTCTACTGCTGGATATAAAACCCGGGGATGAAGTAATCATTCCTGATTTCACCTTTGTTTCAACCGTAAACGCGTTTGTCTTGCGGGGCGCCAAACCTGTATTTATTGATATCCGCCCTGACACGTTAAATATGGATGAGTCCCGTCTGGAAGAATTGATCACCCCCAAAACACGTGCGATTGTCCCGGTACATTACGCCGGAATAGCCTGTGAAATGGATACGATTATGGCGATTGCCAACCGCCACGGAATACCTGTGGTTGAAGATAACGCGCATGGGTTATTTGGGAAGTACAAGAATCGCTGGTTGGGAACAATTGGCTGCATGGCAACCCAGAGCTTCCATGAAACCAAAAACTTCACCTGCGGGGAAGGCGGAGCTTTATTAATAAACGATAAATCACTCATCGAAAAAGCTGAGATTATTCGGGAAAAAGGTACCAATCGCAGCCGCTTCTTCCGCGGCCAGGTGGATAAATATACCTGGGTATCCGTTGGATCCAGTTACCTGCTATCAGATATTCTGGCTGGTTTCCTCTACGCCCAACTTGAAATATGGCAGGAGATTCAGGCCAAACGCAAGTGGATCTGGCAAACCTATGAACATGAGTTGTCTTCCTGGGCCAATGCCAATGGAGTGGTTTGTCCCACTGTTCCGGCGGAGGTGGACCCATCATGGCATATTTATTACCTTTTATTACCCGACCTTGAAAAACGGCAGGGAATGATCGACCATTTGAAAAATAATGGCGTAAATTCGGTATTTCACTATCTTCCTTTGCATCTTTCAGAGAAGGGCAGGGAGTATGGTGGAAAAATTGGAGATATGCCGGTTACAGAATCTGTTAGCGACAGACTTGTTAGGCTGCCACTCTATTATGATATGGGTGAGCTTGAAATGGAACAAGTTTTGAACGCGGTAACCTCTTTCAAAGCCGCGTAATCATCCACACTGGTTTAATGCTAGAATTTGTCTATGACTGAAAAGAAAGATCACGCTTTTTTCGCGGAAAAGCACAGACATGAAGTTCTATGGCAGATCTGGCTTCCGGTTGGATTTGGAGCTTTAGCTATGTTTTCACTGGGATTCCTGGCTGCTTTTTCTCTTCAAACCGGTTCTGATGCCAGTGTTCGTTGGGGACATGTAGCAGCCATTTGGTTGATCCTGCCGCTCTTTGTGGCTGGACTCATCGCTCTTATTTTTCTTATCAGTCTGTGTGTGGCCTTCTTCAAACTCACAGATTTACTTCCTGGATACGCCATTATGGTCCAGAATTTTATAAATAGGTTGGCATTACGTATTCAATCCCTGGCAGATAGATCAATTCAACCTGTTATTGGCTTACATGCTCAGAAGGCTTCCATAAAAAGGTTGTCTGTAGCTATTCGGTATTTACTTCTGGGTGGGTTTCGAGACTGAACCAATTTGCGAAGGGAATCACTCATGAACTGGAAATCCAAAACACTCCTGATTGGTACTGCTGTAGGCGCTGCCACAGGCATGATTGCCGCGCTTATCATTGTGCAACGCGCAGAAAAGAATGAAACCACTCCCCGGTTATCTGCCGGTGAAGGGGTGAAAGTCGGAATGGGCGTGCTGGGTCTTTTGAAAATGCTTGCTGATATGATTTCAAAAGCATAGCGGATTTTCTATTGACCCTGCATACGAAACTTGCTTCCGGGGAAATTAAACTTGCGCGGATTATCCCCATGAAAAGAATTGCTTTCGATGATCTACAGACCTGACAAGAGCAGACCGGTCATCCGATATATTATCTCTGGATTGCTTTCCCGCACAACCATTGTAACTGCAGACAAACGTATCTGGGTTGACCAGCCGGGAGGAAGTGCTTTGTATGCCGCCGGAGGCCTGGGACTTTGGGATTCCTCCATAGGGATCATGGCCAGCGCGAATACAGACTACCCACGCGAGTGGTTGGACGATTTTGAAAACCGCGGATTGGATATTCACGGAGTTCGTTATATCGAAGATCCATCGGATATGCGGCAATTTTTTGCCTATAAAGATACCGGTGAACCTGACCGCGGCGCGCCCGTGTCAATTTTTCGTAACTTACAGGCTCCGCTACCAAGAGAAATTCTTGGGTATGTGCCCGGTGAAACCCAACTTGACTCTCGCAATCGGCCTGGAAGAAATACTCTCCGTCCCGGTGATATTCCACCAGAATACCTGGACGCGACGGCCGTTCACTTTTGCCCGACTGATTTTCTCACCCACTCACTCATTCCAGGGTTTCTCAGGCAGGGACAGGTTCAAACCATCACGATTGATCCATCTCCTGGTTACATGAACAAGACTTTCTGGGATGATATTCCCCAGGTAGTTGCCGGAATCACCGCTTTTCTTCCATCAGAAGAAGAAGTGTATTCTCTTTTTGAAGGAAAAACACGTGATCTACGGGAGATCGCGGCAATGCTGGCAGGATACGGATGTGAATTTGTGGTCATTAAGAGGGGGCAGTTGGGCGTCTTACTGTATGAACATGCCTCGCGGACGTTCCGGGAGATTCCTGCTTACCCGGTGCAGACGATAGATCCAACCGGCGCGGGTGATGCATTTTGCGGAGGTTTCCTTGCCGGTCTTCGATTGAAGTATGATCCATTTGAGGCGGCTCTGATGGGTTCGGTTTCTGCCTCCTTTAAAATTCAGGGCAGCGGACCGTTTTATCCAATGGATTCATTGCCGGAATTGGTGGAAGCCCGGCTAAATATCCTGCGTGAAAAATCGACGAAGGATTAATTTCCTGAGAATTGGAAGGATTGAAACCATGTTTACTTCGAAATTTGACAAACTTCGCAACGCCATCATCGACAACGGTTTTGATGGAGTTGTGGTTAACCCGGGCGCTTCTTTAACTTACTTGACCGGCCTATCTTTCCATTTAATGGAACGACCGGTGGTAATGATGTATGTGCCGGAATGTAAGCCCGCTTTGATTTTGCCTGAACTTGAGAAAGCCAAACTAAATACTTTCCCTGTTGATTTTTCTGTTCATTTTTTTGGTGACAACCCTGTGGAACGTTTGGGCGCTTTCCAGCAGGCGGCGGCTGATTTGAATCTTGACGGGAAGCAACTGGCTGTGGAAGCTACCCGTCTTCGTTTTCTGGAAATGGATTATCTCAAGAAAGCTTCGCCGCAAACCATTCTGACAGATGGCAGCGCATTATTTGATGGGTTACGTGTTCATAAAGATCATACTGAAATTGAATCTATGCGCGCGGCAGTGGATATTGCCCAGAAGGCATTCAAGAAATTATTACCTCACATAAAACCAGGTATGACCGAACATGCCCTGGCGAACCGCCTGACGGCTCTTCTGTTGGAGTGCGGATCGGACCCCGAATTGCCTTTTCAGGTTATTCTTTCCAGCGGCCCAAACAGTGCCAATCCACATGCCGTGCCGTCTGATCGAGTCTTGCAGAAAGGCGACCTGATTGTGGTGGATTGGGGTGCCAGCTATAACAGGTATGTATCTGATTTAACGCGCACGCTCGTTTTAGGTGAGCCTTCCAGTGAGCAACGCGCCATCGCTGATAGCGTTCTTCGCGCCAATACAGCTGGAAGGACTGCCGGAAAACCGGGAATATCGGCCGGAGATGTGGATCGGGCTGCCCGATATGAGATTGAGAAAGACGGATTTGGGGTGTTTTTTACTCACCGCACCGGTCATGGGCTTGGTATGGAAGCTCACGAATCCCCGTATATTTTTGCCGAGAACACATTAATTCTTGAACCAGGGATGGCGTATACCGTTGAACCGGGAATCTACCTGCCGGATAAGGGTGGTGTGCGCATTGAGGATAATGTAGTGGTCACGGACACTGGAACAGAAACACTATCTGACCTGCCCCGTGAGCTGATGGTGATTTGATGTGCCTCAAAGTTGAGACTTTTGTACTGGGGCAGATTGAGAACAACACCTACCTGTTGTGGGATGATGAATCCGGGCAGGCAGCAGTTATCGACCCCAGTTTTGATCCGGTATCTGTGATTGAGTTTATTGAATCAAACCGGCTTGATCTAACCGGTATCTGGTTGACACACGGTCATTTTGACCATTTCATCGGAATCGCGGCAATCCATTCTTTATTGGGGCTGTCAATTCCGGTGTTCATTCACGAAGCTGACGCTCCCATGTACCGGGATGGCGGTTTAGCCAAACAATTTGGCTTGCCGATGCCGTCGATGCCGGAGCCAACCGGGATGCTGGCCGATGATGCTTTACTAAACCTGGGAAACTCCGTTATATCGGTACTGCACACTCCGGGGCACAGCAGCGGGCATGTGGTTTTTTACGCTAGTGATCTGCAGACGGCATTCACCGGTGATTTGATATTCAAGCAAAGCGTTGGTCGTACCGATCTTCAAGGGGCTGACCAGGATCAATTACTTCAGAGCATTTATACCCGCATATTGACCTTGCCAGGGGATACGATCTTGATGCCCGGTCATGGGGAATCTACCTCGGTGGATGAAGAGATCGAATTTAATCCATACTTGAATTAAAAAAGAGGCTATCCCATTGGTCTGGAACAGCCTCTCGGAATTTCATTCGTCTATTTTGCGTATTCGGTGGCGCGGGTTTCGCGGATGACGGTCACCTTGATCTGACCGGGATACTGCATGGTCTCTTCGATCTGCTTGGCAATGTCTTTGGCAAGACGGGTGCTGGCGAGATCGTCGATCTCTTCAGGGCGGACAATGATGCGTACTTCGCGGCCGGCCTGAATGGCATAGCTCTGGGAAACGCCCTTGAACGAGTTGGCAACTTCTTCCAACGCGCGCAGGCGTTTGATGTACTGTTCAAGGTCTTCACGGCGGGCGCCTGGACGGGCACCGCTAATGGCATCGGCAGCTTCCACGATGACTGCTTCAACAGATTCCTGCTCGGTTTCATGGTGGTGTGAAGCAATGGTGTTTACCACGCGGACGTTGACACCATACCGTTTGGCATATTCCGCGCCGATCATGGCATGTGTGCCTTCCGTGTTGTGATCCATGGCTTTACCAAGATCATGCAGAAGGCCGCCCGCTTTGGCAACCTCAACATTGGCGCTAAGTTCAGCGGCAATGACCGCTGCCAGCTTGGAAACCTCAACGGCGTGTGCCAGTTGGTTTTGGCCGTAGGATGTGCGGTATTTTAAACGTCCTAACATTCGGGTTACTTCAGGGTGAAGACCGGCCACTCCGGCATCGTAAGCCGCCTGCTCACCGGCTTCCTCGATATCCTTATCCACCTGGCGTTGTTCTTCGCTGAGCACTTTTTCAATATGCGCCGGGTGGATGCGGCCGTCAAGAATGAGGCGGGCCAGAGCGCGGCGGGCGATCTCACGGCGAACCGCGTCGAAGCAGGATACCGTTACCGATTCGGGGGTGTCATCCACAATAACATCAACCCCGGCGGCCTGTTCAAAGGCTCGGATATTACGGCCGTTACGTCCAACAATGCGGCCTTTCATTTCCTCGTTGGGCAGTGTAACGATGGATGAAGTAACTTCTGCCACATGGTCAGAGGCAACCCGCTGGATGGCGTCGGCGATCAATTCACGGGCGCGTTTTTCGCCTTCCGCGCGGGCTTCAGCTTCGATCTGGCGAATAATGCGTGCCATATCATTGCGGGATTCCTTTTCGGTCTCGGCAAGTAACTGGCTGCGGGCTTCGTCCTGGGTCATCTTGGCGATATTTTGCAACTCTTCCATCTGCTGCGTGTACATTTTTTCGACTTCATTGGCACGTCGGTCCATCACACTCTGCCGTTTGTTCAAGGCTTGTTCACGCTGTTCAAGGCGTTCCATGCGGCTGTCCAGATCGCTGCGGCGGCGTTGCAGGCGTTCTTCTTCTGCTGCATGTTCAGAACGAAGGCGGGTGGCTTCAGCTTCGGATTGCTGAAGAATTTTTAATGCTTTATCCCGGGCCTCCAATTCAATGGTCTTCGATTTTTCATTCGCGGCAGCGATGATGGAATCAGATTTGTATTGTTGTTCTTTTTTAATATTGCTGGTGAGGATCCGGGCGATGACAAAGATCACGATAGCCACCACCACTATGTCCCCTATGATTATGGGTATAAAACTTTCCGGTGTTAACATAAGTTCCTCTTAGTATTCATATAGTTAAGGTAAGATTTCCGCATCAACCTGCAATTTTTGCCAGGTTCTTTGAATAGCTTCCGCGGTTGGTCCATAGTTGAAACCACGGCGGGAAAGGTATCCAAGCATTTTTTTGCGGAATTCATCAAACGGCAGATTTTTACATCTGGAAGCGTATTTCTCTGCCGCTTTAATGGCAAGAGCGTCTTCATCAAGATGGCTGACTGCCGACTGAATTTCTGTTTCGGCTAATCCTTTTTGATGCAATTCCAATACCAGAACCCGTTTTGCGCGCGGGCGGAATGTGCAGCGATTCTCAACCCATGTACGGGCAAAATCCGCGTCACTGATCAATCCGGCGTTTTTCAGACGTTCGATGGTCGTCGGGATGACCGATTCATCAAAGCCGGCTTTTTTGAGCCGGGTGGTTATCTCCCAGACGGAACGCGGGCGGATATTGATCAACCGCAGGGCACGCAGATAAGCTCGTTCCTGTTCGTCTTTTCGCAAGAGGTCTTCAATTCTTGCGCGGTCGACAGTATCTCCCACGCAAAGCCAGGCGGCTACCAGCCTTTCTACTCCAAAGGCATATTCACCGTCAAGATACACATTTAGGCGGTTGGGATTATGCTTCTGGATCTTTAGGTCGGTAATACAGGGCATGCAGATCACCTGATCGATTCATAAGCCGACCGCCTTCCATGAGTATTTTCTGGTTAAATCGCGTGTGATTTCTCGACAGGTATGGCTCGCCTGTGATGGCACACCCCCGGTATTTTGATGAGCAGGTTGGAGGCTACTATGAGTCAGCGTATATAACAGATAATCAGGTAGATCTGTTATACACATCTGTAAGTACAGGGATGCCAGTAAAGGCAACTACCACGAGTAAAACCCTGTATGAAAAGTGCAATGCTGCCAACTTCTACTCCCATTCCGGGAGGGATGATTCCGAAATACTCAATCGCTTCAATGTAGAAGGCAATCTGTAGAAACACACTACAGAAAAAATTTTAAGGTCTGCCTGTATATTATTATACATTATTTTACCGGTTATGCAGATAGACATATAAGGCTGTTTTTCATTTTTCCACTATAATTCACTCGCAAACCCAGATGGATTGTTGGAGGCTGCATGGCAAACTGGCTGGTAACCGGCGGGGCCGGATTTATCGGAACCAATTTTATTCACAGAATCTTAACCACTCAACCTGATGTACATGTAACGAATCTGGATCTATTAACCTATGCCGGTACCAGGGAGAATCTGGCAGGTTTTGAGGGGCAGGCTTGCTATGATTTTGTGCAGGGTGATATTTGCGACCGCCCCCTGCTTGACGCCCTGTTGCGAGAGAAAAACATAGACACAGTTGTTCATTTTGCTGCTGAGACACATGTTGACCGTTCCATTCTCGGCCCAATGCAATTCATTCAAACCAATATCACCGGAACTGCAACACTGCTTGACGCTGTTCGACATTACTGGCAAGATGATGCCAGTCCATCAACTCGAGAAAAACGCTTTCATCATATCTCCACGGATGAGGTTTTTGGCACTCTGAAGGCAGGCGAACCGGCCTGGACGGAGGAATCTCCCTATCTGCCTAACTCCCCATATTCAGCCTCCAAGGCGGGGAGCGATCATCTGGTGCGGGCTTATGGGCACACGTATGGTCTTCCTGTTACCATATCCAATTGCTCTAATAATTACGGGCCTTTCCAATTTCCGGAAAAGTTGATACCGGT
The DNA here is from genome assembly GCA_964397625.1 of uncultured Leptolinea sp. Lineage (GTDB taxonomy): Bacteria > Chloroflexota > Anaerolineae > Anaerolineales > Anaerolineaceae > Leptolinea. Next base: position 31,597 of record CAYNJT010000011.1, on the reverse strand, counting down.
GGTTATCTTGAACGCGTTGAAAGGTCGTAAGATACCGGTATACGGCGACGGACAGCAGATTAGAGACTGGCTTTATGTGGAAGACCACTGTGAGGCCATTGAACAGATTGTTCTCAAAGGGCGTGTTGGCGAGACCTACAATATCGGCGGATCAAACCAGCCGGCAAACCTGACCATTGTGCAGACGATTTGCCGGTTGTTGGATGAGCTGGTTCCGCAATCCAAATTCCGGCCGCATGAATCACTGATCACCTATGTGGAAGACCGGCCAGGCCACGACCGGCGTTATGCCATGGACAGCACGAAGATCAACCGGGAATTGGGTTGGTCGCCGCGCCATACTCTGGAGACTGGTTTACGAAAGACGGTGCGATGGTACCTTGATAACCTGGCCTGGGTTGAGTGTATCACTGCCAGACAGACGTATAAAGATTGGATGCGAAAGAATTACTCGGAACGTGGAGGCAACAAAAAATGAAAGGGATCATTCTGGCAGGTGGTTATGGAACCCGGTTGTATCCATTAACGCTGGCAATGAGCAAGCAGTTGCTGCCGGTTTATGACAAGCCCATGGTGTATTACCCGCTTTCCACTTTAATGTTGGCAGGTATCCGTGAGGTGTTGATCATCACCTCACCGGATAGTATGGACGCGTTCCAGCGCTTGCTGGGGGATGGATCACAATGGGGAATGAAATTCT
>CAYNJT010000011.1:3404-30797 GCA_964397625.1 uncultured Leptolinea sp. | reverse complement strand
ATGGACGCGTTCCAGCGCTTGCTGGGGGATGGATCACAATGGGGAATGAAATTCTCTTTTGCCGAACAGCCGTCCCCGCGCGGGCTGGCTGACGCGTTTATTATCGGCCGCGATTTCATTGGCTGCGACCCGGTGGCATTAATCCTGGGTGATAACATCATCTACGGATCTGGCCTGGTGGATAAGCTGCAATCCGCCTCGCGCAATACGTCAGGCGCGGTTATTTTTGCCTACCCGGTGCGCGACCCGGAACGCTACGGGGTTGTCGAATTTGATGACGCCACCGGCAAAGTGATCAGCCTGGAAGAAAAGCCTGAAAACCCGCGCTCCAATTTTGCCGTGCCCGGTATCTATTTTTTTGATAATACCGTGTGTAAAGAAGTGGAAAACCAGAAACCATCCAGACGCGGAGAACTGGAAATCACTGACCTGATCCAGAAATACCTGGATCGCGATGAACTTCGCGTGGAAGTGTTGGGTAGAGGCATTGCCTGGCTGGATGCCGGCACGCAGGAATCGCTGTTGCAGGCAGCTAATTTCGTGCAGGTGGTGGAAGAGCGCCAGGGGTGGATGATCTCATGCCCGGAAGAAATCGCCTACCGTATGGGGTATATAGACAAAGATGGATTGAAGAAACAGGCGGAAAAGATTTCCGCCAATCAGTACGGGCAATACCTGTTGAGGTTGCTGGAAGATGAGAAATAATGGGGGATGGTGACAGTCAACCTGGCCTGATGATGGAAATTGATCCTTCTGGCCAGGATGTAAAGCATATCGCCGGAGGGGCCAGCCTGTCACTGGTGGGAAAGGTCGCGGGCCGGGGGTTGAGTTTTATTACGGACGTCATTCTGGCGCGAACGCTTGGAGCGAGCCAGTTTGGCCTCTTTTCGATAGGGTGGACAGTTTTCCGGATCTTACAGATGGTCATACCCTTGGGATTCCCCCAGGGAGTTATCAGGTTTGTCCCCGAATATAAAAAACAGGACAAACCGGAACTGATCAAAGGATTGCTTTCCAGTTCGTTATGGATTTCGGCTTTTACAGGTATTATTTTAGGAATCATTCTTTACCTGATTGCCCCCTGGTTAAGCCTTTCCGTTTTTCAGAAACCTGAGCTGACCATTGTGTTCAGGTTGTTCTCCTTATTCCTCCCGTTTTGCGCCATTTTGCCCATCTCCAGTGCCGCCACCCGAACCACATTAAACATGAAGTATTCGGTTTTACTGGAGGATATTGGGCAACCCCTGGTTGCCATCGTTTTAATCGTCGGCGCCATTCTGGCTATCAAATTGTCTGTTGAAGCGGCCATCCTAGCTGATACTGTATCGTTTTTATTGACCGGAATTCTGGGTATCGTGATTGTCAGATCACTCTTTTCAATTTTAGGTTCACCCAAAGTGCGCGCAGATCTCTCCGAAATCAGGTCTGTGCTGGCATTTTCAATTCCCACATCTCTGGCGGGAGTGTTTTCTGTATTTGTGTTCTGGGTTGACAGGTTGATCATAGGATCGTTGTTATCTTCCACTGAGAACGGCATTTACCAGGCCATCTCCCAACTCTCGATGATCTTTGTCATCCTGTACGCGGCCTTCAATGCCATACTCGGACCCATGTTCGCGGATCTCTATTCGCGTAAAAATCGGGAAAGGCTGCAGGAAATATATCGTGTGGGAACCAAATGGAATTTTTACCTTGGGATCATTCCATTTGTGATCTTTCTTCTTCAATCCCCAATTCTTCTATCGGTGGTATATGGCTCTGAGTACATATCCGGTTGGATTGCGTTGATTATCCTGGCGGCTGGACAATTGATCAATTGTGCGACTGGAGCTGTGGGGATGTTATTGATCATGACTGGCCGGCAAAAAAGCTGGTTTTGGCTTACCTCTGCTGCTCTGGTTGTTAATACCGCTCTTTGTTTAGCGCTCGTCCCGATGATCGGGATAAGCGGAGCGGCAATCGGGACATCCATCTCCGTGGGAGGAATGAATATCGCAGCCGCAATCATGGCGAAAACAAACGCAGGTCTTTGGCCATATGATCGTCGATTCTACAAAGGAATTCTCGCGGGCTGCCTGGCAGTAATTGCCGGGTTTTTTCCACGTCTATTCCAAATCTCCGATTTGGTCTCATTGCTGGCCTGTTGCATCCTTGTAACAGTGGTATTTCTGTTTACACTTAAATTCCTTGGATTGGATAAAGAGGACAACCAGTTGTTTTCCGAGATATTTTCCCGGTTGAAGTAGCTTAAGAACGGAATTTTCCAAACAAATCAAAACTTACAATGCTCCCCAGCGGTAATAATTTGGAGGCCCTCTGTCTTTTTTCTTCAAAAAGACTTTAGTGTACAATCAATCTATTGTGAAAGGTGAAATTAATACCCGGAAAAATCAGTCATTATTGAATGCGGGGTTGGATTATTGGGTTCTTGTTCTTTCGTTGTTTCTTACGATGGCACATGTACCATTTTCATATATTCCCCAGCTTGTCATTCGATTTATCTGCCTCCTGATTCTCCTTTTTTTTGCCATTCGCGGCGGTATTAAACTGGCGAAAAAGGAAACCGAACTTGTTGTAATAAATCGAATCTTTGTTGGTCTGCTCATACTCTTTATATTGATCGAGAGCGTGGCGCATCTTCGGGCCGCCTATTCGTATATTGTCTCACCGGAAATCGCGTTCTGGAATTGGATCAGCTGGATTTGCCTCACACTCTTCACGTTCGTGGTTTTTTTGAGGAAACGCGATAATTCCGATTCGTTCGAATACCGGAGTGCGGTTTGTTACACCTTAATTGCGTATATTGTTGCCAATTGTCTTCTACAGGTGATTGGATTTGAACCACCTTATCCATTCACCAAAACATTTCCCGCAATGTTCCTGGCTAAATTGGGGATCATAACCTCAAGAACGTTATTTCCCACATCGGTCGGATTTAATTCAAGTGGGATCATGGGTGGCGCGGCATTCCTGGCTGGCCTTCTATTCCTGATGCAGGGTAGGAACCGAATTGAAAAAGGCTTTGGACTGGCAGGGTTATTAACCGGTATTTATGTCATTGTTTTAACCGACTGCCGCGGCGCGCTTGTTTTTGCTATTGCCGCTGGTCTGGTCATGCTGATCCCTTTTACCCGCACATTCCCTGTTTTAAAATGGCTGGCACCCATTTCTCTTCTTATTCCGATTGGATTAATACAGATCATGCGGTATTGTCAGGGTCCGGCCTGGTTGTCTTTTTCCCATTCCACTTCAGGGGCGGGTGCAAATTCCCTGTTATCGGGTCGGATGGTGATCTGGACCGCGTTCACAGATTTTTTTAGTGATTTCCACCCAATGCATCTGATTGGTTATGGATTTGACGGTCAATTGATATCTCACATTTCCAGACTTTATTCGAATCTATTCCTGCCATGGGCGCTGCCTGAGACAATATCCGCTCATAATTTCCCTCTTCAACTTACCATAGAGATCGGGTATGTGGGTCTGCTGCTCACGTTGATCCTAATATCAATGACGTTATTCAACCTGGGCAAATTTTCATTGGAAAATAACGACCTACCCGCGAAAATCCTCTTTTTTATTCTCATATATTTTTTATTGATGGGCTCAACGGAATCGGTTTTAACCCTCGGGCATCCAGAAACCCAGTATATGTTGATGCTCATATTTACCTGTTCCATGGCGATCACCCGACGGCCACGGACTGATGACAATCCGGCTTATCTCCTCAACCCTGATGGAATGGAGCTAAAAACTCCGGAAAATTCAACGACTGATAACTATAGCAAAGAAACAGGATACGCCCCTTTAGAGTCCGTTGTTGAAGCAAAGATGCGAGCCGTAGTGAAGGCAATTTACGAGGTTGCCCGGCGATATATGGATTTCAAGAAAGGCGGCAGAATTCTTGTCGCAGGAGCTGGATCAGGGATTGAAGCCATCCTGGTTCATGAAGTTTTTCAGATGGAGACAGCCGGGGTTGATCTCAATATATCAAGCAAGAACTGGCAAGACGATCATCCAACTGTAAATCTATTCATTCAAGATATTTCTAAACTTGGTTTTGCTGAAAAGAGCTTCTCATTTGTGTACAGCTATCATGTCCTCGAGCATGTAACGGATCCGGTTACAACCCTTCATGAATTTTTCCGCGTAATGCAGCCTGGATCTGTTCTTTTCATCGGTTTTCCGAATAAACATCGTCTGGTATCCTATATTGGAACCAGCAATAATGAATCAATTTTAATGAAGGTCAAATGGAATTTGAATGATCTCAAATACCGGTTGGCTGGAAAATTCGAGAACTATTTTGGTGCTCACGCAGGATTTACTGAAAAGGAATTCATACAAATGGCTTCCGACACTTTTCACCTGGTAATTCCAGTCAGGGACAAGTATATGGTGGCAAAATATCCGCGTTTGAGAAGGCTCTTATTATTTGCCACTCACATCGGATTTTCCGAATTCCTTTTCCCATCCAACTATTTCATTTGCATTAAGGGAGACCACTGATGGGTGGACAGGGCAGATTACGTTTAGGTGAGATCACCCCGCAGAGGATCATAACGGCAATTCGCGCTAGGGTAACAGAGATCCCGCATGCCTGGATGTGGAGCATTGGTGCTGAAGCCGAAACGAACAGGCGGTTAATTAAAGATCTCCATAATAGATATTCAGGAAAACGCTGTTTTATTGTTGCCAATGGCCCGAGTCTGCAACGTACCAATCTTGAATTGCTTTCGGGCGAATTTAGTTTTGGTTTGAATCGTATCTATCTAAATTTCGAACGTTCAACCTTCAGGCCGAGTTTCCTGGTAGTTGTGAATGAACTCATCCTTGAACAGTGCGCGGCAGAAATTCGTGAAGTTAAAATACCCAAATTCCTAAACTGGAATCGCCGGAAATATTTTGGACCTCCGACCTCAGAACAGGTCTTTCTCAAGTCCAGGATGGTAATTAATGACTATTTTGAAACGGACCTCACTCGGCCAATGGTCTTTGGGGCAACAGTCACTTTTGCCGCACTGCAACTGGCTTACTACATGGGTTTCCGGCAGGTGATCCTGGTTGGATTGGACCACAATTATCGGGAAAAAGGTGTTCCAAGTAAAGTGGAAGTCCGCCAATCCGAAAAGGATGAAAGTCATTTTGATCCAAAGTACTTCCCCAAGGGATTCAAGTGGCAGTTGCCTGATTTATTACGCTCAGAAATAGAATACCGGCTCGCTCGCGAAATGTTTGAAAAAGACGGCAGGGAAATTCTTGATGCAACAATCGATGGCAAGTGCGAAATTTTTCGAAAGATCGATTTTGGCACTTTGTTTACCAAATGAGGCCGTGCGTGATGGATAGCTCTATGATTACAACCATAATTGACCGGCTGCGTAACGAAAATTTTGACCTGGATTGGTTTTCAAACAAACGCATCCTGGTAACCGGCGGCGCCGGTTTTATCGGCTCTTGGCTGGTGGAAGCCCTGGTACGCTTGGACGCCCGAGTCTTTGTTGTGGATAACCTGTGGCGCGGGTCGAAAAGCAACCTGTCTCTCGATGAGACCCGTTATTGGGTACCGATGGAGACGAATTTTTTCGAATTGGATTTGCGTGACTTTTCCAACGCGAGACAATCCATGGATATTGCCGAGCCGGATATGGTTTTCCATCTTGCGGATATCGTCGCCGGAATCGATTTTGTTTTCAATAACGAACTCTTTCTCTTCAATTCCAATGTATTAATCAACACAAATACATTCAGAGCGGTTTCCGAAACCGGAGTTGAAAATTTAGTATATGTTGGGACGGCGTGCAGTTACCCCAAAAACCTTCAACTCAAACCTGGAGGGATCCCGCTGACAGAAGACCAGGTTTATCCGGCAGATCCAGAATCTGCTTATGGTTGGTCAAAACTCATGGGTGAATATGAGGCAAGTCTGCTGGCGGAAAAGGGTGCGGCGAACGTCGGCATCTTGCGGCTTCAGAATGTGTATGGTCCGCGTTCCATCCTTTCGCGAAAGCGTTCTCAGGTCATCCCCAGCCTGATTCGGAAAGCCATCCTCTACCCGCAAGAAGATTTCATTGTCTGGGGGTCCGGGAAGCAATCACGGGATTTTGTTTTTGTTGGCGACGTTATTGACGCCCTGTTGCGGTTGCCATTACGAGGAATGAACAAAGGGGCGATCCAGATTGGCACCGCGAAGGAGACAACCGTAGCCCAATTAGCCCGGATCATCATTAATATCTCCGGGAAAGATATACCTGTCATGTTTGATACGTCCAAACCTGAAGGCGATGGGGGGCGATCCGGTGACTTCACACGGGCAAAAAACATTCTCGGGTGGGATGTTTTTACATCCATTGACGACGGTATCCGGCAAACTTACGCATGGGCGGTTTCTCAAATCCAATCAGGGAAAGTTGACTTTGATGGATAAGTTGAACATTCTGGGCATCCATATGGACTGCCTGTCTTATGATGAAATGTTCCCAATTTTTGATCGTTGGTTGGAAGACAAATCAACCCGTTCACACTGCCTGTCGGTGATCAACGTGCATATCTGTGTTTCCGCGCTGCTTGACAAAAAATTACGCGATATGTACAACACATCTGACCTGATTGGTATTGACAGTATGCCATTTGTCAAGTGGGCGAGGGCATTTGTGCGAAAAAATACCGATCGATTTTACGCGCCCGATTTGTTATTACAGGTTAGCGCGTGTGCTGCCGAGAAACATTACACCTATTTCTTATACGGCGGATTTCCGGGCGCGCCTGAGAAAATTAGAGATTATTTGAATGAGAAATTTCAGGGTTTGAACTTCGTTGGGCTTTATTCTCCGCCATTTCGCAAGCTTACAGAAGAGGAAGACGATGAGTTGTGCCGGATGATTAATGGGGCAAAGCCTGATTTTATCTGGGTGGGTCTTGGCTCGCCAAAACAGGATGTCTGGATCCATGAACACCTGGAAAAGATCCGAGGTTCCATCCTGGTGCCTTCAGGTGCAACTTTCGATTTCTTCTCCGGCAAGATCAAGCAGGCACCTGAGGTCATACGATCCATGGGATTTGAATGGCTTTTCCGACTAACCCAGGACCCTGAACGACTGTGGATTCGTTATACTTGGTTCAACCTGATTTTTCTTTTTGCATTTGTACTTCAAAGGCTGCACATAATCACATTTGATCCGCAAGGGTATATGCGCCTATTCGGCAGGCGGACAAGTCTGGGAAACCACTAGAAGGTGGAAATTTCATTGAAATTTATGGAAAAACCAGTCAGGATGGAAGGATAAATGTTAAGGCGTTTTTCTACTAATTTCGCCCTTCTCTCCATCTTCCTTGATGGCTTGTCTGTTATCCTCAGTCTTCAGGTGGCAGTTTTAATTCGCCCCTGGATGAATAAGTTTGATTTATTTGAAAAGGTACCTTTACCCTATTTGATTCCGCCGGCGTTATTCCTGATCTTCCCGGTCATTTGGCTGTTTATATTCATTTCGTTATCCATTTATGACGGTAAGAAATACCTCCGGGTGGTGGATGAATTCAGCGCGGTATCCCTGGCTGTGTTCATTGCTTCCATTTCTTCGGCGGGAATTCTCTACCTCTCCTTCCGTGAAGTCTCCCGCTCTCTATTTCTGGTATTCGTCATCCTCTCTTATTTACTGCTCATCTCCTGGAGATTGGTTGTACGCCTCTATTTCCGAAGGCAAAAATCAGCACCGGAGGGCAAACGGCGGGTGTTGATTGTTGGAGCAGGATCACTGGGGCAGCGAATTTTGACACAGATAGAATCATCATACACTGGCAACCTTGATTTTTCCGGCTTTATCGATGACGACCTGGAAAAATCCCCGGCGTTATTGGGCGGCAAAGCGGATGTCAAGGAAATCGTCATCCGGGAAAGAATCAGTGATGTAGTCCTTGCTTTGCCATATTCCGCTTATCCCGAAATGGCAGCCATTGTCCAGGCGTTGGATAAAGAGCCGGTTCGCTTGTGGGTGGCACTGGGGTTTTTCGACCTGGCCCTTTACCGAACCGGCATCGAAGATTTTGCCGGAATACCCATGCTGGATCTGCGCGCGTCGGCCATTGATGATTATCAACGCCTGATCAAACGGATTTTTGATTTTGTTCTGAGCCTGTTGGGTTTGATCTTGATCTCGCCACTATTGGGTCTTATCTCACTGGCCATCCTGCTGGAAGACGGCCGTCCCATCCTGTTCCGCCAGAAAAGGGTGGGGGAGAACGGGCGTATTTTTTCCATGTTGAAATTCAGAACGATGGTGAAGAACGCCGAAGAATTGAAAAGCCAGGTGGAACAAGTAGACGCGGATGGCAATCTGATCCACAAAACGCGCAATGACCCGCGAATCACGAAAGTAGGCCGGGTGCTGCGCCGTTTTAGTCTGGATGAGTTCCCTCAGTTGATCAACATTCTCAACGGCACCATGAGCCTGGTGGGTCCACGCCCGGAAATGCCGTATCTGGTGGATAAATACCAACCCTGGCAGCGCAAACGTTTTGCCGTTCCTCCCGGTTTGACCGGCTGGTGGCAGGTGAATGGCCGCAGTGACCGACCCATGCACCTGCACACGGAAGATGATCTATACTACATTCAAAATTATTCCATCTGGTTGGATATCCAGATCCTGGTCAGAACGATCTGGGTGGTGCTGATTGGACGCGGATCGTATTGAGAATACAAACGGGTGAAATGATACTATGATCAGAAAGAACTCGATTATTTGTTTCCTGGATATTCTGCTGATAATCTCTGCCTTCTTCTTAACAAATTCAACTTCGTTTACTGTTATCGGTCAATTCCCCAACTTTCTAGATGCAAATGATCCTGCCTGGCCTGTTCTGCAAATTTGTTTTATTGTCCTGATCTTACTCGTTATCCAATTATGGTTGACATCGTTAGGAGTTGTCTTTATTAAAATAATTAAATTTCAAATTCCATTATTGGTTTTTATTCTTTATTCAATTTTTTCCATATTCTGGACTACAGGTTTTTTGGCAACCGCCTATGAATTAACTTTGATGATTTTCGGATGCCTGATGGGTGTTTATCTGGCTGCGAAACATACGCCGGAATCTGTATTGGATATCCTCGTTTATTATGGTGCTTTTTGTGTCCTTTTAAGTATTATTTTGGTGTTTCAGTTCCCTGGGCTGGCAAGACTTAATAATCCCACTTTTTTGGGAGCATGGAGAGGCATTTTCTGGCATCGGAATCATTTAGGAAGTCTGGCAGCTTTTTTTTCAGCGATTTTCCTTTTAAAAGCCTGGGCGGCACGAAAACAACTTGTATGGGTGATTGGTTCATTGGTTCTTTTTTTGTTAGCGTTAATTCTTGTTATTGGCAGTCGCTCAGCAACGGGGATTGTAATTTTCATTGTCTTGAATGGATTGGTTCTGCTGGCTTTTACCTGGCTCCAGTACAAAAGCAGGCTTGAAAAAAAACATTATTTCATAATTGGTGGTATTGCCATATTAGTTATTGTCTTCTTTTCATTCAATTTAAATATTGTTTTTTCGTTACTTAATCGATCATCCACTTTAACCGGAAGAACACCGGTATGGAGTGATCTGATAACAAGAGTTTGGGTACAGAAACCAGTGTTGGGCTTTGGATTTGGAGCCTTGTGGAATAATGAGGCATTTCGGGTGGATTTACAGACAAGACACGGTTGGCCGTATCAGGTGTATTTCGCGGATAATGGTTTTCTTGATATTCTTTTAAACACAGGAATTATCGGGCTAATATCCTTTTTGTTGTTTTTTATCACTACCGGATATAGAGCGATTTCGACATTTATAAAAAAGGCTGGTGTGCTCTCTCTTTTACCTGTTGTTTTGTTTAGCTATGTGACCATTGCAAATATTTCGTATAGTTTTTTGTTTGAAGTTGATCAATTTGTGTGGATGCTTCTAATTCTGGCTGCTATTCTTTCTTTCAAATTGGAGAGTGGAAAAATTGATCCAAACAATAAAATTAGTAAACCCCAACCATATAGCCAGCCAAAAATAACGAATGCGGCATAAGACATTTTAAAAATCACCAATGAAAAGATCACAGGGATTGAAAATATTGGCGCGCTCCATTTTAATTTCCAATCCCATGCAGACGCTTCAAAAAAGATGGGAAGCACTGTTAATGTATATCCCGTCCATGCGATTGGGGAAATCAACAGGGAAACAATTATTCCCAGTGAATTGACTATGTACCCACTGCGATGGCTGTTCCAAATGTAAACTGATACCGCGACCGCGACAAGAATAGCCATTATGACACCCATCTGCGGCAGTCCGATTCTGGCAGTAAGTCCTTGAAATGAATTGTTCCCGGGGAAAAGTAACAAATTATCTGTATATATCGAACTGGCTTCCAACCATTGTCTGTATATATCTATCCCATCGGTGATTAGGGCAATCATGCTGATGCTCATTGCCGAGATGCCAGCTGAAAGAAATGATTTCCAATTTCCTGCAATTAAAAGAAGAATAGCCCAAAAAATGTAATTTGGTTTGATGGCAATTAACAGGCCAAGAAAAACTCCGGCGATAATCACCCTTTTTTTATAGAGAAATATCCAGGCAAGAACAGTAAACAATACCATGACGCTGTAAATCTGCCCCAATTGAATGGTATGCCAGAATCCAGCCAGACTGACAGCCCAGAAAATTCGAAAAATGGAAGTCGACCCATGCGACGGGAAAACCCTGTGTAGCATGAAGATACATATCAGGTAAAGTAATATTGAAACCAGCCGCCAGATATTAATGGAAACATAAGGGTCGTACTGAGCCGCGAGTTGAAATATCAATATTGATATTGGAGGATTTAAATTTGGAGCTTTGCCTTCAAGGTTAATGCCTGAGAATTTTACAGAGAAGACAAGTGGATTTTCTGTGGAATAGGGATTTTGATTTTGGTTCGCCAACTGACCTGAAGCGATAAATGATCCATAATCGTGTAACGAACTTAATCCAGTAACAACAAAAAGAAAATTAATAAAAATTGCTATTATCAATAGGATGCTGATAATAGAATACTTAACTAATTTGAATTTAGAAATTTGTAACTTCATTTATTGATTCCAAATATAAAGATTTCCAGAAAAAAATATGATGCTGCCTGATGTCGTCCTTCTAATGCGTACTGGCATTATCAAAATTTTCTAATTTAAAAACGACGGCATTGCTATTCTCAAAGATTGGTTCATATTTATTTTCCGAGCGAATCGATGTCTCAATAAAATTCAGGCAATACGCATCATCTTTTTGACAATCATCTCGCGAAAGATATAAGTAATCATACTTAACCTGATTTTTTTCGATCCAGGTTTCAAGGCAAGATGCCCCAATATTTATGCATTTTTTTAGCTCATTATACTTTTCCTTGTTTGATTCAAATGAGCTTGGGGTCAACCATTCAGTCCCCTGCACAGTGGTTTGACTTTTTCGTTGAGCCAGGGTTGGAAACCATTCGCCTGTTTTATCCATGCTCCATGCGATTGAATTGTTAAGAACGATAAAAGTACTGTCAGCTGGAGTATTGTTTTTTATCCAATTCATGGCTTCTATCTCCGGTTTCTTGATTTCCGTGAGAACCGGTCTTCCGCCCAGCGCGTTCAAAAAACCGAGGAAAAAAGGATACAGTATCGAGAAAAGGATAAAAATATGGGAATACTTTAGATGCCGGTATCCTTTTTTTTCATTATTGGAGCTTAATTCAGAATGGCGCGAATGAAAAAGACGATCTAATTCCGGACATATCAAGGAATCAATGGCGATCGAAGCGAATATGGAAACAGGAAAGATCAACGACCTGTTTGCGCTGCGTGGATTTAGGAATGATATAAGCAGGAACCAAATCACAATTCTATGTTTCCCACTAAAGAGACAATAGAGAAGCCCAAATATGGCCAAAACGTTGACATAATTTATCAGCGATTCTTCTGTATAAACCATGAGTATTAATCGGCTTATTGGTTTAACCAGATCGAACTCTCCAGAGGACACCGCAGATAAAATTGGTGCAAAACCGTGACGGGTGATCACAATCGCCCAATAGGGGCCGGTGATTATTAAAAAACCTGCAAGATAAATCAGGCCGGTTTGAATACATTCCTTAAATTTAAAAGTTCTTACGCAAAATATGACCAGACTGAACATCAATAACCAGCAATATTCAAGATGATGCCATGTCATTAATGCTGAGGTAAGAATGGAAAAAAACAATGCGGATTTTTTATGTGTCCTCCCATAGTTAATAAAGAATGATAAGGAGAGAATAAAATATGTTTGGGCCGGAGATCTGGTAAGTCCTCCGCCTGTGATCAACCATTCATATCCCGGGATAAGAATGGCATAGAAAGCAGTGGCTATTATCGATTGTCGTTCGTTTAACGTAATTTCATTTGCCAATAAATAGAAGGCCGGTATGGAAAGGAGATTGAAAAATAATGGGAAATATCGGAATATGGAAACAAGATCAATCCCCAAAAATTCATTTAAGATAGCAGCGACATAGAAGGACAGGGGTGGATAAGCATAGGGGATGTTACTAAAATTATATGAAGTAAAAAAAGGGAGGCTAAAGTTATTTTTCTGAAGATCCAGAATCATGGAATAAAACATACCACCATCATTCATGATAAAACTGGACTTATTTATATATTGAATTCTGATAAATAGTCCAAGCAGAATAATGCATAATATGAAAAGAAAAATTGAAATATTGGTCTTTCTATTTTCGGGAATTTTTGTAAGGTTCATTAGTAAAATAACCACCCTCCCTTAGTAGTGACTGCAATCCATCCAGTCTTCTATTTTACCGACAAATCCATTATTTCAGAAATATAATTTTTTATCAGTTCCGGTTTCTTCGATTTGTTCATAATTTGTTTTCAAGTATATTTATCAGTAAGTGTTCGGCTGTGTTTCGAGGTAAAATCCACTTCATATGAAAAATACGATGAGGGGTAGCTCATGTTGAAAAAAGCCCTGTTTCTTATTGGATTGCTGATCATCATTTCTGCCTGTGTGATCACATCTCCGGCGGAAATTTTTATTGGCACTCCCACTATCTGTGTGGAATGTGTGCAACAAACCCTTTGCGCTGAAAATGTGGATGGAGATGCCTGCCTGCCGTTGCTGGAAGACACCCTGCTCACACCGGAACAGGAAGAGCCCGAATTATCCACCGATGAATCAATCGATCCCTCTTCTGAGATCATTACTGAGACTCCGCAGCCGGATTACATCAAGCCAACTATGCCTCAATTCTCCACGTTTACTCCCACAAAGACACCAACACCGACAGAAACCGTTTACTTTACGCTGGAGCCTACCAGAGTACGAACAAAAACATTCACCCCGTCAGTTACCAAAACATCAACACCCGCGACCTGGATATACAAGCCCCAGAAGGGGGCGCCAAAGTATACAAAAAACTTTGCCCATCCAGAACTTGGGTGTAACTGGAGCGGTGTGTCGGGGCAGGTGTTTGGAAAGAATAACGAGCCGCAAATGGATGTGGTGGCGGTTATCACTGGTGATTCCAACGGAACGCCTGTGGATCAAATGGGATACGCCGGTGCCTCACCAGCGTATGGCCCCGGAGGATTTGAAATGAGCCTTCCTGTTCCACCAGAACGTACCTACGCCACTATTGATATTCAATTGTTTGACCTTGAAGGTCATGAATTGTCAAAGAAATATAGTTTTGACACATATTCCGAGTGTACAAAAAACCTGGTTGTGTTCAATTTTGTCCTTGCGTACTGATTTTCTATTTATGGAATCTCCCTTGCAGAAATCAGATTTGACTTTCCCTCATCTATTCCGGGAGTTGCGTCATTATTGGAAAATTCTGATCATCGGCGCCGTCCTGGGAGGATTGGGCGGCATATTGGCTTCAGCGCTTCTTTCACCGCGGTATGAAGCTGTGGCTGTGTTTTCATTTAGTATTGATTTCGCGCGAACAGGTCTTTTGACAGACATTGAAGAAGATCAAGCCATGGAGGCCGCTGGAGATATCATCCAGTCTACCCGGGTTCTGCAATCAGTGAAGGATAAAGCGCAGGAAACCGGGTTGGTTCCCGGGCAAACGACCCTGCGCGAGTATCTTACTGCCGAACGACGGTTTGATCAGTGGTTGTTGAAAGTCATCTGGTCAGACACGGAGACTGCTGCACGTCTGGCAAATCTGTGGGGCAGCGAAACGCTGACCGCTCTGCAAAACGCCCGGCAGGCTGCCTGGAAAGCGGACACACTTCACAGGCACATCCTGTCCCTGGAAACATGTTTGCAGCAGAGCACATCCGTGTTGCCCGTGCAACCACTCTGTCAGGCGTCGAACCGATCGGCCCTGTTGCGTGAAATGCAAGATTCGGGAGAAGACATGAACCGCTGGCAGTCGGAAGCACAGGGGTATTTCCCGGGCCTCAATTTCGCACTCGCCCAGGAAGCCATATCTTCTGCATCACCGGTCCTGTATTCGCGCGGAGTTTTGGTACTGGCCGGTTGTCTGGCTGGTCTTCTCATTGCCTCCCTTGTTTCATTATTCATCATAAAAATCTGACCTGTAATGCGAATCCTCTCCCAAATTTACACATTCGCGGTTGGCATTTTATGGGCGGTCCTTCTGATTCTTCTTCCCATTACCAGCATGCCAGCGGTGCGCGATCTGCTGCATATCAACACAATTGCCGGTCCTTCCGTTCTGACTCTGGCAGTACTGCTCGTTCTTCAATTGCTGCCATACCTGATACGAAATGGTGGGATTCCGCGTGCCAGCCTGCCATTATTGGGATTTATCCTTGCTGCGTTGTTATCCATAGCTGCCGCTCAATTTATTCAGGTTCCCACGTTCAAGGATGCGGGAACGATCCGTTCGTCCTTATCAGCATTCATCACTTTGCTGGTAGGTGTTGCCTATTTTCTGGTGACATATTCACTGGTTTCTACTGAAAAAGAATTTCGCCATGCTTTGAAATGGATTTACCTGGGCGGTCTTCTCATGCTGGTGTGGTCGATTATGCAATCTGGGACATGGTTTGTTAGCGGCCGGTACCCTGGCTGGATGCGTGATTTTCAGGATTTGATTTCGATGGGGCCTTTATACAGACAGAGGGCAGCCGGTTTCGCGCTTGAACCATCCTGGCTAGCGCATATGCTGAATCTGCTGTACCTTCCGATGTGGCTGGCGGCGGTGATAGGGCGCTATTCCGCCTTCACTTGGCGCCTGTTCCGAAAGATCACAGTTGAAATGGTTTTGTTGGCATTGGGGGTTCTGGTGCTTATTCTCACGCTCTCCCGCGTGGGCTGGATTTCGTTCTTTTGCATGGCGGCCTTTTTGGTTATCCAGTGGAATATTCGGCTGGTCAAATGGATACAATACCATTTAAAAGCCGGGCGTGATCATAAGACTACCGCAACTCTGTTGATCACACTTGGATTGATTTCAATCTACCTGGCTGTGATCGTTCTGGCAGCCTTTGGGATGAGTAAGGTCGATCCTCGAATGGCTGATCTGTTTACACAAGAATTCTGGCAGCTCAAAAATTTCAACCGCTATGCCAACGCGCTCCAATTTGGCGAGCGGGTAGTGTACTGGCAGGCAGGTTGGGAAATTTTCAATCGATACCCCGTTCTCGGAGTGGGCCTGGGAAACGCGGGGAAATGGTTTTCCGAAACCATTCCCTCCTATGGAATGAACCTTATTGAAGTACGCAGGTTACTGTACCGTTCGACTGATTTGCCGAACATAAAAAACCTTTGGATCCGTCTTTTTGCCGAGACAGGTCTGGTCGGATTTGCCTTCTTTTCCTCCTGGCTGCTCTCATTTCTACGAGAGTCATTAAAAATGAAACTGGACTTCAGGCAACCTGGAGCTTTTGCACGCTATTGGGGGATCTTTATTGTCATCGGTATAATACTTGAAGGGTTCAGCATCGATTCATTTGCCATGCCATTTTTCTGGATTTCCGCTGGTATGGTATTGTCTGTCAAAAAAATTACTGGTAATTACATCGAAGGGATCAATAAATAGGTTTTGGAGGATCAATGACGAATAAAACGGTCTGGATAATCCTGGGGGTTCTGTTTGGATTCCTATGCTGCTGCACGGCCATCGGAATCTATGCCGCCTATCGATACGTTGAAACCCAGGGCATCACCTGGGAGACCTTCACTGATACAACAATGGAAGCCTCGGAAGAAACCACACTTGAAGCAACCATGAAGGTCCCGGCTCCAGACGCGACAGTTGATCCCAAGGCTGTTGAAACCCGGAACACACTCGAATCTTCTCTAATTCCCAATAATGACCTGCGCGATCTGGCCATGAGGTTAAAAGGCATCAAGGATATCCCGGAAACCATTAATGCTCCAGTTCCCGTTTACTCGCTGGGTGATGAGAAAAATTTTTCCGCGTTGAATACTGACACGAATGAGAATTACACAGTCAGGGCAAAATTGGCTTACATCACCGATCATACCTACTTCTGGATAGAAGATGGTGTTGAGTACAATGAGGATGATGTTGAATCACTTGCAAAGATTTTCGAGAGCAAAATTTATCCCACAAATAGGGAATTTTTTGGACCTGAATGGACACCGGGAATTGACAATGACCCGCATCTTTATATCGTTTATGCCCATGGATTGGGCGACAGTATTGCCGGTCTATTTTCGTCCATCGATTCCATTCATCCACTGGCAAGGCCCGATTCCAATGGTCATGAATCGTTCTTTATGAGCGCGGATAATCTGTTTTTCGGGGAAGAAGACAAGGGCACACTCGCGCATGAGTTTCAGCATATGATCCACTGGTATCGCGACCGTAATGAAGATACCTGGATGAATGAGGGTTTCTCCGTTCTGGCGGAGTTCCTGAATGGATTTGACACTGGTGGATTCGATACGCTTTATGTCATGAATCCCGACCAGCAATTGACAGACTGGCCGGATGATCATGACAAGACACGCCCGCATTACGGCGAATCCTTCCTCTTCCTTGCATACTTCCTTGACCGGTTTGGTGAATCAGCCACCAAACAACTGGTAGGAGAACCAGAAAACGGTATGCCAGCTATTGATAAAGTGCTCTTGAGCATCAAAGCAGTTGATAAAGTTACCGGCAAACAGATCACAGCGGATGATGTTTTCGCTGATTGGGTTGTGGCAACCCTGTTGAAAGATTCCTCGGTGGGTGACGGCCGTTTTACCTATAACAATTATCCTGATTCACCCGAACCGGATTACACGGAAACAATGTCGAATTGCCCGGTCTCCACAAGGGAACGGAGTGTTTCACAATATGGCGTGGATTACGTGCGTTTCAATTGCCCGGAGGGAGACTATAACCTGTCTTTCCAGGGTGTGCTCGAAACGGGTGTTCTTGCGCAAAATCCCCACTCTGGCAATTACGCCTTTTGGTCAAACAAAGGCGACGAATCGGATATGACCCTGACGCAAGAATTCGACTTTACCGATGTTACCTCTCCACTTCACCTGGAATATTGGACCTGGTATGACCTGGAAACCGACTATGATTATGCCTACCTGGTTTACAGCGAAGACGGCGCGCAGTGGAAGATTATTCCTACAGTCTCATGTACCTCTGAAAACAAATCCGGTAACAGTTACGGCTGCGGTTGGAATGGGAAAAGCGGGGGTTGGAAAAAGGAATCCGTCGACCTTTCCTTCTTGAAGGGGAAAAAAGTACAGCTGCGGTTCGAATACATCACAGACGCGGCAGTCAACGGAGAGGGATTACTGCTCGATGATATTTCCATCCCTGAAATCAACTACCAGACTGACTTTGAGGCAGATAACGGCGGATGGAACGCGCAGGGATTTGTGCGCATTCAAAACATGCTGCCGCAATCTTACAGAGTATCATTGATCCAGTATGGACCAACAACAACGGTCACCAACCTCACGCTGGACAGCCGCAACCACGTGGAAATACCGGTCACTATTGAAAAAGGATCCAAAGGAGCTGTTCTGGTAGTTAGCGGAACAACCCGCTTATCCCGCCAGAAAGCCTTCTATCAATTTAGCCTGACGAAATAATAAAAAACCTTTTCACGCTTTTGGAGCGCGCAGTGCCTGGAGTTCTCTTTCCAGCTCGGCGCGCTTTTGGTCTCGGGCATCGATGATTTCTTTTTGCATCATTCGAATACGGCTGTTGATTTGCCCGCGCAACTCAATACCGGTCACCGGAGTCAGCAATAATGCCGCCGCAGCTCCCAGAACCCCACCTGTTACAGCGCCAAGCAAGAAACCGAAAATTTTCCGCATAGTGACCCTCCAGAGAGTTATGATGCTTTCCGCTTTTTTATATTACCCGATTTTACCAATCCTGTGCGCAGAAAAACTACAGGCGCCAATCCGCTGATCCAGAAACCCACCAGCGAAAACCGTACCAGTTGCAGGATCAAATTGGACGTCGTATCTTTTTGGTGGAAAACCAATCCCAACATACCATAGATGAATAACATCCCGGCCAACCCAATAACGAAACGCCATATCCTTTGTCCGACTGAACCTTCTGTTTTTATCCATCCTGGATTCTTTTTCTGTCCCATTTGCCAGCAAACACCGGCAGCAAGGCCGAACCATAGACCTGACCGCGATATCAGGTCGGTAATGCTGACAGGATTAATAAGGTGCCCATTCTTGTTCCCAAACGTAATCCAGTTCATGGGGGGGATAAACCCACGCAGGTCGGAGTAAAGAAGAATCCCAACCCCCAGAATAATCAAAATTGGCAATATTGAAAGAATGAATATGAGAAACGGTTTCGTGTGTGCTAATCTGTGCCTAATTGGTTCTTCAAAAAAGAAGAAAAAGACAAGTACGAGAAAGCCAAATATCCAGCCTGCCAACACATCCGCAGAAAAATGAACCCCAAGGTACAATCGCGATATACCGATTAAAAGGATGATAAAGGGGATTGTCCACTTTACCCATTTTTCCTTTCGAATTATTCCAAGTGATCCCCAGGTAGCCATTGACATTTGCGCATGGCCGGAAGGCAATCCAAATGAGGGTTCAGAGGCATATTCTTGTACCAAAGGATCGACCCAGTAGGGACGTGGAAGCTGAAAAACAAGTTTGAATATGCTATTCGTCGTTGATGCAAGCAGATAGACTGCTCCAAGACGTATTCCCAGGTTTCGGTCAAAACACCAGTAAATTATCGAAAAAAATACTAAAAAGAAGGCATCCGATCCAATAAAGGTAAAAAATTGCATGATTGGCAGGAGCCAAGTTCCAAGATTCTGAAGGATAATATTAAGGTGGCTATCCAGTAGTATCATTAATTCTCAACCCCTTATCATAGTTGGGTGCTTTCTATTGTACACTCAATCCACGCTAAAAAAACCTCATCAGCTGTGGGATAGACCGTCGATCGCACTAATATTAGTCTGCGTCTGGCTGCCGGCTGCTTTGCTTCAATCCACCGGTTGGGCGCCTGACCTGGATCAGGCTGAGTTCCTGGCCTTGCTGGGGGTTACCCTGGGCTTGATTATCGGGCGGACAAGTTTCCAATCGGCCATTTGCCACCTGATGTTTCTGATATTCACACTCATCGTCCCGTTCTGGCTGTTTACGGTACGCATGACCCCTGACGGTGAATGGTTGTTTCGCTTCACTGTGCTGCTTCAACGCGCCAACCTGGCCTTGGCACAGGCTGTGACCGGCCGCGTAGTGCAGGATTCGCTCATCTTCACCATGTTCTGTTCCTATTTTTTCTGGATCACAGGGTACATTACCGGGTACGGATTTTCCCGCCGCTGGAATCCCTGGCAGGGGCTGCTTTCTGCCGCTGGTATCTTTGGCGTAATTGATTTTTACGCCGGATCATCCACCATCGCGCTATGGGGCGGGGCGGTGCTGGTATTATGTCTGTTGCTGCTGTCTTCCCGGCTCTTCTGGGTGAGCCAGAAAAAGGTCTGGGACGCGGAAGGTGTTCAGGTTGAACGGGACGCAAGTGATTCAATAATGCGGCTGGCATCCATTCTCGGTGTGATCCTGGTTCTGTTTGCCTGGAATATGCAAACCATTATCCGGTCATTCACTCCTGGTACGGAAGAAAATATCCGAATTTCGGAATTCTGGCGGAATGTGCAATCCGGTTTGCAGAACAATTTTGCTTCCCTGCAAAACTCCTCCAGTCTCACCGGCTCTTATTCCGGGGGGATGCAACTGGGCAATCAGGCGCCAATAAAGCAGAATCCGGTTTTTCAGGCAAAGATTCTCGCGGGGCCGCAGGCGGCCGGCTCATACCTGTGGCGGATAAGAATCTATGAGGAATATGTGGACGGCCACTGGCAGTCGGCGAAGGTTCAAAGTTTTAACAGCCGGGTTTTGGATCTCGCCGCTGAAGGCAATCTCGCTCCGTATTCTGAAGTCACGGCGCAATATATCTGGCAGGAAGGCGATGGAAGCATCATCCCCTTTTCAGGCCGTTTCCAAGGGCTTGATATTCCCCACCACCTGGAATCTTCTGACATAACCGGATTGGTCTCCGGGGATGGCATACTGTACCCCCAATCGCCGCTCAAAAAAGATTCTCTCTTCATCCTGAAAAGCGCCGTGTTCACTGGAAAGCAACAGGACCTGACCGCCGCGCCTTATCTTGTCCCGCCGCAAATTTCTGCCGAAA
This sequence comes from uncultured Leptolinea sp., assembly GCA_964397625.1. Taxonomy (GTDB): domain Bacteria; phylum Chloroflexota; class Anaerolineae; order Anaerolineales; family Anaerolineaceae; genus Leptolinea. Next base: position 10,117 of record CAYNJT010000011.1, on the reverse strand, counting down.
ACTTAAAAGTGCCCGATTCTGTACCCCGTCGAGTGCGTGATCTGGCTGCAAATATCGCGGTGGGTGATAATACGTTGCTGCGCGTTCAGGCTGTTAATAATTACCTGCGTAAGAATTACGAATATAAGAGCCAGATATCACCCATTCCTTCCGGCCGCGACCCGGTGGACTGGTTCCTTTTTGAGTCGAAACAGGGATTCTGCAATTATTTCGCCAGCGCTGAGGTGCTGTTTCTGCGGTCGGCCGGAATTCCTGCCCGGCTGGCGGTAGGGTACAGCCAGGGAGAAAAAACGGAATTCGGCTACCTGGTGCGGATGAAAGATGGTCATGCCTGGCCGGAGGTTTACTTCCCTAATGCAGGCTGGGTTCCGTTTGAGCCCACGCCCATGCAGCCTGACAGGCCATATTCCACCAGCAATGACGATAATCGCGAGGATGTCAGGAATGAGATCACGGCGGAGGATCGCAGGGCAAATGCTTCCCTGCCGCCTCCAACAGCCGGACCTTCAGAGGCGGATGATGCGCAAAAAAATACGCAGACAAGATGGATCATATTGCTTATCCTGCTGCTTGTTGTCGTCCTATGCGCCGTGGGATTATGGTTGGTTTTCGTTAAGAAGCGATGGAAAAAGCCGCCGCGTCTTTTGCAAATGCTGTTAGACTGGATGGCAGCCCATCATATCCCCATACCGCGCTGGATGGCTGGTTGGAACTGGTATTCCGGGTTGACAGTTCCGGCGCGGCAATATTTTTGGATTGAAAAACTGGCCTTGTGGACTGGTTTGATCTCCTATTTACCCGTCACTCCGGCAGAGTTATTGACCGGTGTGGCTGCAAAAATACCCGATTTACGGACGGCTGCCGGCCAGTTTCAGACCGGGCTGTATCATGAACTCTACAGTCCGGACAGGAAGTACGCGTTTTTGGAATGCCAGAAGGCTGGAAACATCCTTCAAAAAGGCATCCTGAAAGAATTCTGGCGAAAGCTGACCAATTCTCACTCAAGCCGAGGTAGATAATCCAGTTCTCGTATCATTCAACGATCTCAATAGCCTGAGACCCATTCACCACCAGAACTCGTGTCCCGATGGCCAGACAGGCGGCCAGATCAGGATTCTTCTCCGCCAGATCAAAGTAGACGGCTGACAGGAACTGTATCTTTTTCACATTCATTTTTTCCGGGTCATACGCTGTATCAACCCAGCGGTCGTCTTTTAAGACAAAGGTGCGCGAGCCCACCGTTTTTATTGTCTGGTTTGAACCTTCCCCTTTTTCAAGTGTGGGAGCCGCAATAGATTGAGAAAGCTCATTTTGTTCGCGGGCTTTTTGCACGGCATCAGCCCCGGAAACCGCCGCGGAGGGCATGGCTTGCATCTGGTTGAACGTCCTGTCGGTGAGTTCCTCTTGTTGTGTCGCGCCGAGCGCCAGAGGTTCGGTCACCAGATAGGATGTGTAGGGAGTGACAATGCCGTATCGTATGCTGAGCCTGACGATCTGGTCAACGGTTTCTCGGTCATTCCCTTCCAATCGGATCTGGTTTAGCAGGTAGCCAATCTTGCGGGCTGCCCAAAGGCGGGGTAGGCTGGCTTCCGGCACGGGTATCGAAGGGCTTTCTTCCGTGAGCTGCATGGAGGGGTATCGAAATTCCTGCTGCCGGTCGTTAACGCGTCCTTTCAACAGAATGTCCGTTTTTCCACCTTCCCGATAGCGTCCGGTGATTACCAGCTGGCTGCCCTGAAAAAGGTCTGGAAGCGGGTTGGGGAAGGTATCATAGGTTGTGACATCCTTGATCTGTACTTCAATATTGGTCAACACCGGAGTGGAGATCTTTTCGTAGAAAGAGGACAAGATTTGATCCAGCGGGCCGCCTGGATCAACATAAGTGCTCGCGCCGTGATGCTGCTGCCCCAGCGAGTCAAGCAGCAGGGTATCCACATCGTATCCGACGCCAAAGGGGAACAGGCGGATATTCTGATGCGTCGCTTCAGAGAAGTTCTCAAGGATCTGCGCGCTTTCCCGTACACCCTCGGTTGGCAACCCGTCCGTCAGGAAAATGAGGAACGTGGGACGTTCTGAATCAGCTGCTTTGATTGTTTCCAGAAGTGCGCGGTTGATATCCGTACTGCCTCCAGCCGTTAGTGTGTCCACCCAGGCCTGTGCCTTGCCAGCGTCTGAGGCAGGTGAAAGGCCGCCAGTGTAATGATCCACCCGGCTGTTAAAAGTGGTGATGTGAAAACGGTCTTGCGGCCCAAGATGTGAAAGCACATAACGCGCGGCAGATTTAACCTGATTGATCTTTTCCCCTTCCATACTGCCGGAACAGTCCAGCACCAGAAGGATGTCCTTGTCCACGCGTTCAGCTTCCGTCCGCGGGGAAGGCGCTGCCAGTAGCATAAAGAAACCATCCGGGTCGGCCGGATCGCGGGCGTCGCGGTAGGTGAACAGGTGCAGTGCTTCTTCGTTTCCATAGGAATAGAAGAGGTCAAAATCCATATCCGGTATGATATCGGAGGCTTCGTAACCGGCAGTGGCTGACGTCTGCCCATCTCGATGCACATCGACCGTATGGCTGGGGGAATACACCGCGCGGATCGGTTCACCTGTTTCCAATTCAACGGTAACAGATACCCTTTCCAGCGGCTGCGCTGAAAATTTTTCTGTGTTCAACGGGTAGGAATACTTCACCAGGCCGTTATCGGCGGTCAATACTTGCGTGTATTCCAGCTCCACCCGGCGTTCTTCACCGGGAGCGAAAGGGAAAATGGAGGCCTGAACGGCGCCCCGTCCGGCATATTCCAGCAGGGCTGGGTCGCGCATCGAGCGTACAATGTCTTCATAGATGTGCCGCGCCTCGTCTGCCGAAAGCACCTTCCCATCCACCGGCTTACCGTTGACCCACAGAGTAAATTTCTGTACCGCGGCATCAACCGGCAATGGGAAGACATAGGTGCCTTCCACTGTTGATTTTCCGGTGTTTACAAAAATCTGACTCACATGGGTGACAGCCAACTGGTCTTTGATCTTTACGCTGACGATATGCTCTTTTACCGCCAGCGGGCTTTTCGTGATCGGAATAACCGGTTCAAGGCAGGGGACGGGGTCGCAGATCGGCGGCATGGGAATGATGATGCCATCCGCGAAGACTACCGCTGTGTTGGAAAACAGGAACAAAAGGGTTAGGACAGAACTGAATATCCAACGAACGCGCATGGTTTCCTCCTCACACCGTCTGGTCTACGGATAGGACGAAACTGCCGGCGATTTGGTTCCCGCTTAAGCATCAAAGAACTGGTTGTTTTGCTGCTGCCATATTTGCCGGTAAAGGCCGGGAGTCGAGACCAGGTCTGTATGATTGCCCCGTTGCACTATCCGGCCGCCGTCCATCACCAGTATCTCGTCAAACCTTTGCATGCCGACCAACCGATGTGTGGCAAGAATGGCGGCCGCCTGACCGGAAGAGTTTAATAAATTCCCCAGAATGGCAGACTCAGACACCGGATCAAGATTGGAAAAGGGTTCGTCCGCCAACAGTATGGGACGGCGCATCAACAACGCCCGCGCCAGAAGGATACGCTGCCGTTCTCCGCCGCTCAACAGGCTGGCGTTGTCCCCAAGCCACGTGTCCATCCCGGCGGGGAGGTTGGCATACCAACTGGATAGGCCTACCTGTTCGAGGGCTGTCAGAAAATCAGCTTCCGGCGCGCCTGATAGATTAAGGTTTTCCTTCAGGGTGGCCGAGAAAACGTAAGCGTTTTGTCCAACCACCGCCTGCCACGCGCGGACGGTGGAACCATGAATCGAATTGACATCCAGGCCGTTCCACTTTATAACACCATCGTCAACCGGCAGGTACTTCTGGATGATTTTCAGCAAGGTGGTTTTACCGCTGCCGCTGGGTCCCACCAGCGCGATTGACTTTCCAGGTTCCAAATCCAGTGAAACATCAACGAGAGCGGGTTGAGTGGTATAAGGATAAGTGAAGGTCAGATTGTTGATCTTCAGATAGGAAAAATCGCCCGGTTGATGGACCAACGCCGGTTCATTGACCATCGCAGGCCGGTCTGCCACGCTGAACAACCGGTTGGCTGCTGATAGGCTGGTCTCGATCTTCGCGGATGCGGCGGGCAGCAGGTTGATCGGTTCAAAACTGGCCAGTGTGATAAGAGCCAGAACGGCAAGGGTTACCCCATCAATTTGCCCGCTTCGCACCAGCGGAATGCCGGTATAGAGCATGGCCACAAGCGTCATGTTGGAAATTAAAATTCCGGCTGAAAGGGCGGCCGAATGCAGTCTGGCGGCAGACATGTTGGCTGCCCGCGATCGCTCGGCAGCGAGGCGGGTTCTTTCCAGAAATTGGTTCTGGGCATTGGCCATCAGGATCTCACTGGTGCCGCTGATCACTTCCAGCGCCAGGGCAGCTGCCCGAGAACGGGCAGCCAGCACGGCGTTGGAGCGCGAGCCCGCCAGGGATTGCACCTGAATGGATAACACCAAACCGGTCAGAATCAAACCCCCGGCCAGTAGAGCCGCCAGAGTTGCGGAATATTGCAGGGTGAACAGGCTCATTCCCAGGGTGATGACTACCGCGGAAATCGGCGGGGCAATGCCGCGCACATAAAAATCTTCGAGGGTCTCAATATCCTGAATGGATCGGGCGAGCAGGTCACCGCTTTTCAGGTCTTCCAGACTGCCGGGAACCAGCGGTTCAACAGCGCGGTAGAACCAACCACGCACGACTGCCAGGAGTCGGAAGTTGACCGAATGGGATACCAACCGTTCGAGGTAACGGAAGACACCGCGGGCGATGCCAAACGCGCGCACACCGACAATGGCCACCTGCAGCGCAGCAATGGAAGGCTGCAGGGCGGCTGTCGCGATCAGAAAGGCTGATGTGCCCATTAATCCGATGCTTGAAGCCGATGTGGCCACCGAAAGCAGCACCGACAGGCAGATCTCTTTCCAGTACGGGCGGGCGAATGCTAACAGCCGGCGGGACGCCGGTCGCGATTGGTAAGTCCGCGCGGGAAGGTTGTCTTGTCTCATACTGCGCCTTCCCTGTTGAAAAGATGGATGTACGCCGGATTGACCTTTTCCAGATCCGCGGGCTTCCCCAGGCCGGCAAGTTGGCCGTTTTCCATAATCAAGACACGATCAGCCTGGCTGGCTGTGTCTTTGCGATGGGCAATGATCAATACAGTGCGGTCTGCCCGAAGTTGCCGCAGAGAAGCATCCAGGTCTTTTTCCAGCAGCGTGTCAAGGTGGGACGATGGTTCATCAAGTATCAGCAAAGGGGAATTCTTGAGGAAAACCCGCGCCAATCCCAGCCGTTGTGCCTGTCCTCCGCTCAATCGAAACGCGTTCTCGCCGATTACTGTGTCAAGCCCTTCGGGCATGGCTCTGACGGTTTCCAGAAGACGGGCCTCCGCCAGCGCGCGTTCCAGATCAATCGGACTGGCCTGAGGGGAAACCATCAGCAGGTTTTGACGGATGCTGTCATTTAAGAGAACGGACTGCTGGCTCATCCAGGCGATCCCGGCCCGCCAGACATCCATGGGGATTTCCTGGATGTCGAGATCATTGATCAAAATGCGTCCCACTTTGGGCTTAATGAATCGGAGGAGAAGGGCGGCCAGAGTGCTTTTCCCGGAACCGTTCAAACCGATAAGCGCGGTTGTTTCGCCGGAGTACAATTCAAAAGTAAGTGAACGAACGGCATCCTGATCCCGGCCAGGATAACTGAAGGACACATTCTCGAAGCGAATGTGAAATGGCTGTCTGAAGATTGTTTGCCAGTCTGATCCGGCGGCAGTCGAATTTGACGCCGGTTCTGTCTCCGGTTCATCGAGGATATCAAAGATACGCCGGGCAGCGCTCACCCCGCTGCGGCCGGCGTGAAAGCGCACGCCCAATTGGCGCAATGGAAGGTAGAATTCCGGCGCGATGACCAGCAGGAAGAACGCCTGCGGAAAATCCATGCGGCCATACAACAGCCGGATGCCGATCTCCACCGCAATAACCGCCACACTGAGGGTGGCTGCCAACTCCAAAACCAGTGCCGACAAAAACGAGACCCGCAGCACGCGCATGGTGGCTGACCGATACCGTTCGCTGACGGCATCAAGACGGGCCGCGTGTTCAGCGCTGCGACCTAGATTCTTCAACTCGGTCAAACCGCGTAGGGAATCAAGGAAAAATGCGCTCATCCGGCTGAAGGTCTGGTACTGGCGGTTGGTCAGCGCCTCGGTGGTCTTGCCGACCAGGACCATGAAAATTGGGATGAGCGGAGCCGTAAGAAGAAGGATAACGGCCGAAAGGGTGTCAATGGGAAATACCACGGCCAAGATCCCAACCGGCAGGATCGCGGTGACGATCAGTTGCGGTAGGTACTGGCTGAAATAGGCATCCAGCGAGTCAACGGCGGCTGTCAGGGCGTGCGCCAACTCCCCGCCGCGTTGTTGGTCGATGTACGCCGGGCCCAGCCGCAGCAGTTTGGCAGTCAATTGCTCCCGCAGGCTGGCGCGGATCTTCTCTGAAAGTCCAGCCGCTCCCTGTTCGTTGACAAAGACCATCACCGCCCGCAGAATGATCACAAGAATCAGGTAGTATAGGTTGGGTATCTCCTGTTCCAACCTGGCAGAATGCAGATGCACCCGATCGATGATTCCCGAAAGAATCCAGGCCTGCAGGATGATCATGCCGCCGGTACATACCGC
>CAYNJT010000011.1:0-3304 GCA_964397625.1 uncultured Leptolinea sp. | reverse complement strand
TCACGGAACGCTTTTCCTGCTTCCTTCAAGCCTTTGAGGGCTTCCGCAAGCCCCTGGCGGATATCCAGGTTGCCTTTGTGTACGGCATCCACCGTGGCTTTTGCTTTTATCTCGTCAGTTAGCTTGCCTTTGTCATCAAAACCATCGTGCTGCTTGATTAGTTTATCGGTCTGGTCAAATTTCAGCCGGATTTCACCCATTTTGGTATTGAATGCGGCAAGAGCTTTTTCCAGTGCGCTTGTGTCTTTCTTGTTCTCCTTTGCTTTGGCGATCAACTCGGAGATACGATTGGCTCCCCTGGCTGCTTTCTCAATGGCTTTCTCCTGCCGTTCGTGGGCTTTTTGTTCCCGTTGGAAAATCCTCCCCAGGGCCGCCTGTTTGACGGACCCATCGGTATCGTCCGGAGGCGGGGAGACCAATGGAGGATTGGCGTCTTCAGCCGGTGCCATGCCATGCGCCACACCGGGAGGCTGCAGGTTTAAGGCGGCGCTGGCGATTACGATGGCCAGTGCCAGAAAAAGGCAAATTCGTTTGATTCCTGTGAACATGGTTACTCCATTTCTCTAATTTTATTTCCTTGAATCCCATTCTAGGAATGGAGCGTTATGGTAATGTTGCATACATGTAAGCAGATTGTAAAATCTGTTAAAAGTGATCTGGGAAAAAGTTTATTCTCAGTCAGAAATGCAAAACCGGGGCTGCCAGTTGCCTGGACAACCCCGATGAGATGGGATACGGAATTTATCAGGGTTTACTCAACCAACCACATTAACCAGCCGGCTGGGGACATAAATCACCTGTTTTGGGGCGCGTCCCTCCAGCGCGCGTTTGACAGCCTCATTGGCCAACGCGGCGGCTTTCGCTTCTGTTTCAGTGACGGATACCGGCACGACCAGGCGGTCGCGCACTTTTCCATTTACCTGCAGTACCAGTGTGATGTTTTCATCCGCAGCCGCGGCTTCATCTACCGTTGGCCACGTTTGGGTATGGATGGAATATGCTTTGCCAAGCTTGTTCCAGATCTCTTCCGAAATATGCGGGGCGACCGGCGCCAGCATGCGCAGGTACACATCAACGGCTTCGTCCCAGGCTTTTGAAGGACCGGGATTCTCCTGGCGGAATTTCTGCATGTCATTTAGCAGTTCCATCAAACCGGAGACAATGGTATTGAATTCAAAGTTGTCGAAGTCATGGGTGATCGCGCGAAGAGTTTGATGCAGTTTACGGCGCAGAGTTTTCTCGGCTTCAGCGGAAGGCGATTTGCCGGCGGAAGGTTCCAAGCTGATTGACCACACGCGGCGCAGCCAGCGTACAGTGCCATCAATCCCTGTCTTATTCCATGGGGCGCCCAGATCCCAACGCGCGAAGAACATCAGGTAGGCGCGCACAGAGTCGGCGCCATAGGCTTTCACCAGATCATCCGGAGCCACCACATTGCCGCGGCTTTTACTCATCTTCTCAGAATCTTCACCGAGTACGATACCCTGGTTACGCAGGGTAAGCATCGGTTCCGGTCCACGTGTGATTCCCATATCGCGCAGGGCTTTCTGAAAGAAACGCGTGTAGATGAGGTGCATGGTGGCATGTTCGATGCCGCCGGTATAGACGTCCACAGGAGCCCAGTAGTCATATTCCTTCGGATCGAAGGGGTACTGGTCGTAGTCGGGTGACAGGTAGCGCAGGTGATACCAGGAAGAGCACATGAAAGTGTCCATGGTATCCGTTTCACGTTCGGCCGGGCCGCCGCATTGCGGGCAGGTGGTTTTCTTCCAGGTGGGATGCAGCTTCAGCGGGCTTTCACCGGTGGGCTTCCATTCCACATCATCGGGTAACAGAACAGGAAGTTGGTCATCCGGAACCGGTTGGACGCCGCATTTTTCACAGAATACCATGGGGATGGGCGCGCCCCAGTAACGCTGGCGGGAGATCAGCCAATCACGGATGCGGTAATTCGTGGTGGCATGCCCGGCTTTTTTGTCTTCCAGAAATTTAATAACGCGGGCCATTGCCTGGTTTTCCGGGGTTCCGCTGAGTTCACCGGAATGCACCATCACGCCCTTGGCGGGCACGGCTTCTGTCATGCTGTCGGCATCCAGATCCGCGCTGCCTTCCGGCTGGATGACCACGCGGATAGGCAGGTTAAACTTGCGGGCGAATTCAAAGTCGCGCTGGTCGTGCGCTGGCACGGCCATGATGGCACCCGTGCCGTAGGTCATTAACACGTAGTCGGCGATCCACACGGGGATCTTCTCGCCGTTCACCGGGTTTACAGCATAGCCGCCGGTAAATACGCCGGTTTTCTCTTTATCTGTGGCTTCTCGCTGGATATCTGACTGGCGTAACGTCTCCGTCAGATAGGCATCTACCTGCGCTTTCTGCGCGGGAGATGTCAATTTAGCCACAAGGGGATGTTCCGGCGCCAGCACCATAAAGGTCACACCCCAAAGGGTATCAGGCCTGGTGGTGAAGACCTCCAGCGAATCGCCCTGTTCGGTGCGGAAGGTCACAGACGCGCCGGTCGATTTACCAATCCAGTTGGTCTGCAGGGTTTTCACCCGTTCCGGCCAGTCGATGGTGCTGAAATCCAATAATTCTTCGGCATACGCGGTGATCTTGAAAAACCACTGGTTGAGGTCTTTCTTGATAACGGGAGTATTGCAGCGTTCACAGTGCCGGTCGTCGCCCCAAACCTGCTCTCGCGCCAGGGTGGTATTGCAATTCGGGCACCAGTCGACCGGAGAGAATTTGCGGTATGCCAGACCGTGTTTGTAGAGCTGTGTAAAGAACCACTGCGACCATTTGTAATATTTCGGTTCTGAGGAGATGGCTTCGCGGCGCCAGTCGAACATACCCCCCATGCTCTTGAGCTGTTTGCGCATGCGGTCAATGTTGGCGTAGGTCCAGGTTTTTGGATGGATGTTCTTTTTAATGGCCGCGTTTTCAGCCGGCAGGCCGAAGGCATCGAAACCCATGGGGAACAACACATTGTAGCCGCGCATGCGCATATAACGAGCGCGTGAATCAGACGGCGTCATGGCGTACCAGTGGCCGATGTGCAGATCACCAGACGGGTAGGGCAGCATGGTCATGGCATAATGCTTGGGTTTTGACGTATCAATATCAGAGTGATATAAACCGTCGTCTTCCCACTTCTTCTGCCAGCGCGGTTCAATTTCCGCGGGATCGTACGTAGGGATCATAATCATCTCCAGGTTATAAGTTAAATAAAAAGTCCTCCGCCGTCAGGGGCGAAGGGACTTTCTCCGTGGTACCACCCTGCTTGCCTGATATTACAAGGCCGCTT
>CAYNJT010000010.1:46075-76228 GCA_964397625.1 uncultured Leptolinea sp. | reverse complement strand
GGTCTGTATTGGAGTGCTTCAGCCAAATGAGGAGATGTGATTCTTTCGCTTCCACTCAAGTCTGCGATCGTTCTGGCCAATTTTAAAACCCTGTGATAGGCTCGCGCGGAAAGCTGCAATTGCATGCTGGCCGTTTTCATCAGGTTGCGGCCGGCCTCATCCAATTCACAGAACTGCCGCACCTCAGCGGGGCGCATATCCGCGTTGCAGGTGACACCGTTGGCAAAGGATCCGTTGGAATCCAAAAACCGCTTTCGCTGTTTTTCGCGGGCGGCTTCCACTCTGGCTTGAATAACATTGGATGGTTCGCCCATTCGGTCACTGGATAATTTTTCGTATTCCACACGGGGAACCTGGATATGGATATCAATGCGATCCAGAAGAGGGCCGGATATGCGTTTCTGATATTTCGTTACGGTGGAGTCAGAACAGGTGCAGGCACGCAAAGGATCGCCATAATAGCCGCATGGGCAGGGATTCATCGCGCCAATCAACTCAAAATTGGCCGGGAAAGTTAATGATCCATTTGCCCGACTAATAGTCACCACCTTGTCTTCAATCGGCTGACGCATGACTTCAAGCACGCGCTGTCCAAATTCTGGAAGTTCATCCAGGAAGAGAACGCCGCGATGGGCCAGTGAGACTTCACCGGGGTGAGGGATATGTCCGCCGCCCACCAAACCGGCATGGCTGATAGTGTGGTGGGGCGCCCGGAAGGGGCGCGCGCGCAACAAAGGAACATCCGGAGGAAGGGCGTCTGCCACCGAATAAATACGGGTAACATCCAACGCTTCATCAATGGTCATTTTTGGAAGAATGGACGGCATGGCGCGTGCCAGCAGTGTTTTTCCTGAGCCCGGCGGTCCTATCATTAGAACATTATGGCCTCCCGCGGCCGCCACTTCCAGCGCGCGTTTGGCATGTTCCTGCCCTTTAATCTCACTGAAATCAGATCCTATTGATTCTTGAACATCTTCCGGATTGATCGATCGCGCGATTTCCAGATGTATCTCGCCGCGCAGGTAAAGAACCAGTTCTGTAAGAGAGTTAACCGGAATAACCTCCAATCCGGGGATCAAGGCGGCTTCCGCGGCATCGCAAACCGGGACGAAGACCCGTTTGAAATTCTGCTGCCTTGCGGTGGCGGCCATGGGAAGTACACCTCGCACATGGCGCACGGCTCCGTCAAGCGATAACTCGCCAATCACCAGACTGTCTGACAGCAAATCGTGGTCGAGCTGACGGGTGGCAGCCAAAACACCGAGAGCGATGGGTAGATCATACGCCGGGCCTTCTTTGCGGACAGAGGCGGGCGCCAGGTTAACCGTCAATAAATGGCGCCAGAAATCAAAACCGGCATTGGTTACTGCTGAGCGGACTCTTTCCCGACTTTCCTGCACAGCCGCGTCAGGCAACCCTACGATGACCATACGCGGCAGACCAGAGCCGGTGTCGACCTCTACCTCGACAATGACCCCCTCCAATCCAATGACCGCGCAAGAGTATATTTTTGAAAGCATGGGTAAAGTTTAGTTATCCACCATAAAAATGTCAATCGAATATCAAGAAGGAAAAGGAAAGGATATTATTGGATTCTTCCCGAATAAAGCAATTTCCTCCAATTTTCAAACCACTGAAAACGAAGAGGAGCTGATTTTTCAAGTAACTCAGAATCAGTAACTGCCAGACGAAAACTTTCAGCAAAATCTTCAGCAGGGCCAAATGAGCGGCCGTACTCGGTTGGATTGACTTCCAATCCGGAATTGCTTAAAACCTGTTCGAAATGAAGACCATGGAAACGTGGGAAAAAGCGATCAGGCTCATATCCAACAAACCTGGCCAGTTCATCCGAAGGGCCTCCGCCAAAGACACTTGCGAGGGGGTGAATACCGAGACGATTATCCAAAACATGAGCGATTTCATGAACAACGATATTCACTGTAAGTGTCGTTGGTTCGATAAAAACTGAGGAAAGTTCAACATGGTGAAACCCCAATTTGCGCCATATTAAAGGCGAAGGTTTCCAATGGATATTTTCCAGGTATTTTATTCTTTTCGTTTTTGAGTAATGATCGGCTCTACCTGGATGAGCCAGCCAGGTGGTTAAAACAGAAGAGGCATCGAGCAGTATCTTAATTGTTTGTTCCGGTATGGATTTATCAACTATCCATGAGAATCCATTTTCCAGTATTTGTATAGATTCCATGGAGTGATGTGTCCCAATGGTTAAGAACAGAATGGCTTTAATTCTCCATTGTCATAATGGAGTTTTTCACCGTTTTCATATTCCCTGATAAATAGTAATGATCAGTAAGAGACGATCCTCGGGAGGGTTTTGGCTTCGTTAATCCATCCCTCTACCATTTGCTGGGTGGGAATGCGCCGTACTAATTTCTTCTCCACGTTTACTTCCACCATCTTCTCGGTCAAATTGTCAGCGCGGCGTTTGGATAATTCAACTACAGTATCTACTCCGGAAGCTTCCAGTAGATCTGAATACTCAGAACCAATCCCTTTGATGCGGTACAGATCTGCCCGGTTTACCCATTCCAGGATTTTGTGTTCATCAATTCCTGATTGCTTGGCAATTTCTTCACGGCCTTTTTTCGCGGCACCTTTTTGCAGAAGTGCTTCTACTGTGTTGATACCGATCGCGTGTAATTTCTTCATGTAGACATCCCCAATACCTTCAATATCCTTAATGGCAGTCATACTAGTGCTCCTTTCATATATGCCAAGTATTCAAATTAAAATTATAGATATTCTTTGATTTATACACAAATCTGTTGTCAACAAATCACCTTTGCCTTAGAATAGCCTAATAGTTAAGGAGAATCGATATGTCTTGTTCTTGTAAAGAAAAAAAAGTGGTTGTCGCTCCTAAAGCGCCAAAGGCTCTGGGACCTTATTCTGCCGCCATAAAGGCAGGTCATTTCATTTATTGTTCCGGTCAAACCGGGTTGAATCCGGCGACCAACGAACTGGTTGAGGGTGGCCTGGAAGCCCAGACACGCCAGGTTCTGACAAACTTGAAACATGTTCTGGAAGCTGCCGGGTCTGATCTTTCGCATGTTGTAAAGACAACAGTGTTTTTAAAAGACATGGCTGACTTTCAAAAGATGAATGCCATTTACGGTGAATTTTTTAACGAGAATTTTCCCGCCCGTTCTACCATTCAAGTAGCCGGTTTACCAAAAAATGGCCTGGTTGAAATCGAACTGGTTGCCATTGATCCAAACGGTGAGGATGAATCCTCAACTGAAAGTTCCGAATGCTGTTGCGGTAGTAAGTAAGTTCAAAAAATGGCGGATGAACTGATCCTGCTCGTTGACGACGAGCCGAATATAATCCAACTGGCACGCATGTACCTCGAGCGTGAAGGGTACCGGATCATTTCTTCTGCTGACGGCAAAAATGCGTTGGACACAATTCGCGCAAAAAAACCCAACCTTGTGGTTTTAGATGTCATGCTGCCCGAACTTGACGGACTGGAAGTATGCAAGCGATTACGGCGCGAAAAGAACAACGTTCCGGTGATCATGCTGACTGCCCGGGATGATGATATTGACAAAATCCTCGGTTTGGAGCTCGGCGCTGACGATTACATGACAAAACCATTTAATCCCCGCGAATTGACTGCCCGGGTAAAGGTAATATTGCGTAGATCAGAACGGTTCGGCAAAGAAACCAGCGGAGAAATGTTGCGAGTAGGGAACCTGGTGATCGATCCTGCTCGACGCGAAGTTTACATGGGAGATAAACCGCTGTCACTGCGCACTCAGGAATTTGAGGTTCTCTGGGTTCTGGCAAAAAATCGGGGTCTGGTCTTAACTCGCGAGAAATTGCTCAACCTGGCATGGGGTTTTGAATATTTTGGGCAGACACGCACAGTTGATGTGCATATTGCTCAATTGCGGTCGAAAATAGAAGGCAGTGGTGTCCACATTGAAACTGTGACCGGTATAGGATACAAATTAACGGCCTGATGCTTTCTTCCATCCGCTCCCGATTGTGGTTAAGTTATTCAATTGTCATAATTGCCGCGCTCACAGGGATGATCGGTACAACGCTTTCAACATTGAACCGCAGCCCTCTTTTCTATCGGCAGGCGATCATGGAGCTGCGCCTGGCTCAATCCTCGCTTGCCAACCGCATCCTCTTGCAAAATGAATTTGATTTGGATGTGTTAAAGGACATCCTTGTTCTGGAAGATCGGCAGAAAAATATTCGTTTTGCCATAATTGACAAACAGGGCCGCACTCTGGTGGATAGTGGAACTGGAAAGGCAGCCCCCATTCCAAATTTTGAGGTGCCACTTAAAACTGCCGGCGATGATCCCATCTCATTCAACACATTCAAAGATTTGGATCATAAAACCTGGCTTTATATTCTGCGCCCGTTGCATGGTTCACTCTACCTTCTGGCAGCTTCCCGACAGCCTGTTTTAGAGATACGCGCAATCCTGCGGGATGAAATCATTCAACCGATGTTGCAGGGAAGTTTGATAGCGCTGTTCCTGGCTTTTATGTTGGGACTGTTCCTGTCCGCCTGGATTGGCAACCCTCTCAAACGTCTGGCAGATGGAACCCGTCAAATTGAAGGCGGCAGTTATCCGGTTCTTGAGAAAAACGGGCCTCGTGAAATTCAGGAACTGGCTGAATCGTTCAACCAGATGAGCAAACGGGTACAGCGCACAGAGGAATCACAGCGTGATTTTTTGGCTAATGTTTCGCATGAGTTAAAAACACCCTTGACATCCATTCAGGGATTTGCCCAATCGATTCAAGATGGCGCGGCGAGTACGCGCGAAGAATTGATGCAGGCAGCCAATGTGATTTATGATGAATCATCGCGTATGCATCGTCTTGTGCTTGACCTATTAACCCTGTCACGGTTGGAACAGGGCATGGCTAACATGAATTTTGCCCGGGTTAATTTATCTCTAATTCTTGATCAATTGGACGAAAAAATGCACCCCCAGATACAGGCAGCAAATCTGACGATAAAGAAGGAAATAACACCTGATATTCTGGTTATGGGTGATGGGGACAGGCTCGCGCAAGTGTTTACCAACCTCGTAGATAATGCGATCAAATTCACATCAGCAGGGGGATTGATCACGTTGAAATTAATTGCCGACCAGAGTGGTGTACTTGCATCTGTTTCAGATACAGGAACAGGGATCCCAAACCATGAAGAGACTCGAATTTTCGAACGCTTTTATCAGGTAGACAAATCTCGCCGCGGGGGATCGGGTCATGGCCTTGGGCTTGGATTAGCCATTGCCCGACAGATTGTTCTTTCACATAACGGAGAGATCTGGGCTATCAGCGAGCCGGGGAAGGGTAGCACGTTCTTTGTGCGATTGCCATCTGCAGAAAAACAAACCGTGAAGATTCACAGGAATTGATTATGACCAGCGTTTCCATCATCATTCCCTGCCTAAATGAAGAAAAGACAATCAGCAACGTTCTTTTTGCCATATATCAGCAAGATTACCCACGGGCTTTTCTTGAAGTAATCATCGCTGATGGACAATCAGAAGACGGCACGTTTGATAGGATTCAGAACTTTATTGCGACTCATCCCGACTTACGTGTGCGCGTAGTCACCAATACAAACCGTCAAATCCCTACTGGTTTAAATCTGGCGATTCGCGAGGCAAAAAACGACATCATCATCCGCATGGACGCGCATTCATTGCCCCGGGAAGATTATGTTTCGAGTTGTGTGAGAGATCTATTGGCCAAAAAAGGTGATAATGTAGGGGGACGTTGGGAGATCATTCCAGGTGATGACACCTGGGTAGCCCGCGGAATTGCCGCTGCGGCAGCGCATCCTCTGGGTGTTGGCAATGT
Source organism: uncultured Leptolinea sp. (assembly GCA_964397625.1). GTDB lineage: Bacteria > Chloroflexota > Anaerolineae > Anaerolineales > Anaerolineaceae > Leptolinea. The sequence continues at coordinate 70,370 of CAYNJT010000010.1, read as the reverse complement.
TCGTTATCGCATCTCGGGCGAGGCTGGACCAGTGGACACGGTGCCATTTGGGAGTTATTTCCGGGAACTTTTTGACCGGATCGGCCTGTTTGATGAAACCTTGTTAACCAATGAAGATTATGAATTAAACACGCGCATCCGCATGAAGGGGGGGACTGTATGGTTTAACCCTGAAATTGTCTGCCAGTATTATTCACGGGCCACCTTGAAGGCTCTGGCAAGCCAATACTGGCGGTATGGATACTGGAAAGCCCGGATGATTAAAAGGTATCCGGCCTCCATTAAACCAAGGCAGCTTTTGCCTCCTTTGTTTGTTCTTGGATTATTCCTTTTGCTTATTACAGGTTTGATCTTTTCGCCATTGTTGGCAGGTTTGCCAGCCGTTTTTCTACTATATCTGTGTATAATCACCGTTGCGTCATTTCCTGAGATGAAAAAACGGAAGGATGCTTCTTTGATTGCCGGTATGCCGCTTGCCATAATGACTATGCATTTTTCATGGGGATCCGGTTTCATAGCGAGTTACCTTGGATTATAGGAAAGCAAACGTCCGATCTACGAATGAATACTACCAAACCTGTTCGACCGCTTAGCTGGCGACTTCGAGCCACAGAACGCCGGATAATACTTTTCATTGGCGATCTTCTGGTCGCGTGGACCGGATTAATGATTTCCCTTTACTTCTGGTCACAACGTGATCAGTGGTTAAATTTCTCATGGGAATTTTTGACAGAACGTCCGGCTTCGTGGTTTTATTTGCTTCCATTTATTTGGTGGTTATTAATTCTGGAACTATATGATATCCGCCGTTCAAGCCGGGTGAATGAAACAATCCGTGGGGTTGCAATTGCAGCCGGAATCAGTTTTGTTTTATATTTTGGCGTATTTTTCATCAGTGAACCAAATTCTTTACCCCGAACTGGTGTAGCCGCATTCATTATTGCCACATCCATACTGACGATCCTGTGGCGTTTGCTGTATATCAAAATCTTCACTGCCCAGGAATTTCTACGTCGAGTGGTGATTGTTGGAGCAGGCAGGGCTGGAACGAATTTGGTTAAATCTTTACATGCCATAAAACCATTGCCGTTTCATATCATTGGTTTCGTAGATGACGACCCGGCGAAATTAGGCAAGGTTTATGACAACATCAAAGTTCTGGGTAATGGCAATGATCTGCCAATTCTTCTCGAAGAAGAAAATATCTCTGATGTAATATTTGCCATTACCGGTGAAATGAACCAGACACTTTTTCAAAACCTTCTAAAAGCAGAAGAAAAGGGTGTGGAAATCACCACCATGCCTATCGTTTATGAAGAAACCTTGGGTAGAGTTCCCATCATGCTGCTTCAATCAGACTGGATCTTGCGGTCTTTTGTAGACCAGGCCCACACAGGTGGTTTTTACTTGCTGGCAAAAAAATTGATGGATATTTTTGGCGGACTGGTTGGAACCATACTGCTCATTGTCTTTACTCCAATCATATCCCTATCCATTCTTCTTGAATCTGGAAGGCCGGTTTTTTTCTCACAGGATCGTCTGGGTAAAAATGGACAGGTGTATCGCATAACCAAATTCCGCACCATGCGCCAGGACGCGGAAAAGGATGGAAAAGCCCGCATGGCTGTCGAGAATGACGATAGAGTGACCCGGGTAGGCCGTTTTTTGAGAAAATCTCATCTCGATGAATTACCCCAGTTTCTGAGTGTACTTGTGGGTACAATGAGTCTTGTCGGCCCGCGGGCGGAACGCCCGGAATTGGTGGATACTTTGCAGGAAAAAATACCATTCTACAGGGCTCGATTATTTGTCGCGCCTGGAATAACCGGATGGGCTCAAGTGAATTACGGGTATGCTTCTACTATTGAACAAACCATTACGAAGCTGGAATACGACCTGTATTACATTAAGCACCGCAACCTGCTTTTGGATATCAACATAATTATGCGCACTGTTGGCGCTGTCTTTGGATTAAAAGGTCTATGATGAAGTCTCGTCCAAATATTCGCAACCGCTATGTACTTGTAGCTGACCTTATTCTGGTGGTTGTTTCAGTTCTTGGGAGCTATGTGCTTCGCCTTGAATTGGGGGCGGCTTTCACTTTTTATTTACCATCTGCCTACTGGATGATTGGGTCAGCGCTGATCATCAAACCATTGATTTACTACTATTTTCGCCTTTACCGACGGATGTGGATTTACGCGTCTGTTCAGGAACTCAAGCTGATCATCGCTGCAGTTTCAGCGGCATCCGTAGTACTTTCAGCGGTAATGGTGAGTTTCTTTAACCTGGGTGTTTTCACCGGCTTCCCCCGATCTGTATTGATCATTGATTGGCTTGTATCCCTCATTTTGGTGGGAGGCTTACGATTTACCATCCGATTGTTGTCAGAGAGCTTCACACAACAATCGGTTGGTTCTCCAGATGGGAAGAGCAGGAAGGCCTTGATCATTGGGGCCGGCGACGCGGGCGCCCTTGTAGTACGTGAGCTTCAGAAAAACCCTCAGTTAAATTTGATTCCGATTGGGTTCCTGGATGATAATCCTGTCAAATTTAAACAACAGATTTACGGCATCCCGGTTATTGGAAAGATAACTGATCTGGCAAAGGTGCTTGACAACCGGCGGGTGGATGAGGTTATCATAGCCATCCCTTCAGCCCCGGGCAAGGTCATTCGTATGGTTACAGATGTCTGCCGCCTGAAGGCTGTCCACTTCCGTACCATGCCTGGAATATATGAATTACTTGGGGGCAAAGTCAATGTCAATCGTTTACGCGAGGTGGATATTACAGACCTCTTACGCCGGGAACCAACCCGGACCATGGATGAGCTGGTTGGCAAGTCGATTAAAGATCGGGTAATCCTTGTAACCGGCGCTGGCGGTTCCATTGGTTCTGAACTTTGCCGGCAAATCGCCCGCTGGAATCCTTCTGAACTCATTTTGTTAGGCCATGGTGAAAACAGTATTTTTGAAGCTTACCTGGAATTGAAAGATCGTTTTCCCTCACTGATCTTGAATCCAGTTATTGCAGATATTCGAGACAAAGAACGCATGGAAAGTGTTTTCAGCAGATTCCATCCACAGGTTGTGTATCACGCTGCAGCACACAAACATGTGCCATTAATGGAAACAAATGTTGAGGAAGCCGTAACCAATAATATCGAGGGCACGCGGAATCTTGTGCAAACAGCCGTTAAGTACGAAGTGGAACGTCTGGTGATGATTTCCACCGATAAAGCGATTCGACCGGCCAATGTAATGGGGGCCACCAAACGACTCGCGGAGATGACGGTTCTGGATGCCGCTGAACAATACAAACGAGATTTCTGTGTTGTGCGCTTTGGTAATGTTCTGGGTAGTCGGGGGAGTGTGGTGCCGCTCTTTAAGCGTCAGATAGCGCGCGGAGGGCCGGTTACCATCACTCATCCGGATATGAAACGGTATTTCATGACCATCCCGGAAGCTGTCAACCTGGTTTTGCAGGCTGCTTCCATGGGTATGGGTGGAGAGACATATGTTCTTAACATGGGGGAACAGGTCAGGATTCTGGATCTGGCAGAGGATTTAATCCGTTTATCCGGCCTGGAACCTGGTCGAGATATTGAAATTGTTTTTACCGGTATTCGGCCCGGTGAAAAATTAAGCGAAGATCTCTGGGATAGCGGAAACGCATTTTCCAAAACACTCCACCCGGATATCTATAAAGTTGATGGCAAGGATGATCTTACGGGAAGAGAATTAAATAACTCCATAAATGAAATGATTCGTTTGGCGCGCGGCGGTGAAGCTGAAGCCGTTTTGGAAATGATGGATAATTTGATCCCCGGCGCGTCGGTGCGTAGTATGCCGCCGCCCGAGTTGATCTCTATTGACTGATGCCAATAATAACTGCGAAGGAGTGGGATAAATTTCTCGCGCGTTATCCGGAAGCGCATCTTCTTCAGACCTCCATGTGGGGAGAGCTGAAGAGTGAATTCGGCTGGAATGCCGTCTGGGTAACCACAGGAATCGCCGGCGCGCAAATTTTATTCAGGAAACTCCCATTTGGGTTCACCATGGGATATATCCCAAAAGGTCCTATCGGTACAGACTGGGACAGCCTTTGGCCGGAGATTCATAGCTTATGCCGTCAAAAAAAAGCGGTGTTTTTGCGAGTGGAGCCGGATCTGGAGGAGCCTATCGATCCATTTCTTCTAAAGAGTTTGCCCGGTTTCATTGAGGCTGGCGATACCATACAACCGCGGCAGACTATTTTAATTGACCTTACAGGAAGTCCAGAGGACTGGTTAGCGCGCATGAAACAAAAAACACGCTACAACACCCGGCTGGCTGAAAAAAAAGGTATCGTAGTATCAGAGAGCCAGGATTTTAGCGCCTTTGAACGTTTGATGCGAGCTACCGGTGAACGCGATGGATTTGGCGTTCACACTTTGGCGTATTATAAAAAGGCCTATTCCATTTTTGTGACTCATAATCAAGTTGCGTTATTATCTGCCAGTTATCAAGGCCGTCCTCTGGCTATGTTGATGGTCTTCGCGCAGGGCAGGAACGCGTATTACCTGTACGGCGCTTCAGGAGATGAAGAGCGCCAGCGTATGCCAGCATACCTTCTGCAATTTGAGGCCATGCGATGGGCGGCTGCCCGGGGTTGCATATCATATGACCTGTGGGGAATTCCTGATTTCCCCGAAGAAGAATTAGAAGCCCAGTTTGAATCCCGGTCAGATGGTTTGTGGGGTGTATATCGGTTTAAACGGGGTCTGGGCGGGCGTATTGTGCGTTCCTGTTCGGGCTATGACTATATTTACAATCCGGTTTTATATCGTGTTATCCGCCGGCGAATGCATCAGAACCGGGGAGTGTGAACGTGGAAAATCCGGGTAATTGGGATGAAAGGATATGCGGATTACCGGGGGCGAACTTCCTGCAATCAGATGAATGGGCCAGGATCAAAGCCCCGGTTGGCTGGCAGTCGGTTAAACGTGAGTGGCCTAATGCCGCAGCCCAACTCCTTCTTAGAAAAGTGTCCCGGCTTCCCATCTCGATAGCTTATATTCCAAGGGGGCCATTGGTTGATTGGTCCAATCCACTACAATATCAAGCTGTCCTTGATGAATTGATCACGGAAGCGAAAAAACACGGTGCAATATTCTTGAAAATTGATCCCGCGCTGGTCACAGGACGGGGAATTCCTGGTACATCAGAAGATGTGCCTGACCATATCGGTTTATCTGTTCAGCAATACCTGGTAAAAAACGGTTGGTTTTTTTCCCCAGACCAAATCCAGTTTCGGAACACTGTAGAAATTGACTTAAAGCCGTCTGAAGAAGCTTTGTTGATGAGGATGCACCAGAAAACCAGATATAACATCCGGCTGGCTGAAAAAAAAGGCGTGCAGGTTAGTGAAGCCAATGAAACAGATTGGCCATCCATATACCGGCTTTATGCCGAAACGGCTGAACGGGATGGTTTTATCATCCGTCCATGGGATTATTATCAGCGCGTCTGGTCAATCCTTTCAGGCAGCCAGATGGCAAACTGTCTTCAGGCACGGGTGGAGAATGAATTGGTTGGCGCGATCTGGTTGGTTGGTTTTGGGGAAAAGGCGCATTACCTTTACGGGATGTCCAGTTCAAGATATCGGGAACTAATGCCCAATCACCTGTTGCAATGGCGTGGAATGCTTCTGGCAAAGTCGCAAGGAAGGACTGTATACGATATGTGGGGCGCTCCGGATGAATTTACCGCCGCCGACGCGCTTTCTGGAGTCTTTCGATTCAAACAGGGGTTCGGCGGGGAGGTAATACGGACGATCGGCGCGTGGGATTACCCGATCCATAAAACCGCCTACAAAATGTATACCGTGATCTTACCGAAAGTTCTCAATATATTGCGCAATCGCAGCCGGGTTAAAAACCGGCAAATTCTGGAAAATTAGTTTGTAAATTCTGGTTTCCAAACCGGTTGATAGGCTTTTTCATCCAATGGGGTGAGTGGTTCGGCACCACTGCCTTTTATGGATATCCGGAAAATCTGGAAATTTCCATCTATGTTGGAGTCGTACAGAATCCATTGTCCGTCTGGTGAGATATCCGGGTTGTACGCATAGGACAGGCGGGGATTCAGGACGATCTCTTCTGTTTTGGGAGAATTGATTGTTTTAATTGCCAGTTGGTAAGAATTGGTAAGAGAAAACACCAGGTTTTTTCCATCCGGTGACCAGTCTGCCGTAAAAGCAGCGCCGCTGTTTTGCCGTGAAAAGGCTTTTTGCCCGCTGCCATCAGAAGCCATTAACCAGATTTGCTGGGTTCCGGTCCGCGCAGAAGTGAAAGCCAACATTTTACTATCAGGAGACCAGATCGGCTGGCGGTTTGGAAAAGTTGTCGCTGTTAATTGCCGGGTTGAATCAGATTCCAGGTCATACACGTAGATCTGGGGAGTCTGATTACGGAGCGATGTGAAGGCGATACTCTTCCCATTGGGTGACCAGGCGGGATCAAAATCGCCACCCGGTTTTGATGGTATGGGAATTACCTGTTTTGTTTCAAGTGAATGGATAAACAATCCAGCGCCGCTATACGCTTCCTTCTTGTTGGCAAGCTGTGATTTTGTCGGGCAGGGCGAGACATACACAATTTTCATACCATCCGGCGACCAATCCGGTTGACATGCGCCTTCGGGGATATTCGTGATTTGTGCGTTATCTCCAGAACCAGTGGTACCAAGAAATACTTGAGGAATTCCTGTTTTCTCTGAAACATACGCATAAAGACCCGTGATGCCGCCTAATGGTGTGGGTTTTATCTCTATATCCGGTTTTATGGTGACCTCTGATATTTGTGTGGGAAGGGTTGTCGATTCTTGACTGGTTAGGCTCGAAACAACCATTGTACTGATCAATGCGGCGGTTGCTGTTGACTTGGGAATAGCTATTGACTGATCAGATGAAACTGACTTGAAAAAGAGGAAATAACTTCCCAGGGAAAACACAATCAGACCGGTTATCACCAGAACAATGGGAATTAGTAAATGCTTTCGTGGTTGGGGTTGGGTGTGACGCTGGCTGCGTGTGGTGTTGGATGATAGTTCGGGTTGAGTTCTAATAATTGACGTTAACGCATCAAGAAAAGCCTGTATATCTGTATATCGATCCGATGGATTTATGCGCAGGGCTTTTTCAAGACAGGTGAGAATATCCAGTGGAATACGGGATGCTGCTGGTTCGGGCAACTGGTCGTTGCCTGACGCGCGCGAGATTCCATCAGGAAGCATGGTGGAGGTTAATATATAGAAAAGCGTGGAAGCAAGTCCATATTGATCTGATCGGGTATCGGCCATGCGGTTATATTGTTCGGGAGCGGCGAACCCTGGCGTGAGACCCTGTTCATGGGTAGTGGGTTGTGTTTGATTATCCTGGATGGTGGCAGCCAGGTCAAAATCAACCAGCATGGCTTTACCATCGGGTTTTATGCGGATGTTTCCCGGTTTTACGTCCAGATGTATGACCGGCGGATCCTGTTTGTGCATGTACTGCAATGCCAGACCGATTTCGTTGATGATCTTGATGGCTTCTCTTGGGTTTACAGGTCCGGAGGATTCGACCTTTTTTTTCAGGTCTTCCCCGGGGACATAATCCATAACAAGAACCTGTGTACCATCATCCAATGCAAATGTGTCGGTTACTCTGGGTATGCCCGGGTGATGTAATCCAGCCAGGATCGCCGCGTTTTTCTGCATGTGGACATCAGAAATTTTTCCAGGTAGGGCCACTTTGAGGGCGACATCCACACCCAGGCTCTCATCTTTCGCCCGGTAAACAATACCCATTCCGCCACTGGCAAGCAATTGAAGAACGCGGTAACGTTCTTTGATAATCTCGCCAATCTGCAATGTCATGAAGGCGGAATTCCTGATGGCTTCCAGGCAGGGCCAAAATCACGTTCTTTGTCGGTAGTCAACCGAAGACGGTTCGAGCCGTCAACTCCAACCACATAAATATCGTGATTTATTCCATCCGGCCAACCTTCAAAGCTGAACCATTTGCCGTCAGGTGAAATGGCCGGTTCCACAACTGGTCCGATATCGGTTGCGCCAATTGGAGGGATGCGGAACTCCAGGTTTTTTCCCCTGTTTTCATATGACAATCCAACCAGATAACCTACAACGGCATCCTGACTCATTTGGGAATAGAAAATGATTGAACCGTCTATACTCCATTCCGGCCAGTAGTTCTTTACGGCTCCAGGCGGACTATGCTGGAATTGTTGCTTCCCAGTTAGGTCTGTCACCCAGATTTGAGAATTTGGGAACTGGCGGACAAATGCTAACTGCAATCCGCTGGGAGACCAGGCAGGTTGTATATCTCCGAAGGCTGCGCTCGTAATCTGTTTAAGAGAAGAATCTTCGAATGAATACAAGAACAAGTGTGATTTACTGTCGGCACGAAGTGAAGCGAACGCGATAGACTTGCCATCCGGTGACCATGCTGGATTGAAATCTCCGGCAGAATTTAGTGGAATTGGAAGTGCGCGAATATCTTTGCCTTCAGAATCGGAGATATATATCTTTGAGTACTGATAAATATCTTTTCTTCCTTTACAGGGAGAAATGAATGCCAATCGCCGTCCATCCGGAGACCAGGCCGGCTGACAGGCTCCATCGGCCATACCTGTGATCTGGCGTTGATTGGTGCCGTCAACATTCATCAACCAGATCTGGAAATTACCGGTTCGTTCCGAAGAAAACGCGATCACAGAACTTCCACCCAGTACAGGTGCCTGGGTAACGGATGTCGGACTGGCATTGATAATGGCGATCTCTGTCGGAACAAGCCGGGTAGGTGTTTGTGATGGAATTTCGGAGGGTTTTGTGGTTTCTTCCTCTTCGGTTGGTTCAGGTGATGGCGTCCTGGTTTTTATTGCAGTTGGTTTCACTGTTTCAGTGGATTTAACCTGTGCAATTCTGGTCTCCGTAGGCCGAACGAAAGATGGAAGGTTGTTCCAGGGGACAAAGAAAGATCCAAGGACCATCAAACAAAGCAAAACAACAGAAACTAGAAAGACTCTCGTTTTCCCTCTTTTTTGTCCAGGTTTAGGGCGCGAGGCAGGGGGCAGAGCCGGTCTGGCTGGAGGCGGTTCCACAGGCGGTGGTGGCGGAGTCTGAATCAGTTCTTTTTCAGGAGGAGAATAGATCTCATCCAGGTCTTGACTAAAAGGAATACTGTCCACGGCATCTGGAGGCGGTGCCGAGATCATCGGTGGTGTCAGGAAACTTTTAGTCAGTTCGAGAGAAGCCAAGAGGGCAGCGCGAAATTCAGCCGCCGTCTGGTATCGATCCGCGGGATTAAGTTCCAGCCCTTTTTCAATGACCACGGCGAGTCGTTTGTTGCAATGCGGGACAAACGTCGGGATGGGTGTCAGTGGGATATTTCGAGTTGCCCGGGTGATGCTGTCTTCGGGAATGGCGCCGGTAAGGGCAGCATACAGGGTTGCAGCTAGTGAATAGATATCCGTCCTGGCATCGGTTCGGGCAGTACCGTACTGTTCAGGGGGTGAATAACCGGGCGTCATGGCGCGCGCGCCGGTTGTGGTTGCCTGGTCAGCATAATCCTGTTTTACCAAACCAAAATCCACAAGAAATACTTTCTGTGTCGGAGTGATCTTGATATTTCCCGGTTTGATATCCCGATGAATTACCGGTGGAATTCGAGTATGCAGGTAGGTTAATGCGTCGCATACAGCTTCGCCGATGAGTACCACATCACGGTCAGGTAGTTGTTCAGCCCGTTCGATGCGTTGCCGCAGGTCCTCTCCTTCTATGTAATCCATAACCAGATATTGCCCCTGGCGTGGATAGGCAAAATAATCGGCCACTCTCGGAAGGGCCGGGTGCCGAAGACTGGCCAGCGTGACGGCTTCACGCTTAAACTGACGGGCAAATTCATCCGCCAGATTTAAGTTTTCTTTTACCGCTACCGGACTGCCAAGGCGCTCGTCTACAGCGCGATACACAGCCCCCATACCTCCCTGACCAAGAACAGAGATAATTCGGTAGCGATTATTCAGAACAGTGCCGGGCTGCATTACCATACCGGAATCTCCATGTTGATATTGATTTTACACCATGCAAGGGTTTAAAACAGGAAAAGAACCTGTACGTGCTATAATCAAAAATCATTTTTCTGAATGGTTAACGGAATGCCCGTTTCTCTTAATCTAGATATCGATACCGCCTTGCAGGTCCTGTTCTTTCTTTCCGCCGCCGGCGCCCTACTTGCCGCGCTGGCCGGATTGCAGTCTATACGCGCCGGTTTAAAGTTGATGTTCTTCCGCAAAAGGCAGGAAATGATCATGCGCGGCTGGCGCAATATCATTCTGGCGGTGATATTAGGGGTAGCTGCTTTTTCATTGAACCGCTACGCCGAACCGGCAATTTACCGGGTATTTCCACCATCTCCCACAATCACTTTAACGCCGACTGTTACCTTAACACCAACCATCACATTAACACCAACCATCACATTAACACCAACCATCACATTGACACCGATGTTTTCACCAACTCCTCAATTGCCCACTCAGTTTGCCACAAGATTTACGAGCAAGATAACCCCCAGCGCTGACGCGGTCTTCAGCAGCCTGCAATTCAGCCGAAAGATTGAAGGCAATTTACCGGTTGAACCTCTGGTGGAATTTGCCAACCCGGTTTCCCATTTGTATGGCACTTTCAGTTATGACAAGATGGTGGACGGCGCTCAATGGACGGCCATCTGGCTGCGCGGGAGTGATATTGTGTGTGAAGAGACAAAACCCTGGGATGGCGGCACGGGCGGCTATGGCTATTCAGACTGTCTGATCCCGGCGGAAGAATGGCTGCCGGGTGACTATGAGGTTCAAATCTTCCTGGGAACCCAGTATATTACCGGTGGAAAATTTAAGATAACTGGCAATCCGCCTACTGCCACCCGCACACCGCTGCCCACCCGCACTCCTGTGCCAACCAGTACACGGCGGCCGACGGCGACATTAATGCCCACGAGGACGCAGACCATCCCAACGAATGCCGCCACACTGGCAACCCGGCAGCCAACCAACACCCTCAGGCCGACAAGAATGGCAACCACGACTGTACCAACAAAAACGGTTGAGACCCTTATGCCCGACGTTCTTGTGGTTACGGTAACAGGCACGCCTTCTTCTGGATATCTTCCATAGAATGAAAAAAAGAGCCGCGTGTAAATGAAAACGACGCGGCTCTTTTTGTTTATTTAGAATTTAGATGATTTGCTTCTTTTCAGGGAACAGGGCACAGGCGATCTTCGCGGCCAGAGAAGCATTATTTTTCAATAGCGCCAGGTTGGTTTTCAAAGTTTGGTTTCCTGAGATTTCTGCCAATCTTGAAAGCAGGTAGGGAGTGAGAGCATTGCCATGGACGCCGGCAGCATGGGCGTCTTTTTCCGCGCGTAAAATCCAGGCTTCCACTGTTTGGGGAAGAATGGCATCTGCCGGTGGGGGCGGATTGACCACCAGGATGGCAGAGCGAAGTCCAGATGCCCAGTGGGCGCGGGCTACCTCTGCCACTTTTTCCGGGGTATCCACCCGGCATTCAAGGCGAAGTCCGCTGGAGGTGGAGTAAAAGGCCGGGAATTCATCCACCCCGTATCCGATCACCGGAACGCCCTGGGTTTCCAGCACTTCAAGCGTGGCTGAAAGGTCAAGAATGGATTTCGCCCCTGCGCAGACCACTACTACCGGGCTGCGGCCCAGTTCGATCAGGTCGGCTGAGACATCAAAATTGGAACCGCGGTGCACGCCGCCGATACCACCGGTGGCAAAAACGCGAATGCCGGCGTTTCGCGCGACGATCAACGTGGCGGCAACGGTTGTTCCACCGTCCCAGCGGTTGGCGGCGGCGGGACCGAAATCACGCGCGCTGATCTTGTGCGTTCCGCGCATTTTGGACAGATTCTCAAGTTCTGTTGACTCGAGCCCGACATGCACATTTCCTCCCAGCACGGCAATTGTGGCTGGTTGGGCATTTCCTTCTGTGACGATCAGTTCCATGCTGCGCGCCAGCTCCAGGTTGGTGGGCACGGGTAGCCCATGAGTGATCACGGTGGATTCCAGCGCCACAACCGGACGCTGGTTGCGCAAAGCCGCCGCGACGGATGGATTGAATTGATAGGTATTCGTCTGTGATTCCATGGATATCCAACTCCTATCCAGCATATGCCGATTTACCAGTATTTGTTATTACGAATGATTCAATTTTATCACGCCGGTAAAAACCCTCCCATCGGCTGGGGTATAATCTATACCAGTGTGAACAACTGCCGCGCCTGAAAACGCGTGTTTATTAATAGAAATCGAATCAGGGATACAGAAATGACCGAAGAACTCGTCAAAGTAGATTTCCACTGCCACAGTGACGCTTCACCTGACAGCCTGGTCAAACCGGCGGAATTGATCAAAACCGCGCGGGAACGGGGGATCAATCGCGTGGTGGTGACCGACCATAACACCATTCGCGGCGCGCTGCGCTGCAAGGACTTGGACCCTGACCTGATCATAGTCGGGGAAGAAGTACAGACCAGCCGCAGCGAATTGCTGGCCTGTTTTGTGACCCGTGAAGTTCCCCGCGACCTGGAACCGAAGGAAGCCATCAAACGGCTGCGCGACCAGGGAGCTTTCGTCAGCGTTTCCCATCCGTTCGACCCACACCGGGGTTGGGATCTGAAAGACCTGGCAGAGATCATCGACCTGGTGGATGCCATCGAGATATTCAACGCGCGCTGCTACAAGCCCGAGTGGAACCTGCAGGCCATGGAATACGCCGGCCAACACGGCAAACCCGGCACGGTGGGCTCTGACGCGCATTCGCTGTATGAGATCGGCGGGGCGGGGATCAACCTGCCTGCTTTCAATACAGCGGATGAACTGCGCGCGGTGATCGGCCGGGGCAAGGTGGAAGCCGAACTCTCTTCGCCGCTGGTACGCCTAAATTCCCGCTACGCCAAGTGGGTCAAGTCGTTCTTCCCGGTGGAAGAGAACTAAGTACTCTGCAGACCGATCCAGTCGAGGGCCGCACCCCGAGCCTGTCGAGGGGAACCTTTTTCCTTGACGGAGAGAGTGAATAGGATAAAATAAGATAGCCCATGGGGCGATGGCGGAATCGGCAGACGCAACGGACTTAAAATCCGTCGATGGTGACATCGTGAGGGTTCGACCCCCTCTCGCCCCACAAGAAAAATTCATCAATCCCATTTTGTTAATAAGGTTATAATTTTCTCAACCATTGTTCAGCGTGCCCACAATCAACTATGATCGGTGGGAAAAATCTGTTACTTCGCCATGACAAAACCATTACAGTCCTAAAGGTGCGCATGGAATTCACAGAAAAACAAATTGTCGACCTGATTAACCAGAAGGGTCCGGTCCAGCTTTCGGCAAAAGACCTGGAGAACGCCGATCTGCACGGCATGAACCTGAAAGGCGCGGTGATTCAGTACGCGCGCATGTCGGGGTCAAACCTGAGCGAAGCCATTCTAAACAGCGCCGACCTTAGCAACTCGGTCGTGCTGAATGCCAACCTGAAAGGCGCCATCCTGCAAAGCGCCATTCTTAAAGAGACCATTCTGGCAGGGACATCACTTAAAGGGGCGTTCATGTGGCGCGCCAACCTGCAGGGCGCCAACCTGGAAAATGCTGACCTGGAAGGCATTCAGGCGGATGATTCGATCTGGGAGGTGGCGCGCATGATCACCTGCAATTTGATCAACGCGCGGATGAAGAATGCCAATCTATGGGGCGCTATTCTGCAATCCGCCTATATGGAAAATGTGGACCTTCAGGGTGCCAATCTGCAGGCCACCAATCTACGGGGAGCTTTCCTGAATTCGGGGAACCTCAAAGGTGCAAACTTTCAGGGAGCCCGGCTGGTAAACGCCAATCTGGAAAACGCGGATATGACCGGCGCTATTCTGAAGAATGCCCATCTGAACGGTGCCAATCTTACCGGCGCCTGCCTTAACGACGTGGACTTGAGCGGTGTGGATTTTGATGAAGCCATCATGCCCGACGGCCAGATATTTGATCCAGAAAACCCGGCCCGGGGTCTGTGATCAGCGCGATAGAGCGAAAATCAGGTGAGTTCCCTTTCATGATATAATTCTTTTCCGTTCTTTTGGAAATCTTATCCCAGAATTATTGTAGGAGAATACACCCATGTCCGGTCATTCAAAATGGGCCACCATCAAGAGGAAAAAAGGGGCCGCTGACGCAAAACGCGGTCAGGTCTTCACCCGTCTTACCCGTGAAATCGTCATGGCAGCGCGGGATGGCGGCGGCGATGTTGATTCAAATTTCCGGCTGCGACTTGCTGTTGAAAAAGCGCGCGCCCAGAACATGCCAAAAGATAATATTGACCGGGCTATTAAAAGAGGTACGGGTGAATCCAAAGAAGGCAACACCTTTGAGCAGATCACCTATGAAGGGTATGCCGGACACGGCGTGGCCTGTATGATCGAAGTGGTCACTGACAACCGCAACCGCTCCGTGGCGGAAATCCGTCATGTGCTTTCGCGCGCAGGCGGCAACCTGGGCGAAACCGGATCGGTTGCCTGGCAATTCAAGCGCATCGCATATTTTTCCATTCCGGCAGCCGGGAATGACTTCGACAAGATTTTCGAACTAGCCGTGGATTGCGGCGCAGATGACGTCACCAATGAAGAAGATTCAATTGAAATCTTTGCTCCGGTGGAAGCTTTCAAAACCATCAGCGATCGCTTGCGCGCCGAAAAAATCACCATTGAAGAAGCGGAACTGCGCATGATCCCCACGCAGGAAATGGATCTGGACGTCGAAAAGACTTTAACAGTAATGAAGACGCTGGATGCCCTGGAAGAGCTGGATGACGTTCAATCATTGTCATCCAACTTACACATCTCTGAGGAGGCCATGGCGGCTCTGGAGAACGAATAACCCGCCATGTTGGTACTGGGAATTGACCCTGGTACGGCAACGACCGGCTATGGATTAGTGCGGGATCTACCTGACGGCGATCTGGAAGCAGTCACCTACGGGGTGATCTCTACCCCCAAGAATTCCCGACCGGAAGATCGACTGCTCTCCATCCACAAAGACATTCAGAAAATCATCGCTCTCCACAGCCCGGATACCGCGGCTGTGGAGAAGCTTTTTTTTCAGCGGAATGTCACCACGGCGCTGGCAGTGGGGCAGGCCAGAGGTGTTGTCCTTCTGGCGCTGGCACAGGGACGCGTGCCGCTTACCGAATACACCCCCATGGAGATTAAACAGGCGGTCGCCGGTTACGGGGGCGCGGATAAGAGTCAGATACAGTTGATGGTGAAAGCCCTGCTCAATCTCACAGACATTCCCCGGCCGGATGACGCGGCCGACGCCCTGGCTGTTGCCATCTGTCACTGTCATGCCTACCGTTATAAGCAGCTTGAGGAAGGGCAGGCATGACAGTCATCACCAGTTCATCCAATCCGCGCCTGAAGGATATCCGTAAATTGCGCGAGCGCAAGTTCCGCGCGGAAAGCGGCCTTGCCTGGGTGGAAGGTTTACGTGCCTGCGGTGACGCGTTCACAAGGCCGGAGTTTATCGAATTAGTGGTGATCTGCCCGGAAAGTCTGCACAGCCCGTACGCGGATGAATTGGTGGATAAAGCCCATTCAATTGGAATCGATATCCTGGAAGTCAGCCGGGACGCGTACGCCACCCTCTCTGGCAAGGAAAATCCACAGGGCATGGGTGTGGTCATCCGGCAGTCTTTTATGCCTCTCAATAAAGTAGTACTTTCAGGCAGTGACCTCTGGGTTGCTTTGGACCGGGTGGCTGATCCGGGGAACCTGGGGACCATCCTGCGCACGTTGGATGCCTGCGGAGGGAAAGGTTTGTTCTTAATAGACCAGTGCACAGATCCGTACGATCCCACGGCCATTCGGGCGTCCACAGGCGCTGTGTTTCATCTGAATCTGGTAAAGGCGGACACGGAAAGTTTTTCCCGATGGAAGAATTCATCCCCGGTTTCACTAATTGGTGCGGTTGCGGTGCCAGGAGCGGAGGATTATCATACGCAACACTATTCCAGCCCGTTAATCCTGATGATGGGCAGTGAACGCGAGGGATTGACTCCCACATTGACCGCCCTTTGCGATAAACAAGTTTCCATCCCGATGGTCGGGCATGTTGATTCGTTGAATCTGGCAGAAGCCACGGCCATAATGCTGTACGAGGTCTTCAACCAGCGCCGGGATCTGAAGAAGATAGAGGGAGGCGAAAAATGATCGCTGCGTTACGGGGAGAGGTGATATCCCGGGGGGAGGATTACCTGGTAGTAGAAACCGGGGGTGTCGGTTTCAAGGTATTCACCACGCAGGATATTGCCATGCGTGACGTTGTTGGTGATCCGGTATTTTTGCATACCTACCTGGTGGTGCGAGAGGATGCCCTGGCACTGTATGGTTTTGAGACAGAAGAATTGCGCGACCTGTTTGCGCTCTTGCTTGGGGTGAACGGGGTGGGGTCTCGCATCGCGCTGGCCATCCTTTCCAGCATGTCTCCTGACGCGATCCGCCGTTCCGTGCTCTCCGAACAGCCCGACCTCTTCGCGCGGGTTTCCGGAGTGGGCAAGAAAACAGCGCAAAAGATTATTCTGTACCTGCAAGGCAAGGTGGGCAGTGAACTAACCGTCAGCGTTGAGCCGGGTACAATAGAAGTAGACGCCCAGGTGCTGGATGCCCTGACCGGGTTGGGGTACTCCATCGTGGAAGCCCAGGCTGCCATACAATCCATCCCGCGTGGATCAGCTTCGGATGTGGAGACCCGGTTGCGTCTGGCGCTGCAGTATTTTTCTAATTAGCTTTTCATAATTCATAATCACCGGTGGTTTTATGAAACAGGTACTGCAATCCATGAAGAGCGGTAAAACAAGTGTCGAAGAAATTCCCGATCCACAGGTTCGGCCCGGAACGGCGCTGGTGCGCACGGTCTACTCGCTGGTTTCAGCCGGCACGGAACGCATGGTGGTGGAATTTGCCGAGAAGAACCTGCTGGATAAAGTCCGTTCACGCCCAGACCTGGCGAAGCAGGTGATTGATAAAGCAATGAAAGAAGGCCCTTTGACCGCGCTGGACGCCGCGTTTAACCGGCTAGACCAGCCCATGGTGTTGGGGTATTCCTCCAGCGGCGTGGTGGAAGCTGTGGGTGTGGGACTGACTGGATTCTCTGTCGGTGACCGGGTAGCCTGCGGGGGCGGCGGCTTCGCGGTGCATGCCGAACTTGCGGTTGTGCCGCAAAACCTGCTGGCGCATGTACCCGATACCGTTGAACTGGAGCAGGCAGCTTTTGCCACCCTTGGCGCGATTGCCATGCATGGATTCCGACTGGCCCAGCCGCAGATTGGCGAGAGTGTGGCCGTCATCGGCATGGGATTACTGGGATTACTTTCGGCACAGATTGCCGCAGCAGCCGGTTGTGCTGTTATTGGCATTGATACCAACCCGCATCGGGTAAAACTGGCAGAATCCATGGGATTTAAAACAGTGGAGCGCGATCAGGCCGAGCCAGCCTGTTCCGCGTTCACGCAGGGCAGAGGCGCGGACGTGGTTCTGATCTGCGCGGATACACCGTCGGATGATCCAGTGGAACTGGCCGCACGCATTGCCCGTGATCGGGCTGTGGTGGTGGCAGTCGGCGCTGTGGGGTTAAAACTGCAACGCAAGCTTTATTACGATAAGGAACTCGACCTGCGCATTTCACGCTCTTATGGGCCGGGCCGCTACGACCCGGAATACGAAGAGCGCGGGCGCGATTATCCGGCTGGATACGTGCGCTGGACGGAAGGCCGCAACATTCAAGCGTTTGTCGACCTGCTTGCCGCGGGAAAAATGGATTTAAAACCGCTGATCACCCACCGTTTTCCCATTGAACAAGCCGGGGAGGCGTATGACCTGATCACCGCGAAAAAGGATGAACCTTTCCTGGGGGTATTGCTTACCTATCCTCCCGCGCTTGCCCCAATGAATTACAGGCGAAAATTGGAAAACCTTACCGGCGGAACGCATGGTAAGACCGCGGAAGTCAAAGTGGGCGTTCTGGGCGCCGGTAATTTTGCCAACGCCATTTTATTGCCGGCCATCCAAAAAACCGGCGGGGTGGACCTGATTGGCATTGCTTCGGCCGGTGGAGTCACCGCGCAGGCAGCCGCCCATAAATTCGGCTTTTCATTCGCTTCCACTGATGAAGCGGATATCCTGGATAATCCGGATATCAATACGATACTGGTGCTCACCCGCCATCAGCACCACGCCCGCCAGGTTCTGGCGGCGCTCGAAGCCGGGAAAAATGTGTATTGCGAGAAACCGCTGGCACTGACGGTTGGAGATCTTGACTCCATTTTCAACAAGGTCGGGGATAACGGTAGTAGCCCGTATCTATCAGTGGGCTTCAACCGCCGGTTTGCCCCGTTATCTGTCAGCCTAAAAGAATTCATTTCATCGGGGAATGAACCATTCATGGCGACCTACCGTGTAAACGCCGGTTACCTGCCCTTGACCCACTGGACACACGATCCGGCTCAGGGTGGCGGCCGTATCATTGGGGAGGGCTGCCACTTTATTGATTATCTGATATTCCTGGCCGGAGAGGCACCGTTAACAGTGGAAGCCAGAGCTTTGCCGGACGGGGGACGCTACCATCGTGATAATGTTCAGATCAACCTGGTTTTTCCCAACGGTTCGATCGGGCAGGTGCTTTACCTGGCCAACGGAGACAAAGGTCTGCCAAAAGAGCGCCTCGAGGTGCACAGCGCCGGACGCAGCGCCATTCTGGATGATTACCGCGAGCTGCAATTGTGGACGGGCGGTTCAAAAAAGACCCTGCGTTCCATGCTACGTCAGGACAAAGGCCATAAGGCTGCATGGCAGGCGTTTGTTCAGGCGGTCAGGGAAGGTGGCAATCCCTCCATTCCTTATGACCAATTGCGCGCGTCCAGCCTGGCCAGCATTCAGGCTGCCGGGCAGATTAACAACCAGGCCTGATTCTGGAGTGGCCGGGTGAATGCTTTAACGCGGGGAATAAAGACGATCCGGCAGGTGGGAATCCTACCGGTGCTTCAGGTTGGCCTGTATCGTTTCGGATTGATCACCGGCCATTACCGCCGGCTCACACCTCCGATCAAATTGAACCGCAAACCTCCAGAAACATCCTGGCTTGACGCGAGGTTGTCTCTGGCGGATTCATCACTTTTGGATTTCTTTCGCCAAGATGCTGAACTAAAGGCTGCCTGTCTGCAGGAAGCTGAATTTATCCTTGGCGGAAAGTGCCATATATTCGGCCAAACACCCGTGAATCTCTTCCAAACAGAAACGGCATACACGCACCACTGGACGGAGTATGAACTGAAACAGGTTAGCCTGCCGGTTGAGGATATCAAGTTTATCTGGGAACCGGCGCGTCTCGGGTGGATCTTCACATTATGCAGGGCGCAGGCTGCCGGAAAGATACCCGGTCTGGGAATAAAAACATGGGACATGTTGCAGCGTTTCCTGCAACTGAATCCAGTAAATTGCGGTCCAAACTGGATGAACGGGCAGGAAGTGGCGTTGCGAATTCTGGCACTGGTCTTCTTCCATGAAGTATTCCGGGACTGCCCTGATATGCCGGAGGATTGGGAACAACTTCTCGCGCAAGCCGTTATAGACCACGCGCGGCGCATCCCGCCAACCCTGGTGTACGCGCGCAGCCAGCAGAACAATCACTTGCTGGTGGAAACAGCCGGTTTGTATACCGCGGGAGTTTTCCTGCCGGATCATCCGGAATCCCGAAAATGGAGAGATACAGGCTGGCAGGTGTTTCATCAGGGACTGGATGACCAGATCGATGACGACGGCACTTACGCCCAATATTCGACGAATTATCACCGCCTGATGCTGCAAATCGCCCTGTGGGTAAAAGCGGTTGCACTGAGGGCTGGCGACGTTTTTCCGGAGACAAGTACGCGAAAACTCGCGGCGGCCGCGAATTGGTTGGACGGATTAACCGCGCCGGAAACCGGCCGGGTTCCCAATTACGGGCATAACGACGGCGCGTATATCCTGCCGTTAACTGCCCAGCCATTTGACGATTTTCGCCCTGTGTTGGTGGCTGCGAGAAATTTGTTTTTAACAGGCATAGGGTTAGAGCCTGAAGATGAGATGACGTTGTGGTTTAAATGGCTGGCTGGTAGGAACGTTGAATACACAGCAGATCCTGCAAATCAAATTCCTGTTCCATCCATCCACTCATACCGAAAGATATCGGAAGGATCGGCAGAAATAATTCTTTTTGCTCCGCAGTTCAACCGGCGGCCTGGCCAGTCAGACCTGCTTCAGGTTGAACTACGGCACAATGGCCAGCCCGTTGTTCTCGACCCTGGAACATATCGCTATAACGCTGACCCTCCCTGGGATAACGCGCTGGCTCAAACACGAGTGCATAATACCGTTTCGATCAATGAAGAAGACCAGATGACCAGGGCTGGCCGATTCTTATGGCTGGATTGGCCGGCTGCACAATGGAATAAGGAAAAAAAAGCAGAAAACTTATTGGGAGCTTCTCATAACGGTTTCCAAAGGTTCGGCCTGGTTCATGAACGCGAAGTAGCGATGATCAATGAACACGTGTGGCGGGTATTTGACCGCATTGATCCGGAGATTGACAAATCACCCACTCCCGTTGACATCTGGATTCACTGGTTGTTGCCCCCATTGGATTGGCAAATCGGCACGTCAAGTTTGAAATATGGCAAAAATAACAATGAACGGAAAGTGCTATTGACTCCTTTGTTCAAGGACAATCACGATTCGGTTTGCGAATATCAGGTGATAAAAGCCGGAGTACTGCTTTATTCAAGCTCCGGCAGGGAGATTCCCGCAGGCAGTATTGCCAACCTGGGGTGGTATTCACCGACATACGGTATCAAAGAACCGGCAGTCTCTTATCGTGTGTTGATCCCAAAAGTTACCCGCCTTGAGTTTATGACAGAATTTAATGTCTGTTAGAATATTTGCGTGCATATTCTGATCATCCATCAGGCTTTTTCATCCCTCGGTGATGCCGGCGGCACGCGGCATTATGAGACAGCCTGCTACATGCGCGAAAAAGGGCATGATGTGACCATCATTGCCAGCCCGGTGAGTTACCTGACCGGCAAGACAGGCGGCAGAATGAAATGGATCGACCGACAGGTGGACGAACACGGTATCACCATTCTGCGCTCTTATACCTACCCGGCGCTTCACCGCAGTTTTTTCCACCGGATCCTTAGCTTTCTGAGTTTCATGATCTCTTCATTTTTTGCCGCCCTGTCGGTGAAGAAAGTTGATTTTGTGTGGGGCACATCACCACCTATTTTTCAGGGGGTGACCGCCTGGTTGGCGGCACGACTCAAAGGCGCTATCTTTCTTTTTGAAGTCCGCGACCTGTGGCCGGAATTTGCCATCGCGGTTGGCGTGTTGAAAAATCCAACCATCATTTCCCTGTCACGTTGGCTGGAGCGGTTTCTTTACACCCATGCGGATCAGGTGATCGTTAACTCACCAGGATTTATTGAACCAGTAAAAAAGCAGGGGGCGAGATCGGTACGTTTGATCCCCAATGGTGCTGATGTCGCCATGTTTACATCCAACCGCGGTGATTTGATCAGGGAAACCTGGGGTCTCAAGGGAAAGTTCATCATCCTGTATGCTGGCGCGCATGGCATATCGAATGACCTCGGTGTGGTATTGCAGGCTGCCAACCTGCTGAAAAACAGGCCGGATATCGTTTTTGTTTTTGTTGGCGATGGGAAAGAAAAGGAGAATCTTATCCAACAATCACAAGAATTTGGTCTGCTGAATGTGCACTTCCTTCCGCCGGTCACCAAGAACGAGATGGCAGATGTGTTCGCGGCGGCGACGGTTTGCCTTGCCATTCTCAAACCACTAGAATGGTATAAAACAACCTACCCCAACAAGGTCTTTGACGCCATGGCCGCCGGCAAACCGGTAATCCTGTGTATTGACGGCGTCATCCGAGATCTGGTTGAAAAGGCGGACGCCGGTGTCTTTTGCCAACCCGGCAACGCGGAAGAACTGGCTGCAGCTGCAGTAAGGTTAGTTGATGCGCCTGAACGCTGTCATCAAATGGGATTGAATGGCAGACAGACTATTGAAAAGGAATATTCACGGAAAGTGATCACCGATTCGCTGGTGGATCTGATGGAAGAGCTAAGGAGGGAACATGGCAGAAACAATACTGGTGGTTGAAGATGAGATTTCTCTGCAGGAAACCCTGGCGTATAACCTGAAGAAACAGGGATATACCGTGCATACCGCGTCAACGGGTGGTCAGGCATTGAAATCTGCGCGGGAGATTAAGCCGGATCTGATCCTCCTTGACATTATGCTGCCCGAGATGGACGGATTTGAAGTTTGCCGGACGATTCGTCAAGAGATGAACACACCGGTGGTGATGCTAACAGCTCGAGACGATGAAATCGATCGCGTGGTTGGGTTGGAAGTTGGCGCCGATGATTATCTGACCAAACCTTTCAGTATGCGGGAATTACTCGCGCGTGTGAAAGCCATGTTGCGAAGAGTGCGATTAATACGCGAAGATGCGGAAGCCCGCGCTATGACGACTGAAGCATCTGTCGGCGGAACGATGACTTTCGGTAATTTGGAGGTTAACGAAATTCGGCGGGAGGTGTTGTTCAATAAAAAACCACTGGCTTTAAAACCCAAGGAATATGAACTGCTGCATTATCTGGCCATGCACCGCGGACAGGTGCTTACCCGCGAGATGATACTGGAAAAGGTGTGGGGGTGGGATTTCATTGGAGACAGCCGAACAGTGGATGTACATATGCGCTGGTTGAGAGAAAAAATAGAGAATGATCCGGCCGCGCCCGAACGTATTGTGACGGTACGCGGCGCCGGTTACCGGTTTGAGGGATAACCTGATGCGGAAATCATTAATCACCCGGTTTGCGCTGCCTTATATCATCCTCACCCTGATCGTGATGGGTGGGTTGAGCCTGGCTGTCTCCTACTCATTACGCAACACTTACACAGAGAATTTGAAAACCCGCCTGCTTGGTGAAACCCGGGGACTTTCCGCCGACATCACTCATCAACTAGTGGAAGATGCCTCTCCCCAGGCTATGGAAGAAATAGCCACCCATGACGCCCAACTCCTGAATTCACGAGTGACCATAATTCTGGCTGATGGGACGGTTATAGGTGAGTCGCAGACAAATCCTGCGGAGATGGAAAATCATCTTCAGCGACCAGAAGTACAGGCTGCGCTGCGTGGAGAAGAAGCTTCGGCCACCCGAATTTCAAGTACTCTGGGAGTGCCATACCTGTACACGGCTGTTCCGGTATGGAAGGATGGCAAGGTGTTGGGTGTTGCCCGGCTTTCAACACCACTGACCGAAGTGGAAAGTAGTGTGTGGTCGTTGAATCGCGCCATCCTCGTGGCTACAGCCATTGCCACATTGCTGGCAATTTTGCTCACATTCCTCATCGCCAATTGGACGACGCTTCCAGTGCGCCGTCTGTCACGTTCGGTTCAAGACCTGAGCACCATCCCGGAAGTAAAAGTAACCGGGCTTGAAGAAACGGATGAGATAACACGGTTGAATCTGGCATTTCACAGTATGAGCACCCAATTACAATCCCGGATTGACGAATTGACTGGGGAGAGGACCAAACTTGCCGCTGTGCTGAACAATATGGCGGATGGCATCCTGATCGCCGGTGAAGATGGGACAGTTCAACTGATCAACCCTGCCGCGGAGCGCATGTTCAAAACCACAACGGAAGAAGCCCTGGGGAAAACACTGGTCGAGGTGGTGCGTCATCACCAATTGGTGGAACTATGGCAGCGCTGCCGGGAAACCGGCGAACCGCAAACTGCCAGTTATGAGATTAGCCTCGAAAAGATATTTGTGCAGGCCGGGGCAACACTGATGGATTCAGGCCTTCCGGGGGCGGTACTGTTGATCTTGCAAGACCTGACCCGTATCCGAAAACTGGAATCTCTGCGCCGCGACTTCGTTTCAAACGTGTCGCATGAATTGCGCACGCCATTGGCATCCATGAAAGCCCTGACCGAGACGTTACGAGAGGGCGCGATCGATGACCCTCCCGCCGCCCAGCGTTTCCTTGGTCGTATGGATATTGAAATCGATTCATTGACCCAGATGGTGGAAGAGTTGTTGGAATTATCCCGCATCGAATCTGGGCG
>CAYNJT010000010.1:43595-45975 GCA_964397625.1 uncultured Leptolinea sp. | reverse complement strand
CAGGATAATGGTATTGTCTTTTTCGTTCGGGATACCGGTGTGGGGATTGACCCGGAATCGCTGCCGCGGATTTTTGAACGATTTTATAAAGCCGATAAAGCTCGATCGGGTGGGGGCACCGGCCTGGGGCTTTCCATCGCGCGGCACCTCGTGGAAGCGCACGGTGGACGCATTTGGGCTGAGAGCGAAGTCAACCAGGGTACGACGGTATATTTTCTACTGCCAACCGCCTAAAATTTGTCGTTGGGAAACTGATTGGACTGGATGGCGCAAAATCATCCAGTCTATTTATTAAAAGAAGCTTACTTCTTCTTAGTCTTTTGTTAACATTGCCTTCCTTACTCCTTAAACTTCGGTTGGTACTATGAAGCCAACGAAAAAATTCAAAGGAGTGAAGAATGCGTTCCAAATTAATGATTTTTGTTTCTGTTTTAGCGGCCAGCAGTATGTTCCTTTCTGGTTTCATGCCGGCTGCCCATAGTTTTGACGCGACGGCCACCCCAGAGCCCGCGAAAGCTGATGTAAAAGAAATCGAGCTGCCTGAAGTTGATCCTTCCACCTTGAAAGGCGACATTTATTCCGCGGGTTCTTCCACGGTTGGCCCTCTGTCTGAAGCGATCCAGGAACTCTTTGTTCAGGATGGTTTCACCGGAGAGATCAAGAACGACATCATCGGATCCGGTGGCGGTTTTGAACGTTTTTGCAAGACCGGCGAAACCGATATCGCCAATGCCAGCCGCAAGATCAAAGATGAGGAAGTCGCGAATTGTGGCAAACTGAATCCTGCCCGCAAGCCCGTAGCTTTCCGTGTTGGAACCGATGCCATCACCATTGTGATCAACAAGAAAAATGATTTCCTGAAGAATGTTACCACCGAAGAACTTGGCAAAATTTTCACCACTGCAGAAAAATGGTCGGATGTGAATCCGAAATGGCCTGCCCAGCCGATCAAACGCTTCACCCCCGGCACTGACAGCGGTACATTCGATTTCTTCGCCGAAGTTGTCATCCAGAAACCCCTGAAACTGAAAACGCTGGACGAAGCCAAGAAATTGCTTCTGAATGCCAAAAACGCCCAGGCCAGTGAAGATGACAATGTTCTCGTGCAGGGTGTGGAAGGCGACCAGTACGCCATTGGTTACTTCGGGTTTGCCTACTACCAACAGCAGCAGGATCGCCTGAACGCGGTTTCCATCAACGACATCGCTCCCAGCTTCGAGACGGCTGAATCCGGAAAATACCTTCTGTCCCGCCCGCTGTTTATCTACTCTGATGCCGGTATCATGAAAGCCAAACCCCAGGTTGCCGCGTTCATCAATTATTACCTGACCAATGTAGACAAAGTCATCGAAAAAGTCGGTTACTTCCCGGCCAGTGCCGCAGCCCTCAACGAAGCCAAACAGGCTTTCCTTGACGCAACCAAATAAAAGTTGAAACAGGTACTTATCACAAATTGACATGTCGCCCGGACTGGTCTGTGAAAACACAGGCCAGTCCAAATCTATAAAAATGGTACCCAAATGCAAGAACAGACCATGAACCAACCACTGACTTTGAGTAAAGTAAACTCCCAAACAGACGTTCCCGATTTTTTGAAGAAAAGAAATCGATGGAATGAAACATTTATCCAGGGTTTTCTTTTCTTTTGTGGTTTTGTATCCATACTTACAACCATTGGCATCGTGTTTGAACTCGGAAAAGAATCACTATTGTTCTTTTCCAATCCGGATGTTAGTCTGTGGGAGTTTTTCACAAATACCCGCTGGCAGCCTTCCATCGGTGAATTCGGTATATTACCGCTGGCAACATCCACAGTTTTAACTACGTTTATTGCCATGCTGGTCGCCCTCCCTATAGGGCTTTCCGCTGCGATTTTCCTTAGCGAATACGCCACAACTAGAGCCCGCAGTATTCTGAAACCCATACTGGAAATACTGGCTGGCGTCCCAACCGTCGTGTATGGCTACTTTGCCCTTACCTTTATGACTCCCGTTTTACGCGGGATATTCGGCGAACAGAACGTGGAAATTTATAATACGCTTTCAGCCGGATTGGTTATGGGTATCATGATCCTCCCATTGGTTAGCTCTATGAGTGAAGATGCCTTATCGGCTGTTCCCCGTTCATTGCGAGAGGCTGCCTACGGATTGGGCAGCACCCGCCTTGAAACGGCTGTTCAGATTGTCGTTCCTGCCGCGTTATCTGGAATTATTGCTGCCTTCATTGTTGCGGTTTCTCGGGCCATCGGTGAAACAATGATCGTGGCAATCGCCGCAGGTTCCGGGTCGAACTTCACCTTTAATCCATTCAAAGCAGCCGAAACCATGACGGGCTACATTGCCCGGATCAGCGGTGGAGATGTGGGTTATGACACCCCTGA
>CAYNJT010000010.1:0-43495 GCA_964397625.1 uncultured Leptolinea sp. | reverse complement strand
ATAGACCGCCAGATGCCATTCATGGCCAGAAGCCATGAAGAACTGCTAGAGCTGGTGACGGCCGAAATCATAAAACCAACAGTGAAAGATAGCTACCATCTCGATGTATCACTGCTGCATCGCGACAAGATTATGGCTGAAGCAGCTGAAAAATATCCAGGATCGCAGGTTGTTTTTCGTTCCTGGTTAAATACGGATTTTATCAGCCGCAGCATGTCTGCCACGCCTGAACTGGCCGGAGTGCGTACTGCCATCTTAGGCTCATTATGGATAATTGTAATAACGATCATGACGGCATTCCCCATCGGGGTTGGAGCTGCCATTTACCTTGAAGAGTACGCTGGAACGAATCGGATCAATCGAATTATTCAAACCAACATTGATAATCTTGCCGGGGTACCTTCCATAATTTACGGTATTCTTGGATTGGCCATCTTTGTTCGTGGACTGGGGTTCTTTACCGGCGGTGGATTCATGGGGAGCGGAGAGACCAGCGGCCGAACAATACTTTCGGCAGGCCTGACCATGGCTTTACTGATCCTGCCTATATTGATTATCAATGCTCAGGAAGCTATACGAGCAGTGCCTAAATCGTTGCGCGAAGCCAGTTATGGTCTGGGAGCGACCCAATGGCAGACCATCTGGCATCATGTGTTGCCTTCAGCCCTGCCGGGAATTTTGACTGGCACTATTCTGGCTGTTTCCCGAGCGATAGGTGAAACTGCTCCATTGATTTTGGTGGGTGCTTCATCCTTTATTAACCGCGACCCGAGCGGTCTGTTTTCCCGTTTCACGGCGCTGCCAATCCAGATCTATAACTGGACGACCCGCCCCCAGGATGAATTTCGAAATATCGCCGCGGCTGCCATTCTGGTATTATTAGTTCTACTTCTATCCCTAAATGCGTTTGCCATTCTTATGCGCAATCGCTTTACCAGGCGGATTTCATGACGGATCATCAAACTGAAAAGACACAACCCATTATCAGTACAAAAGACCTGTGTATTTATTATGGTACTTTTCGCGCCGTGAAAAATGTGGATATGCGGATTATTCCCAATAAAATCACGGCCATCATCGGACCATCTGGCTGCGGGAAAAGCACGGTCCTTCGTTCTTTCAACCGGATGAACGATTTTATTCCCTCCTGCCACGTTACCGGGGAGATCACGTTTCATGGGCACAATATTTATGCCGATAACGTTGACCCCGTACAGGTCCGGCAAAAAATTGGTATGGTTTTTCAGAAACCCAATCCATTCCCTAAATCTATTTTTGACAATGTGGCCTGGGGATTAAAGATCAATGGAATGAAAGGCGATTTGAGCGAACCGGTCGAGCAGGCGTTGCGCCAGGCCGCGCTATGGGATGAAGTGAAAGACCATTTAAAAAAGTCAGGGTTGTCACTTTCCGGCGGACAACAGCAGCGACTGTGCATTGCCCGCGCGTTGGCGGTCAAACCGGATATCATCCTGATGGATGAACCGTGTTCCGCGTTGGATCCGATCGCCACATTGAAAATCGAAGACTTAATGCGCGAATTGTCGCGCGACTATACCATCATTATCGTCACACATAACATGCAACAAGCCGCGCGCGCTTCGGATTACACAGCGTTTTTCACCATGGACCCGGACCGTGCCGGGGTCATGGTAGAATACGGTGAAACCAGTCACATCTTCACGAATCCGCAGGATAAGCGGACGGAAGATTACATCACCGGGCGGTACGGATAAGAGTTCGGGTGACAGGGAGCCAGGTGAAGCTATGACGCGTGAAATATTGACCCGCCAGATCAAGCAACTGTTGGATGAGGTTCTTCTCCTCGGCAGTATGGTTGAGCAGGCGACCTATAATTCGATTAATACTCTGAAAACACGGGACGTGAAAGCGGCCCGAATGGTTTTTGATGATGACATGTCGATTAATGAGAAGCGATATGCCATTGAGAATGCCATTTTAATCACCATAGCAACCCAGCAGCCCATGGCGCATGACCTGCGTACGCTGGCAGCCATACTGGAGATCATTGCCGAACTGGAACGCATGGGTGATTATGCCAAAGGCATTGCCAAGGTGACCATGCGGTTGGGTGATGTGGAATTGCCTGTACCCATCCGCCAAATTGAGAACATGGCTGAATTGGGTATTGGAATGCTGCACCGCGCTCTGAGCGCTTTTGTTAACGAAGACGCCAAAGCCGCCAGCAAAATTCCGGCGGAGGATGACGCCGTTGATGCGCTTTACAATGAGGTATACAGCTTGCTGGTTAGCGAGATGATCGCCGATCCCCGCCTGATTGAATCGATCAACCTTTTGCTATGGGTGGTCCACAACCTTGAACGCCTGGCTGACCGGGTGACAAATATTTGTGAGCGGACAGTCTTCATTTCTACCGGCGAATTGATGGATATGGATCCATCTGACGAGGAAGATAACGAATAATTTTCATTGCACTATAATGATAGATAAATCCTCTTTGCGTTTATAAGGCAGGAGAAAGATGTTATCGACAGGAAACTATAAAGGGAAACTGATCGTCGTTGAGGGGGTAGATGGCAGCGGCAAGTCAACGCAGATCGACCTATTGCATAAATGGTTGGTTTCGAAAGGACATTCTGTTTATTTCAGTGAGTGGAATAGTTCTGACCTGGTCAAATCAACATCCCGAATGGCTAAAGACAAGAAAATGTTCACACCAACCACATTCAGCCTGATGACAGCCACCGATTTTGCCGACCGCTGGGAAAGATACATTTTCCCGCTCCTGAAGGCCGGCGGTATTGTACTGGCTGACCGGTATGCTTTTACAGCCTTTGCCCGGGACGTAGCCCGCGGCGTTGACCCCACCTGGGTACGCAACATGTATTCCTTCGCGCCCATGCCTGATCTCACCCTGTATTTCCGTGTGCCTCTGGATGTGGCGGTGGATCGCATCCTATCTAGCCGAGCTAAAATCAAGTATTACGAAGCGGGTATGGACCTGGGGCTTTCTGATAATAAGGTCACCAGCTTCCGGCTTTTCCAACAGCGGGTAATTGATGAATACGAAAAGATGGTTGATGAATTTGGCATGACGGTTGTGGACGGCACGGAATCTGTTCAAAAAGAACAAAAACTTGTCCGCCAACTGGTTGCCCGCATCCTACGCGGCTGGGAAGGATTACCAAATCCACAACCTCGCTCCCGCCGCCGTTCAACAACACCTGCATAGGGGAGGATACCATGCATTCTGTCGAATTTTATGGAGCCGGATTCCCCTACAACCCGATCAAAGAGCTGGAAGGGAAGTTAATCGTTTTGGAAGGAACAGATGGGGTGGGGCGGTCCACACAGATCCAATTGCTGCGCCGGTGGTTGGAAGATGAAGGTTACGCGGTTAGCGACACCGGCCTTCACCGTTCGCCGCTAACCCAGGCAGGACTGGAATCGGCCAAGAACGGTCACACCCTCAGTCCGTTGACCATGAGCCTGTTCTATGCCACAGATTTTGCCGACCGTCTGGAGAATCAGATCATTCCGGCGCTCAAAGCTGGATTTATCGTCCTTTCTGATCGGTATTTCTTTTCGATCATCGCGCGCGATATTGTGAGAGGTGCTGATCCGGATCGGGCGCGCGCAATCTATGGTTTCGCGTTAAAACCGGACCTGGTTATTTACATGCGCGCCGATGTGGATTCACTGGTTGCTCGGTTGGTTCATGGCCGTGGATTTGACTACTGGGAATCAGGAATGGATATCCGCTGTGCGGATAACATTTATGACAGTTTTGTTACCTACCAGGGAAAATTGATTGAACAATTCGACAAAATGTCGGATGAATTTGGGTTTGTCAATATTGATGCCACCCGTCCTGTTCAGGCTGTGTTTGCTGACCTGAAGTCGCAGATCAAGCAACTTTTTGAACGACTGCCGGAGTAAAGCCACGCATTTATCGTAATTGACCATACCGGCCGGTGGCTGAGTGAGGAGTATCTGGTGAAACAAAAACCGGAAGAAAGCATCCGTATCTTCGCCGCCGGTCTGTTGCTTAAACAACTGGACATTCTCAATGCTGAACTTGCCCAGGTGCGCAAGCCCAGAGATATTGAATCTGTGCACCGCACGCGGGTTTCCAGCCGGCGGTTGCGGGCTATTCTGGATATTTTCAATGACTGCCTTCCAGCCAAACGCGGGGAAGTCTGGCAGCAGAGTATTCGAAAATTAACGGGAGCTCTGGGCGCGGCCCGTGATACGGATGTGCAGATCGCTTCGGTAGTTGAAACCATCAAAGCGTTTCCTGAACCGCAACTACGCCCGGGATTAAGGCGGTTATTATTGCGTTTGCGGCAAAGGCGCGCCCGGTTGCAGACCCGGCTTATCACCCGGTTGGACGATTTTGAAGCCACTGGCATAATGGAAGAGATGCGGGCAGCCTCACTGGATTTCTCTACCCGCAATATGTCTGTTTATTTGTACACTCCCGAACTTTATCGGCGGTCATTCAATAAAATCCAGGCAGCCTATAAAGATTTCGTATCGTATGAAGACAAGATCAAAGACGAGAACAATGTGGCTGACCTGCACGCCATGCGGATCGCGGGTAAGAATCTACGCTATGTTATGGAATGCTTTGCCCTGCTGTATTCTACCGAATTGAAAAATCCGCTCACCCAGATGCGCGTTGCCCAGGATTTTTTGGGAATTATTCACGATTGTGATGTTTGGATCCAGACGCTGCCAGGTTTCATGGAAGGCGAAAGGGAAAAGGCTATCGCTTATTACGGCCATGATCGGAACACACAACGGTTATCAGCCGGGATCAACTATTTTCTGGAATTAAAACAACAGGAGCGCAGAGCAAAATACCAGTCATTTTTACTTAAATGGGATCAATGGAAGGAAGAAAAGCTGTGGGAAAGCCTTTTTCAGACTTTACAGGTCCCATTCTTTAATCAAAAAGAGATCATGCCATTATCTTTAATTGAACAAGTCAGAAATGGAGGAACCCAATGAAGGTCGCTTTAATCTCTGATATCCATGGTAATCTACCGGCGCTTGAGGCGGTTTTATCTCATGCTGGTGAAATGAAAATTAAAAATGTATGGAATTTGGGTGATTTTACCGGGTTTGGCGCCAATCCAGATGAAGTGGTGTTGTTGTTAAAAAAATTGAAAGCAGTAAGTATTATCGGCAACTATGACCAGAAAGTCCTGAAAGTCCCACAAAAAGGGGACGAATGGAAGGGTAAAAAGGTGCCTGAGAAATGGTTCTCCTTCCATTGGGCTTATGAGCACCTGTCGCAAAAGAGCATAAAATACCTGGAAAAATTACCCGAAAACACCAAGGAAACTGTAAAAGACTGGAAGGTGCTTTTCACACATGGAAGTCCGGATTCAATCGACGAAGCGCTAAACGATGAGACACCTCAGGAGCGGTTGCGTGACCTGGCAAGAAAAGCTCGCGCGAATATCATTCTATGCGGCCATTCCCACCAGCCATTCATGCGCTTTGCTGGAGGCGCCATTTTCATCAACCCGGGAAGCGTGGGAAGGCCTTTTGACGGCGATCCGCGCGCATCTTACGCGGTCATTTCCATCAAGAAACATAAAGTCGAAGTTGATTTCTTCCGTATAGAGTATGATGTGGAAAGAGCGGCTGCGGCACAGACTGAAGCCGGTTTGCCGGCTGTCTACGCGGAGATGACCCGTCGTGGAGTGAGTCTGGATGACCTCACCCGGGAGGAAGCAGCTCCGGTAACACCAGCGAGGCGCGACCGAAAACCAAAGGACGCATTATCAACACATGATGAAAGGGTTGAAGTTACCCGCGATGTTATCCAGCCCGATCAGACGACTAAAAAACAGGCAACCCGGCGGAGAGCGAAACCTGCTGAGACCTTATGACATTCCCACAAAGTGATGAATCCACCGACTCGGCTGTAATGTCTGCCGTAATTGATCTGGCTAGAACATGTGAATCAGAATATGACCATGTCACCCACGTCGCCCGGTTGACTCTGCGCTTATTTGATGGGTTAAAAGACCTGCATACCTATGGAAAGAATGACCGCTTTCTACTACAATGCGCGGCTATTTTGCACGATATCGGCTGGGTGGAAGGTTGGCGTAATCATCATAAGACAGCCCTGCGTATCATTCTTGAAACTCCGCTCTTGCCATTCTCTAATCAGGAAAGATTACTCATCGGCTCCATCGCGCGTTACCACCGTAAAGCCCTGCCAATCATCTCTCATGACCACTTCGCGGCGCTTACTATAGAGGACCGCAAACGGGTACAGGTTTTGGCATCCTTCCTGAGGTTGGCGGATGGACTTGACAGAACGCACTGTGGAAAGATCCGTGATGTTGACTGTAAAATAGTCAAAGACAAAATAAAGATCAAATGCATTTCTGCTTTTCCTGCCCGGGAAGAACTGGAAGGTGGGATGGAAAAATCTGACCTGCTCTCGCTGGTTTTTGATAAAGAAGTTTCTATTAAGATCAAATCTCACCTGTAGCCATGAGACAACCACCGGTAATTACTCTTCTAACTGATTTTGGACTATCTGATCCATATGTCGGTATCATGAAGGGGATCATTGCGGATATTGCTCCAGCCGCGACTGTTATCGACCTGACCCATTTAATCCCTCCACAGGATATCTGGCAAGGTGCCTTGGTGTTGGAGAGATCTTATGAATACTTCCCCACAGGAACGATACACCTGGCGGTCATCGATCCGGGAGTTGGATCAAACCGGCATGCCATCGTTCTTCAGGCCGATCATTACCTGTTTGTAGGACCCGATAACGGGTTGTTTACGTTTGTAATCAAGAAAGCCCGCGCGAATGATCGGCCGGTAAAAGCCTATCGGTTGGATAATCCCCATTTCAGGTTGGAACCTGTCAGCCCGGTATTTCATGGACGTGATCTTTTCGCGCCCGCGGCAGCGTATCTTGCCAACGGCGCATTACCGCAAGAGTTTGGAGAAGAAGTCGAAAACCCTGTGGAATTACCCATTTCTGAACCAGAACCAACAGACCGGGGTTGGATGGGTGAAGTATGGTCTGTCGATCATTTTGGCAGCCTGGAAACAAACTTGAATGGTGAGTTGCTATTGGGATGTAACCCCAAGAAAATAAAGATTATTGTGGCTGACAGAGTTATTACCCGATGGGTGACCACTTTTTCGGAAGGAACCCAGAATGAATTGATCGCGTTATTAAATAGCGCGGGCCGCTTAAGTATCAGCGTGGTAAATGGAAATGCTTCCAAAACACTTACCGCGGGAGTTGGCACTCCTGTTGAGTTGATATTGAATCCCTGAATCATTCCGGGAAAAAAAATTAATCTTCTCTTAATCTTTTATTCCAAAAGGAGTATACTTTTACGCATCTATCCAAATGTAGGTGTGTTTAAATTAATAAAATGGCGAGGGATTTATGGTCACAGTTGAACAGATCGATCTTTCGAACAAAAAGCAGGTGGACGAATTCGTCATGCTGCCCTTCCGTCTTTATAAGGATTGTCCTCAATGGGTGCCTCCTTTCATCAACGATATCCGGTTGATGTTGAATAAAAAGAAACATCCATTTTATGAATTGAACGACGCCGATTTCTTTGCCGTTTATCGGGATGGTCGTATGGTGGGGCGGATTGCCGCCATGGAGAATCGATCATTCAATGATTACCATAAAGTCAAAAAAGCCCAGTTTTACCTGTTTGACATAGAAAATGACCAAGAAGCTGCCAACGCCCTATTCGCGCGTGTGTTTGAGTGGGTGAAAGCCCGTGGTTTGGATACGCTGGTTGGACCAAAAGGGTTCTCGGCTTTTGACGGCTACGGTATTCTGGTGGAAGGTTTTGAAGAACGCCAGATGATGATCATGATGAATTACAACTATGATTATTACGCGAGACTGTTGGAAAATATTGGCTTTGAAAAAGAAGTCGATTTCGTTTCCTGTTATCTTTCCCGGGAGAATTTTAAATTACCGGAAAAAGCGCAAGAGATTGCCCGGCGGGTGAGGGAGCGCGGTTCCTTCAAGGTTTTGCAGTTCAAGAACAAACGACAGATCATCAAGATGGCAGATGAGATCGGTCATGCCTACAATGACACATTTGTCAATAACTGGGAATATTATCCATTGACGGAAGGTGAAATCAAATTGTTGGTGGATAACCTGTTATCTGTCATAGATCCGAGACTCATTAAAATCATCACGTACAATGACAAGATTGTTGGTTTCCTGCTGGCATTTCCGGATATATCCGCGGCACTTCAACGGCATGGCGGGAAGATCACTTTATGGGGCATCATCGACATGATGTTGGAAATGAAAAAGGCCAAAGTAGTCTCATTGAATGGCGCGGGCGTTTTGCCGGAATATCATGGACGCGGCGGCGCGGCCCTTTTGTATTCCGAAATGCAAAATACGATTGAGTCAAAGGATTTCAATTTCGAACACGGTGAATTGACACAGGTTGCGGAGACGGCTGTGCAAATGCGTAAAGATCTGATTAATGTTGGCGGCAGGCCGTATAAAAACCACAGAGTATTTAGGAAAAAACTCTGATTACACAGGGCTGTCTAAAACCTGGACAGCCCTTTTTTGTACCTTTTAGCCAGCAAAGCGCCGAGTTCTGTTAAAGCTGCTGCCTGCGCGATGGAAAACAATGGCACCAGTAAGGTGTAGTAACGTTGGAATGGTGCTGGAGTAAACAAAAGAATAGCCAGAATACTTGCCAATATGAAACTCAGGTAGATGACAGCAGGGTATTTATCCGCTGGTTGATTTTTGAGGATTCTCATGGCAAGAATTGTCAATCCGACCAGTGTCAGAATTAAGAGGCTTACTCCACCGGCAAAACCACGCAGAAGGACATTGTAGGGTTGCGCGAGGTATTGCTCTGTCTGAATCCTCGTGGCAGTTAGATAGTTGGCAACATCGGCAATCGCGGGTGGTTGAAAGAAGGTCTGTGAGAGCAGAAAAGCAGTCTGTTCGACCGGATTGGCTGTGCTGTGGTAATCTTCACGCATACGCTGCGAGAGGTCCTGTCGTAATTCGAATCCTGTCTGCAAAGCCTTGAGAGGAGAGTTCCAGAAAACGGGATTTAGAATCCAGGTGATGATCACCAGAATGGCAAGGAACCCCATGGCTTTAATGATTCGTGAGCCCCATCGAATGTTCTCTCGTTGGAATAATATCTGCAGAAATCCAATAACCACCAGGGGCAAGGTGGTCTGTTTTGCGTTGATTGCCAATCCAAGAGGAATACCCGAAAGCCATGATTTCCTGTTGTTCTTTGTCAACCACCAGAGAGCGGCGCACATCGCGCATAGCACCGCGCTTTCCGCCATTGCCCGGCGGGTATGGATCAAGACCAGTGCATTGGTTGCTGTAAATAGTGTGGCAAGAACGGCTGTTCTTATGCCGTCGATCTTCCGGCTTGCGAGGAAAAGGAACAGGCAAGTGAAAGGAAATAACCAGGCAACCGACCAACGAGCTGCCAAAAGTGTCTCTGGTGTCGGCAGGGCACCGGCGGCTTTGTTTTCATCCCAGGTTTTCGACCAATTCCAATCGGCTTCCAATGGCTGCCTGCCCTGGATCATTAATCCCCAGCCGATGAGGGTATGGGTAAGCGGTGAATCGAGAAGCCGGTAGCGCATACGGCCATCCGTACCTGATTCCGGAGTATATGCCAGGGTGGATGGTGATACCCCTGAATCGGCGCCCATAAAAATCTGTGTGCTCTCATCAGGATGAAAGGGAACAGAGGATACGCCGTAGAAGTACAGGCTGAATATAATGACAAAAATTACAACAATCGCGGTTTTAATCCAGGGGAAGGGTTTCATTTTGCGCTACAATAATTTGATGAAAGTATTTACCCGGTTTGAGGGAGAAAAATCGATCACCGGAAATATCCCATTCAAGGGATGGTTGGTCATAATTTTGCTTGCCGGAGTCTTATGGAAGGTTTGGTGGCTGGCCAATGACGCGTTCCCTTTCAATTCAGATGAAGCCATTACCGGATTAATGGCCCGACACATTTTGCAGGGGGAGAGCCCCGTGTTTTTTTATGGACAGGCATACATGGGCAGTCTTGATGCATTCCTC
Source organism: uncultured Leptolinea sp. (assembly GCA_964397625.1). GTDB lineage: Bacteria > Chloroflexota > Anaerolineae > Anaerolineales > Anaerolineaceae > Leptolinea. Next base: position 33,393 of record CAYNJT010000010.1, on the reverse strand, counting down.
ACGGCCGGTCTGTTCTGTTTGTTTGGTGATTCATACATGTTGATTCGGATTCTCCAGATACTTCTCTTTACCTGTACTATTATAACGACAGCATGGCTGGGAAGGATAATTACACATTCGCGGGAAGCCGCGCTTGTGACCGCATTGTTATTAGCCTTTCCTGCTGTTAATGTAACTTTGTATACCACGGTCAGCCTGGGGGGATATGGCGAGGCGCTTGTTTTGTCAAATTGTGCTTTTCTTTGCACCACTAAATTGCACTCCGGTTTTATTGGATCTCGACATGCAGAATTGATGGATTGGTTTTTTCTGGCTTTGCTTGGTCTGATCAGCGGTCTCGGGTTCTGGGTTCTGGGATTAACTTTGGTGGCTACCGTTCCAGCGACTTTTTTCGGCCTGTACTCTGTATGGCAAAGGCGGAATACATCGGTATGGTTGTTCCCGGTGGGATTGCTGGTCTACTCTGCCTTTTTTCTTATTGGGTCATATCCCTGGCTGCAAACTGTCTTCCAATCCGGTTTATGGAAACCGATTCAGGAACTTCTTGGGTCAGCCGTTTCGGTTGAACAGGGGAACTGGTTTGAAAGGTCTGGCCGGCATGTGATCTATTTCATACTTTTTGGATTGCCGGCTATCTTTGGTTTCCGCCCCCCCTGGGAGGTCCGCTGGCTTAGCCTGCCGCTGCTGCCCTTTGTTTTAATTCTATGGGGAGTGATACTTTGGCGGTTCACGGGTATGTTGAAAAAAACCAATTCGATTGACCGCCGAAACTGGTTCCTGCTTATCAGTTCAATGGGAGTTTTAGTCGCTGGTTTTATTTTCACATCATTCGGATTGGACCCTTCCGGGCGGTATTTTTTGCCACTGGCAGTACCACTATCACTTATTGCTGGTTGGGTTCTCGTCAATATCCCTTGGCGGCGAGAGATCCGTTGGGGGGTAATAATTCTGCTGGTGGTTTACCATATGATTGGAACGGCTCAATCGGCGTTGAAAAATCCCCCCGGAATTACCACCCAGTTTGATCCTGTAAGCTGGATCGATCACCGGTTTGACCAGACGTTAATGGATTTTCTGCGATCTGAAGGTGAAACCCGCGGTTACACTAACTACTGGGTGGCCTATCCATTGGCATTCAAAAGCCGGGAAGAACTTTTGTTTTCTCCACGGCTCCCGTACCACACGGACTTGCGTTACACACCGCGAGATGACCGCATACCCGCATACACACAACAGGTGAATAAAGCTGACCGGGTTGCCTACATTACCACTCGCAATATGGAACTGGATACGGCATTGAAAACCGGTTTTAGACGCATGGGTGTGGAATGGAAAGAAAAGGTGATCGGTGATTACCATGTGTTCTATCGGTTGAGTCAACCGGTCAGACCGGAGGAATTGCAGATCGAGCTATTGCCGCGAATCAGTGAGAAAACACCATGAGCCAGATTGAAAAAACCGTTGTAGAGAAATCAGAAGAAAATGGCTTTCGCAATCTGATCCTGGTGGTCACTCTGTTACTTCTGTTTCTGATGGCTTCGCGCACTCCACTTGATTCTGATCTGTGGTGGCATTTACAGAGCGGACGGGTGATGATTGAGACCGGCAAGCCTTTGTTGACTGACATTTTTTCCTATACTCGTGAAGGGCAGGTTTGGGTAAACCATTCCTGGTTGAGCGAAATCATATTGTTTTACCTGTATCAATGGACTGGCTGGATGGGTTTATCCGCGTGGATGGGTGTTATGGCTGTTCTACTGGGTGTCTTCCTGTGGCTGCAACTCCCATTGAGAACTTTCAGCCGGGCGGGATTTGTCTTGCTGGCAGGAGTGTGCTGCGCTCCTTTAATGACCCCCCGGCCGCAATTTTTCTCACTGGTTTTTCTGGCTTGTCTGATCTGGGTGGTGGACCTATGGCTGGAAAGAAACGATAAACTGCTATGGATTATAGTTCCTTTCTTCATTCTCTGGTCCAACTTGCATGGCGGCTACATGCTTGGTATCCTTTTCTTGCTTTCCAGCGCGGTGGGTTTGCTTCTGGATACGATTTCTTCAGATGAAGATGACAGGCGGGGAAAATTGAAACGGGCTTGCATCCTCGCGGGTGTCAGTCTTGCCAGTTACGCCGCGGCTGCTGTCAACCCGAACGGCATCCGGATGTGGTTTATCCCGTTCCAGACCGTTGGGGTGGATGTGTTGCGACTACTTATCCAAGAATGGGCTTCCCCTGATTTTCATGGGATGGAAACCTGGCCATTCGCTTTCTATTTGACCTTGCTTGTTTTTTGCCTTTCACGAAAAACAAAAAAAATCCCCTTTAGATTAGTGATCCCCTCGCTTCTATTTATTTTGCTGGGATTGTACGCGCGCCGGAATATGGCCGTGGCCGTTATTGTTTCCCTTCTCATGCTGGCTGTGGCCTGGAATAATCTGCCAATCACAGATTTTTTCACTGCTTTAATTCCCAAATCCATTCAAAATTGGTATGCAGATTACCGCACGCGTGGAGGAAATGATATCCCCGTATCAAAGAAAAAGGTGATTAATTTGATCTTTGCCGGTTTACTTGGCATGGGATGCTTTTTCAAACTGGCCGCCGTAACCCACCCGGTTTTAGTGACTGCTTTTGAACAAAGATACAATCCTGAACAGGCAGTTGTCTTTATGGATAGCCATAAGGCTCTCGTGAATGGACGCCTTTTCAATTCGTACAATTGGGGAGGTTACCTGATCTGGAAGAACGCGCAGATCAAAGTTTTTGTCGATGGTCGCACCGATCTTTTTGGAGATGAGATCCTGAGAGAATGGTTGACCATCACTCAGGCTGACAAGGGATGGGAAGATTTGCTCCAAAAGCGACAGGTTACCCGGGTGATGATCGAACCAACCCGGCCGCTGGCGTCGGCTCTGCCTGCGGCAGGCTGGGTGGAACGATTCCGGGATACACAGACAGTCATATTTGATAGGGCTATTCCGTAAAATTATTCACCCCATTTGACGATACATTAAAGAAACCCCTCGGTTGAAAATCATTCAAAACAGCGATGAATTATAATGAGTCCAATCACAGGTAATCGGAGAGACCATTGAGGTATCGACGTGACATTCGAAATTGGTTGATCGGCGCGCTGGGAATTCTGGTTTTCCTGGTGGCATTGACCTATGCCAATCATTATTATGCTGTGCGCAATCCGGGTGGAAATGATTTTTTAGTCCACTGGGTGGGTACCCGGGCACTGCTGGTGGATGGGATCAGTCCGTATAGTGATGAAGTCGCCGGTCGGATACAGACCATGGTTTATGGGCGACTGGCACAGGCCGGAGAACATCAATTGCGTGTGGCCTACCCACTATACAGTATCACACTGTTTCTACCTTTCGCGTTGATTCCGGATTTCGTTATAGCCCGCTCGGTGTGGATGACTGTGTTAGAACTTGGTCTCATCGGTCTGTCCATTTTCTGTATGCGACTGGTTGACTGGCGACCCGGGTTGGGGATGACTACAGGTTTTATTCTATTTTCGTTGTTTTGGTATCACGGTATGCGCCCTTTGATCAATGGAAATGCGGTGATCTTGGTTGTGTTTTTCGCTGTTGCAGGGCTTGCCTGTATTCGCGGACGGGCTGAAGAATTGGCCGGGGTTTTTTTTGCTTTTATGACCATCAAGCCACAGTTGGCGCTGATTTTTCTGCTTTACATTACTTTTTGGGGAATTTCGAATCAGCGTTGGCGGCTGCTGGGTTGGATGTTTGGAACGGTAACTCTACTTTCCATCGTGTCTACCATGTTGATTCCGGACTGGCTTCTACAAAACCTGCGTGAAGTGGTGCTTTATCCAAAATACAATCCACCGGGCACTCCCGCCGCCATCTTTGCTGAATGGATGCCGGCAACCGGCCAGCGTATCGGCCTTGGGTTGACCATTATCTTGAGTCTTGTTCTGCTGGTGGAGTGGTTCCTCTCCCGGCGCTATGAATTCCGCGGGTTCCTGTGGGTCTGCTGCCTGACATTGACTGTTTCTCAATGGATTGGCATTCAGACAGATCCGGGAAACTTTATTATTTTACTGCCCGTATTGACATTATTGTTTTCCGTCATCGATGAGCGATACAGGCATATGGGCAAATATTTTATAGTGTTCTTGATGATTACCCTGTTAATCGGTTTGTGGTGGCTCTTCCTGGGCACAATTTCCTACGAGTATCAACCGATTCAGAGTTCGGTGATGTTCTTCCCGCTGGTTGGACTGTGCCTGTTGCTGCTTTTCTGGGTTCGCTGGTGGGCTATCCATCCCACCCGGTTGTGGTTCGATCAAATCTCCGGACGGTAATAATCTGCGCCGCGTCATCGGTCATCCACTGTTCGGGTTGCTCACTGCGGCGGCGGCCATTCGTCTGATCGGAGTGACCACACGCGGCATTCAATATGATGACGCGTTCAGCATTCTGCTGGCATCCCGGCCTGTGGGTGACATTCTAAAAGGTACCGCCGCGGATACCATGCCGCCGTTGTATTACCTGGTATTGCACGTCTGGCAATTTTTGGGGAAATCAGTTGCTTTTTTACGTCTGCCCGGGATTCTCTTTAGCCTGGGCATCATTGTGCTGGCTTACCTGCTGGTCAACCGATTAGCTGGACGAACGGCCGCCATCTGGACAGCTGCCATTGTGACTATATCACCACTGCAGTACTATCACGCGCAGGATGTGCGTATGTATACTCTGGCGACCCTGTTCATCCTTGGATGGAATCTGGCAGCATTGGGATTGGCTTACAGGGTAAAACCCAGTGTTTTTATCTGGTTTTCTTTGATCCTGTGCGGCGCTGGCGCGCTGTACAGTCACGCGTTGGCTGGTTTTGGCCTGTTGGCGCCTTATGTTTATTTCCTGATCAAAAGAAACTGGCAGGGATTACTGCGATTAATCATTGCCGGACTGGCAGCGATTTTCTTGTACCTTCCCTGGCTTGTCATGGTTCCCGGTCAGATTGCCAAAGTTCAGAATGCCTTTTGGACACCCCGCCCCGGAATTGTTGAAATATTGCAATCCGGAATCATGTTCCTTGGGGATATCCCCTCACCACCTCTTGTGATGGGTGTTGTTCTGTTCTGTGTGTTATCCATTTCTGTGTTGTGTGGAATGGAAGTTTGGAAGAATCGGGAAAACAGTCAATCACTGGTCTTCTTTCTTTTCATAGCAATTATTCCACCGGTTTGTTTATTTGTCCTCTCATACATGATGCGCCCAATGTTCGTACCGAGGGGATTCTTGAGTGCCTATATTGGGGCGGCTGCAATTATCGGCATCCTGGCAGCCAGAGCAAGAACGCCGGTTCAAATATTGATCGGCACGATCGTACTGGCTGCGTCGGTAATAACCCTTCCATTTCAGATCACGTATGATCGCTTTCCCCGTTCTCCGTTCCAATCAGCCTCGCGATTCCTTGAGGAAACAGTCAAAGAAGGGGATGTGATCTTGCACGATAATAAGTTGAGCTTTTTTCCTGTCAGGGTTTATTCGCCAAATCTGCCTTCCCGGTTTCTGGGGGATAAACCGGGATCACCGAACGATACACTGGCCGCGGCTACACAATCAACGTTAGGTATTTCTGCGTATATGGACGCGACAGACGCCGTATCCGATTATGGCCGTGTTTTTTTTGTGGTTTTTCAGGAGACCATTACAGAATACAAATCCATCGGCGGTCACCCGGTCATTCGGGAATTGAGCGGTCTGTTTGGCCAGCCTGTTGACCATGTATTTGGAGATTTGCTTATTCTGGAATTTCCTCCGAAAATAAAAACGCCATGACCCGAAAAGACGCCCTGTTTCAGTACTGTGCCGCGCTGATTGTCTTTCTGACCCTGTCAATTTGGATCAGAGCTCCCGGATACATGGATGCGGAATACTACACTCTGTCTGCCAGGCAGATCGCAACCGGAAAGGGATTGACTCAACCGATCATCTGGAATTACATAGACGATCCGACTGGCTTGCCGCATCCGTCGCACACCTACTGGATGCCCGCTCCATCGCTGGTAGCCTCCATGGGGATGTTCGTTACCGGTCGGGTTGATTTTTTTTCTGGCCGATTTGTATTCCTGCTTATATCCGCGCTGGCGGCACCAATTGCCGGTTGGATGGGATTCAGACTGGGCGGTCGACGGTTAACTTCATGGCTGGCTGCCGGGTTTGCCATATTCAACGGATATTTCGCGCCTTATACAGGTACCATAGACAGCTTCTTTCTCATCATGATTGGCGCCTGGATCATTCTGTATTCTCTTGACAGTATTGTTCAGTGCTCAGTAAAAGAATATGGGAAATTTTGGCTGCTGGCCGGCTTTGGCGCTGGGTGGATTTACTTGAATCGGGCAGACGGTTTGCTCTGGTTTATTCTGGTACTGGCATTCTGGATCTGGTACAGCCGTAAACCTCTTAACATTGGTAGACGCGGGTTTTCTTTACTCTTATTATTTCTTGGTTTCTTGATTCCTACTGGATTCTGGTTCCTACGCAATATTACTGTTTACGGAAGCCTTTTTGTGCCGAATGTATCCCGGTCGCTCTGGATGACAACTTACAATGAACTATTCACCTATCCACCTGAAGCGTTGACATTTTCCCGCTGGGTGTCCACTGGTTTAACCGCCATCCTTGGGGATCGATTTTCCGCTCTAATTCACAATTTGACCGCGATGGCGGCCGTTCAATTTGAGATCATTCTGTTTCCTCTGTCGGTCACGGCTGTGTGGAATCACCGTAAAGACCTGCTTGTGCGAATGGCGTTGGTTATGGAATTGTCCATTCTATTTGTAATGTCTTTTGTTTTCCCGTATTCCGGCAGACAGGGCGGTTTTCTTCATTCCTCTGCCGCGTTGCAGCCCTTCATTTGGGGATTATGCGCTGAGGGCTTCATGGATTCAATCCATTGGGTCGCGGGCAGGCGAAAATGGGAGCCCGAGCGGGCTGTACGGATGTTTTCCGTCGGTCTGATCTTCATTTGTGCATTAATTACTTTCGCCGTATTCCAGATGGTGGTGATTGGCAACCAGCCTTCGCAATTGGCCTGGGAAGAAAGCCAACGACGAGCTTACCTTGCCAGTGATCTTTTGAAAGAGAATGGAATCGCCCCGCAAGAAGCCGTAATGATCAACAACCCGGCAGGCTTTTCACTGGTCAGCGGCCGCCAGTCAATTGTCATCCCGGATGGCTCGCCTCCAACAACTCTGGAAGCTGCCAAAAGGTTTAATATCCGGTATGTGATTTTGGAAAAGAACCTGGTGAAGGGTTTAATGAATCTATACAGCCAACCGGAAAGCGTCCCGCAATTTTCAATGTTGGATCAAAAGGAAGATCTTCGGCTTTTTCAAATCAAAATAGATGGAGAGAAAGGGGAATGACATCGCGGTTTGGTGTTGATCGAAATCAAGCGATGATCCTTGCCATGGCGGCATTGATCGCTGTTGGCGGATTTCTCGCTTTTGCCGCATTTCAAGGATTCAGTGGTTTCCCGTTGGATGACGCCTGGATCCATCAGGTATACGCGCGGAATCTGGCCCAACTTGGTGAATGGTCCTTCAATGCGGGGCAGCCCTCTGGGGGGTCAACTTCTCCATTGTGGTCGTTCTTGCTGGCAGGCGCGTATCTTTTTCATCTAAATCCCGTGGTCTGGTCTGGTTTACTGGGAGGATTGGCATTATGGATCACAGGTTGTCTGGTTGAATCCATTATCCGGGTGTGGTATGCCGGCTATAAAAGTAGAGTTCCGTGGGTGGGATTATTCATTATTTTTGAGTGGCATATGGTTTGGGCGGCTGTATCTGGAATGGAAACCGCTTTGTACATCTGCCTGGTTATGGCAGTATTTTTCACCCTCCAGCCCCAAGACCGGCAATATTTCTGGGCCGGCGCTCTGATCGGGTTGTGCGCCTGGGTTCGGCCGGATGGGATTACGCTTCTTGGACCAGCTTTCTTCGTTCTGCTGCTTGAAACTGGCGGTGTAAAGCAGAAAGCTAAAAAGTCGCTTTACCTTTTGATTCCTTTTCTTATTTTTTTCATGCCGTATTTGTTTTTCAACTTCAAGCTGGCTGGCAGCGTTTGGCCTTCCACTTTTTCCGCGAAACAGGCGGAATATCAGGCAAGCGGCGGACTTCCATTCATCGAACGTCTGTGGAATCTTTTTCTACCATTTCTTGCGGGCGGCGGCGTGATCCTGCTGCCCGGGTTAGCGGTAGCGGTTTTCCAGGCCTGGCGCGGGAAAAAGATTCAAATCTTTACAATTATTCTATGGTTCGCCGGATACCTTCTCTTATATGCGCTTCGTTTGCCGGTGAACTATCAACATGGACGGTATATGATGCCGGCTATGGTGGCCTATTTTCTTGTTGGATTATGGGGGATGCTCGCGTTCATAAACAACCTGTTAAAAAGTAGACGTAATAATCTCGTCGGATTGTTCTGGAAGGCCAGCCTGGGCTCCGTGACAGCGGTTTTTCTGTTGATGGGCTGTCTGACCTACAAAACGGACGCGGCCATCATTCAGACAGAAATGGTACAAACAGCCAGGTGGATAAATGAAAACACCCCGGAGAATTCCCGGTTGGGGGCTCACGATATCGGCGCGCTGGGGTATTTTTCTCATCGCGAGATTACAGACCTGGCAGGTCTGGTCAACCCGGAGGTGATTCCCATTATCCGTGATGAAAAAGCGTTATCTGCCTATATGGATAAGCGACAGATTGACTATTTCGTGACATTCCCCGGCTGGTATCCTTCGCTCACAGCAGATCGAAGACCGATCTTTCAAACCAATGGAGTTTATTCCCTTAAATCTGGGGGAGAAAATATGGCCGTGTACAAATGGAAATGAAATAGTTGATATTGTATAATTCGCGAAATTTCGCACTAATTACTGATCGATTAACGAAAGAAATGAAAATGGACTCCCTCAATACCGGGAGCTTTAAAAAAAATACCCGTCAGAATCGCTGGCCCTTTTTAATGGAGAAAAAAACGATGACTATCACTGAAAGAAAATGGTTCAAATTTCTACTGGGGTTTGTACTTGTGGCTGTATTTCTGGCCTCAACGGTGGCGGTTCTTCCGGGATGGATAGCAACATATGGGGCAACAGACACCGAAGTGAAAGCCTTTTATCCTGGGGATCAGATGATCCCCAATCCTGTTGTCCAATGGACTCACGCGGAAACCATACGGGCACCGGTGGATAAGGTTTGGCCGTGGATCGCGCAGATTGGGCAATCCAAAGGTGGATTCTATTCCTATACTTTCATTGAGAACCTGATTGCCGGAGATGGATCTTATCAAAATGCCGCGCGCATCATACCGGAATTTCAAAATCCCCTGCCTGGTGATGAGATCATCAAAGACATGCTGGCGTGGAAAGAGATCAAACCCAATGAGTATATTTTAGCTGCCACTGACAATTTCTTTGGATTACATTGGACCTGGGGGTGGTACTTAAAATCAATCGACGCGAATTCCACCCGGTTGATTCTGCGCATGAAAATCCGATCGGAGGGGGAACAACTCCCTCAAGCGGCTTTATTCTTAGTAAATGCCGGCGGTTTCATTATGGAAAATTGCATGATCCGTGGGATTCGTGAACGCGCCGAGGGAAGGGCAGTTCTCTCTCCCAACGAACCATTAGAGATCAGCATCTGGGTTGTTATATTGCTGCTTGGTTTATTTTCCGCCTGGTTAGTAATAAATCGTAGGAAGTGGATATCTCCGCTTATTCTGGGGCTATCATGCGTGATCGCCCTGATCGTATTCACATTCATTCAACCTGAAATCTGGATGCGCATAGTTTTGACGCTGGGGTTATTGGCAGCATCCTGGTTAATCCTAAAAAGTGAAAATGTTCTGACAAAAAAGGAATAAAAATAATCAAATTTCCGAAAAGGTTATGCTATACTATCCAACTGTGCCTTGAATATCCTCAAAAAACTATAAAAGTGCAATAATGAAGCAGGAGATTCGAGATGGCTATTAAGAAGGCCGAGGGCGCTGATCCCTGGCTTGAATTCCAACAGGAAGTCACTAACGAACTTGAACAATCCCGCCGCACCATGGCGGAGATTCGTATGATGCTGGAACAAAGCCAGACAGAATTGACCCGGCTGACACAGCGTAACGCTTCTGTCACCGGAAAAATGCAGCAGATTCAGACCAGCATCGAAACTCTCCCGCGTGAAGAAATTCGGCTCATTTTCACCGAAGCATTGGACGCGCAGCAGCGTCTTCTGGTTATGCGCGGACAGATGGATAAACTCCAGTCGGATCAGGCGCATTTGCAGCGGTATATCAATTACCTGGAAAAAATCCAGTTATTTGTTTTCAACGAAAAAGCCATCACAAAAGATGTAAAACAGCAACAAACATCAACGGGCACGGAAACGCTTTCCCTGATGATGGATGCCATAGAAAATGACCGCGTCAAGATTGCCCATGAAATGCATGACGGTCCAGCACAGGTGCTATCGAATTTCATCATTCAGGCTGATATTGCCAATCATCTGATCGATGTAGACCCGGCGAAGGCAAAGATAGAACTGGAAAACTTAAAAGCCGCGGCCGCGATGACATTTAAAAAGATACGCACATATATCTATGAGTTGCGTCCAATGACGTTGGACGATCTTGGTTTACTGCCAACTTTGAAACGATTCTTTGAAGGATTTGCCGAACAAAGCGGGATTGAATATAAGTTTGAGTACAAAGGGGCCGAACGACGCCTGGTAAGTTACCTGGATGTACTCCTTTTCAGGGCGGTTCAGGAATTATTAGCCAATTCAGTTGAACACAACAAAGATTATCCGGTAAAGCTGCAAATATATGTACAGGTTATCTACGAAGACACCCACGTGCGAGTCATAGTCCGTGATAACGGCAAAGGCTTCGACACGTCTCAACTCGAACAATCTACCGGACGGGGTTTGCAGATCCTGCAGCAACGCATTCAACTGGCTGGCGGTGAGATTGAAATCGAAACACAACCGGGAAAGGGCTGTACGGTTTCATTCCAAATTCCTGCAATCGAACCTGGTGGCGCCATTCCTGAAACACCCCAGGTTAAATGAACTTTTAATTCATCCTTGAGGAGGTAGTAATGACAAAGACCATCGGAATTTTAACAGGCGGTGGTGATGTGCCCGGCTTGAACCCCTGTATGAAGGCAGTGGTGATCGGCGCGTTGGAAATGGGTTATCGCGTTCTGGGTATACGGCGCGGGTGGGGTGGGTTGTTAAATTACAATCTAAATGAACCCTCAACCCATGATTATTATGTTCGGGAATTGCACAAAGACGATGTTCGCACGATCGACCGCACTGGCGGTACGTTCCTGCACACATCCCGCACAAATCCTCAGAAAGTATCAGCCAACAAAATCCCCGATTTCTTGAAGACTTCCACCCTTGGAAAAAAGGTGGATGATTCTGGAATGATGGACTACACCGATCACGTGATCAAGGTTCTGGATCACCTGACAATTGACACATTGGTTACCATTGGCGGCGACGACACCCTCAGCTATTCCGCCCGCCTGCATAAGGAAGGCTACCCCTGTGTGGCTATCCCAAAGACCATGGACAATGATGTCTTCGGTACAGATTACTGCATCGGTTTCTCCACCGCCGTTACCCGCAGTGTAGATATGATCACCAACATGCGCACCTCTGTTGGTTCTCACGAGCGCATCGGTGTGGTCGAACTGTTTGGCCGCAATTCCGGCGAAACCAGTCTGATCGCTGCCTACCTGGCGTATGTTGACCGCGCTCTTATTCCAGAAGTAAAATTTGACATTGCCAAACTGTGTGATTTCCTGCTTGAGGATAAACGCAACAATCCTTCCAACTATGCCATGATCACCATCTCAGAAGGCGCCATCATGGAAGGTGGTGACATCATTGAAAAAGGTGAAGCTGACGCGTATGGTCACCGCAAATTAGGTGGTATCGGCGAAATTGTCTCCGCAGAGATCAAAGCCCGCACCGGCCAGGATATTATGTACCAACAGCTTGCCTACATGATGCGCTCCGGCGCGCCTGATTCATTGGACCGCATGGTGGCCATGTCCTTTGGCAATCTGGCTGTTCAGTTGATCAAACGCAATGAAACTGGCAAGATGACCGCCTTGCACGGCGGCAAATATACCACCGTGCCGATCGATATGATCATGGCCGGGAAGAAGACCGTGGATGTTCCCGCGTTCTATGATATTGAGACATATCGGCCGAGAGTCAAAGACTTTATGGGCGTTCCAATGTTCCTGAGTTAATTAAACACACATTGGCAAAAGGACTTTTCGCACTGTTTGGACTAAAGTGCATCGCCGAAACAGTTGCCTGGAATTTACACCAAGGGCAGGTCGCAGACCTGCCCTTGCGCTTCACGATCAGAAAAGAAGGGATGGTTGACTTTGCCAGCTTCTGACCAGGGAGTGTTTCATGACAGGTATTGCCTGATACCGCGCGTGTTGATTTTTGTCACACGAGGCCGCGAAGTATTGATGATTAAGGGCGCGCCAACCAAACGACTCTGGGCGAATTTGTATAATGGAATTGGCGGGCATGTGGAACAAGGAGAGGATATCCTTTCTGCCGCCTACCGGGAACTGTTGGAAGAAACGGGTATCACCGATGTTACCCTGTATTTGAGCGCGATCATTACGATTGACACTGGAGAACGCACGGGAATTGGCATGTTTGTGTTTAAAGGCGCCCTGGACGAGACTGCCAACATCGAACTGATCCCATCCAAAGAAGGCACACTGGAATGGGTACACCAGTTTGATATGGTCTCTGTACCTCTGGTGGAAGACCTTCCAGTGCTCATCCCAAGAATACTGGCACATAAAATAAATGAACCACCCCTGTTCGGTCAATATTCCTATTCACCTGAGGGAAAACTTCAAATCCGTCTGGTGACTAATCCGCGTTAAGAGAGAACCTCAATTGGATTCCGCGTCAGCAGATTTGCGTTCGTAGAAAATTAACATAGTACTGCCGTACTTACGACGGTCAATTTCAACGAAATTATTCAGAGAAATGTCTTCCCACTCGACGGGGTGGATCTGCACGATTACCCAGCCGTCTTCACTCAACCAGCCCGGATTGGAGTCCAACATCTGAAGGGCTTCACTCCACATTGATTTGTATTGCGGGGGAGCAATATAGACGTAGTCAAATGCCCGGTTGGGGGTTGAACGCAGTAAATTGAACGCGTCACCCTGAGTGACCTGCCCCCCGGCTTTCAACCGGGTGATTTCCAGATTGGTATTAATAGTCTGGATAGCCTGGCGGTTCATCTCATTAAACCGGACATACTCCGCACCGCGGCTTAGGGCTTCAATTCCTATGCTGCCGGTGCCAGCAAACAGGTCAAGCCAGGTGGAGCCGCGCACGTCACTGGCGAGGATATTGAACAGTGACTCCTTGACACGATCCGTAACCGGGCGGGTCGTATCGCCTGGTACTGCTTGAATACGCATCCCCCTGGCGCTGCCGCTGATGATCCTCAAGCCTGACATACCATCACCTGTTGCTTCTAAAATTAATGATCGTTTGCGAAAGGGTCAACTGACGTCGTTGTATGTCCAGTACCGGTTGGCAAAATAATTCCATAACATCACCACAAGGATGGCAAAAGCCAGGGTCACATTGTGGCCGATGAAGGTAGGTGTCAAACCAATGTTGGGGAGCATTTTCGCGGCGAAATTAATTAGTGGAACTTCCAGCAGGGCGAAAAGAATTAACCGGATGCCCATACCCACCAGACTGACAAGTAGAAATTGGACTGCCTGCTGTCTCATGGATTTACTGCGGGAATCCGGGTATGTCCAATACCGATTAAGAATAAAATTACTGGCCACAGCCATTATAAAAGAAAGCCCACTGGAGACAATAGCTGGAATGCCCAGCAGACTTGTGAACAGATTAAAAAATCCGAAATCGATCACCGCGCCGAACGCGCCGACAGCGGCAAATTTTAGAAATCGGGTTCTCTCTTGTGTGTTGTTCAGAATCATGAAAAACCTAACTTCTCCTTAAAGTATGGGATGGTCTTGTTGATGCCCTCTTCCAACTGGGTTTGGGGTTCCCATTTTAGGATGGATCTCGCGCGGGTGATATCTGGCTGGCGTTTCTGGGGATCGTCGCCCAGACGCTGGTCCATTTTTATCTGTATACCTGCTGGATTTCCGGTGATACGGTTGATAGTTTCCGCGAACTGGCGGATGGTCGTTTCAGCAGGATTACCGATATTCACCGGGTAGTGTTCATCCGACATCAAGAGCCGGTAAATCCCTTCCACCAGGTCATCCACGAAGCAGAAGCTGCGGGTTTGCATGCCATCGCCATAAATGGTGAGAGGTTCTTTCTTCAACGCCTGCTGGATGAAATTGGGTACCACCCGGCCGTCATCAAGACGCATGCGCGGACCGTAGGTGTTAAAAATGCGTACGATGCGGGTGTCAATTCCGTGTGCACCGTGATAGGCCATGGTTAACGCTTCGGCGAAGCGCTTGGCCTCATCGTATACGGAACGCACACCGATCGGGTCACAATGACCCCAGTAAGTTTCTTTCTGGGGATGTTCAACCGGGTCGCCGTAAATCTCGCTGGTTGATGCCAGAAGGAAGCGGGCATGGTGGGCGCGGGCGACCCCCAGGGTGTTGTGCGTACCCAGCGCACCTGCTTTCATCGTTTGAATGGGCAGATTGGTATACCCGTAAGGGGAATTGGGATTTGGGCTGGCCGGAGAAGCAAAATGCATCACCGCGTCCACTTTTCCTGGCACAAAGATGAAATTGGCCACGTCGTGGCGGATAAACGTAAAATTCGGATGACCGGCCAGATGCGCCAGGTTCTCCTGATTGCCGGTGATGAAATTGTCCATACCGATGACTTCGTGACCTTCCAATAGCAGGCGGTCACAAAGATGTGATCCTAAAAAACCTGCGGCTCCAGTGATTAGAATTCTCATAGTTCCTCTTCTCGGGGTACGATTTTATCGCCAGGCGAGCATACTGACCAGACCATCTCCGGTTATTTGCTGAGATTGTCCGGTATTCGGGTCTACAAACCAGATATTTCCCTGATACAAAAGGGCGATCCGCTGCGGAAGGTTATCCTCCGCCGGTGGAGACCAGATCACCTGCTGCGGATCCATGGGCTGAGACCCTTCGGATGGAAAAACCTGTCGCCGGTTGGATCCATCCCGATCCATGATCATCAGTCTGGTTCGGCTGGTTTCGCTCTGGCCGGGAAAAGCCGCCTGAAGGTAGGCTACCAGGTAATTGGCCTGATCCAACCAGGGGGAAGGCGAAGGATAAGCAAACATGCCGGTCTCGGGAACAACTTCGAGCGCCAACCCCTGGCGGGGAACCAGCGCGGAAATGTTGAAACGCTGAGACTGTTCGGGGGTTGACGCGGCAGGGTCTTGATTGTGGTTGGTGAAAAACAATGTGCGGTGATCTGGTGACCAGCCGATGGCCGGTACCCAGGCCCAGTCTCCGCGAGTTTGCAGAGGTGTGATGCGCATCAGTTCCGTGGTTTCACCGTTATCCGGGTCGACCAGACCGATGGAATCGGGGCGGGCGTAAGCCAACCGCTCCCCATCTTGCGACCAGACGTAGCGCGTGCCCCACCAGCCGAAGACACCACCAGAATTAACCCCGACAATTTCCTTGCCGCCAATGATCTGACCAGAGTCATCGATGCGAAGCAATTGCAAGTCGTTGTTAGATTGCCAGCCTGGAGCGGTGGTTCTTGATTCCACGGTGGAATAGGTAAAGGTGACATCCTTGCCTGGGATGAATCCCGCCGCGTTGATCACATTGTTAACATGTAGATCAACCAGAGTTTCTGTTTTCAAATCTGTGCGGGCCAGCCAGAGGGAGTTGATGATATTCGGTTCGCTGTCTTTAATCTTGCGGGTGAAAAGCACCCACTTACCGTCATTAGACAGGCTAAGCACATGACCATCGGCGTCTGCCGTGGTGACCACCAGGCGGCGGTTGCCGGTGGCGCCTTCCATGATCCAGATATTGCCTGAGGATAAGTAGACGATGCGTCCCTGGATGGAAACTGAACTGAAAGGCGCGCGCACGCCGATCATTACAATCTCAGGGCGGGCTTCCTTAATCACCTGCGATTTGAAGAGGGTCTCTGCAGTCTGTTGGTCATCTTCAAATACTTTGCGGTAGGTGTCCTGGCGCTGGCCATTCTCGCCGGGTTGGATCAACATTGTCTGCCCTTCGGGCAGAGCTTCATTGCGCACTGTTTGATGCTCAAAGGCGATGGTAATATCGCGGGTGTCAAATTCTTCTCGCACTCGGGTAACTTTGATTAAAGTTACTTCCGCCAGAGCGGTTCCCGCAGATGGATTCACTCTGTCAAGCGGGTCCAGGGTGATTCCGGCTTTGTCTAACGCGGTTTGCACGCTTGAACCGGGAGGGATATCCACAGTCAGGTCTTTACCATCAGCTTTGATGACCACCGGAATTAATGTCGTGCGGGTGGGTTCAACAGCGCAGCCGACCAGTTGGAAAGCCGCTAATAGAACGGCAACGAAAGATAGTAAAGCTCTTAACCAGCGCTTGATAATGATCCCTACTCCCCCGGTTAGAGTTTTTTCGCGGTGATGATCAATTTATGATCGGCGATGGATAGGGAGAGAATTTCGTAACCCTGACCGGCCTGGTTCTTCAACGCATCATTGATGGAAACCGTAGCGTTGGAAAGCATACTCTCGGGGATGGTCATTCCGCCCATGGTGGCGCTTACAATGGATAGTGTTGGCTTGCCCTGCTCGTCAGTCGCCACGCCCAGCACAATCCTTGCTTCGCTGGACAGAAAAGATGTTGTGATCTTTCCGGTGATCTGCGCCTGGTTGTTATCCAATAAGACAGACAAATTGGTGAATTGGGCGTCTTGAGATGATGGTGATTGCAGGTTGATCAAGTTGGTTAACTGACTTTCCGTTAATTCCACCGTCACGATGGAACCGCTGGCTGCTGAGTTGAGCTGGGAGGCTATCTGTTCCTGTACCTGTTGAGCTTCTAGCGGATTGGCTGTGGGGATCACCTCAGGTTGGGCGCGGTTGATAGCCGACGGCAGATTGCAAGCCAGAGTTGAGAGGATCAACCCTGAAATAAGCAAGGATATTTGAAAAGTTCTCGCTTTCATAAAATAACCCTTATAATAGGAAGACATACTCTAAACAACCTGGCAATTATAGCATGAGTGAAGATAACGACAATTTGCCTCCAATAAACTTAAAAGCAGCGCTGGAAGCGCTGTTATTTATCGCGCCTGGACCGGTAACTCCAGCGCAATTGGCCGAAGTGACCAATGTTCCGGTGGAACAGGTAGATGCTGAATTGGCTTCCCTGGCCGAATCATTCCAAATGGAACGCGGGCTGAGATTGCAATTCCACGGCGGCCGTGTGCAAATGACCACAATGCCGGAAATCGCCCCACTGGCCGAAAAATTTCTCGGTCTGGATGTGACAGCGCGCCTGAGTAGAGCTGCTCTCGAAGCTCTTTCGATCATTTCATACCGTCAGCCGGTAACCCGCCCGGAAATCGATGCTGTGCGCGGCGTGAACTCCGACGGTGTGTTAAAAAGCCTGTTAAACAAAGGTTTGGTACAGGAAGTCGGTCGTGCCGAAGCGCCGGGCAGGCCAATTTTATACGGCACCACAGCTGAATTCCTGCAGCACTTCGGGTTGAATTCATTGAAAGAACTACCCGCTCTGGAACCGGCAGAACCTGTTGAATCGGGTGAGAATACCCGCTTATTAAAGGATTGAGTAGATGGAAGAACGTATTCAAAAGATCATGTCACGCTGTGGATTGGGATCACGGCGTGATTGTGAAGAGTTGATCGCGGCCGGTCGTGTTAAGGTCAACGGAGAAAAAGCTATTCTCGGAACGAAAGCCGACGCGGCAGTAGACACGATCACGGTTGATGGACGGGCGCTTTCAAAGGAAGAGCCGGATCGAATTTATATCGCGCTGAATAAACCGCGAAATGTCCTTTCAGATAGTGATCCGGATGATCCGCGGCCGTGCGTGCGAGATCTGATCCCGGTACCCGGACACCTTTTCACTGTGGGGAGGCTGGATTTTGAAAGTGAGGGTTTGATTCTTATGACCAACGATGGGGAGCTGGCCAATCGGCTCACACACCCGCGTTATGGGCATGAGAAGGAATACCGTGTGCTGTTGGCTGCCACGCCTGATGACGAGCAGTTGAGTACCTGGCGTCGTGGAGTGGTGTTGGAGGATGGCGAAAAGACGCTTCCAGCGGACGTGCAGATTGAATCAAAACTGGGCAAAGGCGCCTGGGTGCGGGTGATCATGCGCGAAGGCCGCAAACGCCAGATCCGCGAGGTGGGAAAGCGCATCGGGTTGCCGGTTGTGCGGATTGTTCGTGTGCGTATAGGCACACTTCGGTTGGGCACGTTGAAGCCGCGCGAATGGCGCGAACTGACTTCGGAAGAAGTCAACACCCTGCGAAGTTTGCAGGCCAACCCCGAACCCAAGGGGAGCCCGGCGGCACACCGAAAATCGGAACGAAATTCCGACCGCTTTGCAGAACGCAGCAATCACCCTTCAACAGGTAGGGGTAAACCCAGCAGCCTTAGAAAACCGGCTGCCACCCGAGCGGGGCGGCCGGCTGGAAGCGGAACATCCGCGCATAGAAATTCTCCGACCACAGGCAATTCAAAACCGTTCAAAAAACCATGGCATAGTTCATCCGGCGACGCGGAACGACCTTCTCGCGAGCGAGGGGGAGGTAAATCCGGCAAAACACCATCCCACAAATCAGATAAATAACTGGCTGTGTATACAGTACCCGAAATTTAAAAATAAACCGGGACGCGCTCAGGCACATCCCGGTTTTTCTGTTTTTCCTTTGATGAAAAGAGGTAGATTACTCTTTCTTATCGCTCTTCGGGGCTTCCGGAAGGACGATAACGCTGTTCACCTCTTCCACCTTTTCAAGGGGGAAGGCATTGTCTTTGGCTTTTTTGCGCAGAAAATCTTTCACCTTCTCGGCTTCAACAGTGGCGTAGGGCGCGTCAACCACCTTGACGCTGGCCTGGGAGTTGGTGAAAAGCAGCAGCGGATTGATGGTCGGGATTTTGTCGGCATCCATCTGGCGGGCGAAAAATTTTCTTATGTCGTCCATGGAATATTCGGCTTCTTTTTCCGGCCTGCCCAAACCTTCCTGCGCGAAGATCTTCAGGTACCAGTTGCCGCCTTTTTGGCGGTACTTTCCCTTTTCATAGGTGATCGTTCCCTTCTGATTAAAAGGCAGAATCACCCAGACCCCGGATGGTCCAACCAACAGATGTGAAACGGCGGTGGCGTAATGGTACAGTGTATAACGGTCATCAAGACCTTTCAACGCGGCGCTTACCTGTTCATCTGGCCGGGGGGAGCGGCCAAATTTGTTGCTGAAGTAGATCCCGAATTGGGAAATCAAAAAGCCGAGGATCAACGCCAGATAGGAATAGGTGATGTTCTCTACGCTGCCGTTAAGTGACAGGATTAATCCCAGCACCAGCACACCGATCGCCGTGTAGGTGAGGATTTGCCCAATTTTCTTATTGCGATTGATCAATTTGTTATTTGCGATTATTTTCATGGATGAATTCTTTCTTGTGAGAATTAGGAAGCGCTTGAATCGGCAGCGGGAAGTTTAGCCAACTGATCTTGAATGGCGGTGCGCAGTGAATTTAGCAGATCAGCCTGAACAGATTGGTGGGCAACCCGCAGGGCAGATACCATGGCGCGCGCGTCTGAACGTCCGTGGCCGACAAATACCAACCCGTCGATGCCAAGCAGGGGAGCAGCGCCCGTTTCCGCGGGGTCCATCATTTTCTTGATGGCTTTGAAGGCGGGTCTGGCCAGTGCAGCGCCGATCTTGGTCTGCAGGGAAGACATTAATTCTTCTTTCAACGTGTCGGTAATTAATTTCGCGACCGCTTCACTGGATTTTAGGAGGATGTTGCCTGTGAAACCATCGGTAACCACCACATCGGTCTGGCCGCCAAAGACTTCCTTGCCTTCCACATTACCAATGTAATTCAGTCCGCTGGTTTCAAGATGATGGTAAGTATCTTTGATTAACTGGTTTCCCTTGCCAGCTTCTTCACCGTTGGAAAGCAACCCCACCCGGGGATTGTCGATCTTCAGCGTTTTCTGGGCGTAGATGCTGCCCATGACCGCAAATTGAACCAGAAATTCGGGGCGGCAGTCCGCGTTGGCGCCGATATCCAGCACCACACAACGCCCGCCTTTCACGGGGAACAGGGTGGTAAGCGCCGGGCGTTGAACCCCCGGAAGACGCCCAAGCACACGCAACGCGTTGAACATCACGCCGCCGGTATTCCCCGCGGAAATAAAGGCCTGCCCTTCGCCTGTTTTCAACAGTTTCAAGCCGACAGCCATCGAATTCAGCGGCTTCTTTTGCGCGTTCTCCACCGGTTTATCCCACATTTCCAGAATATCAGGAGCGTGGACCAGTTTAATCTTTGATTTGTCACCGGCAGCCGCGGCCAACTTTGGTTTGATGATATCTTCGTTGCCTACCAGGATGATCTCTTCGTTGAATTCATGTGAACAATCTATAGCCGCGCGGATCTCGGGATCGGGATATTCATCGCTTCCCATGGCGTCTAAAACAAGGGTCATTTGTCATATCCTCCAGTGATTGGGTTTGCTTGACACGGGTACAGCACCGATTATAATTGCTCTCGTACTCGCGCTGGTGCTGGAATTGGCAGACAGGCATGGTTGAGGGCCATGTGCCGCAAGGCGTGGGGGTTCAAGTCCCCCCCAGCGCACAACATACGGTGGTCGCTCTTGATTATAGTCGGAATCATCCCATATATACGGGGTAATAATTGTGATCGCTTCCCGTGTCAGGCACATGGTTTCAAGAGAGCTTACGGCGTTTCTTGCGACTAAACGCAGCCGGAAATTATCGCAGAACACGTCGCAATACTACGAGTTTCAGCCACAGCCGTTCATTGAGTACACCGAACGCAAGCGTATCCTGTACATGGATGAGATCACGCACGAGGTGATAACGGATTACCTCGGTTACTATGAGCCGCAACATTCAGAGGGCGGCTTATGGCACCTTATTTTAGTATAGCAAATACGTTCTAGTTTTCAATATACCAAAATAGGTATATAGTGTGACCATGAAAAAAATAATCCCACTTGTAATTCTGTTATCGGCTTGCGCGCCTTCCCATACTATACCGACAATCGTTTCAACAGATACGCCAACTCTAACAGCCACAACGACAGTTACGAAAGAACCACCGGATATTGAAGCCACAGTCCAGAGCGCAATTATCCAGACGCAGAGCGCGTATACACCCACGCCGGAACCAACCGCCACGGCGATAAAGACGGCTACTAACAACAGCTTGAGGATCAAGAAGATGCTCAGCACAGAAAGTAAGATTTATGTTGTAGACATAGATGCAGAAGCCGACTGGGTGGAGTTTGCGAAATTCCATGCGCGAAACCTGGCAATATCCGAACCATACCACTGGGATTATTATTGTATCGACATGGGTACTGAGTGGAAGAAGGTATACGATTTCTACGAAGAAATGACCGCAGAAAGAGGGTACGTTCCGAAACGTAATAGTTACGACGCGTATATAGGTATGGGGCTAGCATCGTTCAAAAAAGGCGAGGCATACATATACGTTCAATATTGGGAAGATTTGGAAGGCCGACCGGCTGTCATGGTGTTCTACAAGAACGTGATTAGTTAGGCACATGGAACGGCGTAATTTGGCAGAAAGTAGAAAGTATGTACGGCTATAGATTGTGTTACACGAGTCAGAATACCGCCAGATATACGGTTTCCTGGAATTGGCAGACAGGCATGGTTGAGGGCCATGTGCCGCAAGGCGTGGGGGTTCAAGTCCCCCCCAGCGCACACAAAAACCTGCAGGCACCACCCCACTCGGGGTGGTTTCATTTTAATCGATGATCGGATAGGTCATTCCTCCATGCGGGAAGACAGCCAGATTCACGCCTTTTTTGAACATCGGGCGGGCCTGTTCAACAGCTTGCTGCGGCGAATCTACGAATTCAATGAAGACCAGGTTGTCGCGCGCCTCCTGGGGGATGGTGGGGGCGTACATAATGAGACGACAGCGCAGCATGGCCTGTAGGGCGAAGTAAAGGAAGAATTTGTCCTCTTCTCCCATGCCTTTCAACTTCAGGCGAGGTACCAGCGGCAACAGCAGGGGGGCGACGAATTTCAAGGCTTTTCGTCCGAGGGGAAGTTTCTTATTGGCCAGACCGAAAACGCCCAGACCCTCTTCCGCCCGCGCCAGAACGATTAACGCGCCGCCGGGGCGCACAGCCCGGATGGTGTTGGCCAGCGCCTTGACACCCTGACGCAGGTCGGAATCCATCGGGTGCGAAGACGTGATGACCACATCGGCGCATTTCTGAAGGGCGGCGCTGTAAATTTGCGCGCTGGTCTGGCAGCCTTCACGATGCGCCGCCAACGGGTCACCGGCGACAATGCGCACCGGTTTCAGGGCGCTATTTAACACGGCATTGACGATGAACACCGGTTTGCCGATCATACCAGCGCCTTCTTCCAGATCAAGACGCATAGGGTTGCCCTCAATCGGCTGACCGACCATGTTAAAGGTATCCGGCCGGCAATTGATGGCATGGTTGTGGGCAATGGTCGCGCGGCCGGCAACGCCGGGGATGAGGTTCTTGAATCCGCCGCCAAAACTGGCGATGATGTGTGGTTCGATGCAGCCGATGGAAACGATCAGGTCGCTTTCGGCCACAGTTTTGTTGACCCACACAGGCGTTCCTCGGGATGTAGTCCCCAGGAATTTCATTTTTGCGGGGTCGTCGCAATCGTGGCTTTCCCAATGGATGTCCGCGGGAACGTTATTGCCCATACGCAGACGGACTTCTTCATCACTCATCGGGCGGTGCACTCCAAGCGCCGGCACAATGGTGATCTTTTCTTGCACCACACCGGCGGATGCCAGTTCTTGCAGCACTTCGGGGAGGATGAGAGAAATGGGGGTTGGCCGGCTCAAGTCATCAATGACGATGGCCACGCGCATATCCTTCGTGACCATGTGAACCAGGGCAGGCGCCATGACCGGGCCTTTTAACGCTTTGCGCACGGCAGCTGGCACATCCACGGGTTCGAGTGTGGCAGAAGGTTCCATGTTGCCGATGAATTGCCAATCGGCAGGAATAGAAATGGAAAGAGTTTCTTTACCCCAGGGAACAGATACCTGATCAGTCATGGCTTTCCTTATTCTTAAGATAAAGGAGCGCCATTGGTGCGCTCCACCTATATTGGGATTAATACTGTTCAGAAAAAAGTTGGGGGAAAAGAGCGGGTGATGAGATTCGAACTCACGAATGGTACCTTGGGAAGGTACTGCCTTACCACTTGGCGACACCCGCGTGGTACCCTTACGAATTTTGACAGGGTACATAAACGGAGTTGAAACTTTCAATGATCTAAGGTATTGTGTTTGAGTAGGCCTTTACTAGGCTCTTACAAGCGATACCTTGAATAATTTCCCGAATTATACCAAAAAAGTAAAGCCAGAGAACGGAAAACAAAAAAGAACATAAGTCAAATAATGAAATAGGTCAAATCCACGTATTCACCCGGGAAATGCCCGCGCAGTACTTTCAGATCATCGCCTTAGATCAGTGTGTTGCGGGTAACAGGTTTCCTCTGGCGGTCTCCTCAGATTCATAATATGCATTGATTATCACTGCCGACCGCGGCATGGAAAATTGACCAGTTGCCCTGAACCCGAAATAAGTAAATAATTGATTATTGCTGGCATAGATTCGAGTGACTTCCCAAAAATACTCTGCCTGCGTGTTCTGATTTTTAGGTCTTTTTACTGGATTTTTCAGATTAAAGTTGAATAATTAATGTATTGTGCGCAAATGTTTCGAGTGTGTCTTTGTTGATAATTCCTGTTCATCCCTTTGCGTAGAGGTATAGATGGACGAACGAATTCGCGTTTTATTAATAGAAGATAATGAAAAAGACGCCCGGCAGGTAATGCGGGTATTGCAATCAAACGACCTGTTCTGTGAGTTTGAACGGGTTGAATCGGTTGAAAACTTGCAGGCTGCTTTGACTCGCTCAACCTGGGATGTAATTGTTATTAACCTGGATATTCTCACGCTACCTGTTTCCATGGCTATTGAGGTTATTCACGATCTGGCAAATGACGCGCCTTACATAATCATTTCTAAGAAGATGGATGAAAAGGCGGCGGTTGACTTGATGGGCAACGGAGCGGCAGGTTTTATTATGAAAGAGAACCTGTTTCTCCTCGCGCCCATAACACGTAGTGTATTAAAAGAATCCCGAAACCGGCGGGATAAGCAACACGCCACAACCGCCCTGGATGAATCCACACGGAGGTTTAAGTTACTATTTGAACAATCTCCATTCGGAATTGTGGTTTTCGATCCTAAAACGGGCAAGCCGGTGGATTTTAATTCGGTCGCTTACCGCCAGTTGGGGTATACGAGGGAGGAGTTTAAGGAACTAACCATCAAAGATTTTGAAATAAACGAAACTCCCGAAGAGATTGACCGTCATGTGGAATCTGTTTTAAAACAGGGATTCGATAGTTTTAATACCATTCAACGCACAAAACAGGGTGAATTACGCTCGGTGCATGTTAGTGTTCAACCGCTGGTTCAGGGTGAAAACACATATCTGCATTGCATTTACACCGATGTGACCGACCGGGTTAAAGCCGAAGAACAGATCCGCGCGGAACGTGAGCTGCTGGAAATTTGCAGTTTTGCCGGTTCAATACGCGAACTGATGCAAAAACTGCTGCCCTTTTTCGCGCAGTTTACTGGATGTGAAGCGGTGGGTATTCGTTTGAAGGAGGGAGAGGATTTTCCCTATTATGAAACCCACGGATTACCGAATGACTTTATAAATACGGAAAAGTCATTATGCCTCCGAAATAAAAATGGAGAATTCATCCGTGATCCAGATGGAAATCCAATCCTGGAATGTATGTGCGGCAATGTGTTGTGCGGTCGAATCGACCCGGAAAAAGAGTTTTTCACAGAGCACGGTAGCTTCTGGTCGGGGAATACAACCAAACTGCTGACAGAAACCACTGACGCTGATCGCCTGACTTATACTCGCAATCGCTGCAATCACGAAGGGTATGAGTCAGTCGCGCTGATCCCAATTAAACATCATGACAAAATATTCGGCCTGATTCAATTTAACGACAGGCGCATCGGGTGGCATACTCGAGAAAAGATAGACGTACTCGAGCATTTGGTGGATTACGTGGCAATCTCCCTGGCCAAGCTGGAAGCGGATAATGCTCTTGCCGTAAGTGAACAGAACTTCAGGGAAATTTTTAATTCAACTTCCGAGGCCATTTTCATTCATGACGCTGAAACAGGAGAGATCATTGATGTTAATAACACGGTTTTGAAGATGTATGGCTTTGCCTCCAGAGAGGATGCCATTTCAGAAAACAAGATACGAACTCTGCAGGCTGATGCCATGTTTTCTGAAGAAAAGGGACGCGAATTAGTACTGAAAGCAAATTTCTCCGGTCCGAGGGTATTTGAGTGGCTTTCAAAAAGAACAGATGGGAGCCAATTTTGGACGGAAATTTCTCTAAACAGAGTATTAATCAACGGGAAAGAACGGGTTCTGGCCGTCGTGCGTGATATCAGTGAACGAAAACGCATGGAAGAAGCGCTCACTTATTCTGAAGAACGCTATCGCCTGTTGTTTGAAGAAATGTCAGAGGGATTTGCTCTTCATGAGATTATTGTAAATAAAAAAGGAAAACCAATTGACTATCGCTTTTTGGATATAAATCCGGCTTTTGAAAAATTGACGGGATTAAAACGGGACGAGATTATCGGGCGCACGGTAAGAGAGGTATTGCCGGCTACCGAACCCTATTGGATCGAAAAGTATGGGGAAGTGGCCCTTCACGGTGGTAATTTGAATTTTGAAAATTATCACTCTGGTATAGGAAAATGGTACAACGTTACGGCTTTCTCTCCAAAGCCCGGGCAATTTGCCGTAACCTTTGAAGATATCACTGACCGGAAGCGAAATGAAACAGCGTTACGCGAAAGTGAGGAACAATTCCGCAGCACCTTTGAACAGACAGCCGTCGGTATGTGCATGGTCAACCTGGATGGACAGTTCATCCGGGTAAATCAGGCCTACTGCGAGTTAATTGGTTATTCGGCGGATGAGTTGATCGGAAAATCCATTAACTTTATAACCCATCCGGATGATTTGCAGATATCTGATCAATATTTAAAGAAACCGCAGGAAGGGGGCAGTCAAAATATACAGTTCGAAAAAAGGTATATTCATAAAACCGGACGGGTGATCTGGGTGAATCTCAGTTCAACGCTCATACGAGACGTTTCAGGCAATCCACGGTATTTCATCACTCAGGTGCAGGATATTACTGAGCGGAAAGCCGCAGAAGAGGCACTGCTTTTGCGAGAAAAAATTTTCACCCATTCACTTGACATGCTTTTCGTCGCAGGATTTGATGGATATTTCAAAATGATTAACCCTGCCTGGGAGCACAATCTTGGTTGGGATTCAAATGAGTTAACAGGTAAACCCTGGATTGAATTTGTCCATCCTGAAGACAAAGAGAATACAGAAAAAATTGCTGTAATGCTGATTAAAAACAGCGGGGATGTTTTACAATTTGAAAATCGCTATTTATGCAAAGACGGCAAATTCCGATGGCTTTCATGGAACGCCTTCCCCTATCCTGAAGAATCCATAATTGTGGGTGTTGCCAGAGATATTACAGAGAAAAAGGCGCTTGATGAGAATTTAAAACGGTCAGAAGAACGATACCAATTAATTGATGAATCAAGCTCCGATTTTATTTACAGCTACGATCTATCCGGAAGATTCACCCATGCGAATTCTTCGTTGTGTCGAGCTCTTGGTATCACTAATGATCAAATAATAGGGAAAACTCACAGCGAATTGGGTTTTCCGCCTGACCAATGTGTTGAATGGGAACGATTGCTCCGCCAGGTGTATAACACCAACTCAACTGTTTTGTATGAAACAACGGCCACAATCGAAGGTGAAATCAGATACGTCGAAATCGTCCTAAATCCGATGCGTGATATGGAAGGCAGAATTATTGGTATATCTGGTACAACTCGTGATATCCATGCGCGAAAAATTGCTGAGATGAAGGTACAGGAGCAGATGGATGAATTACGCCGCTGGAATACGGTAACACTTGGGCGTGAGAACCGTATTCTTGAATTGAAACAGGAAGTCAATCAATTATTGGACCGCCTTGGCGAAAAGCAGAAATACAGTGGCGGTGCACCAATGGAGAATAACCATGGCCGGTGAGTCTTTTCTGGGTCTCGTACATAACATTTCGCTGCTCCTGGCATTGGTGCTGATATTTGACATCGCGTCACAAAACTGGCGCTCAGGCAATAAATATTTACGCGATTTGTTAATCGGAGTAATCGTGGGGGGAGTGGGGTTAGCCATCATGTTGACGCCCTGGGTTTTCATTCCGGGGATTATTTTTGATACCCGGTCTGTTCTACTGGGTATTTCAGGCATCTTCTTTGGAACCATACCGACTCTCATCGCCATGGCTATGACCATTAGCCTGCGTATCTACCAGGGGGGCACAGGCGCCATCATGGGGGTTTCTGTCATATTAGCCACAGGAACCATAGGGATTTTATGGCGTAAGTTAAACCGCAAACCTCTGGTTGAAATCGAGTGGAAAGAATTATTCCTCTTTGGTGTCATCATTCATGTAGTCATGATCCTGCTGGCTTTCACTATGCCTTTTGAGGTTGCCCTGCGCACCATAGCCAATATCTACCTTCCTGTGTTGACTATTTACCCGGTTGGCACGGTACTTCTTGGATATATTTTAATCGCCAGACTCCGTAGAGGATTGCTGATAGAGAAACTCGCTGATAGTGAGGCCCGCTACCGCATTGTGGCTGATAATACAGCTGATTGGGAATATTGGGTCAACCCTGAAGGGAATTTTGAGTATTGTTCTCCTTCCTGTGTGACTATTACCGGACATTCGGCAGAAGAATTCTTAAAGAATCCCCGGCTTTCAATGGACATCATCCATCCAGATGATTTGGAGATCTTTCGCAAACATCACGACTCTAATCCAGAAGCGGAAAGAGAAAATCCCGTCGCATTCCGCATTATCAGCACGGATGGTTCCATTCGGTGGATCAGCCATAATTGTCGGCCTTTACATGATCAAAATGGAAAATTTCTTGGCATAAGAGGAAGCAACCGTGATATTACAGAGAAAAAGAGAGCCGAAGAAGCGCTGCGCGTGAATGAAGAAAGGTACCGTACCTATACCGAAAAGATCTCCGACGTCATCTGGGTTCTGGACACCGAAACAATGTGTTTTACATATGTGAGTCCTTCGGTCGAGAAGTTAAGAGGATACACAGCAGAAGAGATGACCGGCAGGTCGGTGAATGATGCGTTGAAGCCGGAAGAAAGTACAGCAATGAGAGAGCTAATCCGGCAGCGGGCGGAGGCTTTCAAGAACGGGAGCGAATTGCCTGAAAAGGTGTATGTCAACGAAGTTGATCAACCCTGCAAAGATGGATCGATCGTCATGACGGAAGTCACATCCAGTTATCAGCTAAATCCGGTAACCGGGCACGTGGAAACCCTGGGAGTGACCCGCAATATCACCGAACGCAAGAAAATGGAGATCGCCCTGCAGGAAGAAAATAAATTGATGGAAGCCATTTTTAACAGCGTCCCGGGAGTCTTGTACCTGTATGATTCAGAAGGTCATTTGCTGCGCTGGAATAAGAAACACGAAGAAATGACCGGGTATTCCGCCGAAGAGTTGGATCACTTTTACCTGCTGGACTGGTACAAAGATCAGCCGGAAGATATTGAGCGGGTTACCAAAGGTGTGGAAAAAGCCCTGAAGGAAGGTTTCGCATCAGCTGAGGCGAATCTCACAACAAAAAGCGGCGAGCGCATCCTGTTTGATTTCACAGCCGCGCGGGTTGATATTGGTGATAAGGTTTATTTCACCGGAATCGGCATCGATATCCGCGAACGACGCGCGGCGGAGATCAAACTTCGTGAAACCATGGCTGACCTGGAACGCAAAAACGAAGAAGCCATGCAGCATGGCCGCGTATTGCTCAGCATGCTTGAAGACCAAAAACGGGCGGAGGAAGCCCTGGAGCGCGAACAATACCTTATGCGCACCTTAATGGATACCATCCCGGACACCATTTGGTTTAAGGATCGTGATGGAAAATTCCTGCGTGTTAATAAGGCCCAGGCCAGACGGTTGGGTGGTAAGGAACCGGCAGATTTATTGGGAAAAACCGATTTTGACTTTTTTACCCAAGAGCATGCTCAAATGGCGTTTGAACAGGAGAAAGCCATCATCAATGGGGGAGATGCAATTATCAATGATGATGAGATATTAACATATGGTGACCGACCGCCTGAATGGGTTTCTGTGACCAAGCTGCCGTTATATGACCAGAACGGAAAAATCATCGGCACCTATGGTCTGGCCAGGGATATTACAGAGAGGAAGCGGGCAGAAGAGGAATTGCAGATCGCCTACGACCTTACCCTGGAGGGTTGGGCGGCCGCGTTGGAGCTGCGGGAGAAAGAGACAGCCAACCACAGCCGAAACGTGGTGGAAATGACGTTGAAACTGGCGGAGAAATTTGATATTCCTGTGGAAGAGTTGTCCCATATCCGCAGAGGGGCATTGCTGCACGATATTGGTAAGATGGGCATCCCTGATTCCATCCTGCTAAAGCCAGGCCCGCTGACCGATGACGAATGGAACGTGATGCGCATGCACCCCATTTTTGCCCAAAGGCTGCTTTCGGACATCCCATATTTGCGGCCGGCGTTGGATATTCCGTACGCGCACCACGAGCGTTGGAATGGCAAAGGCTACCCGCGCGGACTGAGCGGCGACGCCATCCCCCTGGCGGCGCGCCTGTTCGCCGTGGTGGATGTGTGGGACGCGCTATCCTCCGACCGGCCGTACCGGCCGGCCTGGACGCACGAGGCAGTCCTGACCTACATCCGGGAGCAGAGCGGCATTCAGTTTGACCCGCAGGTGGTGGAGGTGTTTCTGCAATTGCTGGAAGGGGAAAGAGACTGAATTATTAAAAAGTTGTTCACTCCGGTGAATGTCTCGCGCATTAGGAGATAAATTACTTAGGGTCTCAAAAGGTATCTTTTGGAAGCCCAAAACTCGGATGAAGACCCAAAAAATTTCAAGCCTGGCATCGGCCTTAAATAACCGTTTTAATGTTCAATTTTTCTCTGGTATAATTTTTTATCTGTCTATACACATACCTTGTTTACAAGTTTTTAGGAGAAATTTTTGGCTTTTAACCCTCTCAACTGGCTGATGGGGATGTTCTCCCTGGATATTGGTATCGATCTGGGGACGGCCAACACGTTAGTCAATGTTCGCGGCAAGGGGATTGTCATAAATGAGCCATCCTGGGTCGCCATCGACAAACGTACGCGGCGGCCTTTAGCCATTGGCGCGCAGGCCAAGGAGATGGTCGGCCGCACGCCCACCAATGTGGTCGCCATCCGCCCGCTGCGCGATGGCGTGATCTCGGAATTCGAGATCACCCAGGCCATGTTGGGCTATTTTATTGGTAAAGCCCACCAGCAGACCATTGTTCCCATGCCGCGTCCGAGGGTGGTGATCGGTATTCCATCCGGCGCCACGGAAGTGGAAAAACGCGCGGTTTTTGACGCCGCCATGGCGGCTGGCGCACGCGAAGCCTATCTTATCGAGGAGCCTCGCGCTGCCGCCTTGGGAGCCGGCCTGCCGGTTTCAGAAATTCACGGGAGCATGGTGGTGGATATCGGCGGCGGCACCACCGAAGTGGCTGTCATGTCGATGGGCGGCATTGTGGTCTCACGCTCATTGCGCGTAGCCGGCGACGAACTAGACCAGGACATCGCGCTATACATCCGAAACAAATACAACCTGTTCATCGGCGAGCGCATGTCCGAGCTGATCAAGATCCAGGTTGGATCGGCCTTCCCTCTGCCGGTGGAAAAGACGATGACCGTGCGCGGCCGCAACCTGGTAACCGGGTTGCCCGAAGCCATCGAAATCTCGTCGGTGGAGATCCGCGAAGCCATTTCGGGTTCCATACAGGTGATTGTGGACACTATAAAAGACGCGCTTGATGAAGTACCTCCGGAAATCATATCCGATCTCATCGAGGGGGGTATTTGCATGGCAGGGGGCACATCACAGGTGCAGGGTCTTCAGGACCGCCTGTCTGACGAGTTGAAATTGCGTGTCTGGGTGGCGGAAGACCCTATGACGTGTGTGGCGCGTGGGGCGGGCATGATCCTCGAAAACCTGGACTTGTACGAACAGTTTTTGGTCAGTCTTGACCGGTCAGGTACACGCAGGTAGGTTATAATCCGCGTGTTCATGTTTCAAATGAACACATATAACGAATGAAAGTACTGAACCCTGGTAAATGGCGTCCGCTGGTAGTGACGCTTGTTGTTGCCGGAATTGTGTTCCTCGCGTTGGCCGGTTACCTGGCGCCGCTTTTTCGGGTGGCATTGAATCCGATTGTAAGCCTGCAAAGCTGGATTTCCACGCGATATACGGCGCTGTATGATTTTGTCACCGTGCCGCGTGATGTCGCCAGTCTGCGTCAGCAAAATGCCCTACTGACAAATGAGAATTCACAACTGCAAACACAGATCATTCAGCTTCAGCAACAGTTGAAAGAAGCCGATGTGCTGTACGCGTTGCTCGATTTTGCCCGTTCAAGGCCGGAAAATGAATACATTGCCAGTTCGGTCATTGGACGCGATCCAAGCCCGTTCATGAGCTATGTGATCATCGACCATGGTTCTGATGCGGGATTGCGGCATGGCATGCCTGTTGTGACCCAGCAGGGACTGGTTGGCCGTGTGGATGCCGTCACCGCCGGCGCGGCACGGCTGCAATTGATCACAGACCCCGGGTCATCTATCAATGTGCGGCTTCAATCCACACAGACCGAGACCCTATTAAAAGGTTCCATTACCGGCGATCTGACACTGGAAATGATTCCGCAGGAAACAAGGTTGAAAGCCGGCGACCTGGTTTTAACATCCGGTCTGGGCGGCGGCTACCCGGCAGATGTTCTGGTGGGGCAGGTGGTTTCCATCCAGCGCCGCGAGGGAGAACTCTTCCAATCGGCATCCATCCAACCGGCTGTGGACTTCACCAGCCTGCGTGCGGTATTGGTTATTTCCAACTTCAAACCGGTGAACATCATGCCGCTGACACCGACACTATCCCCATAACCCATGCCTGTACTGATTGGCGTTCCCGTTCTGGTTTTTACCCTTGTCCTGCAAACGACGGCATTTTCGCGCCTGCCACTGCTTTATGGGACGGCCGATATCATGTTGCTGGTTCTATTGGCCTGGATGTTAAACGAAAATGTCAAACACGGCTGGGAGTGGGTTGTGATGGGTGGACTGATGGTTTCGTTTGTGTCCGCGCTGCCGTTGATGATCCCTCTGTGGAGCTATAGTATTTCCGCGGGATTGGCTTTCTGGTTAAAAAAGCGCATCTGGCAGACACCGGTACTGGCCATGCTGGTCAGCGCATTCTTTGGAACTGTTATTTTTCATATCTTGTCCGCTATTGTTCTGCAATTCTCCGGTTCGGAGATCTCTCTGTTGGAGAGCTTTAGTCTGATCATTTTACCCAGTGTGTTCTGGAATCTAATTCTGGCCGTTCCTGTTCACACATTTGTCTCCGAACTGGCCGACTGGTTATATCCCCGGGAGGTTGAGATATGAGGACTGAACAACCGTTGGGACGTTTTGAAGCCTGGCGGATGTATGTGGTCTACGCGATTATCGGCGGGGTATTCCTGTTTTTCACGTTTCGTCTATTCAGCTTGCAAATTATTGATGGAGAATCATTTGTTGCCCGGGCTGATGAGAACCGAATCAAGGATGTAAGTGAAGCCACTCAGCGGGGAATCATTACCGATCGCAATGGATATGTTCTTGCCAGAAATGTACCTTCTTACAATGTAACCATCACCCCGGCGTATTTGCCCACTGACGAAGGCGCCGTAGAAGAAATTTACCGCCAATTGAGCAAGTTGATTAACATCCCGGTAAGCAAGGGTGTCATCAACGACGAGACCGTGAAAGCCTTCAAATACTGCGAAAACGATTTCGGAATTACACAGATCGTGTATATCGGCGA
>CAYNJT010000009.1:8359-78324 GCA_964397625.1 uncultured Leptolinea sp. | reverse complement strand
ATGTCCGTCCATCGGTTCCTCGGGCGGCTTTTTCCCATTCAGCCTCAGTTGGAAGGCGACGACCAACTCTCTCGCAGTAAACTCTTGCCTGTTCCCAGGTAATTAATACAATTGGATGTCCATCATTCTTTTCATCATCGAATCCAGATATTTTCATTAACTCGCTGGAAATATCCGGACAATTTTTTGATTTAATACACCTTTTGTACATTCCCCGGGTTACTTCCGTTTGATCCATCCAGAAACCCGCGAGGTCAACACTATGCTGTGGTTTCTCCTGGGGTTCAACATTAGCCTGTGCACCATTAGAACCCATAATAAATGACCCTGAAGGAATATAAACCTGTCTCATACCATCCACAGACGAAATCCTGGTGGTGTTCATAGCTGGTTCCTGGGTCGGTGTGGGTGTATAAGTGGGGGTAGGAGCTTGAGTTGTCAATTCCAATGAAGTGGCAGTCATCATTAGTAGAGTATGAGCTGTAGCCGCGGCCTGGGCTGTTATCGTTCCATGCATTTCACCAATGATCTGGTCCACATTTTTTGTGGCGGTTTGAGATGAATGTGATATGGAAATTATTCCCGTTCTTAAAGAAATTATTCCACCAAAGAAAAGCAGGAGAAATAATAAGCCTCCACCTAAAAATACCAGGGTTTCTTTTCGATGAGCGCTAATGGGTTGCATTTAAACCACTACTTATTGAAATATGGGGGCACTCTTGTTGAGATTCGAACCCACAACCAATAGGTTAGAAGGCTGGTTCTCTGTCCATTGAACTACGAGGGCATGAAACATTGTATATGGACGTTTTTTCATACGCAATACTCTATATGTTGGTTTCGCATAAGTTTCTCTTTTAGAGTCTGTTGCATTAACTAATCACGTTCTTATAAAATACCATAACAGCCGGTCGTCCATCGTAGTCTTTCCAGAATTGAACATAAATATACGCGTCGCCTTTCTTATACGATGCTAACCCCATACCTATATACGCATTGTAACTATTACGTTTCGGCGCGTACCCGCGTTTTTCGGTTTTCGTTCTGTAATATTCATAAACCGCTTCCCATTCCGTTTGTTTATCCAGAAGATAAAAATCCCAGTGATACGGGTATGAGATAGCCAAATTTCTAGCTTGAAACTCAGCAGCTTTCACCCATTCGGCATCTGCTTCGCTTTCAGCCATATATACCTTGCTCTCTGTGCGGGGCATTGCTTTGATCCTCAGGCTAGTGTTTTCTATCGTAGGTAACGGAGTAGCGGTATGTTCCGGTGTGGGTGTGTACGCGCTCTGCGTCTGGATGATTGCGCTCTGGACTGTGGCTTCAATGTCTGGCGGTTCTTTCGTAACTGTCGTTGTGGCTGTTGCTGTTAGAGTAGGCGTATCTGTTGAAACGATTGTCGGCAAAGTCTGGGCAGGCGCGCACGCTGATAATAGAATTACAAGTGGAATTATTTTTTTCATAGCCACATCATTCCCCTTTCTACATATTTTGCGTATAGAACATAAATCCAATACTGAAATAATAGATTTTAGCAAAGTCGCAACACTTTAAAATAAACACATCCTTGGGAGTATACTCTTTCAAGAGGGGCAATATGTTCATCTTTGTTTACAACAAATTTAATCCCGTTATTTTCGCTCCACATTCAAAACGCCAGCAGGGTGCGGGCATAATGATCTGTTACCGTTCTTGGCGAATATCGGGCCATCCGGTAAGACAGAAAATCTTCTAAGACGATTTCAATTAAATGTTGATTCATCGAAAAAGAATTTATTGGTCGGACAGACTTTCGCGACAATTCCACGATTATACACGGTGTGTAACCCCCAAACACAAACTTTGGCGCCCTCGCCGAGATTCGAACTCGGAACCAACAGATTCGAAGTCTGGTGCTCTGTCCATTGAGCTACGAGGGCATTATAGTAGTAAAAGAACATAAACGGACTCTCATGTCCACCAAATTCCGGTGGATCAATATGTACAAGTACTAATGTTTTAAATAAGCCGTTCTACATTGTTGCAATTATAACGTATTCCGGCAAATCGATGGATGAAGTAATTCGTAGAATTTGTATATTTTAAAAAAATTGTGATCCAATAAGTGAGTTACGAAAATATAACCTTTCAGTTTTGTATATCAAATTTTATCCAAAATAATCGATAATTAACCAAGAGAAAACACATTTTTTTCCAGTATAGGAAACCACATATGAATAATTGGGCGGAAGAAACAGAGAATGAGGTTCAACATCAACAGTTTCAAAATGTAGATGTAGAGAATGTTGATCTCTGGAAGACATTTTATTCACATTCATACACATTATTCTTCCGTTGTGAATATTGCGATCACAATTTTGATATTGATGGCTGGTTCTATACGTTTAATCCTGTGATTTGTCCAGAGTGCAAAACACAGTATTCAGGATTATTCGGTCAAATCAAAGATTTTAAACAGGTCATAAGTAAAGAGAAATTTACAGACAGGTATTTGTTGGAGACCTTTGAAGGGGAAGAGTATGAAGTCCGACTTCCTCAAGGCGCATTTCTACCAACCGGAAAGGTGAACCACATCGCGCTAACGATTTTTAACCGGATTCCTGATAAACCAGGAAAACCCTGGGGATTTATTGATTATTCAGACAAAAAACCTGAATTGAAACTATTCCATGAAATGAATAAAAATGATCAGGGTTATAAAAGGACTTCAAATAAACAAAAATCATTTTTAGCCAGCTTATTATCTGGCTGATACCACAGCGGGCATTCAAGCAAAGTCTTCTGTATTCGTAGGCATTTTCCGTTTTGCCAGATAGATACGGCGATGATGCTCAGTATCATAAGCCATTGATATGATTTCCCAACCTCCATGTCCAATTTGTTGTAAATATGTCCAAACAAATTTTTTATCCGATTGAGTTTTTCCGTTAATTCTTTCGACCTGGTAATATTCAGTTTCGAATTCGAGATATTCCCATTCTGTCATTATTTCCTCACAGGAAAACAAATGTGAATAGGTAAAAAAAGACAACCATCAAATTGACGATTGTCTTTTGGTCGTAATTAACCTATTGGCCGTAATCCTTTATAGACTTGAACTCCGCCGATGGTTCGAAGTATTGTCTCAGATGGTTTCCCAATTTGTTCTGACAATTCCGCTGGTGTCATAGGGGAATTTCCCCGGGAGATTAAAGCACGAAAAACCGCATCCACCAGAGTAGTGTGGTTTGTTAAAAAACCTTCTTGTTTGGCACAGTGTGACATTAATGTATCCTGCAAGCCATCAACTACCTGGACCTCAGCAGTTACAGGATCCACCCAGTCTATAGACGTGCTTTCTTCAATATTTTCAAAAGCCGCCTGGTGTTCTGGACATAAACAGCTGTGTAAGTAAATACGCCAATTGCTGTCATGTGTTTTCCACCATTCAAAGTCGATATGAAAAGGGGTATCAACTGACGGTTTAACCAGACTAAATTTCTTTGTTTCAACCATGTCAGACCTCTTCTTCATTTTCGGTCAAGCGGAAGTAAAGATCACCCATATGATTTGACCAGGTTCTGTTTTGCAGAATGGATAATATAAGACTGGGAGGACACCGACGGATAAGATTGACTGCGGAATATAGTTCCTGACAATGAACGTGTCCCTGAGGATTAAGTTTTGCCTGCTCTTTCATTATTCTCTTTAAAATGGATTCAATGGGTTGTCTGGAATAATTGCCGTTTTCCCATAATGTGTCAAGAGCTTCCACATCTGGAATAACGACAGCCATACGTTCATCTATTGATCCGCTGATTAATTGCTTTAGCATGGCAAAGACAATACCCCCATCGGCACCAATTAATGCTGTGCGTACCCATTCACGTGAAGGTTTTCTTTTTCCGGCGGAAATCAATACCTCACCGGCTTTATCTCCTTTGGAAATAGTCACACAATTTCCTGGTATAAGACCGGATGTCACGTACCACTCACGTAATCCAAAAACATATTTGTTGGTGCGTACAACCCAACCGGAAATAACATCATTGGTATCGGCATCAATAAATTTGAACTGGACGCGTGGAGCTTCATACGCCGCAGGGAATAATTTTCGTATTGCTTTGGTAATAGGAAGAGTCCCAGCCCGCCAATGTGGGTATATCAGACTTATGGTTACCTGATCCGGTTTATCAACTTTACCAGACTCTGGTTCCAACTCATCAATTACACTCTTGAGCAACTGATTGGATAATTCGTCATCTATTATTTCAACGTTGGAATTGTTCCCGGAATAACGCAGTGTAACAGGTGGTTCACGAACTCCTTCAGGTTCAAGCCGGTGCAGAAACCAGATTGTCTCTCCCGCGGGTCCAACTTCATCAAAGCGTTCATCTTCTTCAAGAGCGAGGTTTAATGAAAATTCAGTAAGTTTGGAGTTTACATCTGTTGGAAGTTCAATTTGTTCCATTAATGAACGAGTGGGCAAAGGCCCTCCGCCATTCATATCCAGAACCGCTTCAACAAGATTCAAATGCCCAATACTGATGTCAACCAGAAGCGCACGAGGGAACCAGCGACCTGCAATACGAACCAGATCTGAGACAGCCTCAAGGTTTTCACTCACCACCTGGGTTATGGTTTCACCGTATAACGCAAAAACTTCATCCGGTTGAAACGCAGGATCATTTTCATCAACCTTTAGAGGTTGATTAAGAATATGGTCTGCATACCCTGCGGCAAATAGTCGATTGGAATGATCATCGAATTCAACAGTCAATACATCAAATGATGGGAGATTGGGATTATTGGATGCCCGGATTTCTGTTACTTTACCTCTTTTTCCACCCAGTTGCGGGAAAACCAGATTATCTGAAACTTTAAACTTTTCGCCAGGCTGGTATCGAATTCCATCTAATGGTTTTTGATTCTGCAGAGCCAGAATCTCTTTCTTGATCCGGTTTGAGATCAGAGCTTTTGTTAATTCTTCGGCAGTCTGTGGAAGTTCAATTTCGAGGAGGTAATTGTATAAAAATTCGAGATCCTGGTTTGAAAACGAAAAATTCCGCCAGTAATCTTCTTTCAACGAAAGGCTATTCGATCCCATTAGATTATTCAACATCTCCCAGACGAAAATTGATCAAGTATTTAATTATACCGTAGCTTAACAATTGTTATGGGTATGCTTTTTCCAGCCATTGGGTTGGATTTACTTGAGCACCATTTACCCATATCTCCCAGTGGAGGTGTGGGCCTGTCACGCGGCCGGTATCTCCAATTAATCCGATAAGCTGACCGGCTTGAACCTGGTCGCCCACGTTCACTTTTATTTCTTTTTGGTGCCAGTACCCGGTATATACACCCAACCCATGATCGATAATTGTCGCATTGCCACGCACCGTAAGTGGTCCTGCAAAGACAACCGTACCTGCGGCAGGCGCGTAAATATTTAGATTTGCGCAAACACCGTAGTCCAAACCCCCGTGGAAACTGGAATATGCGCCACCATTATAGGCTCGTCGGTTTCCAAACGTTGATTTATAACAAATTGGTTCATCAACCGGATCTCGAAATTTCCCTGACCAAAGTTGACCAGGTGTTACCTTTGAGACAATTGTTTTGATCTGATCTTCTTCTGGCTTGACAGTCGCAGGATCAATTGTGGCAGGGTCAACCGACAACATTGGATCTTCGGGATAGTAACCGGATTGTACAGCCAGCATCTGAGAAAATTGAAAGAAACCTGAATCTGATGAGACGATTGACAATTCAAATGGTATTAAACCCGGTTCAGTCATGGCATATATTCCCTGTAAAGCCAAATAACGGCCATCCTGAGTTGGGTAAAATGTTAAATTTTTATCCGCAAGTTTCCCGGATATTTGCAATCCAGGTGTTCCCGAGGCTGAGACTTCAACTGTATGCCCCTGAACAAGTGGTGTTTCATCAAAACTGAGCGCAGTCAGGTAAGGAAGGGCCTGCGAAGGAAGGGTGGTGTCAGCCGAATTTGCGGTGAAATAGATCGGATGTGATGCGACAATCATCCAGGTTTGTTCCAGATTATTCTGCAATGCTGTTAGCCAGGGATTCTGTTTTAATCGGGACGAAGCCAAAAGCATGGATTCTCCCTGTTTAACAAGGTCAACATTTTTAAGAGCTGCCTGGTCTGATACGGGTAGGATAAGACTTGAACCCGCATAAATTTCGGCAGGGCTGGTTACTTTATTCAATTTCACAAGCATATTTACAGGAAATTGGTGTTGGACACTTAAGCTTGTTAAATTGGATCCCAGGGGTATCTCTTCGGCTGTAAGGTTGCCGGTCACACCTTCAAGACCAGGAATGATAATCTGCTGACCGGCAGAAAGAATATTTGGATTTTCAATTTTATTGACAATAATAATGT
This sequence comes from uncultured Leptolinea sp., assembly GCA_964397625.1. Taxonomy (GTDB): domain Bacteria; phylum Chloroflexota; class Anaerolineae; order Anaerolineales; family Anaerolineaceae; genus Leptolinea. Next base: position 71,936 of record CAYNJT010000009.1, on the reverse strand, counting down.
CATCAACTGATACACCAAATTTTGCGGCGATGATACTTAAAGTATCCCCTGGTTGAATAGTATAGGTAGGACCTGAAACAGACTCCTGCGCATACACGGGTGATATTAAAGATAACAATAGAGAAATTGTTATAACAATAGAGTAAGTTCTAATTTTATACATTTCGAATTTCCAAAAAATCGCCGATATTGTATTCTTCAAATCGATCGATGTGAGTTTCAAGTATAAATTTCGCTTTTCTTTGTGGAGCTGCAATGGTGCTCCATTTTTTTGCCAGTATCTTGTCTACTATGCGACCTTCACTATCTGCCCAAAGAATTGTTAAATCATAATTCATAAAGAACATATGAATGGCTGAGTTCAACCTGTCTTCAGCAGAGTTGACAAAACAAAGACCGCCGTCAACAGCAAGATTTTTTGAAAACATTAAACCGCGCAATCGGGATGTGAAGGTGTCACATATCCCGAGTTGAAGAGGTGATGCCTTTTGATTGGTTTTATTGAAAACAGTAATTGCATGCATCAAGAAAAGCTATGCCTTTAGTTCTGTCTTTCCCACAATTCGATCAATGCTGGCAACTAGCTCGTTCGGACTGAAGGGCTTACAGATATAATCATCCACTTTGGCGATACGTAAACCAAGAACACGGTCAATGGCCTGGGCCTTTGCCGTAATTACAATAACAGGGATATTACGGGTTTTTGCCTGAGCTTTCATCTGTTGGTATACATCCCAACCATCAAGATCGGGCATCATTAAATCTAATAACACAAGGTCAGGTAATTCGGAGAAAACCATTTCCAAACCTTTAACACCGCCACTGGCGCCTTCGACAGTAAAACCACGCCGGCCTAAAATAAGGCTGACCAGGTCAATCATATCTTGATCATCTTCAATATATATGATCCTTTTACTGCCATTAGTTGTCATATGACCTCGTTTAGATAAGTTTATCACATTGAAAAACAAGAAAAAAGTAGATATACAAATCATTTGAAATCAGGACAGGTTTTTCACAATCGGGTATACTCTGAATGTTTATATCAGGAGAAAACATGGATAAACAGCGAATTTTGATTGTTGATGACCATGAGGTAGTAAGAATTGGTCTTAGATCACTTTTACAACACCACCCTCAATTCGATGTAGTCGGCGAGGCAGGAACAGCAAAAGAAGCCATTGAAAAAGTTGCCCAGCTATTGCCTGATGCTGTGTTAATGGACATTCGGTTGCCAGGGCCTTCTGGTATCGAAGCGTGCGAAGAAATCACGCATTCATATCCAAACACGAAAGTCATCATGCTGACGTCCTATGCGGAAGACGAGATGCTTTTCTCTGCGATACGTGCAGGTGCTTCAGGATATGTACTAAAACAAATCGGCGGAGATGACCTGGTAAAAGCGCTGGAAGCCGTTGGCCGAGGGGAAGCCCCGTTGGATCCTGCCATGACAAAACGTATTTTTCAGGAAGTTAAGCGAGTCGTAAAACAGGAAGAAGCCTCAGCCTTTGCTCATCTTTCAGATAACGAGAAGAAGGTCTTGCTTAAAGTTTCTGAAGGAAAAACCAACCGGGAAATATCAAAAGAATTGTTTCTCGGCGAAGGCACAATTCGCAATTATGTTTCAAGTATTCTCTCAAAATTGGGTGTAAGCAACCGTGCGGAAGCCGCTGCGTTTGCTGTCGAGCATAATTTGAAAGAATATATGCCGAAAGATGTAATGGAAAAAGCTGATAGCAGAATCGATTAGGATTGGATTTTTTGCAAAACTTCCTTGATGTAGAGAGCGTCCTCTTCAAGGATAGGACTTTCGCATAGAATTCTTCCTGCACAATTCTTTAGATCCAAGGCTTCCAATAATTCTGCCAGATTAAAATCAGATTCCTTTAATGGCAGGTGATTTCGTTCACCTTTTTCTGAGTATTCAATTCCAGAAAGATGAATGTGTAAATGCGAGAGAATATTTCCACCAAGGGCATCCTCGACCTGGTTAAGACGGGATACCCATTCGGATTTTGAGTTTTCCTTACCGGCGGCTCTGGCGTGCAGGTGGGCAAAATCTATGCAGGGTAACACCCCTGGTATTTGCTTGCTCATTTCAAGGGTGTCTTCCAGCGAACCAAGCATGGCAGATTTTCCCATGGTCTCCGGTCGCAGCGTAACGTGATTCCCACTTTCCTTAAGTTCTTCGACACATCCGGCGAGTCGTGGTATGGCGACCTTAAGAACATCAGCAGCCGGGAGTTCAAAGTAAGAACCAGGATGAAAAATAATGTCTGTGGCTCCTGCCAGATTTCCATAATGCGCCGCATCCATCAGCCGTTTTCTAGATTTTGGCCATTCCTCTTCGTTGGCATTCAGATTAATAAAATAAGGGGCATGTACGCTAATTAATACATCCTGTGCATTAGCTTCCAACTTAATCGCCTGACATGTCTCTTCAGAAACGCGGACACTCTGAACCCATCCCAACTCAAGAGCATTGAGGCCAAGTGAATGTAACTGTTGAATCGCGCCGACACTTCCTCCCGGTTTCTTGGGTGTGGATATTGGAGAACCAACGGTACCAACTCGAAAATTCAAAGTCATTTGTCATTCCTCTAGTGAATACCCATTTTGAGTAAAAGGGATGGCCCAAGAATAATCACACCGATCACAATGGAGGACATAGCCGCAATTAAAACAGCGGCTGCGCCAACATCTTTACCAACTTTGGCCAATGGATGTTTTTCAGGACTGGCGAGATCGACCACAGCCTCCAGGGATGTATTAATAAATTCTGCTGTCCATACGGTCCCTATTGTAAGAATCAAGATGGCAAATTCAACAGCAGGCGTTTGCAGCCATAGAGCTGTACTGATTACCAGTACTGAGGCGACAGTATGTATCCAGGCATTTCTTTCGTGTTTCAGAACATGTTTCAAACCAGAAAAGGCATGTCCAAATGAATGATATCTGGAAATAATAAAATTCTTCATTTTTCATCCTCTGGCCAAATAGGATCCGTGACCCTCAATTCGGTAAGGATAGCTTCTTGAAATCTTTTCATGGTTGTCTTGTCTTCCGCTTCCATGTGGTCCATGCCAGATAAATGAAGACAACCATGGACAATCAACATGGTCACCTCATCAAAAAAAGTCCGACCGGACAATTTTGCCTGTTCAGACGCTTTTTCGGCAGATATGATAATGTCACCAAGATACTGTCTGTTTGATAATGGATCTATCTCATCTGATGGAAAAGAAAGTACATCAGTGGCAATATCTACTTGGCGATAATCTCTATTTAAATTTTGAATTTCCGCGTTATTTGTAAAAACAATCGTTGCGTCGCCAGATACTCCAACCCGGGCAAATGTAAGATTGGCAATCCTTCGTATTTCTATCAGTTTCAGGGATTTCGTGTAAGCATGACGGCGGAAAACATGTATCATTTATTTTTTGTTTTCTCCAGACTGACCTTCGGCATGTTTCTCAAAAAATGTCGATACCGGTTCTGTGGGGGAATTGGGCGCATGAATCTCAGGATAGATTATGCGAGGGTGATAACTATTACGTAATGTGTTTGTGAAAGACTCGGCTGCCAGATTTAAATCATTTAATGTAAGCGATGTATGATCTAATTGCCCTTCCTGTTGCAGAAAATCAAATACTTTTTTCACCATGGCTCGTAATTCAACATCAGAACGGGGAAGTTCAGCCCGTGCGCGAGCCTCACAACCATCAGCGAGCATCAAAAGGGCCGTCTCTTTAGAGCGTGGACTGGGGCCGGGATACCGGAATTTTTCAATATTTACCTGCTCGATCTGACCGGCGGATTCCTGGATGGCACGTGCGTATTGATAGCGAGTTAATAAGGTACCATGATGTTCTTTAATAAAATCTATTATGCGAGAGGGTAAGCGATGTTTTTTTGCCACTTTAATTCCGTCATTAATATGCTGAATGATAATGGCTGATGAAATTTCAGGTGTCAGATCGTCATGTGGATTGGATTTCCCCGATATCTGATTCTCTATGAAAAACTGAGGATTCACAGCTTTCCCGATGTCGTGATAAATTGCACCAACGCGGGTGAGAAGCACGTCAGCGCCGACGGCTTCAGCGGCCTGTTCGGCCAGATTTGCTACCTGAAGGCTGTGTTGATAGCTGCCCGGGGCATTTCTTAACATAAATTGCATAACCGGATGATCCGGACGTGAAAGGTCCAGGAGTTGCAGGGCTGTGGTGGTGCCCAATAATTGCGCAAAAATATACTGGAAAAGTAAAGTCAGGCTTACTGAGGCCAGCCCATTGATGAACGCGCTGCCCATCAATGTTGCCAGTCCAACCAGATCAATACTTCCAGGAGAAAGACGATACGCCACAATAACCGCGCATCCTGTCAATCCAATTCCGGCGCCTGCACTAAAGAAGCTGGAAATCCGCAATCCTTTTCCCAGAATGAGAATTCCGATTAACGATGTTAATATGTAATAAATCGTCAAATCAAGGTTTGACGAAAGGTCAAATGATGATATAAGCGAAAGCGCCAGAGCAAGAACCATCCCAATTTCCATATTGAAAAGGCATGAAATTGTGAGCCCAAATGCAGCCATTGGAAACAGGTAAGGAAAGACAGTCCGATTGGGAACAATAAACCTTGTTAAGACTAAAAAAATCAAAAAAAGGGAGGAGATTAGCAATAAGCTTCGCCAATCATCCATGGAAGACAGAGGGCGGCGAATGAAGTAAAAAGCAATAAAGGCTGCAATAATAACAACCAAAGCAGCAGGGGCAAGGTAGTTGGTGTAATTGGATCGCGGTTTTACCAGGTCAAATTTCTCGAGTGTTTCGAAAATCAGAGGAGTAACAACCTGCCCACGCCTCACTATGATCTCTCCCGCAAGTAGTGTTCGGGAAACCGGTTGAACTGTTTTGATGGCATTTTCAATTGCTGCTCGGGTTTTTTCTTCACTAAATCGAGAATTTGCCTCAATTTGAGGTTCTATTAGTCGTGAGATTATTGCGTTTAAGTTTGGAGAGAAAGCGAGGGATATCCGACTGGGAATGGATTGACGGGCGTCATATACCTGATCTGTCCGGATGGTGGTATGCATCACCTCTTCAAGAACACGTTGAGCTTCTTCCTGGATGGATTTCCACCGATCATCGGTTAAGTCCAAAATCGTAAGCGATTCTTCTGCTGAAAATTTGGAACTTTTCAAAGCCTGCAAATCTGAACGTTTTTGGTCACGGGTTGAAAATTGGTCTGCCCGAACCGAAGTTATGTAATTCATAGAAACTCGCAAATCGTCAAGTTTCTTGCGAGCGATGGCCGGATCTGCAGGTAGATAGATTGGGGAAATGCTTTTTTCGACTTCCCGTTTCGCGGCATCTGTCTGGATTGGACTCTCATAGGTGATCGATGCAGGTGCCTGAATATCTTGAGGAGCTACATTCCCAATGGTGATTGGCAGGTACGAAGGCCGCAATGCCAAAGGATATGTTAACGCGATATATGAAAATACTGCCGATAAAATCAACAGTAAGACTCTGGCAAGTACTCTATGCCGTAAAAAATATCCGGGTCCCGTTGAGGGAATAGAGGTCATATAGATTATTTCGTTAATAACTCTCGAACCGCGCGGGAAATTGTGTCTCCGCTGGCGCGACCCTGAACCTGAGAGACTACAATCTTCATGACTTTACCCATGTCAGATGGTGAAGCGGCTCCAGTTTCTGAAATAGCTTTTTCAATAATCGCCCGAAGTTCAGAAGGATCCATTTCCTTTGGAAGGAATGTTTCCAGAATGGCAATTTCATTTTCAAGTTCTGTTATAGTGTCAGGACGGCCAGCTTTTTGGGCATCCAGAATAGTCTCACGCCGGTTTTTAACTTCTTTTTGAAGCACAGAAATCACTCCGGCATCGTCAAGCTCTATCCTCTTATCCACCTCAATTTGTTTGATCGCAGCCAAGGCAAGCCTGACAGTTGTCTTTTGGGTATTATTTCCACTCTTTAGCGATTCTTTTAATGCAATATCCAAAGATTCTTTGATAGTCATGGTCAAATTATACTCCTGGCAAGTTTTGAATTAATGCACTACAGACAAATATGGCTTGATCTGATTTAGAATATTTCGTGTTATACCTGATACTCTGGATAATTCATCAAGAGACTTAAATCCACCGAGCTTTTCTCGTTCGGATAAAATCGCCTTTGCTTTTTCTTCACCAATTCCAGGAAGAGTTTCCAATTCTTTCTGGGTGGCAGAATTCAAGTCGATTTTGGGAAAAGACTCCTGCTGGGCGGTTGACAGTGGCTGTATTTCGGGGTGATTAAAAGATGGGATTATGAGCTTCTGTCCATCTGTAACAAATGCAGCCAGATTAATCGGCTGCAAATCAGCGTCATCTGTGGCACCGCCCGCGGAATTGATCGCGTCTTGGACACGGCTGTTTTTTGAAAGGATTACAACTCCCGGGTTTTTTACTTCTCCCACAACGTGCACCTGAATAGGCATATCTGTGGAAGTGGGAAGAATAACCAGAGGGGTCATCTTATCAGGCAGGGAAATGAATATGGCAGCCGACACAAACGCGGCTCCCAATAAGATGCCGAAGACAATCTGAATAAGTGTCTTTTGTTCAAATAGTTTCATTTGCCAGCTTTACGGTTTGTTCTTTGACCTGTTTTTCCATTTCAAGCATTGAATTAAATGCTGCAATAGAAACTTCCAACATTTCAAGCGTTGGTTCTCGAGTAGTCAGGTGCTGTAAGGCCATGTTGGGTTTAACCAGAAAATTGACCAATGGATTTGTCCGATTGTTACTGCTCCAACGGATCATCTCATACGCAAGTGACGCAAGGGGTAAAATCAGCAGTAAACGACCGATATATCGCCAGATACCTCCAAGTGGACCAAGAAGGGCGAATACAAATATTGAAAGTATGATCAGCGTAAGCAGGAACGCGGTACCACATCGTGGATGTTCCACAGAATACTGGCTGACAACTTCTGGTGTCATTTCCGCTCCGGCTTCAAAAGCATTGATCGTTTTATGCTCAGCACCGTGGTATGCGAATACCCGTGCAATATCAGGCATCTTACCGATTGCCCAGATGTAGCCAATGGCTAATGCCAGACGGATAACCCCTTCGATCACATTGCTCCACCAGGTATTAAAACCAAGATAGGCAACTGTAAAATGCCCCGCTGCCGCCGGCAAAAGGAAAAACAGGCCAATCCCGAGCGCCAGTGAGAGACCCAGGGTTAAATACAATGCCGGACCTTCCAGTTTTTCATCCTCTCCGGTTTGCATATTAGCTGATATGGTCAGGAAACGCATTCCAATCCCCAGAGAATCCCACAGGGATATCAATCCTCGCAAGAAGGGTGTTTTCATTAATGGATTGGTATAAATACCAGTTAATTGTTCGCTTTCAATCGCGATTTGTCCATCTGGTTTACGCATGGCGGCTGCCAATCCTTTGCTGCCGCGCATTAGAACGCCTTCGATTAATGCCTGTCCGCCATAGGACGGTAATTTTTCTGTCATGGATACCTACTTCTCGATGAGGTTATAGATGAAATGAATAACGGATTCAATACCTTTGTGGAAGGTGGGAAGGTGTTGAGATTCGTTTGGCGAGTGAATAAGATCTTCCGCCATACCGAAACCGGTTAAAACAGATTCGACGCCCAGAATGTTTTGCATATCGGCCACCACAGGAATGGATCCACCTTCGCGTTTAAGAACCGGGGGAACACCCCAGACTGTTTCCATAGCCTTTAACATGGCTTTTGTTTCCGGTAAGTTGGGATTGGTAAGACATGGTGGTCCGCCAGCCATTTTGATCAATTCCCAGCGAACCGTGGAGGGCATATGTGCATTAAGAAATTGCATCATTTGCGTATATACATTTTCTGGATTTTGATCCGGAACAAGCCGGCAGGAAATTTTCGCCATGGCATGCGAAGGAAGGACGGTTTTTGAGCCCGTACCTGTAAACCCGGATAAGAGGCCATTTACTTCAAGGGTAGGGCGCGCGCCAATCCGCTCAACGGCGGTATAGCCTTTTTCACCCCAGATTTCCGGAACACCCGTGTTCTGCCTGTAGTATTCATCGTCAATAGGTAATCGAGCGAGCGCGTCTCGTTCTTCAATGGATAAATCAATCACACTGTCATAGAAGCCCGGTAGAGTAACTCGACCACTCGCGTCATGCATTTTTGCGATTACTTCACAAATAGCTTGCGCCGGGTTGTGTACCACACCGCCAAAGCTACCTGAATGCAAGTCATGATCGGGTCCAAAAACACGTAGTTCGAAATAGGCAAGACCACGCAGCCCGTATGTGATAGCCGGCAAATCTGCGGAAACAAGCCCAGCATCAGGATTAAGAATGTAATCGCAGGATAGAAGTTCTTTCTTTTCCTCAATTAAAGATGCCAGGTTGGGAGATCCGATCTCTTCTTCACCTTCAAAAATCACTTTAATATTTAAAGGTATTTCGCCCTGGTTTAGAATAGATTCAACGGCAGCCAGGCTAATGCAGATTTGCCCTTTCATGTCTGATGCGCCGCGGCCGTAGAGGCGGTCTCCTCTGATTGTGGGTTCAAATGGTTTTGTTTTCCAGAGGTCCAAAGGATCAGGCGGTTGGACATCATAATGACCATAAATCAGAAGTGCTGGCAGAGTACGATTATCGGGATGGGTTTGGGCGAAAACAGCCGGGTGACCCGCTGTGGAAAAAATTTCTGCCTGTTTAAAACCGATTGATAAGAGCTGCTTGACCAGTCTATCAGCAACCTTGAACATTGAATCTTTTTGAGATGGATCGGTTGAAACCGATGGAATTCTGACAAGTTCAATAAGATTATTTTCAAATTTTGATCTATTTTTACGTGCAAATTCAATTGATTGATCGCGATTGGTTGTCATTGTGCTTTTACCTGTCGAAAATGTAATATTTAATGGATTATATGCCAAATCCGTCAAAGGATGAACTGTCCTGTACATTGGTGACAGATGTCTTACAACTTGACGAAGGCGTTGTGCTACAATTTTTTTACTTCCATATTGCTCAACAGGAGTAGAAATGCTGATCACAAATGGTGTACTGGTCACATGGGAAGAAGAGAACAGGATACTGGAAAACTGGGCGATTCGTATCGAAGGTGGAAAAATCACGCACATTAGCCCACAGAATTTGTTACTCTTACAATTTCCGGATGAAGAGAGATTGGATGCTCATGGTCAACTGGTGATGCCCGGGAACATTTGCGCGCACACCCATTTTTACGGTGCCTATTCCAGAGGTATGGCTATACCGGGATCCCCTCCGGCAGGATTTGTTGAAATTCTTGAGAAATTATGGTGGCCGCTTGATAAAGCATTGGATAGGGATTCTGTCGCTTCATCGGCGTATGTTTGCATTCTGGATGCCATCCATCATGGAACAACGACTTTGTTTGACCATCACGCCTCACCTTCGTTTATTGAAGGGTCATTGGAAACGATCTTTAATGTAGTAAAAGAGACTGGAATAAGAGGAAGTCTTTGTTATGAAGTAACCGATCGCAATGGTCTGGATCAGGCTGATCAGGGAATAAAAGAAAACACCCAATTTGCTAATTTTGTAAAGAAAGAAAAACCATTGGGAGGCCGGGTGTCAGCCACCTTCGGCTTGCACGCAAGTCTGACGCTATCTGACTCGACTCTTGAAAGTGCCCGTAAAGAGATTCCGGAAGGAATTGGCTTTCATATTCATGTCGCAGAATCTGAAGCGGATGAATATGACAGCCTGCAAAAGAGCGGTATGCGGGTGGTGGATCGCCTGGACAAATTTGGTATTCTTAATCCCAAAACAATCATTGCGCATGCTGTCCACGTGGATGCCCGTGAAGCGGAATTGCTGGCACAAAAGGAGGTCTGGGTATCTCATCAACCGCGTAGTAACATGAACAATGCGGTGGGTATGGCAGCTGTTGAATCCATGGACCGCCTCGGCGTGAAAATGTGTCTGGGTAATGATGGTTTCTCGAACACTATGTGGGATGAATGGAAGGCAGCGTATCTGGCACAAAAACTTTGGCACCACGACCCCAGGCGAATGAATGGTATGTTGGTTGCCAAAATGGCAACAATTCAGAACAGTCGCCTGGTAGCCAACCAATTCCCAGGTATTAAAGCAGGTGTAATTTCAGAAGGAGCTCAAGCGGATATCATTTTTGTGGATTATCATCCCTTTACACCCATGACCGCGGGGAATCTTCCCTGGCATATCCTTTTCGGATTCAACGAAAGCATGGTCACAATGACTATGGTAGATGGCAAAATTTTAATGAAAGACCGTCAGATCCTTTGCGTGGATGAAGAAAAGATTATTGCAGACGCCAGACAACTGGCACCTGCTGTTTGGAAGCGATATTCCGAACAATTTTAGATCATATAAAACTGGAGAAACCTGATGACTACCAATAATCCAAAAACCATCGCCATTCTGGGTGGAACGGGCAAAGAAGGCAAAGGATTGGCCTATCGGTGGGCGCTTGCCGGTCATACTGTAATTATCGGATCGAGAACGCTTGAAAAAGCTCTAACAGCAGTTGAGGAAGTTGCCGCGCTTGCCGGAAAAAAGGTCCTTGTCACCGGTATGGAGAATGCTGCCGCGGCAGAAAAAGCGGATATTGTCGTTCTTACAGTTCCTTTCTCATTTCATAAAGAAATGCTCGAAGGGATCAAACCACATGTACAGGGAAAAATTTTCATAGATGTAACTGTTCCACTGGTTCCTCCAAAGGTCACCCGCGTTCAAATGCCACCGGAAGGATCAGCCGCACAGCAGGCGCAATCAATATTGGGTGAGAACGTGAAAGTTGTCGCTGCGTTCCAAAATATTTCCTATGAAAACCTGATATCCGGAGAGGTCGTTGACTGCGATGTTCTGGTGACAGGGAGCGATAAAGATGCCAGAACTATGGTTGTCGAGTTAGTTAAAGACACTGGTTTGTTCGGCCTTGACGCCGGACCGATAGAGAACTCGGTAGTGGTGGAAGGTATGACCTCGATCTTAATCGGAATCAACAAACAGTTTGGAGTCAAGGTTTCAGGGATTCGGGTAACGGGTATTCCTCGCGGATAGGAAATTAATGGCTTTAATATTAACTCCGATACCGGATATCCCGCTCATAAAACCAGGCGACAATCTGGCAAATATCATTGCGCAGAAGGCAACAGATGCCATACTTGAACCAAAAGATGGAGATATCTGGGTACTGGCGCAAAAAATTGTCAGCAAATCCGAAAACCGACTTATTAATTTGGGACAGATTGTCCCATCAGCCCGGGCTTTCGAAGTTGCCAATCGGACGAAAAAAGATCCACGTTTTGTGGAACTTGTTTTGCGGGAAAGCAGGAAAGTCCTTCGGGAAAAACCGGGCACATTGATTGTCGAACACAAAAATGGGTTTATTTGCGCCAACGCCGGGATTGACCATTCCAATGTTGTAGGGATTGACGTAAATGGCAGCAATCCGGAGGACTGGGTGCTCCTACTGCCGGAAAATTCGGACGATTCTGCCGCCCGTATTCGAGTCGGCTTGGAGAAAAATTTCAACAAACGTTTTGGCGTGTTGATTATTGATTCACATGGGCGTGCCTGGCGCAATGGCACGGTTGGGACAACCATCGGATTGTCAGGAATGCCCGGGTTGGTTGACTTGCGGGGCAGGCCTGATATATTTGGTTTCCGCCTGCAAATAACCCAGGTCGGTGCCGCTGATGAACTGGCTGCAGCCGCGTCACTCGTTATGGGGCAGGCAGCAGAAATGCAGCCTGTAGTCCTGGTTCAAGGTTTTCCATATCCATTGCGCGAGGCCAACCTGAATGAATTGTTACGTCCTGAAATGGATGACCTTTTCAGGTAAGCCATGTTCTATGCCATTGCGACCCTTTTGGAGAAAGAAACCTGGCAAAATATTCTGAATAATTTGCCAGAAGGTCAAGCCTGGGTTGCAGATGGAAAGATCGAAAAAAAATTCCCGCATTTCTCCTGGATGGTTGGAGGGAAGATCGATCATTCTCTGCTCACTGAAAAATTGGAAAGAATATCCCACACCTGGAGGGAATTTCCAGTAATCAATGGAGGGATTGGGATATTTCCTGGAAACCAACCGGTTTTTGCATTAAATCTGGTGCGTAATGAAGCACTATGCCTTTTGCAAAGAGCGATCTGGGATGCCTGCTCACCCTGCATACAGGAAATCAATATGCATTATTCGCCTGAAGCATGGATTCCACACATAACGCTGTTACACTACGGTATCCAAACGGATCAATATTGCCAGTTCCTCAAAAGCAACTTGTATCGGGAATTTAAATTCACATTTATGGTGAATAACCTCAGTATTCTTTATAGAAGTGATGATGAAATTGGACAGACAGACACGTACTTACTGCAAAAGGTATGAATTAGACATGGTTCAACAAATAATCGTTACGGTTAACAAATATGACTGAATCCTTAAAAATCACTGCACTGGCTGGTGGCGTCGGTGGGGCAAAACTGGCAGATGGCATTTCCCGATATATCTCGCCTCAACCAATGAAGGTTATAGTCAATACCGGCGACGACTTCGAATTGTTTGGATTGAACATATCTCCTGATCTGGATACCGTGTGCTACACTTTAGCTGGATTGGCCAATCCTGAAACAGGTTGGGGAAGGAAGGATGAGACCTGGCATGTTTTTGAAACACTTCCAACCCTTGGAGCTCCTGTCTGGTTCAGATTAGGGGATCGCGATCTGGCACTGCATCTGGAGCGGACCCGCCTTTATCATCAGGGTATGTCTATCACTGAAATCACACAAGTGATATGCAAACATCTGGGTATTAAAGACATTGTGTTGCCCATGTCGGATCAATCTGTGAAAACCGTGGTAAGAACGCGTGACAATAAATCATTTTCTTTTCAAGAATATTTTGTTAAGGAACAATGCAATCCTGAAGTAACCGGTTTTGAGTTTGTCGGAATTGAAAATGCGGTTCCATCAGAAAGTGTAAATGAAGCCATTGACAATGCTGATCTTGTAGTGATTTGCCCCTCGAATCCCTGGGTGAGTATTGATCCAATCATTAGGCTTCCCGGCGTTCGCACATCATTGCAGAAAAAGATTGTTGTTGCAGTCTCACCTATTGTTGGTGGTAAGACCATTAAAGGACCGGCAGCCAAGATGTTCTCTGAATTAGGAATTTCACCCAGCGTAACGGCAGTAGCAGACCACTATATGGACTTCCTTGATGGGATGATTCTTGATTCGATCGATCGAGCCGAAGCAATTGGGCTGAACGACCGGGGTATAATTCCGTTGGTTACCAATACGATAATGAGGTCCATTGCGGACCGCATTGAATTGGCAAAAGAGACAATAGAATTCGGTATGACATTGACGTCCAAGGGTTAATTATTGAGATGAGTCTTTGGGCGATTATTCCAGTAAAACCGCTGCGCCGGGGAAAAACCCGTCTGGCAGGTGTATTGTCGGAAGATGAACGAGAAATTCTTAATCTTTCGCTTATCGGGCATACCCTGGATGTGCTCACAAAAATAGAAGAAATTGAGCAGATATTGGTGATCAGCAGTGATACTGCCGTACTGGCACTGGCGCGGGAAAAAGGCGCCAGAACCGTTATGGAAGACGGAAATCCCGGTTTGAATACGGCATTGCACAGGGCCACCATGGTGGCGCAAATGTATGCCGTGCAGGGTGTATTAATTCTTCCTTCTGATTTACCTTTATTATCCGTTGATGATGTCCAGAAACTGGTCCAAAGCGCGGATAAAGCGCCTGTCGTGGTGATCGCGCCTGACAGGCGAAGAGAAGGAACGAATGCCCTTTTGATAACACCTACTGGATTGATCTCCTACCAGTTTGGCGACAATTCGTTTGAAAAACATTGCATGCAAGCAAGAAAGTTCAATCTGCCGTTAAAGATTATTGAAAGTGAAACACTTGGATTGGATCTTGATTTTCCGGAAGATTTAGAGCAATTACAGATGTATGAAGAGAGGCAAAAACATCTATAATTAAAGTTGTCATACAACCTGTTTCAACCTGGAGGAAAAATGGCTGATCGTGTTGCGCTTTATTTGCAGGATGCCCATGATCTACGGGATGGATTGGATTACGTTCGTTACGCAGAAGAGCGGGGATTCGAAGCTGTATGGCAGGCTGAAAGCCGTCTTGTAAGAGACGCGATTGTTCCCATGGCCGCGTATGCCGCGGTTACCCAACAAATAAAAGTAGGTTCGGGTGTTATTAATAACTGGACACGCAATATTGGTTTACTGGCAGCGACTTATCTAACCTTGGATGATCTGGCTCCGAACCGCATCATTTGCGGTATTGGCGCCTGGTGGGATCCGCTGGCGCGGAATGTCGGCATCGAACGCAAGAAGCCATTGCTGGCCATGAAAGAAACCGTGACGGTGATGAAACGATTGTTAAACATGGAGAAGGTCACTTTCCACGGTGAGTTCATCCATGTTGATGGGATTGAACTTGATGTGGTACATGGCCGGCGCGAACCGAGGAATGTTCCCATTATGATTGGCGCGACGGGAGATCAGATGATGGAAATGACCGGCGAGATCGCTGACGGTGTGGTTCTGAATTACTGTGTCGCTCCAAAATATAACGAAAAAGCTATGGAATTGTTACAAAATGGCTTAAAAAAAGCGAATAAAACCCTGGCAGACCTGGACCGGCCGCAACTGGTGGTTTGTTCAGTTGACCTGGATCACGACAGAGCAATTGATACCACTCGTGGATTGCTTACCCAGTATCTGGCGCAGCAACCGCATATTGCCAAGGCATCGGGTGTATCAGAAGATGTTGTGAAAGAGATTCAATCCATTTTAGGTTGGCCGGCGACAAAAGAGCAGATCAATAAGGCCAAACACCTTGTTCCCGAAAAACTGATCCTGGATATTACTGCGTCCGGAACTCCGGACGAGGCCAGGGCGAAAGTAGCAGAATATCGTAAATATGGCTGCACATGCCCAATCCTTTATCCGGTTGGCGGAGACGTGAAGTTGTTGATAGACACTTTTGCCCAAAAATAACTTGAAAAACTTCCGGACTAAACCGGCAGGTTTCATGAATAGTGAGGTTTTATGATCATCGAGTATCATCGGCCTGAGACTCTTGAGCAGGCGAAGAAACTGCTTAATCGTGAAACACCTTTGACCATACCTTTGGGTGGCGGGACAAAGATCAGCCGCCCTTCAGATACGCCAGTTGCAGTGGTTGATCTGCAATCTTTGGGGTTGGATCAGATTTCACGAGATATCGAAAAAAATAAATGGCACATTGGCGCGATGGCCCGCCTGCAGGACCTGGTGGATTGTAGAGACCTGCCGTCTGGATTGCGAGAGGCAGCCCGGAGAGAAACCAGTATAAATCTGCGCAGGACCGGAACACTGGGCGGTGTTTTAATCACAGCGGATGGCCGATCTCCACTTCTTGGATGTCTGTTGGCCCTTGATGTAAAGGTCTTCTGGGAACCAGGTAAAAAATCGATCTACCTGGGTGAGTGGCTGTCGAAAGGACGGGATAAGAAGCCTGGAAAATTGATCACAGAAATTGAATTCATAACTCCCACTGAAAACGATTTCGATGACATCGCCCGGTCTCCCGAGGATCGTCCTACAGTTTATGTGGTAACAGCAAAATGGGAAACTGGTGATACACGTATCGTGATGGGTGGAAGCGGGAAGTATCCTGTTCTCGGATCAGCCGGATCAAAAAACCTTATAAGTGAAGTATTTCATAAATTCACAGGAACCTCCATGCAGGAAAAGGAAGAATTTTCCGAGTACCAGAAAGCCGCGATCTCGATTTTAATCGAGCGAATGACAGGACGACAAAACATTATTGGCGGGAAGGGATAAATTATGAAGAGCCGATTCACAATTAATGGAAACCAGCTAGACCTGGACCATACACCTGGAATGACTCTTCTGGCCTTGTTGCGCCGGGAAGGATTTTTTGGCGCCAAATATGGCGGGTGTGACAATGGTGAATGCGGTGCCTGCGCTATTCTGTTAGACGGCGTTCCGGTAAATTCCTGCCGGATGCTTGCCGCTCAAGCAGTGGGACACCTGATAGAGACCATTGAAGGTATTGGCGAACATCCCGAACAGGGGTGGAAGAAAACAGAGGGCCTGCACCCCATTCAACGAGCTTTTGTGGAAACCGGCGCGATCCAATGCGGTTATTGCACACCGGCTCAGGTACTGGCAGCCAAGTCACTTCTTGAAAAAAATATAAGCCCAACGGAAGAAGAAATCCGCGAGGCTATTTCAGGGGTATTATGCCGGTGCACCGGTTATGTCAAACCGGTTCAGGCCGTTTTGCGCGCGGCTGCTGTTATGCGCGGTGAACCGGTGCCGGAAATTGGTAATGGACATCAACCAGATGAATGGACTTTTTCCACTGAAAATGCAGGAAATGAGGCTGGCCCGGTTGGAACCAATGGTTTATCCTCACTGACAACAAAAGTTGCTCCGCGTGTTCAGATCACAGAAAAGACAAAAGAATATCATACTGTTGGAAAATCTGAGCCAAAACTTGATTCCATTAAACTGGTTCAGGGGAAACCCGCTTTTGCGGCAGATATTGAAATGCGCGGCTTGTTGATCGGCAAGATTCTTCACAGTCCAGTAGCGCATGCGAAGATTAAAAAAATTGATGCGACAAAAGCCCGGGCGCTGGAGGGAGTGGCAGCCGTTCTGACATGGCAGGATATCCCACGTGTTGTTTATTCAACAGCCGGGCAATCCGATCCCATTCCAGGGCCGTTGGATATGTTCTCTTTGGACAGCCGGGTGCGCTTTGTAGGCGACCGGGTGGCATTTGTGGCTGCCGAAACAAGTGAGATCGCCGATCACGCCTTGAAATTGATCGAGGTGGAATACGAAGAATTGCCAGTTGTGCTTGATCCAGCCCATGCCATGGAAAAAGGAGCTCCCCGACTCCATGAAGAACCGGAATATGTGAACTTCGCGGATTCAGAACCGGAAAAAAATCTGGCAGCAAAAATACGTATAGATATTG
The DNA here is from genome assembly GCA_964397625.1 of uncultured Leptolinea sp. Taxonomy (GTDB): domain Bacteria; phylum Chloroflexota; class Anaerolineae; order Anaerolineales; family Anaerolineaceae; genus Leptolinea. Next base: position 54,831 of record CAYNJT010000009.1, on the reverse strand, counting down.
GAGATGTGGAAAAAGGATTCAAAGAAGCTGATTTAATTTTCGAAGAAGACTATGAAGTTCAAAAGGTACAACAAGCGCATATTGAACCGCATGTTGCTTTATCTTACTGGGACGAAGACGATCGCCTGGTGATCCGTACATCCACGCAGGTGCCATTTCACGCGAGACGAATTCTGTCACCGGTGCTCGGCCTGCCCATGAAACGAATCCGGATCATTAAACCAAGAGTCGGGGGAGGGTTTGGCGGTAAGCAGGAAATATTAATCGAAGACGCGGTTGCCCATTTGACCATTGCCACAAAACGGCCGGTTCTCATGGAATATGATCGTGAAGAGGAATTCGAAGCCTCACGGTCACGCCACCCCATGAAGATTCACTTGAAAACCGGAGTAAAGAAGGACGGAACCATTACCGCCAATGAAATGTACGCGTTGTCTGATACAGGCGCGTATGGCTGCCACGCGTTGACAGTAACCGGAAATACAGGTCAAAAATCAATGGCCTTGTATGTAGGAGATGGAGAGTACAGGAAGAATCCCAATATCCGGTTTTACGCAGATATTGTTTACACCAACCATCCGCCTGCTGGCGCCTTCCGCGGGTATGGCGTGCCGCAGGGTTTCTGGCCGGTCGAACGCCAGATGGAAAAGATCGCTCGCGCGTTGAATTTAGACCCGATTGAATTTCGGTTGAAAAATGCCGTACGTTCCGGAGAACTGCATCCTTTTAGTACGTCATGGAGTGAAGGCCGTGAACCCAGGCCGGAGATCATCCATACTGTAGGGCTGGAGGACTGCATACGGCAGGGGAAAGCTGTGATCGGATGGGATCAAAAGTTTAATAATTCGACATGGCACACAGTAGAAGGGAAACCGTATCTAAAACGCGGCATTGGAATAGCCACAGTGATGCAGGGAACGGCTATACCCTACCTTGACATGGGTGGCGCGAGCCTGAAATTAAATGACGATGGCTCATTCAATCTGCTTGTAGGCGCCACCGACCTGGGCACCGGATCAGATACAGTTCTTGCTCAAATGGCCGCGGAAGTGCTGGGTGTTCCAACAGAAGATATCCTCTGTTATTCTTCCGACACAGATATGACTCCCTTTGATGTGGGAGCGTATGCCTCAAGCACAACATATATTTCTGGCACGGCGGTTGTGAAGGCAGCCGAAAAAGTCGCGGCAAAACTGAAAGAAAGAGCCGCGAAAATGCTCACGGAAGCGGATAAAGGATCTGAACCGCTGACGGCTGAACAAATCACGCTGGCCGATCGAAAAGCCACGGCAATGGACGGTCGTAGCGTTTCCATTAGAGAAATCGCTTACAACTCTTTGCACCACACAGACCAGGAACAGATCATGGATGTGGCTTCTTATGTGTCTCCTTCTTCTCCGCCTCCATTCGCGGCGCAATTTGCCGAAGTGACCGTGGATACGCAGACCGGTAAGGTTGTCGTTGACAATCTGGTCATGGCTGTCGATTCTGGGGTAATTGTTAATCCGATCGCAGCCACGGGACAGATCGAAGGCGGTATGAGCCAGGCGCTGGGATATGCCGTATGCGAAGAAATGCGCTATGACGAAAAAGGACGGTCTTTGGACAAAAACCTGGTGGATTATCACATCTTCCGCTCAAACGAGATGCCAGGAATGGAAGCGTTATTCGTGGAGACCTACGAACCATCACACCCGTTTGGCGTGAAAGCCGTGGCTGAAATCCCTCTTGATGGCGTTGCGCCCGCTGTGGGTAATGCAGTACTGGATGCCTGCGGTGTTGAAATTAACAGCCTGCCCATCACTCCAGAGAAAGTATTCTTTGCCATGAATAAAGATGGAAAGAAACTGGCAAGATAATGGACGAACGCATTTATGTAATCGGGCATGTAAACCCTGACACCGATTCAATCGCGTCAGCTATAGGGTATGCCTGGTTACTTCGGGAGCGGGATGGGAATAATGTCCGGGCTGCCCGAGCGGGAGCGATAAATCCACAAACTGCATGGGTATTGCAATATTCAGGTATAGAAGCCCCGCTGTTGGTTTCTGACGCTTCTCCAAAATTCGAATCTGTAACCCGCAGGCTGGATACAACCTTGCCTGATCAACCTTTAAGGGAAGCATGGGCAATATCTTCCCGCACCGGTGGAGTGGCGCCTGTTATCAACCCGGATGGAACTCCTTACGGATTGATCACCGGACGAAGCCTTTTCAACCATCTGGGTCAGCTGGTTGGGCCGCACAAACTCAAACAGGAGATGAAGATCTCCGAACTACTTGAGACACCAGCCAAAGACGCGGCAGATCCTAACGTCCCAACATTTAAATCTGGATGGCGCATCCGGGATCTCTTGAACCGCATTTTAAGAGCCGAAGGTGATGATTACATCGTTGTTGATGAGAATAACCGTTATCTAGGAATATGCAGGCAACGCGATTTGCTAAATCCACCACGAATGAAGATCATCCTGGTTGATCACAACGAGCCGCAACAGGCGCTTGGTTCACTGCATGAAGCCGATTTGCTTGAGATATTGGACCATCACCGGCTAGGCAATCAGCAGACCCATGTACCCATCCGGTTCACGGTTGATGTGGTAGGAAGTACAAGCACACTGATATCCGAACGAGTGGAAGAAGCTGGTCTAAGCGCCCCCGCGCCGATCGCGGTGTTGCTGCTGGCCGGTTTGCTTTCAGATACGTTGGTGTTGACATCACCAACAACAACGGAGCGAGACAGGCTGGCTGGAGAGCGGCTCGCCAAATGGGCATTCAGCGGAGGCTCACCTTTTTCTGGTGAGACATTGGAAAGCTATGGTCATAAAGTGGTAACCGCTGGCGCTGGGTTGCAAACCAGGCCTGCCGATGAGGTTGTAAGAACCGATTTGAAAATTTACCAGCAGGATCCATACAATTTTGCTATAGCCCAGGTTGAAGTGAGCGGTATGGTAGAAGTGGGAGAATACATCCCGGAACTTCAAAAAGCGCTGGAAGGAATGCAAACCAGTAAAGGCCTCGATTTTGTCATGTTAATGATCACGGATGTGGTTGGCGGATCAAGCCGATTATTAACGGCAAATCCGCCTCCGGTATTCTCAAGTCTGCCCTATAAACCACTACCCGATGGATCATGGTTGGCGGAGGGTATAGTTTCCCGGAAAAAGCAGCTCTTACCTGTCATTCTTGGGATTCTTGAACAATGAACGAGACTATTTACAATAAAATTCATGAAATGATGTCGTCGGGAGATTCGGGTGCTTTATGCACTATCATTCACAGTGCTGGTTCAGCTCCGCGGCATGCCGGAACAAAAATGCTGGTATTATCTGATGGAAGTTTCATGGGTACTGTAGGGGGCGGTGAAGTTGAAGACCTGGTTTTCCAGGAAGCCTTTAATGTCATGATTACACAGCAATTGAAAGTGTTGAAATACAAAATGGTAGATCCCAAACATGGTGATCCGGGCGTCTGCGGAGGCACAATGGAAATATTAGTTGAGCCAATCTTACCTAACGCGAAAATCATCATTATAGGCGGCGGCCATGTGGGTAAAGCAGTGGCGCATTTGGCAAAATATCTGGGATTTCGGGTAGCCATTTCAGATGACCGTCCAGAATTTTGCACCCCGGACTCCAATCCCGACGCGGATGAGTTTTATCCTCTCAAAATGCAGGATCTACCCGGCGCGACGAAGATCACCCCCAACACATATATACTTCTGACGACACGCGGTTCTAATGTGGACGTGGCTGGTTTGGCGCCATTATTGGCGTCGCAAGCTGCATTTATCGGTGTCATTGGCTCAAAACGGCGTTGGGCAATTACCTGCAAAGGATTGCTTGATCAGGGAGTTTCTCAGGAACAGTTGAATAAAGTGCATTCACCATTAGGATTGGAATTAAATGCCGAAACACCGGAAGAAATCGCAGTTTCCATCATGGCGGAGATCATAATGCTGCGCAATGGCGGAAATGGACGCGTAATGAAGGATCAATAAGATCAATAAAAGGAGTATTTTTATGTGGCATACCTACATCAATGCTGAGACTATTGATCAAGTTATCGGTATCCTGACAGAGTTTGGTTCCCGGGCCAGAATAGTAGCTGGGGCCACAGATCTTATCCTTGAATTGGAGAGAGGAGTGAGAAAGGAAGTAGACACGCTGATCGACATCTCCCGGATTCAAGGGTTGGACCGCATTTCTGAGGATGCGTCTGGCAAGATTCACCTGGGTCCCTTGGTTACTCATAATGATTGTGTGCGCTCTGACCTTATACGGAATAAGGCATTCCCTCTGGCATTAGCATGCTGGCAGGTTGGGTCTCCGCAAATTCGCAATCGGGGCACTATTGCCGGCAATTTAATTACCGCTTCTCCAGCCAATGACACCATTTCCCCCCTGATGGCATTAGATGCCAGCCTTGTTCTACAGGGAAACCAGGGTAGAAGGAAAGTATCCATAAAGGAGTTTTACAGAGGCGTTCGGAAAACAGTCATGAATCCGGATGAAATGCTGGTTGATATTATTATTCAGCCAATGTTGAAAAATGAGAGCGGATTTTATATTAAGAATGCTCTACGCAAAGCACAGGCGATATCTGTGGTGAATGCCACGGTAATCCTTCAGTTCGATCAAAAGGTGATCACGAAAGCTGCCATAACGCTGGGCGCTGTAGCTCCGGTAATCATCCATGCGGAAATGTCCGAAAAATTTCTATGTGGCAAGGAACTTAACGATAGAACAATTGCTGAAGCTGCGAAACTTGCAGGTGAAGCGGCAACACCAATTGATGATCTGCGCGGTTCAGCACGCTACCGGGCTTATATTGTGGGAATTCTTGTTAGACAGGCTCTGGAATGCATTAACAGTGGCAATACAGATAAAGCTTTAATGGCTGACCCTCCCATATTAAAGTCTGCAAATGAGATTTCAGGTAATGTTTATGGAAAGATAGATACTACTGTTCCAATCATTACGACAATCAATGGACAAAAGTACATTTTAAAGAGCGGCCAGGACAAAACACTATTACGGCTTTTGCGCGAAGAAGCCGGGCTTACCGGAACAAAAGAGGGTTGCGCAGAAGGTGAATGCGGCGCTTGCACCGTATACATGGATGGAGCGGCTGTTATGGCCTGCATGATTCCTGCACCCAGAGCCCATGGAGCTGAGATAACAACCATTGAAGGCATGTCCATTGGGGGAGAATTACACCCGGTACAGCAGGCTTTTGTAGAGGAAGGCGCGGTACAGTGCGGGTATTGCACGCCAGGTTTTGTTATGTCGGCCGCCAAACTTTTGGAAGAAAAATCCAACCCGACCGAAGAGCAGATAAAACATGCTTTGACAGGAAACCTGTGCCGTTGCACGGGTTACTACAAGATCATAAGTGCTGTGGAAAAAGCAGCCGGAAAGAAGCAATTGTAATGAGCAAATATGATTCTTACCGACCTCAAACAAAAAAAACTGTAAAAAAAGAACTTCACCCCATATGGCGGGGGGTTGGATTTGCCATGGCTGTCCTTATCCCAATTCTCGCCTACATTGGCGCGTTAATCGTACTGGAAGAGAACTCAAAACAGGGCTGGTTCGCGATTCCGCGCGATCTGATATCAAAATACATTGAGCCTTATTTGTACGTAAAGGTCATTCTAACTGCAGTACTGATGTTTATTTTTTACGCGATCTTCCTGTTTATTACGGCGATAATTACTCGGGTTTTGGCGCCACCACGATATGGTGTTTATGATGTTCCCCCGCAAACGTTTCGCGGGAAGAGAAAATCCCGGTAGACTTCTTCGACCTTCTATTGGAGAAAACCATGGAAAACTATGTTGGCGCATCTGTTCAAAGAATTGACGCGGTTGGCAAGGTCAAAGGGGAAGCCCTGTACCCTGGCGATATCAATATGGACAACCAGGTTTACATGAAGATCTTCTACGCAGGCAAACCTCACGCGATCATCAGGAAATTGGATGTAGAGAAAGCCAAAAAACACCCCGGAGTTGTGGCAGTTCTGACCGCAAGTGATGTACCTGTAAATGAGTATGGATTGATCGTTAAAGACCAACCTGCTTTATGTGGGCCAGGTTCGAAAAAGCAATTTGGCGACCATGTTCGTTACGCGGCAGATCATGTGGCACTCGTTTTGGCAGAAACTGAGAAGATAGCGGAAGAAGCACTCAAACTCATCGATATGGAGCTGGAAGAACTTCCTGTTATCAGTAACGTGGAAGATGCACTGAAACCGGACGCCATCAAACTAAGGCCTGATTCTGATACAAATATTATCAATCACATCCGCATTCGAAAAGGAGATGTTGAAGCAGTCTTTAAAAAGGCAGATGTAATTATTGAAGCAGATTATTGCACTCCTGTTCAGGAACACGCTTTCTTGCAGCCGGAAGCCGGTATTTCCTATATAGATGATGAAGGGAGAGTTACAGTCGTTTCTGCAGGGCAATCCGCCCATGAAGATCAGGAACAGATTGCCCATGCTCTGGGTCTCCCTGAAGAAAAGGTCCGCGTGATCTACCCGGCGATTGGCGGAGCGTTCGGAGGCCGGGAAGATATCACCATTCAGGTTGTTCTCGGTCTGGCAGCCTACTGTCTGGAAAAACAGGGAATCCATCGGCCTGTTAAGATTGTTTGGTCGCGTGAAGAGTCAATTATGGGGCATTATAAAAGGCATCCCTATTTCCTGCATGCGAAATGGGGCGCCACAACTGAAGGGAAGGTAATAGCCGCGGAAGTCGAAATTAAGACAGATTGCGGAGCCTATATTGGGAAATCAGGTAAAGTAATGGGCAATGCCACATTGCTTTCCACTGGTCCATATGAGATCCCCAATGTAAAGGTGGATTCATACGCCGTACTCACCAACAATATCCCTAACGGCGCTTTCCGGGGGTTTGGCGGTCCACAGGGTTTGTTCGAAGCAGAAAGCCAGATGAATAAACTCGCGGAAGCTCTAAATATGGATCCCGTGGAATTGCGTAATCGAAATTTGCTGCGCGAAGGTTCGATCATGTCAGTCGGCACACCCATCAATCCTGGTGTAAGTATAGAGAAGGTTGTTGAAAAAACCGCGCAATCTGCTGGATGGAGACTGGATAACAATACCTGGAAACAGGATCCAGAAAAGAAATTGGCTCCCTCACAACAAAAAAATATCAAACGTGGTCGGGGGTTTGCATGCGGATTCAAAAATGTTGGATATTCATTTGGCGCTCCGGAGAAGTGTTACGCGACGGTTGAATTGCACGGCGACACAATGATCGATAAGGCTATATTGCATCATGCCGGAGCCGAAGTAGGGCAGGGCTCACATACAGCCTTCCTGCAAATGGCCGCGGACGCATTGAATTTGCCTTTGGAGAAAGTGGAGTTAATTGCATCTGACACCGCATACACGGATTACGCGGGCAGTGTCTCTGCTTCGCGAATGACATTCATGGCCGGCAATTCCATCAGAGGTGCAGCAAAAGAAGCACTGGAGAAATGGCAAAATGAAGAACGGCCTGCCATTGCAACCTATATGTATGTTCCTCCAAAGACAACTCCATATGATACGGAGACAGGAAAATGTATTGCCAATTTCGCATATGGATACGTAGCGGAAGCTGTTGACCTTGAAGTCAATGTTGATACCGGTGAGATCACCATTTTGAATATCACCTGTGGTGATGATGTCGGAAAGGCTGTCAATCCGCAGCAGGTTGTTGGGCAGGTGGAAGGCGCTTTGATTCAGGCCATGGGGTATGTCGTGATGGAGAACTTCAGCCAGAAAAATAGCCAGGTACAAACCCGCACGCTCTCCACCTATTTGATACCGACAATTCTGGATATTCCGAAAAATGTAAACACTCTGGTTTTGGAATTTGCTGATCCTCTTGGCCCCTTTGGTGCGAGGGGAATGGGTGAGATGCCATACCTGTGTCTTGCCCCTGCCATCACAGCTGCTGTGCATGATGCTACAGGCGTCTGGTTCAATGAGTTTCCATTGACTCCTGAAAGAGTACTTCGTGGATTGGGAAAGTTGTAGATCGGCATGTTAATGGCATTGATTCGGGGAGGAGGGGACCTGGCAAGTGGAATTGCCGTGCGTCTTCACCGTTCGGGAATTAAGGTTATCATTACAGAAATTGAACAACCTCTTTCCGTCAGAAGATTTGTTTCATTTGCAGAAGCTGTTTATACAAAATCAACGATCATTGAAGAGATTGAAGGGAAACTGGTTCAATGTTGTGAGGATTTTGAAAAGTGCCATACTGACGGTAAGATTTCAATAATCGTTGATCCCAATCTGGAAATTTGCTCGAAGGCAAACATACCAATTCTTATTGATGGGCGAATGTTGAAACAAAAAGCAAATTCAATTGGGGATGGGTTTCTATTAAAAATAGGTATTGGTCCAGGTTTTTTCCCCGGAGAAAACTGTGATTGTGTCATTGAAACGAAACGCGGCCCGTTCCTTGGCCGCGTTTATTGGAATGGAGCGGCTGAAACAGATAACGGTATTCCTGATAAGGTGGAAGGTTACGACAATGAACGCGTTCTGCGATCACCGGAAGATGGCATATTTTTGGCCAAAACCAGGATCGGAGAAATTGTTGAAAAAGAAGAAGTGGTTGCTGTCGTTAATAAGACACCGATCAAAGCTCCTTTCCGCGGTGTCGTGCGAGGATTACTGCATGAAGGTTTAACAGTTTCGACTGGTTTAAAGGTAGGTGATATAGATCCTCGTTGTGATCCATTGCTTTGTAGTTTTGTTTCAGATAAAGCGCTCTCCATTGGAGGCGGAGTACTGGAAGCCATTCTCTCGAATCCGGATTTTAGAGCGAAATTAGGCTCGTGAACAATGAAACTCATTGAAGCCTTGCGAATTGATCCAAAAACAAAACTATCCCTGGTAGGTTCAGGCGGAAAATCCAGCGCATTGATCCAGATGGGCAGGGAATGGTCAGGTAAAGCGTTGATTGCGGCAACCGCTCACATAGGATTGCATCAGCTAACTGATTTTCCGGATCGGCGGGTTTTGGTATCCGGTCAAAATCGCAATATGGATCATTTTTCCGGGAAATTGGTGGTCACAGGCCCTGGGGACAAGGATTTCAAACTATCCGGTATCGACCCATCTTTATGGAACGATCTGCTTGCAGTGGTGAATGAAAATGAAGTACCCATTTTCATTGAATCAGATGGATCCAAAACCCGTCCATTAAAAGCACCAGCTTCCTATGAGCCTGCCATTCCAGATTGGATTAACCATGTTGTGGTTTCGGTTGGATTATCTGCCGTGGGGAAAATTCTTAATGACCAGAATGTGCACCGGCCGGAGATATTCTCGTCGATTACAGGGTTGGAAATTGGAAAACCAGTCACTCTGCACAGTATAGTTAAAATGTTGACTCATCCTCTAGGTGGATTGAAAAACATCCCAAGGCTGGCACGCAGGACTGTTTTGTTCAATCAATTGGACACGCTGGAAGACACGGAAACTCTTCCCATGATCGAAAAACAACTCCTGGAACATTACGATTCGGTTGTCACCACTGCACTGGATCCGAATGTCGAGAAGGAGGAAATCCAGAGTAACCAGAAAGGGGTTGTCGCTGCCAGAGAAAGGATAGCCTGTATCATCCTGGCTGCCGGCAATTCGAAACGGATGGGACAACCGAAAGCCCTTTTGTTATGGAAAAATCTCCCATTTGTCCGGCAATGCGCCTTGCACGCCATTTCAGCCGGTCTCTCTCCAATCCATATTATTGCCGGAAATGAATTTGAGAAAATTCGCGCAATTGTCTCCGACCTTCCGGTAGAAGTATTATTCAATTCGGATTGGAATGAAGGCCAATCCTGTTCAATACGTGTTGGCATAAAATCACTGCCCAAACGGACAGGCGCTGCGATATTTATGCTTGTGGACCAACCGCACATACCCGTATCTCTGTTAGTTCGCGAGAAAAATGAGCACGCTAAAACCCTTGCGCCGATTATTCTTCCTGTATCAGGTGGTCGGAGAGCAAATCCGGTATTATTTGATCGGAGAACATTCGCCGAACTGACCAATTTACATGGTGATGTTGGCGGAAGGATAATCTTCTCGCGTTTTCAAATTCAGACAATACCATGGTTTGATGAATCCATCCTCTTAGACGTGGATACTCCTGAAGATTATGAACACCTGATGGAAATCCAATGAATCAGGATCACAAAGATTTGATTTTTTCGGCAATTATCCTTGCCGCCGGCAAATCCTCACGCATGGGCCAACCCAAGATGAATTTACCGTGGAAAAGAACTACAGTTCTGGGTGCTGTGGTCAAAGGGTTGCAGTCCGCGGGAGTTGAAAACTTATATATTGTGATCAATCCCCATCGTATACCGGTAATATCTGATGAAATGAAATCAGGCAGTGTTCATCTGGTCGAAAATCCTGATGCTGAAACTTCAGAGATGTTGAGGTCCCTACAGGTTGGAGTTCACGCATTGCCTGAGGGTATTGACTACATATTTATTTGCCTTGGAGACCAGCCGATAATTGATACTTATGTAATACAGCGATTGATGATAGAAGCTTCAACTAATTTAGCTTCTTTGATCATTCCCAGTTACAATATGCACCGCGGACATCCCTGGCTGGTTAAAAGTGACCTGATTAAAGAAATTTTAAGTCACAAAGAATTGGATACGATACGAACTTTTATTAATAAGCATGCGGATGAGATTAAATACATCAATATCGATCAAGAAATGCCTCCAGATATGGATACCCCGGAGGATTACCAAAACCTCATTTCCCGGTATGGCTAACAAGTGGACGATAATGTAAAAATTTGGAAATACACGGCAGTCAATAATGGTTTTACTATTTACCAAATAGGAAACGCATCCAATTTGGATGAAGGAAGCAATCGGTTTTCCGCCGGAATATACACGACCTTTAGAACATACCAGCATGAAAAAGCCTTGCGGTTGGAAGATCATTTTGACCGTCTCGAACGATCCGCTCAACTTCAAGGCCGACCCATGGCTGTTGATCGCGGTTCCTTACAATCCGCTATCAGGGAGATTCTGAAACATTTTCCCGAAACAGATAGCCGAATCAGAATTCATTGCGCTTTTGAGAAGGATGCCATCGAGACATATATCATGGCGGAACCATTTGTTGGGCTGCCCGAATCACTCTATCTTATCGGAGCAGCCGCTGAAACAATTGAATTGCAACGTGAAAACCCGGTATCGAAGGCAACCAGTTTCATTGACCAAACCCGCCATTTGCGGGAAACAAAGCCTTCAACTATAAATGAATACTTGATGATCGGAAAAGATGGAAATTTCTTGGAAGGATTGTCCAGTAATATTTTTGTGCTTGGTGGTGGTGAGATCTGGACCGCGTCAGAAGGAATATTACCGGGGATCACTCGCAGTGTGGTTCTGGATGTTATAAAGAGCCAGGGGATTAAGATTCGGTATTCAGGTTATCCATTCACAGAACTTTCAAGCGCCAGCGAGGTCTTTATCACCAGCGCAAGTCGAGGCGTATTACCGATCACTCGGATAAACGGCATTGCTGTGGGAGATGGAAAACCAGGAGATGTCACCCGGTTGGTACGAAGCGAATATGACCGCTGGCTTCAATCAGAGTTGCGGTTTATCTGATCCGGTTCTGTGGGGGTGGAATCATCCGGTAATTCAAGCTTTCCATCTTCCATTTGTTGGAGTAGTTCTTCTGTGGCTTCTTTTTTTTCCACAGGCACGTAAATGATCGCTTCACCCAGTGTGCCCACAGTGAGGCCGTAGGTGGTTCCAACGCTTTCCTGAATGGATGTCGCTTCAATTCCATTGGCGTTAAGAAAATCCACCAGCATATCGGCGTTCAACCGGCCATAAGTGGAATATATTTGAACCCATTTTCTATCCATATATAAATTATAGCGGAGCAGCTGGTTTACGCGCAATGATTTGTCCCACTGCCTTTTTATGCCCATGGTCTGAATCAAGCCAGCCTTCATAATAATGGATGATTTCCCAATTGTCGAACTCAGCCTTCAATTCTCCAGGGTTAAGCAAGTGATCGTCTGGTATTTCAGGGCGAATGGATTGCATTTCCAACAGCATGGTTTCAAAGAAAAGTATTCCGCCGGGTAATAGTTGTTTTTTTATGAGGGGAAATATCCGGCGTTCGAGAAAATAGAAATTACATATCACAATAAATTGTCGATCTGACAGAGGAACATTTAGAACATCTGCGACTACATGGAAAGCATTCTTGTTAATATCCCTTGCTTTCAATAATGCCTGAAAGGATATATCCAGTTCAATAACCTGTAATCCATGATTCTGTAAAAAATTTGTTGTCTTACCAATACCACCGGCGATTTCGAGAGCCAGCCCGGTTTCTGGAAGGAGAAATGAGTAATCGCTGACAAGTCGGCGAACAGGAGCCTCTTTGAACCGATCGTCTTTAAGAAATCGGCTATTCCATCGGTCAGCGATTTTTCTGGAACTATACTCCGTCATGTTGATTTTCCTTCGCGATCTTCTTTTTCAATCGGTCCCTTCTACGTGTAAGGTCTTCGATTTTTGAACGGTTCTCAGGGAACGAACCAGACGATATAGTTTTTTGAAGGGCATCCAACGCGTTCATTGTCCACTCCAGGGCGGTAGCGTAATCGCGCTGTTGATGTTCCAAAACTTTCGCAAGTTGAATCATGATCTCAATATCATTCGAATTACTTCCGGAATTTAACACGTTTACAGTACGCGTAAAATCACCACGGCGTTTAAGAATACGGGCATACCTGAGTTGCAGTTCAGGCCGAATATAATCTGGAAGTTCTTCCAAAAGCAATTGTTCATACAGTTCAACGGCCACATCTATTTCCCCGGCTGTTTCGATTTGTACAGCCATGCTAAAAGAATCAATTGGATGTAATTGTTTTTTCGATCCGGGTTCAGCGGATAGATCATTAAAGTACAAAAAGAGAGCGGCAAGGGATTCAATATCGATGACATTATGGTAGAACACACCCACTAGCGGATTGGGATCACCTGTGCGCAGGTAGTTGAAGTATAAAACGGGGATTTCCCAACCCGGTACATCCAATTGATCGCGCGTATAGTGCAAAATTTCATATTCAATATCTTTCAAACCCCGACTGTCAAGCCGGCGTCGCCAGAATCTCCTTGAGAGAGGGAGTAGGTCAATGTGAGTCAGGTCAATAAGAGGAGAAGGCATTCCATTCATGGTAAAGCGGGTATTTAGAATGGGCGCATCAAAGGCTTTGCCGTTATAGGAAACGATTGTCGTCACACCTGCCATGATTTTCTCAAAGACGTCTAGCTGCGCGCGTTCTTCCGCCGGATTGCGGGCAAAGAGTTGTGATGTAATAAAACCATTTTCTGTGAACCGACCAATCCCGATCATGAATGGAAGGGTTCCAGTGCCACCAGCCAGACCGGTGGTTTCTGTGTCTATAAAGGCGACTGAATATAGATCAGTCAGGTTAATTCCCCCGGCAGAATCAGCCCAGCGCAAGAACCTGGCGGTAATGGGGGAAACGGTCATAGGCACATCGCCATGCGTATAGCATAATCCCTGTCTGGTCTCCGCACAAAATATTCTGCCGAACTCAGATTCGATAAAGTGGCCATTTACCAGGCTGTCTATATCCGGTGGTTTTATTTGCGGAGCCGACAGGTCTTTTAGACCGGTTTTTACTCCAAGTGAACGCAACCGAGAAGAAAGGGATTCGTTCATAAAGAAACCTGATCTTTTTTAAAGATCTGACTTAGTATGGCCAAAGTCTCTGGCTTTCCTCCTGAACCATTTTCTCCACCCGGACCTACACACGAAGGGCACCCGTCCATGCAGCTACAATTGGCTACAAGGTCATATACGCTGGACATGATTTGCGGATGCATATCAAAACATTTACGGCTTAACCCGATTCCGGCATTTACCTGATCGTATACAATGACAGCAGGGTGGCCTTCAGCAATTTGACTGACTGGATCAGTTAAAGTACCAAGGTCAGAATCATCGCACATCAAAAAAAGGGGAGCCAATTGTCCAATGGCATAACCCAGACCGGACAGCCCACTTCGAATTCTCACAGCGCTTTCTGCCAATTGATGGCAGTTGGAACACAAGGTTATCAAATTTTCCATGCGGTTGGCCTCTTCAAGGCTTAAGAAACTGCGCAGCGGGGTCTTATGATGCACATGATGAGCCTTGTCAGTTTCTGGTAATCCGCAAACCTGGCACCGAAATTGATCCCTCTTGCGAACCGCAGCCCGGATCTTTTCCCATTGCGAACCGTATTTATTGGGATCATTTTTCCAAAGCAGTTGCTCACGAAGTAGATTGACAGTCTCATCGCTCAATGCCATCCAGTATGCGGTTGTCCGCATGGTACTGGGAGGAAGGGTGAGTGGTTCAACCGAAAGAACCTCTCGGGTATTCCAGAGAATCTTCTTGAAGCCTGTAATTTCTGTTGTAACCTCAATCTCCCCATAGGTGATCTTCGAACCAGGGTAATACTCCGCGTCCTGTTCATTTATTTTTTTTAACGTTACCTTTCGGATCGGTTCTGTATAGTAATCCTCATCAACCGGTTCGAGGACGGCCTCTGATTTTTCAAGGTCGAGTGACTTTACATTGTAAGTATTACCTTCATGCAAATATATGGCATTGGGATGCACCATCCAAAGGGAGCTGAGATAATCAATCTCCCCAATGGTTTTCTGGTTCCCTGATCCTCCTGTTATCAGGTTGACCGAGCGAGAGTCTGAACTTCGCAGCGAAAGGCTGCTGGCCGGATATGCTGTGTCTGTCCAAAAATACTTTTCCCCTGAATGATAGAGCTCACCAGATTCTTGCAGGAAATCGAGATATTCATGCAACAAACTGATATCCAGAGAACCAAAAGATTCATGATCTGTAAAAGGTAATTCAAAAGCTGCGCATTTCAAATGGCCTAGAAGAATAAGTGGATGGTTGGGGTCTATCAACGCAGATTCTGGTGATTTTCCTGACAGAAAATCAGGATGCCTCATAAGGTACTGGTCGATGGGATTGGCTGTGGCAACCAGCACAGCGATCGAATCGTCCTGTTTTCTTCCGGCACGTCCAGCCTGTTGCCGCAATCCTGATACACTGCCGGGATATCCTGTCATTAAGACCGCATCCACACCGCCAATATCAATCCCCAGTTCAAGTGCGTTGGTGGCTGCAACGGCGCGTAATTTGCCTGAACGCAGACGATTCTCGATCTCTCGACGGTCTTTGGCAAGATATCCCGAGCGGTACGCATGATAGTTTGATGGAGAATCGTTCCTTGTGATACGCAGCTGGCGCAGAAGCATTTCCACGCCGCGGCGTGAGCGCCCAAATATAAGAACTTGAATATTTTTGTCCAGAAGAGAGGATGCCAGTCGGATCACTTCCGAAGAGGCGCTTTTCCGAATACCTGTCTCCAGATGAATGATGGGAGGATTGTATAGAACCGTGGTCTTTCTCCCATGAGGCGCCCCATCATGGTCAATGACTTTCATAATCTCATCGGTTAGTGCTTCTCCATGTTCTCCAGGATTGGAAATAGTGGCAGACGTCAGGATGAATTGAGGCTTGCAACCATAAAAAGCGGATATTCGTTTTAACCGGCGGATCACATTGGCCACATGAGACCCAAATACACCGCGATAGGCGTGGATTTCATCAATAACAACAAAGTCCAGACCGCGAAAAAATTCTTCCCAAAGGGTATGGTGAGGAAGGATCGCAGTGTGCAACATGTCTGGATTCGTAATAAGGATGCGGGTATTTTTCCGAATTGCCTGCCGATTTTGAGCAGGAGTATCCCCATCATAGACATTAATCGTAATGTTGTTCTGTGTATCCCTTTCCGGAAACCATGTGAATTCTTGAAGTTTCTCATATTGGTCATGGCTTAGAGCTTTTGTGGGAAAAAAATATAAAGCCCGGGAAGATGGTACCTTGAGCATATGATCAATGACAGGGAGGTTATAGCAGAGTGTCTTCCCGCTGGCTGTTCCAGTGGTAATGACTAGATTCTGTTTCTCTTTTACCGAAATATAGCTTAAATACTGGTGTGAATAAAGATTTGCATATCCTAGGTTTGTCAAACGCTCAGTTAGCTTTGGGTGAATGCCTTTAGGTATGGGAAAGAATTCTCCAGGTGAAGCAGATAATTCAGTTGATAATTGAATATTTTCCGCTATATCTTTTGCGGAATTCCAGTAATCAAGAACAGACTGTAAATTTGATATACTCTTATTGTTCATGGCTATTTCGGAAATTTTTTCTATAATAATACTACAGGGAAAACATTCATGCCGACACTTATTTTTGTTTCCATTATCAGCGGCTTTTTTCTCGGTCTGGCGGCTAATTATCTGGCTGATGTGCTGCCCAGAAATAGAAAACTGACAAAACCTGTATGTCTAACCTGTGGAGAATATCGAAATATCAAAGATTTTCTAACTGGAAAAGATTGCCGATTCTGTTGGAAAAAGAACGCATTACGATTCTGGTTGGTAATAATTGCGAGTATCATATTATCGCTTCTTTCAGTTATTTTCCCAATCGGACAATTACCTTTTTGGGCTAGCGAAGCCATGCTGCTTGTTTTTATGACCATGACAATTACCGATCTCGAATACCGAGTTATTCTGGAACAGGTTAGTGGGGTTGGATATGTTGTTGCCTCTCTTTGCGGATATATGCTAAACGGGTTAACCAAAACGATTCTGGGTGGTATCAGCGGATTTTTCATTTTTCTTCTTCTTTACTATTTTGGCAAAGTCTTTGCCCGCAAATTATCCCGGAATCGCGAAAAACCAGTAGATGAAGAAGCCCTGGGATTTGGCGACGTGAATTTAGCCGGAATCGTTGGTTTATTAACCGGTTTTCCCTATGTGTTACCTGCGCTCTTGTTAGCCATTGTATTTGGCGGAGTGGTTTCCGGTGGTTACATTCTTTTTGCTCTATTTCGTAAACGATATGAGGCTTTCCAGGCAATTCCGTACGGGCCATTTATTATTGCCGGCAGTATTTTCATCTTGAATTTCTATCATTAATTTTTTTGTTTTATTGAATGACAGGTCCGGCAGAATAAACTTCAGAAGAAATAAATTTCTTATATTTCTCAAAATTGTTAACAAATAGATTAATCAAGTAGCGGACTGTGTACCTGAACTGCTCCTGGTCTTTCCAGGTATTCTCTGGAATAAGTAATTCGTCTGGAACTCCGGGACATGATAATGGTACCGTAAAACCAAAGTAAGGATCATTTCGGCAAGGAATATCTTTCAAGGATCCGTTCAGTGCAGAGCGGATCATAGCACGGGTGTTGGATAGCGGAATGCGTGTTCCATAACCGTATTTACCGCCGGTCCATCCTGTATTTATCAACCAGACTGTTGATCTATATTTTGTTAGGAAACTGGCTAACATACTTGCATACTCTCGCGGATTCAACGGTAAGAAGGGTGCCGCGAAGCATGTTGAAAAAGTGGCAGAGGGTTCCTTACTTAATCCCGTCTCTGTTCCGGCAATCTTGGCAGTGTACCCGGATAGAAAATAGTAAATTGCCTGATTTATTTCCAAACGCGATATGGGTGGTAAGACTCCAAAGGCGTCTGCGGAAAGAAAGAATATATTTTTAGGATGCCCGGCACAACCGCTGGTCACATAATTATCCACAAAGTCAATAGGATAAGCAGCTCGAGTGTTTTCTGTAATGCGAGAGTTGTCAAAGTCAATCAATCGGCTGAGAGGATCCATCACCACATTTTCCAGGACAGCGCCAAACCGGTGGGCGGCTTTCCATATTACGGGTTCAAGTTCCTTGCGTAGTCGGATTGTTTTGGCATAACATCCGCCTTCATAATTGAATATCCCATGGTCAGTCTAGCCTTGTTCATCATCACCCACCAGTTTTCGATCAAGATCTGATGAAAGAGTGGTTTTCCCGGTGCCTGATAGACCGAAGAACAGCGCTGTATCATTTTGTTTTCCTACATTCGCAGCACAATGCATGGGAAGAATTCCTTTTTGCGGAAGGATGTAATTCATATACGTAAACACAGATTTCTTTATTTCTCCCGCATAGGCAGTTCCACCAATTAATACCAACCTTTTTTCAAGGTCTATTACTATGAATGTGGACGAATGCATTCCATCGCCCTCAGGATCGGCCTGGAAGCCGGGTGCGCTGATTACAGTGAATGCAGGAACAAAATTGGCTAACTTGTCGCCATTTAGCCGTAAGAAGAGATTCTGAGCAACAAGACTGTGCCAGGCGCGTTCAGTGATTATCCGAACATATGTTTCTGTCATGGGGTCAGACCCTACAGACATATCCTGAAGAAAAACGTCACGCCCCTGAAAATAGGCCTGCAATTTTATCAACAATCGGTCAAACTGCGAGACCTCAATACCTTTATTAATATCACCCCAGTCAATGACGTCTTCTGTTACCTTTGTCTTCACAAAAAATTTGTCATTAGGGGATCGTCCAGTGTGTGGTGAAGTGTCAACAACAATCGCGCCTGTACGTGATATTTTTCCCTCTTGCCGGAGAATAATCTGTTCAACCAGTTCTGCAGCGGATAGATTCCAAAAAACCGTTCTCAGGTTGCGGAAGCCAAGGTAATCCAATCCGAATACATTGGAGGCTCCTGAAAAGCTGTTGAGGTCCATTCCAGTCTCCTGAACAGAATTATTGAGTCGGCTTACCTGTCATTGAAGAATACCAATACCATATGATATCCGATGCTGGTTTCCCGCGCACGGAAGAAGATTGGTCCTGATTATTACCTGGTAGCAAGTACCGGCGCGATGAAATACCTTTTATCCAGTTCCTGCGATTTATCTCTGGAAGAGTCGCGTTATACAGTTTCTCCTGTTCCTGCATGGATATACCCAAATCTGGTTGTGACGGGGATGGAAAATTTACAATCGATGGATCCACACAATTGTCAGAAAGATCTATACAACCAAGGTGGGCTGATGATAGCGAAGGGAAATCCAATCCTATCCAGATTGTTTTACCTGTTTCAACAAACACTGGCAAAACAGTCTCATCAAACTTAACCGCGATATTGTCTGTATAGGTTGTGATGTCCGCGCTTGAATCGGTGATTCTTCCCAAATTTAACAGGTAGATACCATCATAATTATCTTTTGATATGTCATATATGCTTGAGAGGTCAGCATAATTTAAACCGATAAAAATGGTTCCTGGGTATATGGCGCGAATTCTTGAAAACAATTGATTCCAGGCTTGAGAATAGTCTTCAGAGTAAGAATCAAGTACACCGTCCACAGCGAATGTATTTCCAAGCAAGCCTGTAACAGTCTCATCTCCTAAAATCAGTCCATCTGCGCCGCTAAGTTTGGCAAGATTGGATGTTGATACATAGAAACGGAAAATTTCTTTAAAAAAGCGGTCCCATCCGGCAGGATCGTGAGAAAAACCAGTCCAGAACTCTTCGGGTGAAGTTGGATATTGCGTTACGGCCATCAGAAAAACCCTCAATCCTTTATTCCTGGCAAGTGAACAAATTTCCATCAAATCATGATAGGACGGATTTTGACTTAGATCGATATCAAGCCAGAGAGGATTGGCAGAGCGGAATGTCCAACTGACTGGAAGGATTAAAGTATTAGCGTTTAAACTTACAGCCGCATCGAGTGCCGAAGAAGCGTAAGTTTTCCACCCGGAACGGAAGGTATCAGAAAACTCAATGGCCGTAACAAATCCATCCTCACGCGGGGGACTTTGTTCAGTGGTGACAACTGTTGGTTCTGAGATTGGCGACCATGTAGACCAACGTCCGGCAACTGTGGGCAATGCCTGGAGGGAATCGCTCGCTTGAAAGGATTGTATCTGGTCGTTTGTGTCGAGAGGATCCCGAGTTCCGCATATTGTTGAATGACAAAATCGGTAATCCACGGCTTTTGAAAAATTAAGAGGATTAAACAACCTGAATTCATAGGTCCCATCACCAACAGGCCACATTTCCAGGGGTTCCATCCATCCAAAAGTGTTGAATTGAATCTGTACCTTTTCCCCATCAGGCAAGCCTGATGGGGGAGCGAATTGAAAAATAACTGGCTGAAAATTAATCGTATTCCAAGAAACTACGGTATCTTCAATAACTAAATCTTCTTGCGGAATAAAAATATGTCGATTGGAAAAATTACCTTTTGTGGTGGTCTCTCGATTCCAGAATGTATCGCCTAATGAATAGAGGTAATGGATTTCAGCTCCGGCTGGAAGTTGAAGCACTGTAAAAAATTTATTTCCCGCTTGTCTGGTCAATATGGGTGCAAGGTTCTGATCAAGTCCAGTACCTCCAAATAGATCAGCAAAACTATCTCCGAGAATAGAGACATTCCCAAACATCCTCAGGGCTGCCAATCCTGGCGTGTCACGCGGAGTATTAACAATAAAAGTTACATTTACCTTTTTACGTGGTGTTAATTCCACTTTGACAGGTGTTACGGTTCCTTCATCAATTACTGCCTGCTGTTGAAAAGGCTCATAGGATTGATCTGGGCTGAAAACTGTAATGTTCAGTGTGCCAGTCGGAATGCCTGCCAATCGAAATGATCCATCAATCGAACTAATTGAAGACAGTCCGTTGGTTGAAACAATCATTCCGGGTATTGGTTCTCCGTTTCCCGAAACAATTATTTTCCCCTCCAGGCTTCCTATCGGCTTTTTTCCCGATATTTGTGAAAAACCGGATACTTGATCCTGTATTTGGGTATGTTCAGTTATATAGAAAAAACGTGAAATGAGTGGTTGACCGGAAATTGTAAATTCACTTACCGGATTTTTCCCCATGAGTACGTAACGATAGCGTAACAAACTACCTTTCTTCGCTGGCACATCTAATTGATAATGGGTGCCATCCATCTTTTGCATAGGAGAATAGATTGGATTTAATGAATGAGTACTTAATGGATCCACCCATTCAATAGATAGTTGGGAACCCTCGGGAATTGCTTCGGGTAATGTGACGATAAAAGAGGCCAACACATCTGGATGAGTGCTAATTATTTCGGAATTTATTTTATTGTTTTCAGTCCCGCATCCTGTGGTCGCCAGGCTGCCAAAAAGAAAGAACATGCTAATTAGTAGCGTTTGCCGAAAAATAATTTTTAGGCGCATGAGAGAAAACAGGTCAATTTGTTTTTGATTTTACAATTGAAGCAAAAGCCTGATGAATTTCATTTGATCTATTTGCCAGAGCCCCCAGAACTCCATTTACAAAACGAGGTGTTGAATCTGAGCCGAAGAACTTTGCCAATTCTATCGCTTCATTTATAGCAACTTTTACAGGAGTACATTGTTGAACAGCAAATTCCCACATGGCTATCCGGATGATATTTCTATCAATAACTGCTACCTGGTCCAAAGGCCATTCTGGAGCATGTTGAGCTATATAATCATCCAATTCATGGGTAATCGGAAGAACGCCAAAAATTATCTGGCGGGAAAACTCCTGCAGAGTGTTATCCAATGGCTCATCAGCCAGGCGTTCTGCCAGTATGTCGCCTGGAAGATGAGATGTCATATCCTGTTCGTAAAGAACCTGCAAGGCGATACAACGAGCCTTGGTGCGTGATTTCATAATGTAACTACTCGCTTACCGGGCTAAAATCGATATCCTCAACGTGAATGTTTACTTTTCCAACTTCCATCCCAACCATTTTTGAGAAGGCGCGGGCAACCTGAGTTTGAATACTCCGGCTGACATCTCGCACGTTGACATCACGGTTTAAAACAACATGAATATCTGCGTAAACAGTGTCATTTTCAACCCGGATCTCAACACCCTCATTGATCCCACGATGGAACAATCTATTAAGATCAGTAGGTGCCAGAGCCAATCTTCTAACGCCCGGTACACTTAATGCTGTTAACCGCGCTATAGAAACCAATACTTCTGGTGCAATGGTTGTTTTGCCGGGTGGGCGGGTTCCCTGTGTCATGGTTTCTCCTTAACAGGATGATATATGAATTATAACCCCGAAATTTTGAAGAGATTTCATTTTCTCTTCTCCGGTGGAAGATTGACTTTTAAAAAGTCTTCGGTTCGGGAGTAAATTGTCTCTCGTTGCGCATCCAGAAGAACGCAATGGCCACAATTTTCAAGCTCCACAACTTCTTTTATTGAGGAAGATACAGATTGATACACAATTGTGCTGCTTTTTACATCAATTGTTTCATCATTCTTTCCCTGAAAGATAATAATCGGCTGTGTGATGCGGGACAGAGTTTTTCGGACATCGTCCTGTAATTTTCCCAACTCAACAACCGCCTTGAGTGGATTGATGCGGTACCCCTGCCAGGGAAGAAAGCCTGGGCGGGTGTCTTCAAGTTTCTTCGGAGAACCAAAGATGAAATTTTGCATCAACCGGGCGTCACGCATGGCGGGTATGATCAACGCTGGCGCGTAAACCAACAGGCAACAAATTTCAGGATGTCTGGCGGCCAGTAACAGGGCAAGTAATCCGCCCATTGATTCTCCACCTACGACAACCCGTGTGGAATTAAATCTTACTTCGGAGTAAGCGTTTTCAGCCGAGTTGATCCATTCCTCATATCCGGTTCGTGACAATTCTTGTGGAGAAGTCCCATGCCCCGGTAATAGTGGTGCAGATACACTATAACCAAGACGGGAATGAATATTTTCAGCGAGCCCCCTTACTTCCAGTGTTGTTGCTGTAAACCCATGAAACAATAAAATGGAAGTAGATGACCCTGAAAGTTGAAATGATGTCCCATCGAATTGCGGGTTAAAGAGGCTCGTTTGAGGTGGTTCCATGGTTGTCAGATTATCTGAGGAATGGTATTTGTTGCCCTGGGCATAACAGCAATGCGTGGGGAGGGGGGCAGGGCGGCGAGCGCTTTCTGGAAAGCACTTTCAAGCGAATCTGATGATTCAAGCAGAAGCCGATCCAATCGCGCTGGGGATATATTTGACACAATAATGATGCGAATACGGTCTTGTTCGCGGGCAAACTGCAGTGATTTGTGTGGCCCAACGCGAAAACCTTCGCGATTTAATTTCGCATAGACTTGCGATGTAGATGTAACACCTTCCATGAAAGCTTCATAGCTGTTGCTGCCTATACCTTCAATGCACTGGGCTGCCAGGATCACACATCCGCCGTTTCGGGTGATACTTGCCGCGTGAGAAAGGCCTTTCTGGGACTGGTATAAATTGATATCTTTCGGGTATCCGCCGGGGGAGGCGAGAACCAGGTCAAATTGACCTGTCTTAACCTTTGTCTGGCAGATCTGACGTGAAAGCGGGATGCCTTTTTCCATAACATCACGGGGTGTACCCATAACGGCATGAATGATCTGTTTGGCAGAATTCATCACCACATTTAACGCGGCATCAATTTTTATGAAATCACCAATCTCTTCAAGGTCAAGACGGGTAGGGTTGGACTCATATACACCGAAGGTCGAATTCGGGTCAACCAACATTGCATGGTTTTGGTTGATCGTTTCCCGGCCTGTCAGGCCAATGCCGGCCGTCTTGGCGCCTCCTGAATAACCCATGAAGTGGTGTGGTTCAATATTACCTATCAGAATCTTGATGTTGGAAGAATAGAAAGCAGAGTTGACCCAAACGCGAGTTTTGCGGGAGGTTTCTCCAAGATATTGAAGATTACTCGTATTATCACAGTCATGTGAGACTATCTTATATTTTTCAATTATTTCAGTCGGCAATAATAACGGAAATTCCTCCGGATTCATCGGAATATGGGTTCCAGTTGCGATAAAGAATGTGATCTGCTCCGATTTGAAACCCAGGTTTGATAATTTATTAAGTATGGGAGGGATCAGAACATTATTTGGTACCGGTCTGGTTTTATCATTGATGGCGATAGCCACGGTACCTTCTGGAGAGATCACATCCCAGGAGTAAGATCCGACTGGATTATCCACCGCCTCCTGAACGATAATCTCCGCTTTCCGGGTTGGAGGAACAATCACAGGAAGGATTATCTGTGGTGAAAGCGAGTCGGCGATGGACAGGGAAAGTGACTCTTTCCCGTAGGGTAGAACAATTTCAGGCATATTGATTCCTCAGGTCGATATAAGCGTGCCCGCAGCAAATTACTGATGGGTTCAATTTCATCAATTTATTGAAAGATTCCCTGGCCTGATCTGGATTTCCAGTTGTTGCATCCACCGTTGGTGCTGGTTTTCCCTTATCCAACGTTATCGCATCTCCCGCGAATAGAATTCGCTTATCGGGTAGAAAAAAAGAAATATGACCCGGTGTATGGCCTGGAGAGGAAATAACTTGTAACCCCCCAGAAATGGGCAAAGTCACATCTTCCGTGAATAATTTATCCGCTATCACTGGAGGTGAAGTTAGAAACCCTTTTAGAAGGGGAAAGATTAAAGAAAAGAATCCCCTTGGAACAATCGGCCGGCTGCTGGAACCGGTTCTCATGGCCTCTGCTTCAATTTTTGAGGTCCAAATTTCCGCTCCAGTGAGTGATTTTAAGGAACTTGCAGCTCCATAGTGGTCTGAATCAGAATGGGTGATCAATATCCGACGAACTTTGGAAAGGTCAAGGTTGTTATCGTTCAAGTATTTAATCACTTTTTTATCATTCGACTTCATTCCGGTATCTATGAGAGTAATCTCTTTTCCATCCCATATCAGGTATTGATTTACAAACCCTATAATCCGGTGTATTCCCGGCACAATCTCCATCTTTCCTCCTGTAACTGCATTTCCAGATTATGTATCAATTGTATCTTTTTTGGAAAACATATGGAAATCTCATTGGAAGCAGGGGATAAGGTAACAACTTGCGATTTTGGCAAATGTAGAATCAAGATAAAAGTATATTCTTACAACATTCAATTACAAATACATGTGTATCATTTCCTTAGAAAAAAAATATATAACCGTTTCTATATCTAGAACAATAATACTAATTTCCGAGAAATGCCGGGGTTTCTGGTGCGATGTTTGCATGGAAGAATTCTGATATCCATGAAACAGAAGGCAAAACAGGTGACTGTAAAGATAAATGTTTCCGATAATTATCAGAAAAAGGACGATCTACTATGATTTTAAAATCCTCAGTGATTGCGGGGCAGTTGTGGTGTTATATAGGTAAATCGAGTAAAATTATTTTATGGTTTCGATAAGTTACATTATCGCAAACATGATTCGAAGAAGGAGATATTCCTCTTGATAGCAGAAATGATGATTTTTGACGCTGTAGAACGCTTCCTGGCGACTGTATCTCAGGCTCGCAGTGAAAATACCGCTCGAACCTATGCCAACGCTCTGGCCTTATTCCTTGAGGTCCTCGATAGAAATCATCTGGATCCTCATAAAAACCCCGTAGCGAACCTTACAGAGGAACCTGTGGCATGGATGATCACCCGATTGAAAGACCACGCGCCTTCGACTGAACGTCTTTACCTTACAGCCGTCACCCGGTTTTATGAATTCCTGGCCGCCGAAAGTCTGTCAACTATCAACTTGCCTCGCATCCAAATGTTGATCCACCAGCGTGCAAGGCGCCCGGGACAACGCCTACCCATGTTCCCGCGAGATAATATTGATATTATCATAGAACATATGCTCTCAAAGAACTATGCGCAAGGAGACTCTCCCGAAGAACAATTGCGAAATCTGCGTGACAGAGCATTCTTAATCACTCTGGCAGATACAGGACTGCGTGTGCATGAAGCCTGTGGACTGCGGCGTGGTGATATCGATTGGAATGAAGGAAAAGCCGTAGTTATTGGTAAAGGCAACCGGCAGGCTGTGGTCCGTTTCAGCACACGCTCCATGGACACGATAAAGGATTATCTGGCTTCCAGAGCTCTTTTGGATGGTTCATCTGGCAAACCATTGGCTTCTCTTCCCCTTTTCTGCAGGCATGATAAAGGAGCCGGGAAGAAAATTAAACCGATCACCACAACAACTGGCCGGGAAATTGTGGCGGAGTGGGTTAAGACGATTCTAGGATCTGAAGCGGTAGGAACGATCACCCCCCACTCTTTCCGCCATTATTTCGTCACCCGTGTTTTGCACAGCTCTGGAAATCTAAAACTCGCGCAAGAACTAGCCCGGCATAAAAGCATAGCCGTTACGCAGAGGTATGCTCATCTGAACGATGATGAATTGGATAGAGGCTATTTTGATATTTTTGAATCTACAAAGTAATGTTGGTTAGAGATAATAATCTATGCGAAATGTGAAATATTTTTACTTCCTTTTTGTTTTTCGGAACTTTTTTGCCGAGTAAAGTTGATTCAATACATCTTCTCTTTCCGAACCATAATTATTCGGAAACATGTCATATATTTTTTTGATTGTTTTAGGGTTAGCGATTTTCATAGAAAGAGACTTCGCAGAATCAGAAATAAGCAGCCCTGAACTCCAACCAGCAGGTCTATGTGAAGTGTTTTTAGAGGAAGGTGAAGTTATTGTTGATCGAAGTAACATCTGTGCTTTCTCTTTACTTTCAAGAAGTACACAATCTGTCAGGTTTTCAATCTGTATTTGCGGCCGCTGATTGCGTACCGATACAAGGCCTGAAAAACTCATCCACTGCCCCGCCCAGGAATCAACAGAAATATCCATGTTTTGAATATCCGCGAGAACTGGTCCCCATAGAACTCCGGTAAAACAATTTTCCTGCCAGTCGCCAAAATTTATGAAAATATGTTCTTCCCCGCGGACTGTAAATCCATGAAAAACCTCGGTCACCAGTCCAACAACAGTAACGATCTCGCCTTCTTTGGAGCAAATTTCTTTTCTTTCTTCAGAATCAAGTACAAGGATTTCCGGTTGGCTGGATTTCGATGGGTTCCCTAATTTTGATTGAGTTGTAGCCGATTGCCTGGTGTCTGAAAGAATGTCTTCAAGTGAAGGGACCATGTCAACCGGTAACTGGCAGATCTCCCTAAATCGGGGAATGTACCTTCCAATTTGAGGTAACTTCTCCAAATCTCTTAATAACTCAGACTGTATTGGGTCGAGAAAATCCTGTCGTTGGAAAATCAGACCTTCCCCGCCAGATTGATACCTTTTCCATATAGATGGGTCATAGGTAGTTGCAAGCAATGCCAAATAGATGATGATGGATGAGAATCGGTCGATATGGCTGTTGAAAAGTGCGTTCGTACGCAAAGGGTGCTGAAAATGGATATTGCCCAATTCACTGCTTTTTCTGCCTGCCAGTGATGGTACAAACATGCCATCATAGTCAATCAGATATATTTCTCCAGATTTGATGATAATATTTCGATGGGAAAGGTCACCATGAGCTATTTCCATGGCTTCCAGTGATCGGCACATTTCACGGAATTTTTCCGCCATCGCTTTTATGAGATCGGTATTTTCAAGGTTGTGTATTAAAAACGATTCCAGTGATTCGCCTTCCACCCATTCCAATATGGAAATGGGGAATTGTTTTCCTTTAATTGTGATGCCGTGGTGAAAATATTGGGTGGGTACGAAATATGGAAATTTGGATGACTCGATCGCGCGACAAATCTGCGCGTACCGGATGGCCCTGTCTCGCACAACCCGGTGAAAGCAGCGAGCCGCCCAGGCTGTTTCTTTATATAGAACTTTGTAAGTCAGGGTAAATCCCCCGGAACGGACTCGTGGGAAACCCCACAGGTCACTTTCCACGATTCCCTGCTTTAGAAAGTTGATAGTGAAGGCTTTATCAGGGTGCTGCAGCGCGGATTGGTAGTCTGCGAAGGAAGGATAGTGTTGGGATGGCACTATTCTGTTTCTCCCAATTCAATGAAGATCAAAGATGTATCGTCATTTTTGATCTCTTTTTTTCTTCTCTGATCTTTGATCCAGTTTTCAAAAACTCCAGAGGAAAATGATTTCTTTGTTGATAACAGCATTTTGAGAAATTCAAGTTGTTCTTCCTGGTTCCTGCGCATGAGCCATGAGGATATCGCGTCAGACCCAAGAAGCAGTTGGTCCCCCATTTTCAATGATCCTCTGGCTGTCTGGATACATCCTTTGATTGAATCAATCTTCTCACTTTTCGATGGGATTAAAACAGGTGAAAGTGAGAATTGTCTGTGATCTTGAATTGGAAGTGATAAGAAAAATTCGCGATTTCGAGCGATAAATAAACAACAATCTCCGACAGCAAGAGCATTCCAGATAAAAGCATAAGCTGGATGCAATGGATAATATTTGATCTCAAGCCAGGTCAAAGCTGAGTAAGCTCCCTGTCTAAGTTTTTCCTGAGCATGCCAGGGCAGTTCGATAGATTTCATGGCTTCATGCCAGCTACCCTGTGCAGAACGCACCGCCCGGAAAAAATTTCCCTCTGACAGGTTTGTATTTGCGCAAGAATCTACGAGAATCCTTGCCCAAAGTCCTGAGAAACTGGTTTGGGTTGCCCCATCTGCAACCAGGAAAGAAGCTGACGCTCCATTATTACTCTTTCCGACACCAGAAATCGGAAACACGGCGTCTTCGTTTTCTACTACTGTGTTTCCGGCTTTGGGAATGGAAAGGGAGAGCCAGGATATAGGTGCCAATATTCCTATATGGTATTTGCGGGTCGCGTACCTATTTCAAGACCCTGAACTATTCCAGCAATATCCGCGTTATAAACAATACTTCGGGCGTTTGGATCAATATCAGTTCCTAAAATTTCCTCGGCAGCACGGCGAAGATTTGCAGGCATATGACTTGACATCGTAAACATAGCCCGAGAAGAGAAATCAGGCATTTGTTCAACACTGGTTGGGTAGATTACAGGTTGATCATATGGATGAGACGAAGTATGCAATGTGATCAATAGTACATTACCATCGCTTGTTTCTAGTGATTTTAATTTTTCTGCCGCGATCGAAACCTGTCCATCATTTGATTGTCCGTCGGTTAGATTAATAACGGTTGGGGGGTAAGAATCCGGATGATCGATTACCCATTGTGAGAGAATTCTATGAGCCTCTTCAAAAACCTGCCGCATGGGGGTACTGCCTCTGCTATATGGTTCGACCCAGACAGGAAATTTATAGATTATATCAACCATCCCTCCCTCACCATCAGGCTCCTGGCGGATACGATCTTCAATACGCAAAGGATGCTCATATACCTCATTAATCCATGCCAGGTGGGAATCTTGATCCGCGCATTCCAGAATTGATCTGACCTCAGAGCCGTATCCAATGATCCCAACTTGATAATAGGGGCGAATATCCAGGTCCTTTGAGGCAGAAACAACCAGACTCTGCAAAACTCGGTTAAGGGCCTCAGCCACAAATTCTGATTTACGGGGATTCCCTTCCGTTCCCATCACTGGTTCATTCATTGATGTAGAATGGTCTACAAGAAACAGAAAACAGGTAGGATTCGCGCGACTAATTTCAGCCTGGTAGGACATATATCTCTCCAATCGAAAAATTTAATTGGATCTGCTCTTTAATAAATATAACACTCGAAGGCTGCCTTCAAGCGGCTGCTTCTTAACAATTTCGAAAGATTTGCTGAAAGCCTTTTCAAAACCCTCCACAGAATAATCAGGAAAAATATCCTTGCGAGTACTCAGCAACTTTCCAACCTGCGAGTCTTCTTTGGGAACAAACTCAATAATCGCGTATTTTCCAAGAGAACACAGGTAAGCAGCAAAACTCTCAAGCGGAACATTATTGGATATACAGATATGATGAATCAACGCCAGAGCCAAGATCACATCAACCGGGCCCCGTTTGGTCAGCGAATCGCGCTCCGCGTTTGCCCAACCAATATCACCACTAGGGTTTGTGAGATCAAGAATAAGGGGCAGAATGGCGGTTTCTTTCGCTGATTTTACCTGACGGTAGTTTTTTTCTACGGCAGCCGGGTCAATATCAAATGAGACGACTGTTCCAAAATCAAGAGCGGCCCGGCTAAATTCGCCTGTGTTAGCCCCCAGATCCCAGATTTGCCCCCCGCCCGTTTCTTGAATAAACGCTTGTACTAATTTTTTCTTCGCATTAAAGGAATCAGTTGAGTAATTTGTAATGTCGTAATACTCTGCCCATTCTGTTCCTTTTGGTTGCCACTCAAGTCCTTTGACAGTCGCCTGTAAGCTGTCGATTAAACCCATCAAGCCAGCCTTTGATATCGTAATGTTCTTTGTTGATGTCTTAGTATTTGAATCTGAATACTTTTTCTGGGCGTTGGCATGCATGTGAATATGAGTTGCCAGACCCAGATTAAACCTGGTATTCCAGGGTAATAATTTTGAAGCGAGGTCAAGGGGAATGCCATCAATATATACCCGTAATAATTGATTCAGTCGGATATCTACTTTAGCCATTAGGGATAGCGGTGCCAGGAAATGCTGGCAGAATTGCTTATAAGCATCCCAGGGTTTTCCATCTGAATAATCATCGAAAGATAGAGTGTCGATCAGGATCGGTTTGCCATTCAAAAATTGAATGTTATACGCAGAGGCGTCCTTGAGGGTCAAACCCTTTTCCAAAGAGAACTTCTGAATTTTGAGTGTAAGTAAAGCGGCATCTTTTAACTGGCTAAAACACCATTCATACGGATAAGAAATAAAACCCACTCTTTCAGGTTTGATCACAAGGAAGGAATTTTCAGGAGTGGCGGATCTTATATCCTGAATTTCCTCATGCGGAATAATCCAGCCTTTTTTTATAAGTGCCGCGTACAAACCGCTATCCATCAACTTCCTGTACGTAGCAGCGTATTGTTGATTGATCTGCCTAAAAAGCTGATTATTATGGGTGAAAAGGAATCCACTAGGATCACGAAACGATGATGAGACCGCAATAGATTCTTTGCTCATGCTTTTATTGATCCACTATTTTCTTTGACAAAGTATATAAATGGTAGACTGACTATAGTCACAATCATCTTGATTATCACGTTTGCCCAGAATATTCCCCAAACGGATGATATTGGCATAGTCCCATAGAATGCCATGAATGAGAATGTAAGGGAATCCAGGGGAACACTTACGGAATTACTAACCAATACTCTCATCCATTGGAATCTTTTTGTAATGCGGTCAACCCAAACCCTGTATACTTCCGTATCTGTCAATTCAGATATCAATTGAGATAGAACGCTGGCGATGGTAATCCGCCATACAGGAGAAAGCACCTTGCCCCAGATCTCGCTGCTGCCGGCAGCAGTATCGGGCTGCAGCGTGGAAACAAACCAGAAGAAAAATGACATAAAAAGGTTAATCGCCACAGCAGTGATAATTAAAACCCTTACACCCTTCAACCCTAATACTTTGTGAGCAAGGTCACGTAGTGTGAACGTTATAGGATAAATAAATGTACCGGCATCAAATGATAGTCCGGCAAATTGAACAATTTGCAGACTTGCGATATTTGAAAGCAACTGGGCTGACACATAGACAGCACATACAATTATGGATGAAATCAAAACAAATACCTTACTTTCTAATTATGATCAGACTACTTTTTCACGCATTTTTGATGAGAGATAATCCATTGACGCCACAACAATGGCGATGGCGATCATCTGCGCGGACGCGGCCCGATAGTTTAACAGATTGATATTCTGGATCAAGAGAAATCCAATACCACCGCCGCCGGCAAAACCAATGATGGTTGACATGCGAACATTAATATCCCAGCGGTACATGGTGAAAGAGATGTATGGTGGAATAATCTGTGGAATGACCGCGTAGACAATGGTCTGGAACCAGTTCGCGCCGGTAGCCTTTATAGCCTCAACTGGGCCCGTAAGAATACTCTCGACCTGTTCTGAGTAAAGTTTGGCCAAAGCTGCTACAGTATGCAGGGATAGCGCCAGCACACCCGCAAATGGACCTATTCCAACCCAAACCACAAATACAATAACCATGATTAACGATTCAATGGATCGCAACGCGTTTAAAATTGTTCTCGTCAGGTAATAGATAACAATTCCGACAGGTAAAAGGTCTTTATTACCCATGCCAATACCTACGAAGAGACCTGCGATCGCTCCGGCAATCCCCGGTAATATTGCCCAATGCAAAGGGTTTTCAATTTCATAGAGCCAGTTGACACCCGCTCCAATCAAAACAAATATCAATGCCCCCGCGATCATGGCTAACAATATGCCAACCAGTTTTGCTTGTGAATGGGATAGTCTTTTCTGCAAATTAATCCCCATTTTCCCGGCATAGCTGCACAAAATACTGGCAGCAGAAATCGCCACGGTTATGGAGATTAACATGCGGAGGATCTCGCCCAGGTTTTTCAAAAACAAACCGATAAAACCAAAACCACCCAATACCGCCTCCAGAGACCTTCCACCCTGGTCCATTAATCCAGCTAAGACTGATATGGCAATCAGTGAGACCAGGAAAACTACGACTAGAATCGTGATCCGCGCGGCGCGTAATTTAATAGATGGTTTTTCCCCAAAATCTTCGGGAGGCATAGACCATCGTATGGCACGCAATGCAATAATAGGAAGAATGATTATCAGAGGGATGGAAATCCAGATATTTTTGGCGATTACATCCCCTATGGAACTCATCCAATCTGCCACAAAATGGCCGATATAAAATCCGATGGGTAATGCAATAATCTGCGCTGCTAATCCTATTAATGATGAAACAATCTCTTTCATCAGGTTTCGAGCAGCGAAGAAACTGATTGGTATGGATAATAATGTGCCTATTGTGGTGGCTAATAATGCCAGAAAGATCGTCTCGATGATCTTATCCCAGGTATCATATGCCGTTTGTGTGAGGTGTGGCAGACCAACTGGCTGGCGCACAATGGCTACGATCTTTTGCGTCACGTCTTCCGGCCTGTTGGGGATTTTTATAATGGTTTTAAAATACCCAGTTTCATCTGTTTCTATTTCCGCAAGTTCGAGATTTACATTGCTGAT
The DNA here is from genome assembly GCA_964397625.1 of uncultured Leptolinea sp. Classification (GTDB taxonomy): domain Bacteria; phylum Chloroflexota; class Anaerolineae; order Anaerolineales; family Anaerolineaceae; genus Leptolinea. The sequence continues at coordinate 21,875 of CAYNJT010000009.1, read as the reverse complement.
TGGAATAAAGTTTACCGGGCCGCCAATTTTTGGAGGGAAATTAAACCCTTCCAGAGTAACCTCCTGCCCTGGTTGTACGCAGGCAGGTGTAACAACAAGATACGATTTTGTCTTGTCTACCGCAGTGTCTGTAGAAATCCCATCTTTACAGGGAACCTGAATAGGAAGTTCAATCCTTACTTCCTGTTTTTCATATTCGAAAAGGTCCGGCTTCGCTAACGCACGGATGATCCGCAATAGTTGCGTCTGCCGGCGTTCTGACTTTGTTTCTTCAAGGTTAACTTTTGTGACCTGAAAACCATACGCATAAATAATAACGGCAGCGATAACAATTGCTCCAATTCCAAGGGAGCGCCAGATGGATGCTTTCTGTGTTTTTTCTGTTTTCATTTAGCCCACCCGCTCAGCATCTTTACCGTAAATTTCTTTGAATTTCGCATCATCAATACCTGAAGGAAGCCCGTCATAGACCACCTGCCCGTTATTCAAGGCGATTACCCGGTCTGAATAACGATGTACCAGGTCAAGAAAATGAAGGCTGCAAAGAACAGTAACTCCATCCTTTTTATTGATCTCTTCCAGATATTGCATAATACTATGCGCAAGAACTGGGTCTAATGAAGCGACAGGCTCATCCGCCAGGATCATTTCTGGATCCTGCATTAAAGCCCGTGCCACACCTACACGTTGCTGCTGTCCACCTGAGAGTTCGTCTGCACGATAATTGGCTTTATCGGCAATCCCTACTCTGGCAAGTTGTTTCAATGCCATTTCGATATCTTCTTTTGGGAATCGGTTAATCAGACTCCATGCCGGATTTGCATATCCCAGCCGGCCAGCAAGAACATTTGTCAATACGCTTGACCGGTTGACCAGGTTAAAGTGTTGAAAAACCATGCCAATTTTTCGCCTTATAAGACGCAGCTCTTCATCAGTTGCTCCTGTTACTGGCATGTCATTGAAAAGGATTGATCCAGAAGTTGGATCAACCAATCGATTAATACAACGTAGCAATGTGGATTTCCCTGATCCGCTCAAACCTATAATTGCCAGAAATTCGCCTTTTTTTACATTAAAACTGACATCTGTCAGTGCCTGCACACCACCATCGTACACTTTCACTAAATTGCGTATTTCGAGTTGGTTTTTTGTGCCGTCAATTTGTTTCATTGTCTGGCCTGTTTTTCTAGGATACATGCAATTTTAATCGACTATTTCAGGATATTCAATTAAAAAAGAACCGGGATTCACTGGCGTGAACCCCGGTCCACGACTAATGGATATTATTTACCGAGTTTTTCAAGAGTAATTCCAGCTGCTTCGACCATAATACGGACAAAATCAAACTCTTTATCCGTGGTTTCAGCAATGCCATCCCAGGCGTAGAAATCCTGCTTGCCAATGGAATTTTTCCAATCTTCCGTCTTTGCAAATTCCACCAACGCCTTTGAAATCTTGGCGCGGATATCCGCTGGGAATTTCGGTCCAAATGAAAGGGTATCATTGGGGATGGCGGGGGAAACAGCCAATATCTTGACCTTTTCGATGACATCCGGTGCCTCGGTACGTATATTGGCACGGGCATCATTTACTTTATATCCACCGCATTTAAGGGCTTTTTTGTCCTCGGTAACCTTGCATTGTTTAATCAGGTCAGCGGGGATATCAGGATCCATGCCTTCTTTCCATTTCTCTACACCTTCAGGAACAGATGGGGGTGTATAGAAAACTGTGGCGAAATCAACTTCACCGTTATAGACGGCTTTTACTGATTGAGGATGACCGCCCGTGGCAACTTTTTCACCAGGTTGAACACCTGCATCTTTGAACATGGCCAGAGGTACAAGGTATCCGGAGGTCGAGCCTACATCTCCGTAACCCCACTTTTTGCCTGCGAGGTCTTTAATTGTCTTGAAGTTGCTATCGCGTTTCACAATGAATTCCGCCCAGTAGACAGATGATCCATAACGCACAGCTTTAAAGGCCGCGTCTACACCACAGAGTTTATTGGCCAGAACATAACCCAAACCGGGAATGAATCCCATTGTATCTTCCGGAGAAGCGCACATTTCTTCAATCGTGGCCGCGTAGGAAGTTGGGACCGTTACTTTAAATTCATATCCGGTAGCCTTTTTTAAGGCTTCTGCCATAACCTCACCACCGGTAACAATCACATTCGCATCAGTGGAAGGAACAAACAATACTTTAATGGGATGGTCTTTCGTGCCGATGGTAGACGCGTCGAATGCTCTTGCTGGTTCAGCCGCTGCAATTGAAACAATTGTTAACAGAGCCAAAATAGCTAAAATCAAATTACTCTTCTTTTTCATAATCCTCTCCTTGATAGATTTTTGAATACTATTACTATAGTATTTTTCACAAAACCGGGCAAGCCAATTACTTAGAAATAATTTCAAAAAATGTAATTTGTTTTTGTGATTTTCATCGGTGACGGAATCAAATTGACATGGCTTTCCGCGGGCGGTAGAATCAAGTAGAGGAGAACAGTATGCCTATTTACGAGTATGAATGTTTGGATTGTCGGCAGACTTTCGAAGTCCGCCGTTGTTTTTCTGAAGCAGACAATCCGGCTTATTGTGAGCGATGCGAAAGTCAGAATACCCATCGATTACTGTCAAACTTTTATGCCAAATCTTCAGGCAGCAGTCCGTCATTATCAAGTGGACACGGCGGTTGTGGTGGATGCAGCGGTGGGTCTTGCGGATCCTGTCATCATTAATCTAGAAATTTGAGGAGTTATCAATGAAAAAAGATTTCATATCCATAGCTGATTCTTCACCAGAAGAATTGCAGAGCATACTTGATCTGGCAGTTGAATTGAAAAAAGAGAGACGCGAAAAAGGGGAAAACAAACCAATATTGAAAGGTAAAGTTCTGGGAATGATTTTCCAAAAACCCAGCCTGCGGACCAGAGTAAGTTTTGATATGGCCATGCGCCACCTGGGTGGAGATGCGCTTTATTTATCCCCTAATGAAATCGGCCTTGGACAACGCGAATCAGTGGCTGACGTAGCCAGAGTGTTGGCCGGCTATGTGGATATCATCATGGCTCGCGTTTTTGCCCACCAGCATGTGCTTGACCTTGCCAAATGGGCTGATATCCCGGTAATCAATGGCCTGAGCGACTACGACCACCCCTGCCAGGGTATGGCTGACGCGTTAACGATCCTCGAAAAATTTGGCCGGATAAAAGATCTGAATGTTACCTTCATTGGTGATGGCAACAATGTCGCTGTCTCTTTATTGCATTTCTGCTCCAAACTGGGTGCTAATTTCACGCTGGCTTCCCCGGAAGGATATGACCTTTCACCAAAGGCTTTGGAAGAAGGTAAAAAATTCGCCGCTAAATCCGGCTCCTCAATCCGCACAATGCGTGATCCGCATGAAGCTGTAAAGGGCGCGGATGTGATCTACACCGATACTTGGACCAGCATGGGCCAGGAAGAAGAAACTGAGAAACGGAAGAAAGTCTTTCCCCCGTATCAGGTAAACGAGAAATTGGTGGCTGAAGCAAAACCAGATGTCATTGTCATGCATTGTCTTCCAGCGCACCGTGGGCAAGAGATCACCGACGATGTCGCCGATGGACCACACTCCGTATTGTTCCCTCAAGCTCACAACCGGATGCACGCCCAAAAAGCAATTCTAGTCAATCTTTACCGATAGAGAATCTATGAAAAGCCAGGATTACATCGACCTCGAAGAACAAATTGGCGCACACAACTATCATCCATTGGATGTGGTTCTCACTCGTGGAGAGGGTGTCTGGGTCTACGATGTTGATGGAAATAAATACCTTGACTGTCTTAGTTCGTACTCCGCGCTTAATCAAGGGCATGTTCACCCGCGAATTTTAAAGGCTATGATTGAACAGGCCAAAAAGATCACACTGACCTCCCGCGCATTTCGCAATGATCAGCTGGCTCTTTTCTATAAGGAACTTTCGGAATTGACCGGATATGAAATGGTCTTACCTATGAACAGCGGTGCTGAAGCTGTTGAAACCGCACTAAAGGTAGCCAGAAAGTGGGGTTATGTTTCGAAGAAAGTACCTCGCGGCCAGGCAGAAATCATCGTTGCGGATGGGAACTTCCATGGACGCACGATATCAATCATATCCTTTTCGTCTGAGCCTTTATACAAGGATGATTTCGGGCCACACACGCCTGGGTTCGTTTCTATTCCATTTGGCGACTCAACGGCACTGGAAAAAGCGATTACTCCCAGGACAGTAGCATTTCTGCTGGAACCCATACAGGGAGAATCTGGAGTAAATATACCCCCTGCAGGATACATACAAAAAGTGCGTGAGATCTGCACAAAAAACAATGTGTTATTCATGGCGGATGAAATCCAGACGGGATTAGGACGAACCGGAAAACTTCTGGCGACGCAACATGATAATGTCAGAGCGGACGTTGTCATCCTGGGAAAAGCCCTGGGAGGCGGGTTCTATCCGGTGTCTGCTGTTATCGCGGATAAAGATATTCTTGGATTGATTAATCCTGGCGAACATGGCTCAACATTTGGCGGCAATCCCCTGGCCGCGGCAATTGCCCGTGAATCATTGAAGGTTCTGACTGAAGAAAAACTAATTCAAAACGCAGCCATTCAAGGAGAATATTTCCTGGATCAGCTCTGTGAAATTAATTCCCCCAAGGTTAAGGAAGTGCGTGGGAAAGGATTATTGATCGGGGTGGAAATGAAACCGGAAGCCGGTGGTGCCCGCCGATATTGCGAAGCCTTGAAGGATGAGGGGATTTTAGCCAAGGAGACTCATCAACACATCATCCGATTTGCCCCTCCTTTGATCATTGATAAAAATACGATCGATTGGGCTATTTCAAAAATTCGAACTGTCTTAATGGAATTCTAAACAGGGAAAACATATGGATTGGAAAACCGAGTACGCGGGAAAAATAGTCTCGGCAGATGATGCGGTCCGTTATGTAAAATCCGGACAGCGAATTTTTCTCACGGGGAATTGTTCAGTTCCCCGTGAATTGTTATCTGCGCTTATCCGTTACGCTCCACAATTATCCAATGTAGAGATTTGCCAGGCCTTAACCATCATTGGTTCAGAATACGTTGAGCCTGAGATGGAAGGGCATTTACGAATCAACTCGCTTTTTGCCAGCGCGAATGTCCGAAAAGCCATTCATGAAGGCCGAGCAGACTTTACACCAGTTCACCTGTCAGAATTTCCTTTAATCTTTATGAAAGGTATTCTGCCAGTAGATGTTGCCTTTGTGCATTTGTCTCCGCCAGATGATGATGGTTATTGCACCTTTGGAGTAGAAAGCGGTCTGACAAAGGGGCCTGCTGAATCGGCAAAAATCATGATCGCTGAGATCAATGAACAAATGCCGCGTTTATTAGGTGACACACGGGTTCACATCAGTAAAATGACGGCCATTGTCCCGGTTGATTATCCACTCGCAGAAATCCCCATGCCGGATCTGGCCAGAGATCCCGTTATGGAAAAGATTGGTGCGCACATTGCCGAGAGAATTTCTGATGGCGCCACACTTCAGTTGGGTATTGGTGATATTCCGAACGCTGTTTTGCATTATCTTGGCCACAAAAAAGATTTGGGGATACACTCTGAATTGATTTCCGACGGAGTCATCCCGCTAGTGGAAAAAGGGATTATTAACAACTCAAAAAAAACACTTCACCCCGGAAAGATCACCACAGGATTCTTGTTGGGAAGCCATACCCTGCATAAATGGTGTGATCGAAACTCTCTCGTCGAAATTCAGCGCACGGAATATGTGAACCATCCGATGACCATCGCGAAGAACAAGAAAATGGTCGCGATCAATTCTGCCATCGAAATTGACCTCACAGGTCAGGTCTGCTCAGATTCCATAGGATATAAAATTTACAGCGGCACGGGTGGCCAGATGGATTTCATTTATGGGGCGTCTCTGGCAGAAGAAGGTATGCCGATCATTGCCTTGCCCAGTTCATCAATTTCGTCAGATGGGACTATTCATAATAAAATTGTCCCGATGTTGAAGCCAGGCGCGGGAGTGGTGACTACCCGGAATCATGTCCATTATGTAGCCACAGAATATGGTATGGTAGATCTGTACGGTAAATCATTCCGCCAGCGCGCTCACGCGCTTATCTCGATAGCCCACCCCGATTTTCGGGATGAGCTTACACGAGAAGCAAAAAATCTGCATTACATATAGAATAAAAAGATGAATAAACGAAAAGCAAAAATAGTCGCAACTATAGGACCGGCATGTGATACGGAAGCAAAACTACGCGAAGTAATTCTAGCCGGCGTAGATGTGGTGAGATTAAATTTCTCACACGGTACACATGAAGACCATCATCGTCGTATTGGAATGGTCAGAAAAATCGCTAAAGAAATCAAAAAACCCATATCCATATTACAAGACTTGCAAGGCCCGAAAATGCGGGTCGGCCGTCTGCCTGAAAACGGCATTGAATTAAAAGAAGGCCAAACAGCTCTCCTGACAGCCAAAGCGGACGAACCTTCCCGGGGCATTGACCATGTCATTCCCATGGAAGTTCCTGAATTGGCACGGTCTGTTAAGAAAGGTAGCCGGGTATTGCTGGATGACGGCCGGCTTGAATTGCAGGTTACGGAAGTAAAAGCCGATGCCGTGGAGACGAAAGTAACCCTTGGGGGAAAGTTGACATCACATAAGGGTGTAAACCTGCCAGGTGCGGAAATCTTAATCCCCGGTTTTACAGAAAAAGACCGTGAAGATTTGAAATTTGGCCTCCAGGAAGAAATAGATTACGTAGCCATCTCTTTTGTCCGTTCAGCAAACGATGTCAAAACTGTCCGGCAGGCAATTTTCGAAATGAATCAAGCACGTACTGACACGCGCCTTATTGCAAAACTGGAACGTCCTGAAGCTATCGCTGACCTGGATGCCATTCTTGAAGCAGCCGATGGCGTCATGGTCGCCCGGGGAGACCTTGGAGTTGAAACGTCTCCACAGACAGTGCCGATCATGCAGAAATTGATCATCGAAGCTGCCAACAAAAGATCACGCCAGGTGATCACTGCAACACAGATGCTGGAGTCCATGATCCAGAATCCACGGCCTACCCGCGCAGAAGCTTCTGACGTTGCCAACGCCATTTTTGACGGATCAGATGCCGTCATGCTCTCCGGAGAGACTGCCAGCGGAGCTTACCCGGTAGAAGCCGTCCGCATGATGGATGCCATCATTCAGGAAGCCGAAGCACATGATGCTGAATGGGGGCATTGTCACCCCACCCCTGACCCGCTCAGCCTGCAGGATGATTCTTATTCATTGGCACGGGCCGCAAAAGAACTTGCCTGTGACACAGATGTTACCTGCATTGCTGTTTTTACTCGCGGCGGCCACACTGCCCGGGTCATGTCAAAAGTACGCCCAAACGTTCCTGTGCTTGCCTTTACTCCAGATAATCGCACCTATCAACGACTTGGCCTATACTGGGGCATTACTCCTATCCTTGTGCCATTCGTTTCAACAGTAGAATCGATGATTTCCACAGTCGAAGAAGCGATCATCGATTCGGGGCTTATGAAGCCCGGACAACAGGTGATCATGATCTCGGGTTTCCCGGTCGGTGAGAGACGTCCACCGAATTTTGTTCTTCTTCATACGCTGGGTGAAGTGAAACAATGAAAAAAAGACCTCTGAATTTTTTCAGAGGTCTTTTTTGTTAGAAGAAGCGTTTGTTAATCTGTTCCAGTGATTCGCGTGACGGGCGTAAATCTTTTTCCTGCAACCTGTTCAAAGGTTGATCTACCAGCCTATACTGGTCATACATGGTTGGCAGGTCTGGATCCACATAGATTAATCCAGTGATCAGCCAATCGTTGATATAGGCTTCTTCCAACATATGCATGGCGTCCCAGCGATTTGTAGGATCATATTCACGGTCCAGTTTCTTTAAAATTACTGTAGATCCATCATGCAATTCAATTTCACGAACGGTGTTTTCTTCGAAATCCTCTATCATGATCTCATCCCTGGGTGGCACAAAGGAGAGTTCGTGTAATTGCGATTCGTGTTCTTTGCCCCATGAATAAGAATGCAGGGCGTTTTCAAGATTATAGAATGTCACACAGGGGCTGATAATATCAATAACACTAATTCCCCTGTGGCTTAACCCGGCTTTAATTAGATCTTTTACCTGTTTTGGGTCACCGGCAAATGACCGGGCAACAAAGGATGCGTTAGAGATCAGGGCTTCCATGCAGATATCCACAGGAAGATAACGACTCGTTCCCTGCTTTTTTAATGTTTTCCCTCGTTCCGCGGTGGCAGAAAATTGCCCCTTTGTCAAACCATATACGCCGTTGTTTTCAACAATGTATGTCATGGGCATATTGCGTCGATTCAGGTGCTTGAATTGTCCAAATCCAATGCTGGCTGTATCACCATCGCCGCTAACACCGATAATTCGCATACTGGTGTCTCCAAATCCAGCACCCTGTGCCAATGATGGCATACGGCCATGCAGACCATTAAAACCAAAAGATCGACCAAGAAAATATGTGGGGCTTTTACTTGAACAGCCGATACCAGAAAATTTCATGGTTTTTTCTGGCCGAATATTTAATTCATAACAGGCGGCAATGATCTGGTTGGCGATCGAATTGTGCCCGCACCCCTGGCACAATGTACTGATGGCACCTTTATAGTCGCCGCGCGATAACCCGATAGCATTGATTGGAGTAGTTGAAGGGTGTTCGGACATTTTACTTCTCCCGTTGCGATCTTATTGATTCGCAGATCCACTTGGCTGTCAACGGCAAGCCATCTACATGACAGATTTTTACTAATTTATGCGCCAGGTCCGGATAGTTCATCTGAAGGAGCTGACACATCTGCCCGTCATGGTTGATCTCAATAACATAGATTTGATGGTTCTCTTTAATAAACTTCTCGACATCTGAATTAAATGGAATTGAACGAATTCGTGCGTAATTGGAGCGTATTCCCTCTTGTTCGAGCATCTTCCTGGCTTCAAAAATAGCCAGATCAGTTGAACCATAACCAATTATGCCAAATGAGGCTGAATCCTGTTGTTTCAAAATCGGGGTGGGTAAATAGGCTGTGGCGGTCTTGAATTTAGTTTCAAGCCGTTTCTGTCCTTTTTCCCAGGTTTCATTATCCTCTGTATATCTCCCGTATTCATCGTGTCCTGTTCCACGGGCAAGGTATGGACTTTTCGGATGGGTGTTGCCGATGACAGTACGGTAGGGAATGCCATCCCCGTCAATATCGAGGTATCTCCCCCAGTCTCCTCCGCGTTTTTTTAACATTATCTCCAGATCATCTTCCCAGAGAATTTTTCCTTTATCCATTGGACTATGGGGGTATTCGAATTTTGTTGTCACCCACTCATTCATTCCCAAGTCCAAGTCAGATAACACAATCACAGGCGTCTGCAACCGGTCGGCAATATCAAATGCTTTCCATCCAAATTCAAAACACTCCGCCACCGATCCGGGGAATAAAAGTACAAAACGGGTATCCCCGTGGCTTATGAAATAGGATTGGGTCACGTCACCCTGCGCCGTCCGGGTCGGCAGACCTGTTGATGGCCCTACGCGCTGGACATCCCACACAACTACAGGGCATTCCGCATAATATGCCATCCCGAGATACTCTGACATTAATGATAGTCCGGGGCCTGAAGTGGAAGTCATCGCCCGTAGTCCGGCAAATCCCGCTCCGATAGCCATACCGATGGCAGATAATTCATCTTCTGCCTGAATAACGACAAAACTGTCTTTTCCGGTGATAGGGTCGCGGCGCAATTGTGGCAGATACTCATTAAGCGCTTCAGATATGGAGGTTGCAGGCGTGATGGGATACCAGGCATTTAATTGCACTCCACCGTAAATAGCGCCCAGAGCCGCGGCGGTATTCCCATCAACCATTATGCTGCCGGTCAATGCCGGTAGTGATTTGACTTTATAAGGATCTTTCTTTTCTAGATTTTCCCTGGCCCATTCGGCCGAAGTTTTAACAATGGACCAATTTGGCTTTATTGCTGTTTCTTTGCCTTTAAAATGATAATCAATCGCCTTATATACCTGATCCATGTCAATCCCTAATAACTCGCCAGCAATCCCGACATAGATCATATTCGCGACATATTCTCGTACAGAAGGATTGACTTCTGATTCGTGCATGATCTTCTTAACAGGCATGGGATACACAGTGATGTCAGTTCGCTCCACTGGCAGGTGAATATGATCAGCGTAAAAAAGCACTCCTCCCGGGCAAACTGCTTCGATTTCCTTTTGTGTCGTAGCCGGGTTCATGGCTATGACAATGTCATCCTTTTCCTGTCTGCCCAGATACCCATTCTGGTTCACCCGGATTGTGAACCAGGTTGGCTGTCCCTGAATATTTGAGGGAAAAATGTTCTTGCCCGAAACAGGAATTCCCATACGAAATAAAGCACGCAACAGGGTTGAATTGGCTGTAGCGCTGCCTGAACCATTTATTGTGCTGACTGTCAGATTGAAATCATTAATAATTTCTTTCATGGCGTCCTTTTCATTCAAAGTTGGATTGGGAACCATTATCTACCGGCCGTTGGTTTATCAGGAACATGTGCTCGAGGAGTGTTTTCTTGCTATTGGAAAAAGCGCCATTCTGAATGGTTTCTACGATCTTTTCGTGGTAATCCCAAACACGGATCTGGTAATCCATATCCGTATATCGATTCAAACCTGCATCCTCGTACATCTGCCAGTAAGCTTCCAACAATCCAGTAACAAATACATTGTTTAATCGGCTATACATTAAGAGATGAAAATCCCTGTGTTCATGGAAAGGGATCTCCACTGGCTTGTTCTTAAATTTATTTCTGGCAGTCTCGACCAGGTTGTAAAGCGAATCGACATCTTCTTTAGTCAGGAGTGCCGCAGCTTCTTCAAAATAGGCTGATTCAATATGCTTTCTGAGGTCAGCATAAAGATCAAACAAATTACGATCTTCACGTACGGCATATCCAAGACTGGCAGTTACAGCTGGAGTAAAGCGGTACGTGTTCTTGCGTATGCCTGTTTTGGGTTTAACTTCTACAAACCCAAATGCCCGGGCAACTTCCAATTGTTCACGAAGGATTGAAATACTAGTATTGGTTTCTTTGCTTAATTCTGTTAGGGATGGTAAACGGCATCCTTCTTTATTTTTTTTACTGGCAAGGTATTGAAGAAATGGACTTAAATAGGTTTCCAAATCATATGCTCTTATTAATATGATTAATAGTACGAATTAAGTATATTCCTTACTGTTGGGATTGTCAATCTGATTCTTGTTAATCAGATGATCCGTTATGTTTTTCTTAAGACTATGCGCTTAAACGTCTCTTCATAACGCGGAGCTTCTTCTGTAGAATCCTCTGTGTGACGTGTTGTTCTCATCCGTTTCTCAAATGCTTGAGGATCACCTATCTGGCTTTTATGTTCAAGCAGAGCGTTCAACTTTACATTAAATGTGTCAGTGATATCCAGGGTGATATTAGGTTGCGCGGTTAAAGACAACCAGACTTCATCAACGGAGTGAGGTTCCAATCCTTCTTCTGCAATCAACTCAGGAAAGAACATCCGATTGCCACTTGCCGGAAATACTGCATCTAGAGCAATCTGTCCGGCAGTTCGATGATCTGGATGATTTATATATCCATCATTTGGAAAATAATTCGTTGGATCACAGGAAACCATAATGTCGGGTTTAACCTGACGGATAACACGCACAACATCTTTCCGTACCTTTAGGTCAGACACCAACATTCCATCATCATAACCAAGGTTTTTAATTCCCTTCACTCCGATGATGTCTGCGGCATTTTTCTGTTCAACTTCACGAAGTCTGGATAACTCTTCCGGAGTAATTAACGGGTCATCGGAGCCTTTGTTACCATTTGTGATAAGACAGTATTGAATGGAATGGCCTTCCCGAGCCCAACGCGCCAAAGTTCCACCACAAAAAAACTCCGGATCATCTGGATGAGCTAATATAACAAGAATTTTTTTGTTGGTTGTCCATTCTTCAATTTTTCTTACCAATGTTTTTATCCTCTGTCTGGGTTGTAAACGTTATTTCGGATACATGAAATTCTCGATAACCAACTTCCGGAATTTCTACTGTGATCATTTCCTGTAAAGGACGGATATCAACAACCTTCCCGGTTCCGGCAGGAGTTTTTACTTCTTTATTCCGTTTTGGCAGATGCGCTCTTGCTTCTGTGTATTGCTCAAACTCATACGCCAGACAACAACGTAGACGACCGCACATACCTGTAATTTCACCCGGTGTGAGTGAAATCCCCTGCTCTTTTGCCATACGAATGGATATTGAGTTGAATTCTGACAGGAACTGGCAACAACAACGCTTTTCCAATCCGCATGCTCCAATACCGCAGACGTGTTTTGCAACATCACGAGGCCCTATCTGCCTCAAATCTACCTGTGAAGGAGCAAAACGACGTTGAACATCCTGCCGTAATGATTTTAAATCAGCTTTTTCTTCTGTTTCTGTGCAGAAGAAAACGGTGAGCCGGCTTCCATCAAAACTGTATTCAGTTGAAATGATTTTTACCCCGTTGAGGTGTAATTCTCTGGCGCGCTGGCTTGCAAAATCGACAACTTCAGGTTCTTTAGATTGCCAGCTCTGTCGAGTTACCAGATCTCTGGGAGTTGCCCGGCGTTCTATAGTTTTCCAGCCGCCTTCAGGTGGATTCCCAGGATTGGTGATGATCTGTGAAATCTGTCCCAATTGCTTTCCGCGGCTGGTTTCAACAACAACATAATCACCAAGAGCCAGATCAGTGACTTTTCCACTATCAAAATGATAGATTTTTCCAATGGGATTAAATCGAACTCCAACAATTGTTGGCGGCATACAGACTCCTATTCGACCATATTTATGGTCATACCACCGATTTTCTTTGCGGCTTCAACACTCAGGCTGGCGGCAACACGTTCGGCGATTGATGATAAGGCTTTGGCTGATGGGGATTCGGGCAAGGATACAACTACAGGTGAACCAGCGTCTCCGCCTTTTCGAACATCAGGATCCATTGGTATGGTGCCGAAAAATGGCACGCCGGCTTCTTTTGCCAGCGATTCACCACCACCATTTCCAAATATATCCATGCGTGTTCCATCCGGGAGTTCAAGATAGCTCATGTTTTCAATGACACCCAGTATGGGAATATTCAAAACTTTAAACATTTGAAGCCCACGACTGGCGTCTTCAAGCGACACTGCCTGAGGCAATGTTACTATGACGGCGCCGCTTAAATTGATCGATTGGGCCAGGCTTAATTGGGCATCCCCTGTACCTGGGGGTAAATCGATGATCAGGTAATCCAATTCTCCCCATTCCACATCGGCAAGAAATTGACGGATGGTGGAATGCAACATAGGGCCGCGCCATATCAAAGGCTGTCCAGGTTTAACAAGAAAACCGATAGACATCAGTTTTAC
>CAYNJT010000009.1:0-8259 GCA_964397625.1 uncultured Leptolinea sp. | reverse complement strand
GAATGTGTAAGCGCTTCTTTCAACGCCTGCTGGTACATTCGCACCAGATCATCGTCTGTACCTTTATAACGTTTGATATTCAACTGCGCGCAGGCTGGACAGCCTCGCATGGCGCGAAATGAATCTACATTGCAGGTGACACACCCGCCAATTTTGATCATCATTAACAAAAACGCCGTTTGTTCAGAAGACTGTACAGGAGTTTGTAATACTTGTGCAACTAAATCCTGCCAGGTTTTTCCACGCAGACTGGACAGACTTCCAATAGCTTTGCTGGGAAATAGAATTTCGGTTTCAGGATTATACATCGAAGTTCCTTTAATTCGAAGTCGCGCCGGTATCTTCTGATTTTGAAACCCTGGCAGCCGCTTTCTCCTCTTTTATTGCCTGTTCTCGCGCGTAATTCAATGGACGAATTTCAGCATAGTAACTTGCCGGCTTTAATAATTGTTCGAGGTGAAGAACATTGTTCTTCCTGCGATCACTATTTGCCAGTTCATAGACGTGGTCCATGCGTATCGCGTCAAAAGGACAAAATTCGGCGCAAAATCCGCAATTCATGCAAATATCGGCATCGATTGTATACTGCCTTGGAGTTGAAATGATCTTTCCGGTTTCAGGATCGACATTCCGCTCAATCCAGATACATTGTGGGGGGCATACCTTTGCACAAATTCCACAGGCGGTGCAGCGAATTTTTCTATCTCCCTCCTTCGTTTCATCATAAATGAGAAAAGGTAAAAAACGAAATTCTTCTGGAACCGGTAGTTTTTCTTCTGGATACTGAATAGAGAAGATACCCTTCGTTTCGGCTGAAGAACGCCGGGCAATTCCTTCGGGATGATAATACTTCTTCCCGAGCCATTTTAGATCATCGATATAGGTTTCAAAAAAATGTTTAAGTGGGACGAGTAATCCGCGAACAATTCCTGATCCGTTCATGAAGTTCCTCCAGTTTAACGGTCCACTTCACCGAGGATGATATCCAGTGAACCAAGAACTGCCACGGTATCTGCCAGCTTTTCTCCCCTGCTCATTTCTGCCAGAGAAGTCAAATTGATGAAGGATGGAGCACGAACGTGGTAACGTTGAGGATTGGGTTTCCCATTTGAAACCACATAGAATCCAAGTTCACCTTTTGGTCCTTCAACCCTCCCGTATGCTTCACCTGGTGGGACCTTTACGCTGTATTGTGGTTTCCCATTGATGATGGGTCCTCCGGGTATGTCATGCAATGCCTGTTGGATGATACGAAGACTCTGGCGCATCTCATCGAGACGCACCAGGTATCGATCATAAATATCACCATGGTACCTTACGGCAACATCAAATTTAAAGCGGTCATAAATTGAATATGGGTCCGCTTTGCGGACATCATACGGAACACCGGATGCACGCAATTGTGGTCCACTAGCAGAATACGCGGCGGCCTCATCCGCCGTTAGCACCCCGACTCCTTCTGTTCGTAGTCGTACAATTTCGTTGTGTGTAAGGTATTTGTCCAGATCGTCTATCTTGCGAGGCAATCTATTAAAAACCAACTTGCGCACTTTTTCGAGGGCCGATTCACTCATATCGCGCGCCAATCCGCCAAAACGAAAATAATTGCACATCATACGCGAGCCAGATACTTCTTCGAAGACATCCAGGATCAATTCACGTTCTTCCAGGGTGTATAAAGCGGGTGTGAAAAAAGCTCCAAGATCATTCAGAAGAAATCCGGTGGTCATGATATGGCTGCTTATTCGGGTCAATTCCGCCATGATCACTCGTATGTATTCAGCGCGTTCAGGCGGCTTTATGCCCAATATTTTCTCAACGGCCAGTGCGTACCCGAAGTTATTACTCATGGAAGACAGATAATCCAATCTGTCTGTGTATGGCATGGTTTGCAGATAGGTATTACGCTCAGCAATTTTTTCATGACTGCGGTGAAGGTATCCCATAACCGGCTTCAAATCAACGATCGTCTCACCTTCCACGAGAACGGCCATGCGGAAAACACCATGTGTTGAAGGATGTTGCGGGCCGAGGTTGACGATTAACTGGTCGGTTTTTAACTCGCCTGATGGTGAAATGACATTTTTACGAAGGCTATCATATAACGCTTTTTCCCCATTAATCGTCCATTGATCGGGCTCAAATCCGGCTGGGTACTGAACATTATTCCCGTATGGGTTATTTTCTTCAGCTCGCGAAAACCGCGCTTCAGGCCAACGTGATTTAAAGGGTTTGACTTCTTCCTCAAAAAAAGGTTCTGTCCAATCCTTTTTCAACGGATGACCGTCAAAACCTTCCCATAATAAGATACGACGTAGATCAGGATGGCCTTCAAATGTCACTCCAAAAAGATCGTAGATTTCTCGTTCCTGCAATTCCGCCCCTGGGTACAAAGACACCAGACTGGGAAGAATTGGATTTATGCGTGGTATTTGTACTTTGAAGTTAATCCCCGCTCCGCCGGTTGTGCGATATAACAAATACACAATATCTAACAAGTTTTCCGGGTAATGGTCAACAGCGGTAACCATGGATAGATAATCAAATCCAAGTTCATCCCGTACTGCGCGTGAAAATGCCAGGAGATCATTCGCGTTTACAATAAACCCCCAATAACCTGGGCGTTCATCTAATTTTACCCAGGCTGGATATCGGTCTTGAAGATCAAATTCAAGTTCAAATCCGGCTGGGTCACTCATTATGCCACCTCCGGATTGTCTGAATTCTCATTACCTTCTTGAGTTTCTTCTATCAAAAGTTCGTTAGCTTTTATTCTACTAAGTCTAGAAATTTCATCATACTGGTCAGGGTTCATCAAATCTGGTCCCAGAACTGGTATACGTATGGGAGTGCTGGCTTCCTTTTTATACCAGCGAGCATTTTTTAATGATTCGCCATCAACCTTCTTTTGAAGTGTGATCAACCCGTTGAGTAAGGCCTGTGGTGTTGGCGGGCAACCAGGAATGTAAACATCAACCGGCAAAAATTGATCTATACCCGGTACAACATTGTAGCTTTCTTTAAATGGACCGCCTCCGTTAGCGCAAGCGCCCATGGAAAGAACATATTTAGGTTCCGCCATCTGGTTATACAAACGAACTATCTGGGGTACCATTTTTTTTGTGACCGTACCGGAAATAACCATCACATCTGCCTGACGCGGACTAGGACGCATTACTTCCATGCCAAAACGTGAAAGGTCATATCGGCTGGCTGCTGTACAAATCATTTCAATAGCGCAGCATGCCAGTCCGAACATCATCGGCCACATGGAATTACGGCGACCCCAGTTATAAATCCGATCAAGAGTTGTGATCGCTACCGCGCCTTTAAGCTCAGGCGATATTTCATAACTGGGAGAATTGAGCGATTCCTCTGTCATTTTGCTCCTTTACCGGGCAAGTCTTTCCATGTGTTAGAGTAATTCTATCATTCTGAAATTTCGTGTCAAGCGTATAATTATGTAAACTATTTTTTATATATTAAGCGATGAAATCAACGTCTTCCACTCAAGTGCTTTTATCCCTAATACAAAATTCTGGAATTTTTTGTGCACGTGATCTTGCCTTAAAAAGTGGCATGAATGAACCAGCAGTGCGATATCACCTTCGGAAACTCCATGCAATGGGATTAATCGAGGAAGTGCCTAACACAACGCCAAAATTGACAGTCGGTCCCAATGAAAGATTGTTTCGTAAGACCTTTTCTGAAAAAAATCCATGCCTTTTTACTCTGTGCGAGCAATTGATAAGAGCCTTGCCTTCTCTCTGTTCAGACACCGATCCGGTTGAGTTCTTGTGTGGTTTATTACTACAAACAAAAGGAGAAAGCTTAAACCATCAAAAAAAATCCCTAAATAAATTGGTAATCTGGTTGAATGAAAGGAATTATCAAGCCGGTTGGGAAGCCGGGAAAGCGGGGCCTCTGTTGTATTTCGCCAATTGTCCGTATCGTGATATCCGCTCAGGAAATGACATCCTTTGTCAGATGGACAGGCAGTTATTGCGTGAGTTGAGCGGCATGGCATGGGAATTGAAAGATTTTATGGACTGGGAGAGATACCGGGGTGTCTGCCAATTTGTAATAAAAAGTGATGCTTGATGTAAAATACTCCATTATGCGAGTATTCCAAAGCGGTGCTTATTACCTTAGATCTTTTTTTTCTTTGTTACTCGGATTCGACCAACCTCTCAAATTAATTCGTTTTTTTATTTTCCAACAGAAGGCTCCATTTGTTATAACCTTAAAAACTACAAGGTTGAACTTTCTAGTCCGCAATCCCATGGATATCTGGTCCATTAAAGAGACTTTCTTGGATGATTTCTATAAATTTTATAAGTCAAAAAAACCTGAAGATGGCGTTATTCTAGATATCGGGGCTGGAATCGGTGAATTTGCCATTCAAGCAGCAGTCGCGTGTCCCGGTTGCACCGTTATAGGATTCGAACCGTACAGAGAATCCTTTGATTTCTTTCAGAAAAATATCAAAAAAAATAGCCTAACCAATGTCATCCCCATCGACGCCGCGGTGAGTTCCCTGGCCGGCAATCTGACAATGGATGTGTCTTCAGGAAATCCACTTCAATTTCGAACGGTTGCCGATGAGCAGAATTCAGTTTCTGTAGAGACACTTCAGTTGATCCCATATCTGGATAAAGAGGGAATCACCAGTGTAAAGATACTGAAAATGGATTGTGAAGGGGGAGAATACGACATCCTTCTCCCATTGCGTACGGAAGATTTACACCGTTTCCAATTCATAACAATGGAATATCATGATCGGATCACTCCACATCATCATTCTGAACTCGTTTCCCTTCTTGAAAATGCCGGATTTTCTGTGGAATTCGTCTCAAATAAGGTCCATTCAGAGATTGGATACATATACGCGCGGCAAAAGGGAGAAACTACCCATTAATGCAGGCGCTGGCAGTCTTCTTTATTAGGGAATTCTAAATTCCCAAGAAAACCAGCTTTTGGCAAGTTTGAAGTATTTAATAACCTTACTTAATAATTATGATAATAGAGAACATTTGCTTGAAATTTTGTAACACCGGCTATTAATCAACTACAGTTATTTGACTGAACCATTCACCGTTGCTGCTGGAAAAAAGCTCTTTATCGGGCCCAGATAAATACCCTTTGTATTCCTTCTCCCCATATACTGTTGTCCACCCTTCTAGAGTTAAAGGGATCGTCCCGCCCGCAGGGATCCAAACTCCATTGTAAAGACGTGCGATATGAACATTTCTTCCAGAAGAGGTCCCGGCCAGACAAGATGGGTGTCCAATCGCCTGCCCTTTTTGAATGAACTGTCCCATGCCCAGCGGCTTATTCAACGACAAATGGATATACAAGATGTTCCATCCAGTTCTTGCTGAGCCATCTCCATCCAAGTCAATCGACAATACCCCATCGTCAACCCGTGAGACGACCCCATCTGCGGCAGCCGTGGCGTAATAAGGCGATGACTCGCAGCCAGGCTTTTCAGCCGGTGGAGCGAAATCAATGGCCGCATACGGGTAACCAATCCCCCAACCTGAATGAGGACCTCCGGAAAAGGACCATTTAACATGATGCTGCAATGGCAAGATCAAATCCGGTTGCCGAAGATTTTCCGGTATCAGGATGTTATCTTGACCCAGAGAGAAATCTACCGGTCCGAACATACTCTCATAGGTCGCTCGAAAACCATCGGGGCCAAGCGCGTTTTCAAGCTCATTTCCTGAGAGAAAACGTGAGAAATAAAACTGAAATGCTACACTGCCCGGGTTGCTTGCTGGATGAGGCCGCACAAATCCCCCCGACACGTCATAAAATTCCGTTTGTACTCCTTCGAACCATCCATAATAGCCATTATTTAACAGGTTGGCTGCCCAGGATAATTGTTTACCGAATGTTTTCCGATTCTGTTCGGTATTTCCAAGTGAAAATGATGCAGGAATTCGGGGGTCAGTCAGACCATGCAGGTGGTATTCAACCAGAGCCAGAAGAATTTTTGGTGATATGGAATAGTTTTCCGCGGTCTGCTGTAAGATCTTTATCCCTGTAACAGCGTTTCCGCTGGTGTTATCCACATAGTCCATCAACCAGCCGGGAGCTTCATTGGCGAATCCCCTTGTATCAAAATCAATCAGTTTCGGACCATAAACAAAATCAGCATCCGGTACTATAGCGTATTGGTGGAGATCAACAAATTCCTGCGCAATATCAATAATCATTGGTTGGCCGGCAGGCAGTGTTCTGTTTGGATCATTCGTAAATAATCCAGGGTTACCGGAAATGATCTCATCCTGAGTGACCTTAAAGCGCATGGATAAGGCAGGTAGAGTATCACCGGATTGGATACGGTAAATGTTATGCAATGTCTCAGAAATGACTGATGGTAATACAGGAGCTTTCGTCTGAATGGTTTCGACTACAGGCAAAGATGTAGCGGTTGAGTCAACGTGAGTCTGTGGATTTCTTCCTGTGATATTGCAAGCGAAGAGGAAAAAAAGTGTGACAAAAAGTATTAGAAGCTTTGTATTCTTTTTCATTATTCCATCAGTATGCATACTGCTATTTTAACTGGCAATAAAAAAAGGGAGGAACGCCATATGGTGAACGTTCCTCGCCTTTTCATTAAAAACTGAACTCCTTTATTCTACCGTGACAGATTTGGCCAAATTCCTTGGCTGGTCCACATCAAGGCCGCGAATGGAGGCGATATGGTAGGCCAACATCTGCAGCGGGATCACAGTAAGCACAGGACTGAGCATCCATGGAATGGATGGTACCCACATGCAACTATCCGCCAGATGCTCCACGTTTTTATCCCCCTCTGTCGCCACAGCGTACACCTTGCCGCCTCTGGCTTTGGCCTGTTCAATCTGGCTGGCCATTTTTTCATACCAGGGATCATTGGGCGCCAAAGCGATGACTGGCATATCCTTGTCTATGAGCGCGATGGGTCCATGTTTCATTTCGCCAGCCGGGTATCCCTCGGCATGTATGTAGGAAATCTCTTTCAATTTTAAGGCGCCTTCATAAGCAATTGGCATATTAATACCACGGCCAAGGTATAACGCGTCTTTCGCTTCCTTCAATTCCTCCGCAATCTTCTTTATTTCAGGCTCATGTTCCAGGCATTTCCCGGCCATATCCGGTACAAGACGCAGATCATTGACCAGTTTCTTGCGCTGGTCAACCGGTAATGTACCGCGAAGATCCGCCAGAAGTACTGCCAGCATATAAAGATCAACCAGCGGTGCGGTGAAAGCCTTTGTTGAAGCCACGCCGATTTCCGGTCCGACCTGCATGGATATGTATCCATCCGCGACACGCATGGCCTGAGAGCCGATGGCGTTGACGATTGACCAGGTTGTGGCACCTTTAAGGCGGCCTTCTTCCATGGCGGCAAGAGTATCCGCGGTTTCACCAGATTGGCTTATCGCCAGGATCACCGTTCCAGGTTGTATGATCGGGTCGCGGTAACGAAATTCAGAAGCTATGTCAATTTCAACCGGAATTCTGGCTATTCGCTCGATTAAGATTTTCCCTACCATTCCAGCATGGCTGGCCGTGCCGCAGGCTGTGATGATAATTTTATTTATCTTGCGAGCTGTTTCAGGTGTCAATTTCAATTGAGGTAACTGAATAAGCCCTTTTTCAAAATCCACCCGTCCGGCCAGAGTATCTGTCAAACTGCGCACCTGTTCGTGGATTTCTTTCTGCATAAAATGGCGGTATTCTCCCTTTTCAGCAGAAATCGGGTCCCAGTTGATGGTCTGGATGGCTGGTGTAACTGGAATTCCATCCAGTGTCGATATTGACACACCCTGGCGTGTTATCACAGCCATCTGTCGAGATTCCAGGAACGACATACGGTGAGTTTGCTCAAGAATGGCTGGAATATCCGATGCCACGAACATTTCATTCTCACCGTATCCTATGACTACTCCGCCTGCATTACCGATACGCGCGGCAATGATCTTATCGGGTTCATCGGATGACAGCACCACGATGCCATGCGCTCCTCGGATTTGCTGTAACGTCTTGCGCACGGCATCTTCCAAATTGCCGGTTGTTGAGACAAAGCGTTCAATCAAATGAACTATTGTCTCAGTATCAGTATCAGAATTAAATTCAACACCTTCAGAACGCAGTTCATCCTGCAAATCCTGATAATTTTCTACGATCCCATTATGAACAACCACAACCTTGCCAGTCGCGCCAATATGCGGGTGCGCGTTTCTTGCGCTGGGTTCACCGTGGGTG
>CAYNJT010000008.1:59126-79736 GCA_964397625.1 uncultured Leptolinea sp. | reverse complement strand
GGCGAATTGATTCAACGCTCCACCTCGGATGTGGACGCCCTGCGCCGTTTCTTCGCCGATCAGGCGATCAGCGTGGGGCGCATCATCCTGCTGTTTATTGTGAACTTTATCGCCCTTTTAAACCTTAATCCTTCTCTCGCCTGGCGCTCGGTCGTGGTTATTCCCTTCATTGTGGTTACATCTATTATTTTCTTCCATTTCATCTCGCGGGCATACGAAGCCTATCAAGAACAGGAAGCAATTCTATCCACCACCCTGCAAGAAAACCTGGCCGGGGTTCGCGTGGTAAAAGCCTTTGCCCGTCAAGATTTTGAAAAAGAGAAATTCGAAGTACACAACTTTGAGAAATTCATGCGCGGTAGAAAACTACTGATGTTGAACTCATATTTCTGGCCGGTTACCGATGTGATCTGCACGGCGCAGATCCTGTATGGATATTACTCCGGTGCGATGATGGCGATTAACGGCGAGATCAGCCTCGGAACGTACCTGGCATATACGGGTTTGATCGTGTGGATCATTTTCCCCATGCGCAATCTGGGGCGGCTGATCGTTCAGATGTCTACGGGGTTGGTTTCCTATCATCGGGTAATGGAAATCATTAGACAGGATCGCGAACCCCTTGATGATGGAATCCTTCCGCCTCAAACCGCGGCCAAAGGGGATATTCAATTTGATCGGGTCGCTTTTTCTTACAGTGATGGAACATCCGCATTGCAGGATATTAGTTTTGACGTCAAATCTGGTGAGGTTATCGCCCTATTGGGTTCCACCGGTTCGGGAAAAACTACGCTTGTTAACCTTTTACCCCGTTTCTATGAATATACAAATGGGCGAATTTTATTGGATGGAAAGGAAGTCAACTCTATTCCGCGCCGGTGGTTGCGTGACCAGATTGGAATTGTTGAACAGGAGCCTTTCTTATTCAACCGCAGCATCGAAGAAAACATCGCCTATGGTATCAATCGGCAGGTTTCCCACGAAGAGATCGAATCCGCCGCCCGTGCGGCTGCCATTCATGACGTGATACAAACTTTTCCGAACGGATATAAAACCATTGTGGGTGAAAAAGGGGTCACTCTTTCAGGCGGGCAGAAACAACGCATCGCCATTGCCCGCACCTTATTAAAGAACCCTCGTATTCTAATCCTCGACGATTCAACCTCTTCGGTAGACACAGAAACAGAAGCCGAGATCCAATCAGCACTACAATCTCTAATGAAAGACCGTACGACTTTCATTATCACGCACCGCATTCAAAGTGTGCAAAACGCAGATATGATTCTGGTGATGGATCAGGGGCGTATCGCACAGCGTGGAAAACACGAAGACCTTTTACAACAACCCGGTATGTATAGACGTATTTTTGACATTCAAACCCGTGTGGAAGAAGAGCTGGAAAGAGAGATAGCCAGTGTCAGAAATTGAGACTTTCGAAGAAGAGGATTTCGAAACCCGTTTCAGCGGAAAAACATTTCGCCGCATTCTCGGGCTGGTACGTCCCCATTGGAAATGGGTCGCCGGGTTCCTCACCACCATCATGATCGTTTCGGGATTGGATGCTTATTTCACCTACCTTGGAAAACAGATCATCGACACCGGAATTGTAGAAAAGAATGTCACCATTCTGACTAACTTGCTTTACCAATATGGGGGTTTAACCCTTTTACAGGCCTTTATGGTGTTTTCTTTCATTTTTCTGGCCGGCATTCTTGGAGAACGTGTTCGGTACGATCTGCGCCGTGATATGTTCAATCACCTGCAGGATCTGTCACTTTCATACTACAGCAAGACTCCTGTTGGTTGGATCATGTCCCGGGTTACTTCAGATTCTGACCGTGTGGCCGAGCTTGTCACCTGGGGACTGGTGGATACAACCTGGGCTGTCATGAATATATCTACTTCGCTGGTGTTCATGTTTATCATTAACTCACATCTTGCGATGATTGTTTTGATTCTCGTCCCTGTGCTCGTGTATGTCGCCATCCAGTTTCGTCGCCGCATTTTACATTCTTACAGGTTGGTCAGAAAAATAAATTCCAAGATAACCGGCGCATACAATGAGAATATCACCGGTGTGCGGGTGGTGAAGTCGCTGGGCCGCGAGAGCGAAAACCTGAACGAATTCAGCCGCCTTACCGGTGACATGTATCACGCAGCTTATCGGGCCGCCTGGTTGAGCGCGCTCTTTCTACCAACAGTACAACTTATCGCTGCGGTAGCCGTGGCAGCCGTTGTCTGGTATACCGGCGCCACATCCATTGGCGGTGTAATGTCGATTGGCAGCATACAGGCTTTCATCTCCTACATTACTTTTATGATGTGGCCTGTGCAGGACCTGGCGCGAGTCTACGCTGAAATCCAGCAATCCATTGCCTCTGCTGAACGTATTTTTTCACTCGTAGATGCCGTGCCTGAAATTTCTGACCGCGCCAATGCCATCGATCCAGGAAGATTATCAGGCGATATCCAGTTTGACCACGTATCCTTCAACTATGATGATGGCAATCCTGTGCTCACCGATTTCTCTCTGACCGTTAAGCGCGGAGAGACGATTGCGCTTGTCGGACCAACAGGAGGCGGGAAAACAACCATCGTAAACCTGCTTTGCCGATTCTATGAACCTACATCGGGTTTTATAAAGATAGGAGAATGTGATTACCGGGATTACTCCCTGAATGCCATCCAATCCCGCATTGGTGTGGTTTTGCAGACTCCGCATCTCTTTTCGGGAACGATCGCGGAAAATATTTGCTATGGCCGGCTGGATGCAACCCGGCAGGAAATTGAATTAGCCGCTCAACTGGCCGGAGCTTCTGATTTTATTGAAAAATTCGTCAGGGGATATGATGAACCGGTCGGTGAAGGCGGGAATCTGTTATCTGTCGGCCAGAAACAATTAATCAGTCTGGCGCGTGCCATACTGGCACAACCCGAGATTTTTGTAATGGATGAAGCCACAAGCTCTGTTGATACAATCACCGAAGCCCAGATACAAAAGGGCATGTCGGAATTAATGAAAGGCCGGACAAGCTTCATCATCGCTCACCGGCTCTCGACCATCAGACAGGCGGATCGCATACTCGTTATCGAAAATGGCTCCATCGCTGAAATGGGTACCCATTCTGAATTGCTTCGTCAAGGCGGGAAATATTTCAATTTGTATAGCCGGCAATTCCGCAGTCTAATGTCTGAAGTTTATAATCCACTGGCAGATCAACCCGCGCCTTAATCTTATTGAAAAATTACAAATGTCTTATAAAAAGGTCGCTCTTTTATATACACAACAATATTATTAATACTAAATTTTCCAGGCAACCCGTATTGATTTATTCTATACTGGTGTAAATTTAAAAAAATATGAGCGATAAAGAAAAAAGCAGTCTCTCTCTTTACACGGCAGGAAAACATCAGGAACTGGAATTACTGGCTCAATTGATCCTTGATCAGAAGGGCGACAGCAAGTTCTCAAAATATCTTGATTCATTGCCTGTTGGGATTACACTCCAGGATCTACAAAGTAATATTATTTACGCCAATAAAACAGCGGCGCGTATTCATGGGTATTCGCACAAAGAATTTACCCAGACAAATATCAGCCGGGAAGATATCATCGCTCCGGTAGACCGGGAAAGAATTACTGAAGTATTTTCAAATATTGAACAGCACAAATTTGTACAGGGTCTTAATATAACCGGACGGAAAAAGGACGGCTCAGAAATTCACCTGGAATTTAGTGCGGGGCTGGTACAGGGTTCTGACGAACATCCAACTTGCTGTATCATCATGGTTCGTGACATTACTGATTTTGAAGAGATACGCAGGTCGGAAATCAGAGAAAAGGCTTTATCCAACGCTTTGATAGAATCGGCATCATTGTTGGGTAGTTCGCTCTACCTTGATGATGTACTGGACAAAATACTTGAACTGGCTGGGAAAGTGGTGCCTCACGATTCAGCCAATATTATGCTCATTGAGAATGGAATTGTCCGGGTTGTTCGAACCAGGGGTTACAAAGATCCAATTGTTCTTGCTTATATATCAAAACTGGAAATTAAACTGGACGAATTTTCCACAATAGTCCAGATGAACAAGACCGGTCGACCTCTCACCATTCCTGATACCCGAAATTATCCAGGATGGCATTCCTCGCCGGAATTTGAATGGATAAAATCATATATTGGTACCCCGTTGCGTGTCAAAGGTAAGGTAATTGGTGTAATCAATTTGGATAGCGCGACTCCGGGGCATTTTTCGGTAGAAAACGCTAACCAATTTCAGGCTTTTGCCGACCTGGCAGCCACAGCTATTTCCAACGCGAATTTATACAAAGCGCTTGATGAGCAGGCGAAAGAATCTGCATCCCTGTTTAAAGCGGCCACCGCTCTTTTGAGCTCAGGAACAGATATTTCCACTCTGGCAGAGCAGATTACCCAGACAGTTCAACAGGAATTCTCCAGCGCGCATGTCGCCATTTTAATGATGGATGAGATGAAGGAAAAACTGGTGCAATTGACCCAGGCTGGATACTCAACCAATAATATCCGGATATTTAACTTAAAAGAAAAAAAAGGGCTTACCGTCGCTTCAATTCGGGAAAGAAAACCAATTTACATTCCTGATGTCACGAAAGATGGTCGTTACTTTCCGGATTCACCGGATACACGCTCAGAATTTGATATACCATTTATTGTAAATGACGAACCAATAGGAGTCTTGAATCTGGAAAGTCCTGAAATCGATGGATTCAATGATAATGAACGCAGAGTTATCCTCACCTACGCGAAAAGAGCAGCCGTTGCGTTGGAGAACGCCCGTCTCATTGAACGTCTCCAAAGGCACGAATTTCAGATCTCTTCGATCAACCGTCTGACACAAATATCACTTCAAACCAGCGATCTCAAAGAAATGCTGATAAAACAGGTAACCATCCTTAAAGAAACCCTTAAACCGGATGGGGTCATGGTGTGTTTTTCACATGATCAACTCAGACGGGTAATGAATGGGTTTGCCATAGCGGATGATGCGGAAATAAATGAATTATTGATCAAGATTTCCAACAATTCAAATATTAGTAAAAAACTGGCAGAGTTTTCTGACCTTGTTATGATGGATGATGATATTCATACTACACAAGAAGAGAATGGATATTGGAATCCTTTTAAGGCGTATGTGCTTCATTCCATGTATGCCGATGGAATTCATCTTGGTTCAGCCGCGTTTGGATATACAACACCGCGAACTATTGACCAAAACCAGGTATTGTTTTTCGGACAGATGGTGGATCAAATTGCGTTGGCGGTCGCAAAAAACCTCTCCATATTGAATTCGAACAACCGCGCGCGAGAGGCAGAAAAGTTGCGTGAAGCCACGGCAACGCTGACTTCTACATTGAATCTTCAAAATATTTGTGAACGTGTTCTTGAGGCAGCTGTTAACGCGATCCCATCTGCGAAATATGGTTTGTTATTCTTGTATGACCAGCAGAAACATGTATTTAATGTCAGAGCGCAATATGGGTTCCCGGACAGTCGAGTATTTACCATCCGCATCAAAGGCCATGAGGGTATGGCAGGGAAAGTAACCAGTGAAAGAAGAGCAATGTTGTTCCAGGATGTCTCCCAAGAAAACTTGCAGCAATTATCCAGGCAGAAGTTTGAGATAATCGATCAAAAAAGTTGGATCGTGGCCCCTCTCATTCAAGAAAACAGGGTATATGGAGTTATCGAACTCTCGGCCGGTGAATCAAATGTGTTTATTGAAAATGATCTGAAAATTTTAACAAGTTTCGCGGATACAGTTACAGCAGCCATACAGAATGCCCAGCTACATGCAGAAGTTCAGCATATAGCGAATACTGACATATTGACAGGTCTTTATAATCGCCGTGGATTTGAAGAACTCGGCCAAAGGGAGGTAAATCGCTCTATCCGTACAAGCGCGCCGTTATCCCTGCTTCTATTGGATGTCGATTTTTTGAAACGAATAAATGATGAATATGGTCATATCGCCGGAGATAAAGTACTGCAGGAAGTCTCTGACTGCTGTCGCAGCACATTCAGGCAAATTGACCTGGTCTGCAGGTATGGGGGCGATGAATTTGCCATTCTGCTGCCTGATACACCCATTGACCACGCTCGAGAAGCGGCGGAAAGGCTGCGCAGAATAATAGAAAGCAGAAAATTGACATTTGAGGCTACCGAAATTCAACTTTCCGCTTCTATAGGCATAGCCAGTTTTTCGAAGGAAATGAAATATATCAACCAGCTTTTTGACCTGACAGATGAGGCCCTTTATCAAGCCAAAAGAAATGGTCGTAATAGTATTTTTTGTGTGGGTGGATAAATTAGTGAAAAGTCAACGATGGCATTGTGCTTTTGAATACAGGCAGGGTAGACCGGCTTTTATTCACCGGTCTGCCTGTATATTTCGGAATAGATGCAACGCGGTCAATTTTTTGCCAGTACGATCAATTTATCCTGTCCTTCTAACTTAATGACATCTTCTTTTGACGGGTTTATGCGAACACCATATCCATTTTCCGCGTCATGAGCGAAGATTTCCAGTTTGTATCCAATAGCCGTTTCACCCAACCGGGCGGCAGCTTCCACATACGTGGCAAACGAGACATCCTTCCCTGACGGAACATAACGCGATGCTGGTTTCAGGTAAATTTCAGCACCTTCAGGATCAAACATGTCTGCGAAGACCGCGTTCAAACCTTTGTTTTCAGAAACCTGCGCCAGAATCAGGCTGACCAGTTTATCGCTGACTATAAAATCATCCGCGCGGGTGACTTCAGCCAGGTCACGGTTGCGCACATCCTGCATTTCGCTGACGATGGAGAAATCAAGGTCCATCTTTTCAGCCATATCGCGCAGGTGAAGCAGGGTGATTAACGTTCGTGAATCAGCCTGCTGGGTCGGCAGCCGGTCGGAATCACTCAATACAATAATATGATCAATCGTTGACAATTCGAGTGCTTCCAGGACATCGCGGGCTGTTGTATCACCTATCTGCGATTTGATGGATTGCTTCTTCAAGCCCTGTTTCAACTCTCGGATGGATGATTCGTCCTCTTGCGCTTCGTGAACGATCAACACTTCAGATTTTGGAGGGACATACCCTTCCAACTCATGCACGAGATTTACTCCCCGCCAGTTCCAACCCAGGATCAGAGTTTTTTCAGGTTTTGGAGCGAACTCTTCCTGTTTCGCGAATATGGATGTATTAATTACAGGAACTTCTTTATTCAGGTAAATCCTGTCATCGTCTTCCGCGATGACAATTAGTTGATCATATTCCTTAATAACCGTCTCCATGGGGGGATTCAACACAGCAGTGCCATCTGTAAACGCCAACCCCATCACGGCATTTTTGGTAAAGCGGTTAAGTGCTTCTTTGTACGTTTTTCCAACCAGAGATTCCTGGCTGGTGAAATAGATCTCATCCCCGCCAAAATCGAGCAATTCGGTGTACACCGTTGACAGGCCGGATTGCCGGCAGGTCTGGGCAATTATCCTTGCGACCAATCCGCCAAGCTGGATCCATTCAACTTCGTTCTTCCCAACCACCCGGGCGATCTCATAGTTCTTCGGATCGCGAAGTTCTGCCACGATATGATAGGGTTCCTTCCTGCGTTGGGGGTGGTTTAAAATGGCCACTACTGTCTTAATCACTTCCGCGTCCGGCGAATCTGTTTCCGGTGAAAGCACGAGAATTGATTTGCTGGTATTCAGCGAGACAATTTGCAGATCAGTCATATCAATCGGGTTGCCCGATCGGCACACGATGCGTGTTTTCCCGGTATCTCCAACCTTTTCATGGATCAGGTCTTCCATTTCAACCTTGTCCATATCTCCCATGATTACGATGCAGGAATCCGGTTGATTGGAATTTGCAACCACCAGCTCAGATAGGATCGTGTAGACCTGTTCCGACCACCCCAAAATCACCGTGTGATTTTTCTCAATTACCCTGGATCGGCCTTTACGCAGTTCATCCATTTTCCCTTCAATGCCGCTGGTCAGTACACCGATCAATGTGCTGATCACAAACACACCACCGATGGTCACAACGAACATGGCGATCCGGAATCCCCACCCTGTATCACCACCCATCGTCCCGGCATCCAGAGTGCGCATCAGGCTCAACCAGACGGCTTCCATGAAGGATATCTTTTCCCCGTCACCCGGGGCAATACCCAGTGCAACCACCACCAGTGCGACAATTGCAATTATGATGAGGGAAAGTAACGCCAATCCCAGGATCAAAGAACCGGTGCCCCTGGACATAAAATTATCAAATTGGTAACGCAAGCGTTCTTTCCACGATGTTTCAGTCATAGGGATTCTCCTTAAATTAAAAATATAGGAATAATTGTACAGTTCCTGAAAGAAAGGTGTGAGCAACAAATAAATACATAAAAATTCAGCCAGCACACCTAATGGGCGTGCTGGCTGATCAGAGGGAGAGAAATCACCTAGTTCTTTAGTTTTATCGCGACCTTCTTCTGTTCTTTCAATTTAACGGTCGGTTTGGGTTTCTGAATTTTTTCCTGTATCCTGGGAAACAGGAAGGGCGCCGCGGCCAGCAACCCAAGGAAAGCCAGCATAATAAAAAACACCAGCCACGAACCGGCTACCGGTACCTCGGGGATTAACCCACCCGGATTATAAGTCGTTGAGGCGCCAGGTTGTGAACTGGGTCCCAGTGGATCATGCAGGGTTACGGTCAAAGAGCGGTTTATCCCATTGCGTAATCCATAGGGAGACCGGTAGGTCAATTCGTATTCATTGCGCAATGAAGCTCCGAAAGACGCGTACAGGGCGCTCAATTGTTCCCGGTTCTCGGCAAAACCATAGCGCCCACCGGAATCTTGCGCGATCTTCTTTAAGACGCCTTCATCCAACGCTTCCTGCGACCCTGTTCCTTGGCTGGCATCGCCGAATCCCACAGTGGAGATGGTCAATCCGCCCGAGCCGATGGCAGAAATAACGCCGTCCACTGAAGACTTGCTGCGGTTATCCAGGCCATCTGTGTAGACCAGTATAGCCTTTCTGCCGCCGATACCGTTCAATTGGCCCACGGCGGCAATCAGTGCATCGTACATGGCTGTGTCGCCGCCCGCAGAGATCATATCTATGGCGTGCGATAGTTCCGCCTTATCCTCCTTGATGACCTGCGCTGTGCGCACCATGGTGTTGAATAGGATAATCCCGGCTTTATCACCCGGCCGCATCTGGGCAATATATTCTTTGGCAACGGCCTTTGCGGAATCAATTTTGCCCATTTTGTCCATGCTGCCGGAAACATCCATAACCAGCAGAGTCGTTAGCGGACCAACCTGCCCAGCTCCCTGAATATTGTTCGCCGGGATAACCTTACCGCTTTCACGGATGATCAGGTTGTTCGGGTTGATGGCAACCGGCTCTCCCTTCGCGTTCACCACTGACACATATACTGTGACCAATGGGAATTTTGAGTTGTCCACCTGGGTGATGCGAATATTCAGATCGTTGTTTTGTGGATTGCCTGTTGAAACTGGCATAAATGCCATCAACAATCCTGAAAGTAGAAGCAGGGTTAACGCAAACCGCGTTCCGTGAAATTTATTCATATTTACCTCTTTTCGTGGTACACCAGTTCGGTGTTCCCCATGCGGATGACCTGCTGGTTGGAAAGCCGGGTCTGTTCCACCCGTTTATTGTTGACAAACGTACCGGTCATGCTCATATCCTTCAGGTTGAAGTAAGATCCGCCTCCCTGCAGCATGGCATGCTGCGGAGAGATATCGGGATCCGGCAGCGCGATATCCGCCTTAAGCGAGCTGCTGCCAATGATGGCCGATGGCCCGTTGGGTTGCAGGAACTTATCGAGGATAAACTCCGTCCCGCGTAATTTTCCTGATTTCACCTCCAACCAGGCTTTTGAAAGAGTGTAGACAATTAACGCGATACACCCGCCCACCGCCATGCCCATCATCACCAGACCAGCAGCTTTTCCCAGCAGTGGATCGGACAGGCTGTTGCGCGCAAATTCGAGCAGCAGACCGCCTAGAATCCCTCCGGCAAAACCGCCCAGCGCGCCTTTCCAGATCTGCGCGCCGCCTTTGTAAGCCGCCGCGGTTCCGGTCAACAGGCCGAAGAGCCCCCACCCCAGCGGTCTTGCCCAGGCGTATCCGCCGATGACTTGAAAGAATCCTTCCGCGATGGGCAGGCCAATGGCTCCCCCCACCAATCCCAGGCCTCCGATGATGACACCAGATAAGGCAGCTTTTTCCAGATTTCTGGCTGTAATCCCTTCCACCGCGCCGATCATGAATCCGATCAAAAAGCCGATGAATCCTCCGACCACCATCGCGTTGAAATACAGGTTCCCGGTGAAAGACAATCCCAGGATATTGCTGGCCTGCCAGGCGAATAATCCGCCTATCCCCCCAAGCACGGCATAATAGTAGATCTTCATAAAACGGCTCATAGTTGCCTCGTTTCATCTGTCAAATTTTCAACAGGTACAAGGTTGCGCCAGTGAACAATCGACCGCCTGCGGCGGTGATACAGTTCATTGAACCCGAAATATCGGCGGGTATCCAGCGTACCGTCCACCTGTTTCTGAAAGAAACCTCCCGAAGCGCTGAAAGGTTCGATGACCAGTCCGACCTGCCAGGTTTCAGGAAAGAAATTTTCATGCAGCCAACGATCCCATTCCGAAAAGAAGACTCCCATTTTCGGGTGGGTGTGGAACCACCCCAGCAGCATCAGGTCAGGATATTGGTCGTTCATGGTGGCATGCAGGTTCACCTGGCTTTCCTGGGTAAACGTCAGGAAGGCGCTGCCCTGCACCGTAAACTCAGCCGGCAGGACGGTGTTGATCACAATGAACGGTTTTCCGGAGGTGTTATCAAGATATGTCTTGCCGGCCAGCCAGCCGCCGACTTCATTTTGTAAATCCGAACCAGCATGAGAACATATCCGGATGAACGCGTGTTGTGTGAGAAAGATTTGAACGGCTGGCCGTGCGTTTCCATCATGCTCAAGCGGCTGCCATCCCTGCGCCCGGTAAAACGGGGCGCGGTTGTGCCGGAACTTCATGCTACCGCCTTCTCCGATCCGAATTCGTGACGTCCGCTCCACAGAACCCTCGATGATGAAAATGCCAGGCGGCTCTGACCACCAGTGTACCGCCTGGCCTGAGAGAAAGTTACCCCGCCGTGATATCCGCTGTAACCATCAAACGGTCGTCCGCGGGCACACCGGCTGCAGCAAGTGTCTCAGCTTCCTGCAACTCGCGGCCCAGCGCTTTACTATCCAGGCGATAACTGATGGGGCGGCCGTCAGGGCCGGTGGTGGGCAATTGCAGCGAGGTCGCCAGTTCCGGAATGAGATCAGAAACGGCTACATCATCCGGCACTTCGGCTGTTCGGCTGCCGCCCGAGGGCAATACAAACGTAACGCTTTTATCAGACATAGAATCCTCCATTTGGTTTCAGTGGTATCCAAAAACAAGGTGCACCTTGATGTCGGTTATTTCAGTTTGAGCTTCACTTTCGGTTTTACTGCCGCCGGTGGCGCGGTTTTAATCTTTACACGCTCCGGACGCATCAATTCACGTTTGTCCAGTGGAAATACACCGGGGTGAACTATGCGGTACGCCCTGCACCATTTGGCAGCTTCCGCGTCCCAGGGGAATGGCGGTTTGGTGGGGTCATCATGAAAATTCTTATATTGCAGCATCTCACCCAGCATGATCACCAACCGGTCCAGCGAGCGGCTGGCAGCCCACCAGGCGGCGTCAATGCATACACTTCCGTTCAGGTGGTTGATGTTTGGATGCCAGATGGGTGTCAGCCAGTTCATCCCCGGCCAGCGCTGCGGATACTGGGCGTGCAGATAGATCTCCACCTGGTGGTGTTCGCCAATCTTTGGATTGCCTTTGGGATCAATACCAATGATCGATTTGCACTTGAATGTGACGATATACCGTTCAGGCGGCATGCCAGGAAAGGTGGATTTCGCCTGGATCGAAATCAGGTCGCTTCTCGCGGCCAGTTCCTGAATCAATTCATAATCCGCGCGCAACCGACGCATTCGCGGGCTCTGATCCAGGTTGCCTGCCCCGGCGGTAATATCAGCCGTGAGTATCAACCGGTCGCCATCGGGAACGTTGGCTTCCGCTAATGTCTCTTTTTCCAGCAACTCACGCCCCAGCGCCTTGCTGTCAAGACGGTATCCCATCGGCCGGCCATCAGGCCCCACAGTGGGAAGTTGAAGCAGGGATGTCAATTCTGTCAGAATATCGCCAACCGCGACATCCGCGGGGATATCCGCCCGGCGGGCTCCGCCATTTGGCAATACGATGGTAATGGAACGGTCAGTCATTCAATCCTCCGGGATTTGGATTAAAGCACAGCATGGTTATGGGGTACCTGGCAGGAGCCGGTGATCTCCCAACATTCTTTATGGTGAGCGGCGTGGCAGATGGGACACACCACCATTCGTTTACGTTCATGAGGTTCGATTAATTGCAAGCAATACGGGCAACGCAACTCTTCCCTGCCGATCAGACGTACCGGGTGGTGCGTTCGCCGCCCGGGATGTTTTCTGGGAAGCGCGACCGGTAATGACGCCGGGGGAGCCGC
The DNA here is from genome assembly GCA_964397625.1 of uncultured Leptolinea sp. Lineage (GTDB taxonomy): Bacteria > Chloroflexota > Anaerolineae > Anaerolineales > Anaerolineaceae > Leptolinea. Next base: position 67,096 of record CAYNJT010000008.1, on the reverse strand, counting down.
TCTGTGTTCAGGAACTCTGATCTGCAGCCGGTTGACCGATTTACGGGGTGAGATATGTCTGCCCGGTTGGGTTCCCTGATGAAAAAAGGATTGGATTGGATTCTTAAGTATCTTTTTGCCAAAACGGAACAGGTTCACCCATTGATCCGTCCATTTCCGTTTCAACCGCCGCCAGTTGTTTTTGCGGAATTGTCTGCGCAGACCATCCGGAATCAGAGACACTCTGGTTTTCCTGGGTGAACGTGATCGGGGGGGAGCAACCGGTTCGGCTGCAGATACTGGCATCGAACAGTCTTCAACAGGAAAACTCGTTGGCGCAGCTTCCAACAATTCATTTTTCGGTTGAACCATAACGGTCTTTTTCCGCCAGGCAAACACCACGAGAAAGGCACTAGCCGCAGCCATGACGGACAGAATGGAAAAATCGGGTTGAACGGCGGCTGTCGTGATCCCTGACAGATCTATGTTGAAATACTGGTAGCCGATCAAACCTGCCACAGCCAGTGCCGCGCATGAGGCGATACACGCGAAAATCCAGCGGATAAACCGCGGCCAGCCCCGGTAGATCAACCGGGAAAACAACCCCGCGAATATGCCGCAAATAATGGCTGACACGGATGGCGCAAGGTCTGTCCAACGGATGAATTGTGAATACAGCAGGTAAGTCGGGACGCCAATGACCGCCGCTGTGAGCAACAGCAAAACTGCCAGCCGCAATAAAAAATTGGAAGTCACCCTGCCGCCTTCCGGAGGTGTGGTCAACATTGAAGACATATCCATCTCCATCTCCGTGTCAATCCTTCCAAAGTGTCACGCGTCCATGCGCCGGGTTTGAAGGCGGTTCTTCGGAGGCGGGGATTTCATGCAGCCGGATGGATTCGCGCAGCGCTGTAGCCATCAGCCGGTTATCGTGCCGTTCGAAATGCCGGAAATGCAATGTGTCAGATAGGTCACCGGTCAATTCATAAAATCGGTATTCCGAAGCGTTAAAAGCCCGCAGAATATGCAGCGGGGGAATGCCTGCTGCCGCAAGAGATAGATGGGCGAAAGGTTCATCCCCGGTTATGGTATGGGTCATTTCAATCTCCCGAAGAATACCGCAGGTTGGGCAATGGGCTGCCTGAAATCCGACCTGTGACATGGGTTTTAGGATCTCCTCGCGCGTGCCGCACTGTGGGCAGGTCAACGAAAGGATGAGCTCCTGGTCCAATTCGATCAGTGTCTCCGGCCCAAGGTCCGCCTGGACAATGCGCGAAAATTCCGCCAGGGAGGTCGTCCCGGCGCTGAGCGGCAATTCGGTGATCTCACCATAGCTCCAGTGACTCTCGCAATCTTCCCGGGCGGTGTAGGCAGAGGTGTGCATCTCGTTGGTTAGTCCGTTGAAGTGGATGACTTTACCGGGTTCCACCGGCATGCCGTGGATTAGTTTAAGGGCTTCCTGTGCCTGCATGGCGCCAATAATGGACGCGATGGTTGGCGTTGTGGGTACTTTTCCCAACAGGACATTTTCACGCGCCAGCAGAGGGCAGGAATAGCGCACTGCCAGGTCGCGTCTGGCCTGTTCGGTCAGGCTGCATTCAAAACAGGCCCCCTGGCCTGGGATAAAGACTCGCACCAGGCCGTATAGTTCCTGAATGGCGCCATCCACCCAGGGTTTTCCAACCCAGTAAGCGAACCGGTTGACGGCCAGCCGGGCTTCGCGGTTATCCAGGCAGCCGATGATTACATCCATGCGCCGGAATATCCCCAACCCAACCTGGTTGGAAATATCGCCGTGCAAATACTGCACATGCACATGCGGATTCAACTCTTTGGCGCGTGCCGCCGCCACTTCAGCCTTGTTGCGCGACGAATCACTTTCCCGGAACAGAACCGAGCGGCTCAGGTTGGCCATTTCCACTGTGTCAAAATCCACGATCAGGATATGGCCGATTCCCATCAGCGCGAGATTCTTCAATACTTCATTGCCCAGCGCTCCTGCGCCAACGATCATCACCCGCGCCTGCTCAACCTTTTCGCGCTCCCACCAGGAAATGAGCTGGAAGGTGCCCGATCGATCCGTTTTCAGGTTGGGGATCTGCAGCGGTTTTTCCGGGGTTACCGGCAGCCGCCGCGGCCCGGTGGGTGGTTCTTGTCCGGCTGGCCGGGGCATTTGCGGGACTTCAGCCCTCGCCCAGGAAGCCAGTTCGCGGGCTCTTGCCAGGTTGCCTGAGGTGATCTCACACACAAACCAGCCAACGCTAACCCGTGATTCAATCAAGCGGCTGTCCAGCAGGATTTTCAGTGCTTCCCGCAGTGTGGAACGGCTGACCCCGAATTCTTTAACCAGGTCGCGTTCGGGGGCGAGTTGTGTTCCAGCCGTGACTTTCCCGTCAAGTATGCTGGCAGCCAGTTTGCCGGCAATAATCTCAGCCAGTGATCTTCGAGCGATTGGGGCGTTTGGATTATTCATGGTATTTTGGTCTGACCTTCATACCAGATTTTATGCCACATCGACCCTTTGTCAACCTTTTTTTGCCGACGATACTCTTAAATTTCCCCCTACGGTTTCCTTAAAACAGGCTGATTAAAGCAAAACTTCCGGTTTTTGCCGGAAGTTCTACGTAAATTGAGGTGGCGAGAGTGGGATTTGGACCCACGACCAAGGGCTTATGAGTCCCCTGCTCTACCACTGAGCTACCTCGCCAAAATCGCGAGGGAAAGTTTACTATAATGCTTTACTCCTGTCAACACAACTCCTGTTAGATTCATGGTCTATTCAGGCATCAGCCAATCGGTCTGTGATCCTCTACTGTGATCAGGCCATCATCCATTTTCCAGAGTATCTGGCCGAATTTTTTAATAAAAACACGGTCATGAACCACGGAAATCACAGTACCAGGGAATCCGGCAAGCGCCTGTTCAAAACGTTCACGCGAAGGAATGTCCAGATGGTTGATGGGTTCATCCAGGATCAAAAGATTGCATCCCTTTGCCACATTGCACGCCAACAAAAGTCGAACTCGTTCACCATAGGACATATTCCCTACCGGTGTAAACACTTCGTCCCCCATGAACAGGTACTTTGAAAGGAACGAACGGACCTCTGTTTCAGAACAACTGGAAATGGTCATCATTGTTTCCAGTACAGTCAGTTGGTTGTCCAGGGTTTCCTGTTCCTGGGCCATATATCCCGGCTTTACGCCGCTTCCCAGCCGGGCCGAACCGCTTACCGGAGGGATCTGCCCTACGATCGTCTTTAACAGGGTGGATTTCCCGCAGCCATTGGCTCCCGTAATAACAATCCTTTCGGTGAAGCGAACTGTCAGGTTAAAAGGCCCGGCCAGCTTCTGGTTGTTGTACCCGATCGATAGATCATCCAACACGATAACATCCCGCCCCGATTCCCCTGCTGCCTCAAAGTCCACCTTAAGCTGCCAGGTTCTGGATGGCTTTTCCACTCGTTCGTCTGTAAGCAGGTGCTCAATTCTTTTTTCAATATTCTTTGCCCTCTGAACGGTTTCCTTCCCGCGGTTGGCAAAATATCCAATACTGAAACCGTCCGTACTCCCCGGATCCGTCTTTCCACCACGGTGATATCTGGCCAGATCACGCACCCCTGCAGCCGCTTTTCTCAATCGCTTAATCTCATCCTGCTGATTGACGAAATTCTGCCATTGTTTCTCACGCAGATCGCGTTTCTTCTGAAGGTAATCTGAGTAATTCCCCGGAAAATACTGGATGGAATGAGTATGTTCGTCCAGTTCGAGAATTCCATCCACAACCTTATCGAGAAATGTGCGGTCATGGGATACCAGCAGGACAGCACTCCGGTTCTTCTTCAGCCAGCCCTCCAACCACTCCAGCATCTGAATATCCAGATGGTTGGTGGGTTCATCCAATAGCAACAGATCAGGCCTGTTGAGCAGGACAGAAGCCAGACCGAGCCGGGTTTTTTGACCTCCACTTAATTGGCGGATCTTTTGGTCACGGGGGATATCTCCAAGCCCAAGCATGCCAAGGATATGCTCCACCTGGCCTGTTGATTCTGACGTCGTCTGAAGTAAAGCCAATGCCCTATCGAACTCTTCCGCAATTTGCGGGTCGTCGGGTTTTTCTGCCAGCTCACGAGACAACCGCTCAACCTCACGAGAAACAAGAGACGAGTCTCCCTGCATACTATTGAGATACGTTGTCAAGGTTTCATCTTCCGGAAGAACCAATCCCTGACGCAGATAGCCTACACGCAGCCCGGATTGCGTGAACGTCACAGTTCCCCGATCCGGTTTTTCTTCACCTGCAATGATTTGAAGCAGGGTGGATTTTCCACAACCGTTCAAACCAATCAATCCCAGCTTTTCACCCGCGTTCAATTGAAAATTCACATTTTGGAGAACCGGTTTGATTCCGAATGATTTTGTTATATTGATTACTGTAAGCATAAAACAGCTCTAATTTTTAAAAACAAAAACCGGAGGCAACGCCCCCGGTTAAATACAAACCGAGCGAAACGCTCCCTGAAAAAATATTGATTAGAGGCTGCTTACACGCATGTTGGACATTCCTTGAAAATTGACTGAATACAAGTATAGCCACAAGTTGAAAAAACATCAACCTGCCACTTATTTATCCGGTCATTATTTTTCAGAGAGCATTTTTAATAATACAGGTTGTGATCGACTTGATCGGATTACGAGGAAAATCCCAATCCGCGATCCTTGAGAGATACGAAGGAATTATGACCGATCACGATGTGATCCAACACTTCGACATCCAGCAACCGGCCAGCCTGTTGCGCGGCTCGCGTTGTGGCAATATCTTCCGGGCTGGGGGTTGGATCACCGCTTGGATGGTTATGCGCCAATATGATGGAAGCCGCGTTAATGGTTAATGCAGTCCGAAATAATTCAGCCATACGTAACGATGAAGAATTTATCGACCCTTGGTAAAGTTTCTCAATTTTCAATACACGATTGCGAGTATCCAGGAGCAATACCCACAGGTTCTCCTGTATCAACCCGGCCATATCAAATTGGATCAAATTGGCGGCATCGGCCGGACTCTTGATTACCGGTTTTTCATCACGGTTGGCATTTGGCAGCCGGCTCCCCAATTCAATAGCTGCTTTGATCTGGCACGCCTTGGCCACATTTACACCCTTCTGATGGCTTAACTCATCAAAACTGACTCGATGCAAACCACTGAGTCCGCCAAATTCTCTGAGTAATCGTTCCCCCATTTGAACGGCGTTTTCACCTGGCAATCCGGTGCGAAGAAGGATGGCCAGCAATTCGGCATTGTTTAATGCGCCGGCGCCTTCAGTTGCCAAACGTTCACGCGGCCGGTCGCTGGCATCAATGTCTCGTATTCGGTACATGGGCTGCGATTCTGTTGTCATTGAATTCCTTCCAAGCTAGATAATTATATCCTGCTGAATGAATTTCCATTTCATCTTGCATATTACCCCCCGCGTGATTACAATCCTCTGAGAGAATCGAAGGGATAACATGGACTCAACCGAAGCGAAATACCAGGAAAATCTGGATTACCTTTATTCATTTGTAGATTACAGTCTTACCCGCAACCTGCAGTATTCTCCTGAAAAATTCAACCTGGATCAGATGCGCGCGCTGGCAGATGAATTGGGGAATCCACAGGATGGCTACCCTGTGATTCACGTTGCCGGCACAAAAGGAAAGGGATCCACCGCGGCGATGATCGCGTCGATCTTGATGGCGGCAGATTATCGGACTGGTTTTTACATTTCGCCACATCTACATGATTTTGCCGAACGTATTCAGATAAACAATCTGCCCATCCCGCACGCGGCATTAAATAAGTTAATCGATGACTTCAAACCAATCATCCAAAAAATCAGCCGGCTCACCACGTTTGAGATCACCACTGCATTGGCTTTTGAAGCCTTCCGGCGGCAGCATATTGACGTAGCCGTTGTTGAAACAGGTCTTGGCGGCCGGCTGGATTCGACCAATATCGTCAATCCGGCTTTGTCTGTTATCACCTCTCTCTCCATGGATCACATGAAAGTGCTGGGCGACACACTGGAAAAGATCGCCCGCGAAAAAGCCGGGATCATTAAAACCGGTGTCCCGGTGGTCAGCGCCCCGCAACACCCTGATGCCCTTGCCGTACTGGAATCTGTCTCTTCAGAAAAGGAGAGTCGTCTGACAGTGGTTGGCCGCGATGTCCAGTCCCGCCTGCTTAAACACACCCTGGATGGACAGTGGTTTGAGATATCAACACCATCTCCTATAGATGGCACCGATTCTCTCTTCCCGTTGGAATATCGAAAAGGGATGGATTTCTTTATTCCCCTGTTGGGGAAGCACCAGGTGGATAACGCGTCTCTGGCCATTACTGCCATTATGCAGATGCGCAAACAGGGATTTGAAATCAGCGATCAGGCCATTCAGGAAGGCCTGGCAAAGGTGGTCTGGCCGTGCCGCTTCGAAATCCTCAGCCGTGATCCATACCTGGTGGTGGATTCTGCTCACAATCGTGATTCAGCGCATAAACTGCGTCAGGCAATGGAAGATTACTTTCCCGGCAAGCCCATCACCCTGATTTTTGGCGCATCTGAAGACAAAGATATTTCCGGTATGTTTGCCGAACTTTTACCCATCTGTTCCCGGGTAATCCTCACCCGTTCTCCACATCCGCGCGCCGCGGAAATGAATACTCTGATAAAATCGGCAGGCTCCTATTCCTGCTCCGTTTTGACCACAGATACCGTGGAAATCGCTTTGGAATTTAGTATGGATCCAGGCGAACCGGATGGAGTCGTGTTAGCGGCTGGGAGCCTATTTATTGCAGCCACTGTGCGTGAGGCATGGTTTAAACGAAAATCGCCGGATAAGGCATAATAAGAAGATAGAGAGAAATCGTATGGATGAATGGAACACCGGCAATGGAAACGATGAATATTCTGCCGCTCTGCATCAGCGGACAGAAGAGCTTTACCGCATTCCCAATGCCACCGGTGATGAAAATGGTGTTATAGAACTCCCTGGAGTTGTGCTCACCGATCTGGTGATCTTTCCCCGTTTGACTCTTCCAGTTTTTCTGACCCCAGGGCCAAACCTTCTGGCAATACAGGAATCACAGGAAAATGTGGAACCTGTCATCGGGTTGATGAAAAGGGAGTGGGAACTCGACTTCCCAGATTCTGGCAAATACCTGGGTATCGGTATCGAAATGGTTGTAGGCCGTATCTTGACCATGCCTGACGGCAACAGTTCCGCGCTGGTCCAGGGCCGGCGCCGTGTGGAAATACTTGAAGTGCTGGAAGACGGCCCCTACCCCAGGGTACGCGCCCGCATTATGGAAGAATCTGTGCGGGTAACCCGGCGCATCGATGCCCTGATGCGCACCACCCGAGATCTGTTTGAACGCTGTGTACAGCTTGACCGCAGCCTTCCGGAAGAAGCACATCTGGTGGCCATGAACATCAACGAACCCGGCTGGCTGGCGGATATGATCTGCACGTCCATATCGCTTTCCATGCATGAACGCCAGAAATTGCTGGTGATCAACGATCCGGAAGAACGCCTCAAACGTGTAAATTGGCTGCTGGCTCAAGAACTCGATGTCTTGCAGCTTGAAGATGAAATTCAAACCCGCGTGCAAAGCGAGGTGGATCGCAGCCAACGCGAGTTCTACCTGCGCGAGCAGATGAAAGCCATCCAGACGGAATTGGGCGAAGGGGATATCTGGACACGCGAGATCAATGAACTAAAAGAAAAGATCCAGACCATAGAACTACCGGCTGAAGCCCGCACCGCCGCGTTGAAGGAAATTGAACGCCTCAACCAGATGCCGCAAATGGCGCCTGAAGTGGGAATCATCCGCACCTATCTGGATTGGATCATCGAACTCCCCTGGAACACGGCCACCGAAGATAACCTGGATGTGAAACACGCCGCTGAAATTCTTGAAAATTACCACTACGGTCTTGGAAAAGCCAAAGACCG
>CAYNJT010000008.1:20219-59026 GCA_964397625.1 uncultured Leptolinea sp. | reverse complement strand
ATGCGGCGGGCTGGAAGCATCAACCCACTATTCATGCTCGATGAGATCGATAAGTTGGGCGCAGATTTTCGCGGCGACCCATCGGCTGCCCTTCTGGAAGTATTGGACCCTGAACAGAACAATGCTTTTTCCGACCATTACCTTGAACTATCCTTTGATCTGTCAAAAGTGATGTTCATTACCACGGCCAACAGCACCGCCTCCATCCCACCCGCGCTGATGGACCGCATGGAATTAATTGAATTCCCCGGTTACATTGAAGAGGAGAAGGTGGAAATCGCCCGCCGTTTTCTCATCCCCCGTCAGATGGAAGAGAGCGGACTTGAGACCAATGAAACTGTTCTTCAGGATGCCGCCCTACGAAAAATTGTGCGTGAATACACCTATGAAGCGGGGGTTCGCAACCTGGAACGCGAAATCGGCCGTACCTGTCGTAAAGTTGCCCGTTTGAAATCAGAAAAGAAAAAATATCCGCGGCAGATTTCACCCGCGTTGATTGAGAAGTTCCTTGGTCCGCCGGAGTTTCTGCTTACAGAAGCTGAACGCACAGATGAAGTCGGAGTGGCTACTGCCATTGCCTGGACGGAAAACGGCGGCGAGATCATGCCCGTGGAAGTGCTCATTCTGGAAGGCAAGGGAAATTTACAAATCACCGGCCAGGTGGGCGAAGTGATGCAGGAATCAGCGCAGGCGGCCTTCTCCTACCTGAAATCCCGGGCGCAACAATTGGATATTGATATCGCTGAATTTGAACATCTCGATATTCACGTGCACATACCGGAAGGCGCCATTCCGAAAGACGGCCCCAGCGCGGGTATCACTATCGCCACCGCGTTGATTTCCGCCTTTACCGAACGTCCCATTTATAAAGATGTTGGCATGACCGGCGAGATTACCCTGCGCGGCCGAGTTTTGCCAATCGGTGGGTTGAAAGAAAAAATCCTGGCGGCTCACCGCGCGGGTCTGAAACGGGTGCTTTTACCGGAACGCAATATGAAAGACCTGGTGGACGTTCCAAAGAAAGTCCTCTCTGATCTTAAGGTCATACCGGTCACACATATGGATCAGGTGCTGGATGTGGCGCTTCACCCTCCAGTGGAGCGAAAACCCCGGACGAAAGTGGAAAAGAAAACCTCCGCAAAACCGGCGAAAAAGAAAACCGAGAAATTAAATGGGGAAACATAACCCCGGCAGAAAGAACAATACCAGGGAAGCCATCACTCATCCAGTGGTGGCTCCTTTTTTTATGGAAATTCTACCGGTGAAAAATAACGCGTCCATACTGGAGCATAAGTGCCTTTCGGATCACCGAACGGATCAAGTTTCGTGTTATTACCAATTTCCACATGCACCTGTGGAGCACCCACATCTCTTCCTGTTCGACCCACGGTACCGATGATCTGGCCTATAAAAACTTCCTGTAAATTATTCACCAACACGGTATCCAGGTGGCTGTACACAACAGAATGGGGCGCATTATCAATCATAACAATCACCTGTTTACCCATATCTTCCGATTCATTAACAGTGGCAATTCCAAACCCCATGGAAAGCACCTGATCACCTTTTTGTCCGCCGAAAATCACGCCATCAGTACCATCTGTGATCTTATTGGGAGGTTGGTTGTAAGCTGTCGGCATCAGGCAATTCCTGTTACGCCAATCCAGTCCATAAGCGACACGGGAGTCATGGTCAAAAAAGCTGTACACGTACATCTCGCCTTTTACAGGCTGGTAAGGTAGATAACCCTGAGATAACCCAATAACCAGCGGTTCTTCGGTTGCCGACAGGTAATGTGTGTTGGATAACTTCATCAAGTCGGTTTGAATCAGATGCTGTTCGGGAACCATGTATCCATTGATCTCATATGGCGGTAGGGTTACAGATCTCACGAACAGGTTCTGATATGCCATCGTACCAATTTTCTCTCTGGAGATATCTGCGATCCTGATTCCAACAACATCACCCGCTCTGATCGTGCCTTCGGTGATCTCGAATTTTCCGTCCGCGTCGGTTAACGCGCAGCCGGCTTTGATCTCTTTTAAATATCCGCATACCTCATAACCAGATAAACCTGGTTCCATAATGTCTATTTGTGTGCCATCCATCAGATAAGGATGAGACTCTTTATACGCGCGAAGGGTTTTTATAAAATCCAAATTCTGGCGCTTGTCTGGTTCAAGAGGATAGACCAGGCCGCGGTAGTATCGGACAGGCACGAGGTTTTGATTCCCGGAAAGGTCAATATCAAAAAAAAGCTTCCCATGGAGTACAACCGACGGTTGGAACGTCGCAACGGCGGGAAGAGCTGTTGGTGAAGAGAGGCTTTCCGTTTCAGTTGGTGGTGGCGGTGGGCTTTGAGTGTCAGTCGGGAGTGGTGTGGAGGTCTCGGTTGGCGCAGGCGTAACAGTTTGGATTGGAGCGGTAAACTGCCCGGCAGTCTCTGTCGCGATCACCGGTGTGGAATTCTCTGGAAAGACGACGAACCGGATGGCAATAAAACCAATAACAATAGCGCTGATGATCAGGACGATCGTTTTTGTTTTCATATGCCCCTGTTCCCTGTCAGGTTCTACAGAATCGCATTTTACAACATTATAGGATATTGAACGGCACAATACTAATGCCGCGGGTATTGCATTTTTCTTGATTCATGCTAAAATGACCTATGACTATATATCTATTCTGGTCATTGGGTTGCAGGTGATTATATGCCAAAATGGTTTTCTGAAGACGAAAAAGAACTCATTCGCAGGAAATTGTTGGAACAAGGCGAAAAACATTTTTCGCGTTTTGGTTTCAAAAAAACCAATGTCGAGGAAATCGCGCTCGCGGTGGGCATTTCCAAAGGCGCGTTCTATCGGTTCTTCGATTCCAAAGAATTACTATTCATGGAAGTGATCGAAGAAGTCGAAATCCGCGGCAGGAAGGAAATCTTGAAAGTAATCAGTCAACCCGGCCCCACCCCGCGAGCTCGTTTGTTTGCCATTCTGAAGAAGGCTTTTGACATGTTTGGTGAACTGCCCATTCTTCGGGTTTTCACCGGCAGTGACTTTGAAATCCTTGCAAACAGAGTGCCGGTGGATGTTTTCCAGGCACATATGGCCAATGATCGGGCATTTTTCGAAGAGTTGTTTTCACGCTGCGAGAAAAACGGTATCAACATTAAAGTAGATGCTGAGGAAATTGTTGAACTGTTATATCCCCTGGTGATTGGGTTTCTTTCCGGGATTGGGGCGAAAGAAAACAATCTCACCGGGAATCTGGATAAACATCTGGAATTAATCGCTGCCTACTGTCTGGGAGAGATAACCCTGGAAATTAGCGAAAAGCCCGGCCAGATAATAACCAAAGAAGAAGGGAAGTTGGAATGAATTTGATTGAAACATTTGGATTGACGAAAGAATATGGTACCGTCAGAGCAGTTGAAAACCTTTCATTGAAAGTCTCCGAGGGTGAAATTTATGCCTTTTTGGGCCTGAATGGCGCCGGAAAAACCACCACCATCCGCATGCTGCTCGGCATGATCAAGCCTACCAGCGGCCGTGCTGAAGTCCTGGGAACCCTTGTGCGCCTGGGCTCAAGCCAGCCCTGGCAGGATGTGGGTTACCTTGTGGAGACCCCGCGCGCCTACCCTGAATTGACAGTTCGAGAGAATCTGGACGTTGCCCGGCAATTGCATCCTGGGACACCGGCTTCGGCGGTTTCAGAGATCATTGAACAGCTTGGACTTTCGGAATACGCGGACCGGACAGCTGGCAACCTCTCACTGGGGAATGCTCAGCGTCTGGGTTTGGCCAGGGCACTATTGCACAAACCCCGATTGCTTTTCCTGGATGAACCGGCCAACGGACTTGATCCGGCCGGCATCGTGGAAATCCGTGAACTGCTGTTGAAACTTACCCGCGAAGATGGTGTGACTGTTTTCATGTCCAGTCATATCCTGGCAGAAGTTTCGCGTCTGGCGGGGAGGGTTGGTATCATCCACAACGGTTGCTTGATACAGGAATTGAGCATGGAAGAACTGGAAAAGAATCGCCTGCGCAGGCTGTTTATTCAAACCCGAGACAATCCGAAGGCCTTGAAAGTCTTGCAGGGAGCCGGTGTTACCGAGCCCATCCCGCTCAACGGCTCAATTTCGCTGGCAGACAGCCAGTCTGTAAATTTTCCGGATGAGGTCAACCGCAAGCTCGTAACTGCCGGTATCTCCCCCACCCGGCTGTATGTGGAAGAGGAAGACCTGGAGCAGTACTTCCTGCGTCTGGTCGGCATGGAAGAAGGAGCAACGAAATGAAAACCCTGATCAACCTCGTACATGTGGAATGGATGAAAGCCATTCGTTCCAGAATTCCTGTCTGGACGTCTGTGTTCGCCGCCGTGTTGCCCATGGTAATCGCACTCATGGTTCTGATTTCCCGAAATCCTGAAATATCCCGTAAGCTCGGAGTGATCAGCGCCAAAGCGGATTTGATCGCTTTTTCCGCAACCGATTGGCCGGCTTTCCTTGTGATTGTCGCGCAGATATTGTCCACCGCCGGATTCTTTATGTTCATTGTGATCATCAGCTGGATATTCGGCCGTGAATTTGCCGATGGAACAGCCAAAGACCTTCTGGCCGTTCCGGTGCGCCGATCAACGATCCTTCTTGCGAAGATGATTCTTTTCGGCATCTGGTCAACTATCATGGCATTGATCATGGTTTGCACCAGCCTGCTGGCCGGCAACCTGATCCACCTGCCGGATGTCAGTTCAGCGGTCATGCAGCAGGGGATCATTCTGATCCTGTTAACCACCTGCCTTGTCATTCTGGCGGTTGTCCCCTTTGCCTGGCTGGCCAGTCTGGGTCGGGGCTACCTCCTTCCATTGAGTCTGGCTGTGTTTACACTCATCATGGCAAATGTGGCCATCGCCCTTGGCTGGGGCGACCTGTTTCCCTGGAGCATTCCCGGTTTGTTTTCACAAAACAAGGGTTTGGTGGGCTCAGCCGGATTTATCGTCCTGATTTGCACCGGCCTGATCGGTTGGAGTGCCACAGACCTGTGGTGGAAGACCGCCGATCAAAATCGATAAGATAAAGGGTTACAGCCCTCAATAATTGGTTCAAACAACCGTCACAGACAGCACAAGAGTAAAAAACAGCCCGGGATTTCCGGGCTGTTTTACTTGAATCAATTATTATTTTGCTTTCGCCTGCTTTTCACTTTGCAAAGTCCGGATTCCGTTGCGAACCTGGGTCAGGGAGCGTTCCATCTCCATTTCCAATTTGGAGAGGCTTTGCAGCACATAATCATCCGCTTCCAGGCGTGTGTTCTCGGCTTCCGCCTTTGCATCGTTGATTATCTGGTTGGCTCTCGTCTGGGCAGCCTGCACCAGCGAATCCTGTTGAATCAAGGATTCGCCTTTTTCGCGGGCAAGCGCGAGGGTGCGGTTGGCTTCTTCCTGCGCCTGTGCCATGATGCGGTCACGCTGCGCGAGCAATTGTTGAGCTTTCTTGATCTCTTCAGGAATGGACACACGCATCTGATCAATCAGGTCTAACATACGGTCCTCGTCCACGACCACACTATGTGTAAACCAGATCGATCGGCTTTCGTTGAAAAGTTCTTCCAGGCGGTCAACCAGATGCAAAATATCCATACCAACCTCCCACGCGTACGCTATGCTCTCCGTTGCAAGGAATGGGCCAGCCAGTTACAGGGGCATTATCGATTACTCAATCCCGCAAAGATGTCATGTGAATATTTGGGCGGTCATCCGATATGCTGCCAAATTTTCGGTTTAATGCTTCCTCCACATGGTGGGGAACCATAGTAGAAATGTTCCCTCCCAAAGAAGCGATCTCCCGTACTGTTGTTGAGGACAAAAAAGTATGCTCTTCATTAGTAATCAGGGCGACAACTTCAATGTCCTGCGCCAATCGGTGGTTGGCCAGAGCCATCCGGAATTCATACTCAAAATCTGAGAATACCCTCAGACCGCGAACAATAACTTTGGCGCCAATTTCACGGGCAAAATCTACCGTCAATTTATTGTAACCAACCACATTTATTTTTGGTTCGTCTTCAAATGTCTTTTTTGCCAGCGAGATGCGTTCTTCCGGCGAAAAAAGCATATTCTTCAAAGATTTGTTGTAAACACCCACAATGACTTCGTCGAAAAGTTTTGATGCCCGCCAGGCTATATCGATGTGTCCGTAATGAATCGGATCAAACGATCCGGGGAAAAAAGCGCGAATCATTTAGCTCACGTCTCCTTTGCCGTTGCCCCAGAAATCATTTAAGGCAATGGCAAGTTTCTGGTTTTCCGGTTTTTCCAGGTTGGGGTCAATCTCAAAAACTGTCATGGCATGCCGCCTGGCTGTTTCGATTAATCGAACATCTGTCAACTTGGCCATTCGCAAATCGGCAAAACCGGATTGCCGCGTACCGAGAAAATCACCCGGTCCGCGTTGCTGCAGGTCTTTTTCAGCCAGCACGAAACCGTCATTGGTTTCTTCCATCACGGCAAGGCGTTCATTTTCCAGAGCCGTGTCAGAATCAGGGATCAGAATACAAAACGATTGAGCTTCTCCCCGCCCCACCCGGCCGCGAAACTGGTGCAGTTGCGAAAGCCCAAACCGGTTGGCGCTCTCAATCAACATAACGGTGGCATTGGGAACATCCACGCCCACCTCGACAACAGATGTAGACACCATGATATTTAATTCGCCAGACCGAAAGCGATTCATAACCGCGTCTTTCTCTTCCGGTTTCAATCGCCCGTGCATTAAACCGAGTTTATAGTTAGGGAATATATCCTGCTGGAGCCGTTCATATTCCTGAACCGCGGCGGTATTTTCGTCGCTTTCCTCACTCTGTTCCACCAACGGGTAGACGATAAATGCCTGGAAACCGCTATCGACCTGATTGCGGATCAACTGGTACGCGCGTTCCCGTTCCAGTGGATGGTACACATGGGTTTTAATCGGCAGGCGGCCGTGCGGCATTTCATCCATTACTGATAGGTCTAGGTCACCATACACGGTAAGCGCGAGTGAGCGAGGAATGGGAGTGGCGGTCATCACCAGAAGGTGTGGATTTTCACCTTTCTGGCGCAACGCGGCTCTCTGAGCAACTCCGAAACGGTGCTGCTCATCAATCACGGCCAGTTGCAGTTGTTGGAATGTCACCGGTTCTTCGATCAGGGCATGAGTTCCCACGATGATCTTGATCGTGCCGTCTGCCAGCGCTTCGCGGATGGCTGCCTTCTCCGCTTCCGGCGTGTCGCCGATCAACAAGCGGATCTGTTCCGGTTTTAGAGGTGCGTTCTCGCCTTCGGCCAGTAAGCGGGTAAGACCGCGGAAATGCTGGTCTGCCAGAATACTGGTGGGCGCCATAAACGCGGATTGGGCTCCTTCACTTGCGATGATCAACGAAGCCAGGGTGGCCACAATCGTCTTTCCTGAGCCGACATCGCCTTGCAGAAGGCGGTTCATCGGTCTGCCTGCAGCCAGATCTGATTGAATATCAACCAAGGCTCGTTTCTGCGCGGAGGTCAACTCGTACGGAAGCCGGGAATATTGATTATCCAGCCACTCCTGTGATGGTGTGAACTTCCGGGCTGTATTAGACTGCCAGGTGGCTTTCTGCCGCAAAACCCCCATTTGCAGCAGGAATATCTCATCAAACGCGATGCGTTTGCGGGCATCATCCAGATCTTGCTGCGAATCCGGGAAATGCACCTGCAGAAGAGCATCTGAAAGAGTTGATAATTCGGCGTCCGCGCGAATCTGTTCAGGCAGATAATCCGTCACCCGCCGGGCGTTGTAGTCAATGGTCTGCTTCATTATGCGGCGCATGAATTTCTGAGTGATGCCAGCGGTCAATGGATAAACCGGGCTGATCCGGTTGGTGGACAGGTTCTCCGCCTCTAACGGTTCGATCTCTGGATTATCCATCATCAGGCGGCCCAGGTATTGTTTGATGGTGCCGCTAACCGAAACCTGATCACCCGGATGATACTGGTTGACAAGAAAACGCCGGTTGAACCATGTAATGCGCAAATTCCCGGTAGAATCACCAATAACGGCTTCCACAATGCATATTTTTCCACTTCGCGCGTCGCGCGCGTGAATAGACTGAATTGTACCGATCACCGTCAGGGTGTCACCATACATAATACGGTTGATTGTCTTGGCCTGGCTGAAATCGTGATAATCACGCGGAAAGTTATACAGCAGGTCTTTCAGGGTATACAGGTTCAGGTTACGCAGTTTTTTTGCCGTTTCCTCCCCGATGCCCTGGATCACAGTAAGGGGCGCGCTCAAGGTTACTGGGGTGAATGCGTCTGGTAGGCGCGATCCCGGTGTTGGCCGGCGTGGAGCAACATTATCACGAATTGGCCCGCTGGTTGGCCTTGCTGGTACTTTTGAAGTGGGAACAACTGGTGTAGGCGTCTGATAGGATTGAGCCTGTCTTACCGGTTGGTTTGTGGTGTTGAATTCCGGTTTGACCGGAGCGGGAGGCTTTTGGGGAGGGCTAACTGCCGCGGTTGATTTCTGCGAAGAAGAAATGGCTTGTGACGGCTTGAGATTTACCGGAGCACGGTTTTCCTGTGGAGGAGGAACCGGGATTCCCATAAGGTGAATATTCAGTTCTTGAATAATATCCTGACGGCGTCCTCCTTCGGCAGTGCTGTATTCATCCAGAAGGTCAGTTACAGATTGGATCACATCTGGCGCAATGGACATAGAACGGGCTTCATTTTCCCAGTAGGGAACCACTTTATGCAAACCGCCGATAATGGCTGTGTTCTTAAAACCGCGTTCTTTTTCAAGATTTAGAAATTTGGATAATGATTCGACGATTGATGGCATTTGAAAATTTTACCTTATTTCCCTTTTTCAAGTTTCTCAATATCCAGAATGTCATGATGCAGCCAGTATGCTTTTACGCTCGATTATGTACAATAGACGAAGGAGAATGTTATGTCTACAGTACTTATCAGCGGCGGCAGCGGAATGATTGGCTCAGCCATGGCCAGAGAGTTACAAACACGCGGGCACCAGGTGGCGATTCTGACTCGCCAGGCGGATTATCAAAGCCGGTTTGGCGAAAGTGTCCTTTGGGATGGTATTCACCCGGGGCCATGGATGGAGTGGGTATCCAAAGCGGATTGGATCATCCATCTGGCCGGTGATAACATTGGCGCGGGGCGTTGGTCTGCCAGACGGTTGACGCAGATCCGCGAGAGCCGTGTTTATTCCGGAGAATTGCTGGCCGAAGCGATTTACCGGGCGCCACATCGCCCCTCAGCCTTTGTTCAAATGTCAGCCATTGGCTTTTACGGCACACAATCGCCCAATGATCCGGATAGACTGGATGAATCCGCCCCTTCCGGATCTGACCGGTTGGCCGGCATCTGCCGGGAATGGGAGAAAAGCACATCCCGGGTGGAGGATCTGGGTGTTCGCCGTTTGATTATCCGCGCCGGGTTGGTGCTTTCACCAAAAGGAGGTGTCTTGTCACGCCTCGAACTGCCTTTCCGGTTTTTCCTCGGCGGGCCTATGGGGAATGGCCGCCAGGTGTATTCGTGGATACATCTGACCGATCTTGTGGAAGGGATTCTGTTTCTGCTTGAAAAACCGGAGGCTTCAGGGGTTTATAATTTCACAGCACCGAATCCGGTAAGGAATTTTGAATTCGCGCAAATATTGGGGAAAGTAATCCACCGACCATCATGGCTTCCTGTTCCGGCGTTCGCGCTTCGCACGGTACTGGGTGAAATGTCCACCCTAATTTTGGACGGGCAAAGGGTGGTGCCAGAACGATTGACCAGAGAATCGCATTATTCTTTCAAATATCCTTCTCTGGAATCCGCCCTCCGCCAGATCCATCCACGATAATGGATGGTGTACACCCTTCGAATACCTGTCAGCCAACTGGATAAGCTCATGCTGGTATAATCTGAGCGAGAAAAATCCAGCGCCGTCTGGCGCTTTTCCTGTGTGGAGGCTGAAGTGAATATCGACGATCAAGTAGAACTGTTTATGCAGGGAACGGAATATGGAGATGAAGCGCTTAAGCAAGCCATGAAGACCGAGCTTCGTCAACGGTTGGTTGAAGCCGAAAAAGAACACCGCCCTCTTCGTATCTACTGCGGTTTTGATCCCCGCAAAGCCGACCTTCACCTGGGGCATACCGTGCCCATGAACAAACTGCGTCAGTTCCAGGATTGCGGACATGAAGTCACCTTCCTGATCGGCAATTTCACCTCATTGATCGGTGACCCCTCGGATAAAGATATTCTCCGCCCGCAATTAACCCCCGAAGAAGTCGCGGAAAACGGGCGTACTTACGCCGAACAGGCTTTTCGCATCCTCGATCCAAAAAAGACAATTATTCGGTATAACGCGGACTGGTTATCCAAGTTGACCTTCGCAGATTTGATTAAACTGGCGTCCAATTTCACCGTTCAGCAATTCCTTACCCGTGAAAACTTCAAGCTTCGTTGGGAAAAAGGTGACGCCATTTACCTGCATGAAACCTTTTACTCCATTATGCAGGGGTATGACGCCTATGCCATGCGCTCGGATGTGCAGGTGGGAGGTACTGATCAGCTCTTCAACATTGTGACAGCAGCCCGTAAAGTGATGACCTATATGGGCGAGAAACCGAATATTGCCATAATCCTGGGTATCCTGCCGGGGACGGATGGTTCCGTAAAGATGAGTAAATCCCTGGGCAACCACATTCCCATCAACACGGATGCCCCGGATATGTTTGGTAAAGTGATGAGCATTCCTGACGCAGCCATGCCAACCTATTCTCGTCTGGTAACCCGTTGGACTCCTGCCGATATCAAATCAATGGAAGATGGTCTAAAAACCGGCGTTCTCCACCCCCGGGATGCCAAGATGAAACTGGCACGCGAGGTCACAGCCTCTTTTTATGGAGAAGCGGAAGCCGACCAGGCGCAAGAATCCTTTGTCCGTCTGTTCCAAAAGCACGATATTCCCGATGAAATGCCGGAAATGTCAATTTCACGCGATCAATCCCTGCTGGATGTCCTGGTAGCCTGCCAGCTCGTGGCCTCACGCAGCGATGGCCGCCGTCTTCTGGATCAAAAAGGCGTCAAACTGGACGGACAGATTCTTGCGGATGGGAAAATCCCGCTGGAACATGAGGGTGTTCTGCAGGTTGGCAAACGCCATTTTGTCAGGATCAAATTCAACTAAGGTTCAATCCGCTGGTTTTACTGCAGCATAACTGAATTCAGTAAATCAAGCCCCATAGCGGTGGTTGATTTTGCGGTACCTTCTTCCATGATAATGGCCAATGCGAATGGTGTTCCCTGCCATTCCGGCGTGGTTCCGGCAACAAACCAGAATACCTGCCCATCTCTGGTGGGAACGCTGGCTGTTGTGCGCCAGTAAGGCGATGATTCATCAGCCATCAGGGTTAAAGCAAGCTTGATGCCTTTGGTGTTATACGCCTGAATTTTCTGCCCGGCAGGTAAGATCACCCAGCCCTGCGCCGGGGTATTCACCGCCATGGCAATCCGCGGAGCCGGTCGATCGCCATTATTGGTCAAAGCCGAAGCTGCCAGAACCATCTGTAACGGGGAAACCCTGGCATTGTGGCTTCCCAGTATGGCATCCTTGCGGTCTAAAACTTTCATTGTTTCTGCGGGAACTTGAGGTAAAAGGACATCAGGCAGGCTGAAGAAACCACTGGCTTCATAAATATCTTCAAGTTGACGATTGGGCATATGATCGAGTAGATCCAGGGATGTTCCCGGGCAGCCAGCAATTAAAGCTTCACCCCAGGTCGGTGAATCAGGAACAGATAATGCGCATCCAAAACCATCCAGAGTGGTTTGTTCCGGTTTTGATTTAAGGGATATCTCTTCAGGTTGGGCAGCGAGAACGAAAGGATTTATGGCTGTGCCAATCGGGTATGCGCCCTGTGTGGCACGGTTGATCAATGGGCTGTTTTTGCTGGTTGTCCAGGTCAACCAATTTTCATCCAAGGTATTTGGGTCAAAACCGGGTTGTGACGAAAGCGCAAGAATTTCGCCGGTCTGAGCATTCATCAACACGACCGCGCCTTTTTTTCCGGTCAAAGCCTTGTCTGTCATCCTCTGAATTTCAATATCAATACTGAGCCGGATATCCAATCCTTTCGGGGGTTGACCGTAGAGGAGCTGATTAGTCCAGATTGACATGGATGGATTGCCCTGTGTTCCGCGCAGGTAGGCATCATACGATTGTTCCAACCCGCTCAGGCCATATACCGGGTGGGAATACCCGGTGGTGGCAGCCAGACCGGGAAACAAATACTCCCGTTTGAAATCACCAGAGATACCCACAGACCGGCTGATGGGATTCCCAGAACGATCCACCAATGATCCGCGTTGCACATAACGCTCAGCAATTGACCTGCGTGGATTATCGACCCGCTCAACAAGATCGGCTGATCGGATAACCGCCCACCACCCGGAAACCAGGGCCGCGCCAGCCAAGGCTGCCAGAATTAATGCCCCTGAGATCAGATATGGTTCAACCCGCAAATTGCTCACCGGTTGATGTCCTGATTGGTTTGAGATGACCAGGAGTATCCACACTCCGAGAATCCCTGTTAGCATTGACGAGCCGCCGTATGAAACAAAAGGCAGGGTTACCCCGCTTAAAGGCAGTAATCTGATGTTGCCGCCTATAATAAACACACTCTGAATAACGAGATATATGGAAATTCCGGCAGCAAGGTTTCTTCGATAGGTATCCGCCGCGTGCAGGGCAATGGATAAACCACGGCTGAATATCAAGCCGAGGATCACCAGCAGGCCAATGGTACCGATCAAACCGGTTTCTTCCGCGATGGCAGAGTATATAAAATCGGATTGGGCTACAGGTATTAGCCCCGGGCTGCCGAGACCCGGCCCATGCCCAATAACTCCACCGCTGCCAACGGCAATGATGGATTGAACGATTTGGTACGACCTGCCGGATGGATCCAACCACGGATTGATCCAACCGTCCACGCGTACCCGGATCACATCAAACAGTTGGTACCCCAAAAGACCAGCCGCCGCAATGATCATCAGGCTGATCAATAATGTTCGCCGCCGTCCGGTTGCAAGGTAGATGATGAATGAGAAAAGAAGAATAAAAATTGTCGCAGTACCCAGGTCGCGCTGCGTAAGAAGAATCAACAATGATGCCGAAAGAATAACCAAAGCCGGCATCAACCATTGCAGTATTCCAAGCTTTAGAAAATGAAGATCCGCAAGGTACGCCGATAGATAAACGATCAACAATAACTTAAGGGGTTCCGAAGGTTGCAAATACAGACCAAATAAACCCAGCCAAAGGTGCGGCCCGTTCCCTCCCGGGTATGTTCCAATAAAAAATGTCAGGGCGGTTAATGTCAGCCCCCCTGCCAGCCAAAGATATTTATACCGTCTCAGAAGGTCAAGGAACGCGGGTCTGGATGACAATACCAGCAGTGTTGCCTGACATACCGCCAGCCAGACCGTTTGACGCATTCCGAAAGCGGCAGACAACCGCCAGATCTCCAATAAACCCCAGCCGCATAATATCATTACCAGTGGGAAGATGAACGGGTCACGATCGGGCAGCGTTTTATTTAACCCACGAAATACGATCGCCGTGCCGACCAGCCAGACAGAAAAACCAATCCAGTGATCCCAACGGTAGGCAACCTGCCAGGAATGCATCCGGGCCGCGGGAGAAAGCGTGATGGCCGTTCCATAGAAAAAAAGGAACCAGCTTGCCAGGGTTAGCAGGCGGCTTTCAACCTGATTATGATAGGCACTTGTGGCGGGAAAAAATCGATTCAACTCGGCAGGTATTTATCAACTAACAGGCGTAATTTCCGGCGGGTATCACTTTGAATCCGGCCGGGATTGGTAATAATGGTATCTTTTAGTGCTTCGCCGCAGCCGCAGGTCTGAGCTTCCGGTAAAATTTCCACCAGGTTTTCCAATGCCTGTTTGGCGGCATCAGTGTTCTTATTCAACGTTTGAATGATCATTTCCACACTAACCGGCTCAGTGGACGTCCGCCAGACATCATAGTCTGTAACGTGAGCCATGGTTGTATAGCACATTTCTGCTTCTCTGGCCAGAAACACCTCCGGGCAGGCGGTCATCCCAATAATGGACATTCCCCAGGCGCGGAATAAATTCGATTCCGCGCGCGTTGAAAAGCGCGGTCCTTCGACAGTGATGAGTGTGCCGCCGGCATGAGTGACCACACCGGTTTGAGAGACAGCCTGAAAAACTCGCGCGTTTAAGTCTTCGCAGTACGGGTTGGCTGTGCCTACATGCACAACCAGACCATCCCCAAAGAATGTATGCGCACGTCCGGCGCGGGTGAAATCGAATACCTGGTCAGGAATGATAATCTCACCAGGAGCGTAATCTTCCCGCAGAGAACCACAGGCACTGATGCTCACAATTCGCGGAACTCCCATTGATTTCAACGCGTAAATATTCGCGCGGTAATTCACTTCAGATGGCATGATGGTGTGTCCCAGGCCGTGACGAGCGAGAAAAACAACCCTCTTTCCATTCATTACCCCCGAAACCAGTGGCGCGCTGGGTTTGCCAAATGGAGTGTCGATTTCAATCGATTCAGCATCTTTCAGTGATGAAACAGCGTACAGACCTGATCCACCAATCACACCTAAAACGGGTGAGTTAGACATAATCCCTCCATCGCTCTGGCTGTAAAGTAGTATCTGAATCATAGCACAAGAATTGCCCGCAAAATGAAGGATAAGAGTAGGATGATATACTTGGTCCTCATATGAGTCCATCAAAAGAAAGTTATGATCCGCATTATTTTGAACCCCTCTTCGCGGCGGAGGAGAAGCATTTCTGGTTTGTTGCCAGGAACAAAGTTATTAGTTCGTTGGCGCGAAAAGCCCTGGTTGATATCAATAAACCAGCCATTCTTGAAGTAGGCTGCGGAACAGGAAATGTACTGCAATCATTGGAGAAAGAATTTCCATCTGCAAATCTGACCGGAATGGATCTTTTTTCGGAGGGCTTGCGGTTTGCCCGCCAAAGAACACAATGCAGATTGATTCAGGCTGACCTGGCTTCGCCGCCGTTGAAAATGAAATTTGACCTGGTTGGAATGTTTGATGTTCTTGAACATATTAAAGAAGACCAGTCTGTTGTCCGACAGATTTTCCACCTGGTCAAACCGGGTGGTCTGTTCATGGTAACAGTGCCAGCCGACCCCCGTTTATGGAGTTATTTTGATCTCGCCAGCCGTCATGTCCGCCGGTATACCCTGGATGGTTTGCGTCAAACCATATTACCGGCTGGATTCATAGAAGAATTTCTCTCACCATATATAGCCATAACCTATCCTGCCATTTGGCTGGGGAGAAAAGCGATAGACACAGCCATTGCTTCACAGGACTTGCAGGTTCAACATCAGGCCGAAAAAGAATTTCGAATCATTCCAGTTGTAAATGAAATTGTGTGTGCGGTTTTAAGCCTTGAATCTGCCTGGCTATCTTACGGCCGAAAATTGCCATTTGGATCATCGCTGGTCATGCTGGCGCGCAAACCACTTACTTAGGTGTAATCAGGATTTTTAGGACAACCTGACCACAGCGGATCTCATCTCCGGAAATAACCACCGTCGGGGTGTATACTCGATCATCATTTAAAAAAGTGCCGTTGGTGGAATTCATATCTTCCAGCCACCATTGGTTGTGGTGATAACTCAACCGGGCATGCCGTGAAGAGACTGTCTCATCGGCTATTGTGCAATTGCATAGCGGATCACGGCCGAGAATCACCTCAGGGACATTAAACTCCATGGTATTCAGGTCGTTATTTATTGGTGACACTGTCAACAAAGGAATCTGGGCGGCTTTCACCAACTCAGCCTGCATTTGCAAGTCTTGCCACAGTATGTAGATCGCTGTTCCAAGAAACGCGTACAACATTAAGGAAACGATTATCCGGATGGCGAGAAAGGCTATTCCGCTCATGACCCGTCTTTCGCTCCTGATGAATCGATGAATGGTTCCACTGGACCAGTCTGCATGCTGGTAGGCGGATTATCCTGCCCATAAACCAGGGGCACACCGGCCAATGAGATTACATCACCAGGGAATAAAGGCTGCTGGGAAATCCGCACTGAATTGACAAAGGTGCCCCCTGTGGAATTCAAGTCGAAAATTACATATTGTCCTTTTACCGCCCGTAT
Organism: uncultured Leptolinea sp.; assembly: GCA_964397625.1. Classification (GTDB taxonomy): domain Bacteria; phylum Chloroflexota; class Anaerolineae; order Anaerolineales; family Anaerolineaceae; genus Leptolinea. The sequence goes on along the minus strand of CAYNJT010000008.1, from coordinate 42,795 downwards.
CTGCGCGTGATCACGTGAGATGCGTGGGTCTTCAATCACGATATCATTTTCCAACCGCCTACCAATGTTCACTACAGATTGAGTTAATTGGACCGTTTCCAATCCATCAATTATGACAAAAGCATTGGGGGGCACGCTGTCGCCCAAAAAATCATCCTCTTCACCGGAAAGCGTCGGCATGGATGCCGTTTTATCAAGAGGGGTGTCGGATGGTAAATCCCCTACCTTCAGTATAATCTCGCCAGGAAGCAGTTCGGGATCAGCTTCCAGTGTTATTTGCGGAAGAGTCTTTAGTGGTTGTCCAGAATCCTGAAATATTGTTTGCAGGATATCACTAATCGAATACTCTTTCCAATCAGTCAGGTCTTGTTTTGCCACAACAAACACCAGAGAATCTGGCAATTCTTCCATTGATGAAATGCCGCGATTCTGCAGGAATGCTTCAACAGCCCCAGCCAGACGGGATTGGCGTGTATCGTTTTCCGGTTGCGGTGAGACCAGATGGGTACTCGATTCAACCAGGGATTTCAAACGAGCTTCAATTGCATCAAAATTGATTTTCACGTTCTTATTATAATGAACCTGTCGTTGAGAGCAAATCTTCGAAAACCTCAATCAGTTCAGTCATTATCAGCACTTCCCGGATGGCTGATTTCACCCATCCGGGCTGAGGTGAGAGTCATCAAAACATTCACTGGCAGGCGAATATTTAATCCTCGTTGCCCGCCGCTGATATGAATTTCATCAAAATCCCTGGCTGATGAATCCAGCCAGACCTGAAACCCCCGGTTGATTAACGCCAGCGGTGAAATTCCGCCGGTCAATAAACCTGTTATCTTTTCCGCTTCGGCCTGTGTGGATACCTGCAATTTTTTATCTCCAACAATCGCGGCCAGGGCTTTCAGATCAACTTCCCTATTCCCGGGTACGACGGCCAGTATGGGTTTTCCAGGCTTTGCACGCATAACAACGATCGTTTTAAAAACCTGGCCTGCAGGTACTCCAAGCAAGCGCGCGGATTCAATTGCGCCAAGTTTTTCGGGCGGTAGATCAAAAGCGGTGTAGGTTACTTTTTTCGAATCAAGAAAACGGGTGACATTATTGGCTGTCAAGTAACCGCCTCCTGGCAGGATTGGCGCGTATGTAGATTGGATTGCTGAAGATCCAGCCTCGCCGCTTCCCATGGTAATTGATATATGCTTCCACGCGATAGGCTCCCGGTCGTGTGGTAACCAGCGCTCCATTCATGGTTTTTTCCCATTCACGTACCACCTCACCATTACATAACAGGCGCAATTCCGCCGTTTCCGGCATACGGATTTGCAGGGTGACGCCATCTTCCACGGTGATGGTGTCTCCCATGGAGGCATTCCCATGTTTGTTGTTGGCAGAGAAACGAAATCCCCGGGTGGATGCCGGAAGATCATATCCTATGAAACTGTTTCCTTTGGCCAAGGCAGAAAGGACCATTCCCCGGTCAAAGGCCAGGTCACCGCGTAACGCCGAAGGAAGCAGAAGGTGGTTGTTGATGGAAGAGAAATGATACTCATATGGAAAAACAATTCGGTGAATTGGCCCCATGGATTTATGCAGGGCATGAGCATCTGAGCCTGCCACCGCGTTCACCTGCGCCCCAGCGGCAAGTAACGCGTCCCATTTGTTCAATGTAGCCGGTAAAGGACCATGCGCCAAAAAGTGCGGGAATAATGCGTAGAATATGGCTGCCAGTCGTCCAGTGACGACTGATTTGAATTCACTAAATCCATTCCACAATTCAATCCCTGTGTACCCGTTTACTGACCAATCATCCCATGTGATATCGGTCTCGCCAAACATGGGCAACGCGGCTTCAAGGGGATGGGCAATAAAGCTGCTCCCGCCAGAGAGGTTCACTTGATGGATCAAATTTTGAAGATCAGGCGCGAAGGTGGCCATCTCACGGTTTGTGCCAAACACAAGCAAATGGTTTTTTTGCGGGTGCCGCCCCTGGTTATGCACTTCTTCACCCACCAGTACCAATAGGCGCTTTCCATCCACCTCATAATACCCTTCCTTGTCGCGCACAAGAACATTATGGTCGGTAACGATGACCACGTCTAGCCCCGCCTTGCAGGCAGCTCTGGCGATTTCTTCGTGGGTCCCACTGCCGTCTGAATATACAGAATGAATGTGCAAATTGAGACTGATTTCTTCCATTTTGTTTGACGATTCGCTCCAGGTACAGGTATAATCAGTCGTTGCTTTAGGAGGCTAAACGTGACGACCTATTTTGATATTGCGCTCATTATAATCTCGGTGACTCTGATCGTAAGTGTCATTCTGCAGAACAAAGGTGTTGGCCTTGGCGGATTGACCGGCAACGACTCCGGTGGCGTATTCTCTGCCCGCCGCGGCATTGAGAAGACCCTCTTCTGGATTACGATTATTCTATGCATCATTTTCGTGATCCTCACATTGGTCTCCATCGTTGTCAGCATATAGTATCGGATTTCGCTCATATATTCTGCGCGGATTCATAGAGGGCGACGCTCCATAGCCTGAAGCGCACGCCCTTTTTTTTATTATGAAAAACCTTCGTTGGCAATTTGTCATTATTTTCCTAACCGGCCTGGTTGTCGGAATTTTATTGCTGGGTGAACAAAAAGATGTGACTGTCTTTGAAGCCACTCCCCGGCCAGTCCAGGGTGGTATCTATACCGAAGCCGTCGTAGGAAATCTCCAACGGTTGAACCCTCTCCTCGACAGCCGGAATCAACCCGATCGTGATATCGACCAGCTTCTTTTCAATGGCCTTGTACGGTTTGATTCTCGGGGGTTGCCCGTTGCCGATCTGGCCGAATCCTGGGGCATTTCTCAGGATGGCAAAATTTACAATTTCACACTACGCCAGGGGTTGAAATGGCATGACGGTCAACCATTAACGGCTGATGATGTCATTTTTACGGTTGAGATGATTCGCCAGGGAAACCCAGCCATCACTCAGGACTTGCAGAATTTTTGGAAATCTATTGAAGTGAAAGGAGCTGGACTTAACGTCCAGTTCAAATTAACAGAAGCTTTTTCTCCCTTCCTCGATTACGTGACCTTTGGCGTTCTACCCAAACATCTTCTAAACGGCCTTTCGGGAGACGCTTTCATCAACGCCCCGTTCAATTTACAACCAGTTGGTACTGGTCCATTCCAATTCGAACGATTGATTGTGGATAATGGACGAATTTCAGGCCTGGTTTTACGCGCCTTCAAAGATTACCACGGGACAAAACCAAACCTTTCGCAGGTGGTTTTTCTGTTCTATCCTGATTCCGTTGGCGCCCTTACGGCGTATAAAGAAAGCCGCGCCCAGGGCATCAGTCAAATAACCCCGGATGTTCTCCCACAGGCATTGAATTACCCCAACCTGGCGCTATATTCCGGCCGCAAACCTGAGATGATGATGTTGTTATTCAATCTCAAAAATACGGAAGTCCCCTTCCTGCAGGATATGAATATCCGAAAAGCCATTTTGCACAGCCTGAATCGCCAGTGGATGATCGACAATCTCCTGCAGGGACAGGCAATCATCGCTGACGGACCCATTTTCCCTGATACCTGGGCGTATTATGACAAGATCAAACCTGCCACTTTTGATCCAGACATCGCCCGGCGCGATCTAAAGCAAAAAGGCTGGGTTCTGGCAGGCGAAAAGGATACTGTCCGTTCAAAGAAGGATGTTTTCCTTAAATTTAAGCTTGCATTGCCTGACACAGAACGCCATAAGAATATTGCCGGCGCCATCCAGCGCGACCTGGCTGGTGTGGGTATTCAGGTTGATCTTGAAGTTCTGCCCTATGAATCTCTCCTGAAAGATCGGTTGGATCCGCGCGCCTACCAGGCCGCCTTGATTGACATCAATCTGTCGCGAACTCCTGATCCGGATCCTTACCCGTTCTGGGATCAGGTACAGGCCACTGGCGGTCAAAATTATTCACAATGGAGCAACCGCGTGGCTAGTGAAATGCTGGAACAAGCCCGCATTACAACAGATATTGAAGAACGAACAAGGCTCTACCGCAATTTCCAGTTGATTTTTGAAGATGAAATGCCAGCCATTCCATTGTTTTATCCGGTATATACCTGGGGCGCTGACAATTCCATTCTGGGGATTCGTATGGGCCCCTTATTTGACACCTCGGATCGGTTTAATTCTGTGTTGGACTGGTACCTGGCGATAAAACCGATAGTAAAACAGACACCGACAGTCGGCCAGTAACAAGACGTTTAGAGGTAAAAACACATGACTGATATGCTGAAACGTGATATAGCGTATCTCAATCATTCTCCATCAGAGTTGGAATCTTTTCTGCTATCAAATGACACAATCCGTGTCTTACCGAATTTAGCTCTATCCACCGGCGGGATTCTCCTTGCCCAGAAACGATTGATGGCAGCAGGTCTTACTCATGAGGTCGCATCTTCCTGTCAACAAATTGAAGATATTCGTGGGCAGTGGAAAGTTGCCTGGCAAAAAAAGTGTCACGCAGAGCTAAAAATGCGCATGCGACAATGGGGTGATTTCCTGCTGGGAATGGCTCCTGACAAGACTGAACCAACCACTGCTTATAAGCACCAGGTACGCAGTCGGGTAATCATGCAATTAATTGAAGACAGTATTCCAATTCAGGCTCAAGAATTTTCAGAAAGCATCTCACGAAAAGATAAAATTCTCGCCAAATTTACGGTGGAAAATGATTTTATTTGGGAACCCGAAGTTCAATCCGCCTTTCCAAGAGAAAAATTTTGGTACCTTTATCGCGTAATGAGTTATGAAAAGGAAAAGAAATGACCCAATACTTCACCCGCAAAGGCGACGATGGTCTTACCACCTGGATTGGGAAGGGGCGAATCAAGAAAACTGATATTCGCATGGAAGCCCTGGGCTCGGTGGATGAAGCTTCTGGAACTCTGGGTCTTGCCAGATCATTAACATCATCACCAGAAATAAAGGCAATCCTTCTTCATATTCAGCGCGACCTGAGCGGTATGATGGGGGAAATCGCCGCGGATCCTGCCGAGGCCGCCCGTTTTCGTACCATACAGGCTGAGCAGGTAGCCTGGCTCGAAGAACAGGCTGAGAATATATCCCAATCCATCGAGCCTCCCCGCAGTTTTGTCATGTCTGGCGACACCCCGGGTGGAGGCGCGTTGGATATGGCCCGATCTGTAGTCCGCCGGGCGGAACGCCGAGTCATCGAATTAAATGATTCTGGCGGATTCTCAAATCCATTCATCATCGCCTATCTCAACAGGTTGTCATCGCTCCTTTTTGTGCTGGAATTATTGGAAATCCGTTTATCCGGATTGGACAAGCCCAGCCAGGCTGGAAAGGCCGCCGGAGAATGACCGGAACTGCACTCAATAGCGGGGCAATCATTCTGGGCAGTCTGTTGGGTGTATTTCTGGGTTCCCGATTGCCTGAGAAACTTAAACAATCCGTGGTGCTTGCATTGGGGATTTTTACCCTTCTTTTCGCCATTCAGATCTTTCTTAAGACTGAAAATGCCATCATCCCTCTGTTGAGCGTTCTCTTCGGAGTGATTATGGGTGAATGGCTGGATATTGACAATCGATTGAATCGTCTTGGCGAAAAGCTTGAAAAACAATTTACAAACAATACGTCTGAAGACTCAGTTGGATCAGGAAATTTCATGCGTGGATTCCTTACAACCAGCCTGATCTATTGTTCTGGACCGATGGCTATTCTGGGAGCCATTCAGAATGGTTTAACCGGCGATTACAATACGCTGGCCGTCAAATCAATTTTAGATGGATTTGGTTCCCTGGCGTTTGCCTCCACCCTAGGCCCGGGAGTCGCTTTTTCTGCCATCCCGGTATTCCTTTACCAGGGATTGCTCTCACTCTTTGCCGCACAGGTACAGGTTATTTTTAATGTGGCAATGATCAATGAGCTCACTGCGGTTGGCGGAATCATCCTGGCTGCTATTGCCATTGACAGCTTTCTCCAGATCAAATCCATTCGCACAGCAAATTTTCTTCCAGCGCTAATTTTCGCGCCTATAATTGCCAGACTTTTTCAATTTTTGAATTAAAAAAGGCTGCCATTCCGGCAGCCTGATCCATTCTACGCATTATCCAGATTAATTGCCAGCCAGTGCGCTTTCAACAGCCTTGGATAACTCTGAAGAATCAACGAGTTTTTCGTTTACCAGAAAGTAAGGAGTTCCATTAACGCCTTTTCCTTTTCCATAGGTCAGGCTGTCCTTGACCTTCTGCGCGTGCGTCGCATCGACCACACATTTCTCGAACACCCTGGCATCAAGTGATAGATCACCAGCCAGTTTTAGAAATAATTCCTGTGTAAAAGCGCCCTGATTTTCACCTTTTTGACTTTCAAATATCAACTTATGATACTCCCAGAATTTTCCCTGGTCTTCAGCGCAAAAAGCGGCTTGAGCTGCCTTAACCGATTCATCACCCAGGAAGCTAAATGGAACAAATTTCAATAGAACTTTACCGGTGTCAACATACCTGGCAATAAATTCCGGTTCCATTTGCAAAGCGTACCGCTGACAGTATGGACATTGGAAATCGGAAAACTCTTCAACAACAACTTTGGCATCAGAATTTCCTATTGACGGAAAATTGATCTCGGGGAGTTTCTCTTTCATCAAAGACGGCCAGAGGAGAACGCCAGCGATCAACAGAACGCCAAATGCAAGTATTCCCAATGTGATCCAGTTTTGTTTACGGCGATCTGCTGCCCGCAAAGCTTTTAACTCTTCTCTTGTGCTCATGATATCTCCTTGTGACATTAAATCTATATGTATTCTACCCGAGGTTCAAAAACTCTACGATATTTTATACAGGGTTATCCATTGTTGGATACGCAGAATCGTAAACGGAAGCGTTCAGGCAGGTTCTTCAGTCTTCATAGTTTCATATATATAAACCGGGAAATTCTCGCCGGTCAATGTAAACCCGAGTGATTCATATAAAGCCAGAGATGAGGTATTATCCCCCTGGGTATTAACAGTAACCTGCCAGCAGTTCATTTTAAGGCTGGTCATGAGCATATCCCTGACTATCTCGTACCCGATATTTTTCCTTTGGTATTGCGGGTTTACTGCCAGTCGCGCCAGATGAGTGTTTATCGGGGTTGACGTACTGATCTCATACCCGACAATCTCATCGTTTAACAACGCCACTGTGGCAATTGAAGCCTTGTGGAAGGCAAGAATCAATGCATCAAGTGAGTTCTGCCAGAGTGGTTTAAATGCCAGTTTGTCGACGTGAGCCACGGCAGGCAAATCAGCCGCGATCATTGGCCTTATGACCAACCCATCCGGTATCTTTCTGGCGGGTCGCAGGTTGAAATCCCAGCCGAGCACAACGATCTGCTGCTGAAGGTGGAAATTATTTTTTTCAAGGGTATCTCGGAACCAATCTTGAAGCCCCAAAGCAGCCAACACCGGCTGAGGTTCGGCAGCGAGGTCTTTCAGGCAGCGTTCGAGAAGAATGGGAAAGAGTTTCTCCGGAGGGATCTCCATTGTGACGCCAAAAACACGAATCCAGGCCACACCAGGAGGGTCGACAGGGGCGGCCATGGCGGCCAGGATTTCATTTTGTCGGAGCAGCAAATAATAAGGTTGAAAACCTATCCATTCCAGTGAGGTCCGCCAGTCAAGATGGTGTTGGATATTAATCCGGCTCTTAAAAAATGCCGATAAACCACTTAAATCTGCTGGAGCGGCAGGCCGTAAGAGAAACTTATTGATCGGAATATTATGCCGGGTCTGGAAAGTCATGGTTATTTGGGCATCAATTTTGCCACCAATGAAAACAACCAGCGCATGATTTTTTGCCGCCATGTCAGTTTCTCAGCCAGGCGCATAGCATCCAGCATGGAACTCATGGCGCCTATCTGATCACCGCTTTCCATTTCCAGTGTAGCAATTGTTTTTAGAACCACTGCCAGGTTGTTTCGGTCGCCGGCTTTCTCCAAACATTCGGCTGACTGTTTAAAGAGGCGTAGACTCTCTTTCTTATGCCCCAATTCCTTATATGCGGCTGCCTGATTCCCCAGGGCCAATCCTTCGCGGCGGGTGTCTCCCGCCCTGGAAAAGACCTTATCCGTGTCCAGGCAGGCTGCCAGAGCGCCATGAGCGTCACCGGCTTGCAGGAGAGCTACACTGCGGTTATTGGCCATCTCCGCTGCGTCCAGCGGTTTTTCCGCAGCGTTGCAGGCATCTTCCGCTTTCTGAAAGAGATCACCCGCCAGTTGGTATTTTCCTTCTTTGTAAGCCCTTTTTGCCTGCTCGCTTATTGCCTCATATGTTTCGTTCATACCCTAGAAAGTTATCTCCAATAAGGATTCCGCGATTCGCCGCAATTGGTCTGCCGGCATGCGGCTGAGGTTGTTAGCCAATAACAAATATTGACGATTGACCGGGTTGGAAATGAAGTCTACCAGTTCAGGAGGCAGGTTTACGTCAGACAAATCAAGTTCAACCGGTTCGTGGCCTTGTTGTTGTGGTGAACCAGGCAGTGTAGAGCTTTCCGTTTTTTGTACGTTTTTTTCCGCAGTAGCCGGTGTGGATTCCAGAACAGGCGCAGGTTGTGGTGGTACAGGAGTTGTTGATATCTCAACTTTTTCTGTTTGAACTGTTTGAGACGCATGAACGTCAGGTTCTTCAACCGTTGCTGTAACTTTCTGTGCCTGCAGGTCCGCGATCTTAAATGGTTTGAAGTTGATATCCCGCGTGGGAATGGCATAACTGTCGATCCAGTCAAATACATCGATCTGCAGGATATGTGTAATGTCTTCCAAATCAGTAACCGGAATGGGAACCAGACCGAGTTCATAGTCAGTGATCTCTTCAATCGTCAGGTTGGTAGCCATGGACAGGTCATCGCGGGAAAAATTGCGGCGGGTGCGAGCCTGCATGATCATGGCGCCAAGGATACGATTGCGTAATTCCAATCGTTGGCGCATGGTTTCCACACGCAATTTTGGCATACCATCAGAAAGGCTGGTTGAGCCAAAGAAATGGTCAACCGGCACGGCATAGATTGCCGCGAGAGCTTCCAGCTCTGGTAATGATGGCGGTATAACAGCTGTCTCCAAATCTTCAAGATGAGATAAATCCCATCCTAGCAGCGCGCAGGTTTCTTCCTGGGTCCGTCGAGCGTATAAACGGGCATCCACGATCAACGCCGCCACCTTGTGTGCTCGCAGAGTTTTAATTTGTGATTTAATGGCCAAGGGTCATCTCCTACGGGGTCCCAACATCTCGTTTAAATTGGCGCCGAAGATTTCAGCGCCCAGGCGGAAGCCCGCCGCTTCAAGCCGTGGGCTGAAAGCGGGGCGTATGCCAGTTGGGCGTAATTCGCCAATAATGGTCCCATCTTGTTGGACTCCGGTTTGTTGAAATTTATAGATTTCTGTCATGGTGATGGTATCACCTTCCATGCCAGATACCTCAGTAATTGACGTAATCTTGCGTGAACCATCTTTCAAACGGGCTTGTTGAACTATCAGGTCAATTGCCGCGGCAATTTGTTCTCGTAAGACTTTTATGGGCAGGTCCATGCCAGACATTAAGCACATGGTTTCCAGACGGCTGCAGGCATCTCGCGGGGTATTGGCATGCAGGGTCGTCAGTGAACCGTCATGGCCGGTATTCATAGCCTGTAGCATATCCAACGCTTCACCGCCACGGCATTCGCCCACAATGATGCGGTCTGGCCGCATTCGCAGGCTGTTGCGGACCAGGTCGCGGATGGTTACAGCATGCAAGCCTTCAATGTTTGGAGGTTTAGTTTCCAATCGAACAACATGAGGTTGTTGGAGTTTTAACTCGGCCGCATCTTCAATGGTGACGATCCGCTCATTGGATGGAATGAAGCTGGAAAGGATATTGAGAAATGTGGTTTTCCCCGAACCGGTTCCACCGGAAACCATGATATTCAACCGCGCAATTACACAGGCGCGCAATAGATCCGCCATACCTTTGGTGATGGATCCGAGGGCGATCAGTTGTTCCATCGAAAGTTTATCTTTCATAAACTTACGGATGGTTATAGAGGGGCCATCAATGGCAACTGGAGGAATGACCGCATTCACGCGCGAACCATCAGGCAGGCGCGCGTCTACGGTGGGATTATCAATGTCGATGTGACGCCCCAGCGGTAGAATGATCTTGTCTATTATCCGCAGGACAGCGTCGTCATTTTCAAAACGGATATCTGTTGGTGTCAACTTTCCATTGCGTTCCACAAAGACCATATTCGGGCCATTAACCATGACTTCGCTCACGGTAGGATCATCCAGGAGCGGTTGCAAAGGTCCAAATCCGAGTAATTCATCGAGGATCTCTTTGAATATGGCATTCTTCACGGTATCGGGCAAATTTAGCCGGGTGGATTCGTATGCCTGCTGCAAGTATTGCTGAATGGCTTCCCTACGCTGCCGTGGTGATGGCGGTCTTGCTTCCATTTCCCGGGAAATTGAATTGATCAGGTAACTCTTTAATTTTGCCTGATCAGTAGGACTAAGGGAAAAACCACCTGACTGGATCATTTCAGTGCCTTTGCCGGTTTGACTTCTTCATCGGGCATCAGCCAGACAATTTGTTCGGTATTTACCGATAGGAATCCGCTGTGGTAAAGTGCTTCACCTGACGGCGAAAAAACAATGGCGTCCGTAACAGCAATGAACAGGTCCTTTCGATTCAGCTCATCCTTGACCCGGTCTTCGGGTCTGATGTGTATCTTCCCACGAATCAACTGATTCGTGGTCTGAATGGTGACATTGATCGGCTTCTTGGTTACTACCTGGGTAAATATTTTGCCTTTTTCTTCGAAATTGGAATACATTTAATCCTTCTTTCCTTTCGCCGAAGATACCGAAACCTCGGCAGGCATCAGATATCCCAGCCCCGAACGGGTAACAATATGGCAAGGGCTGTGTGGATTGTCCTCCAGTTTCTGACGGAGACGGGCAATACTAACCCAAAGGATTTCTTTGTCATCACGATAAGACGGCCCCCAGATGGCTGTCAACAATTCTTCTCCTGTCAGAATCTGACCCAGATGATGGGCAAACTGGATCAACAACCTGTACTCGGTGGCAGAAAGAAATACCGGTTTCTCGCCCTTCCACACTTCGGCTCTGGCGAAATCAATCTTTAAATCAAGGTGTTGGAAGAAACGGTCTCCCATGGATGCGTCATCTTTGCGAGCGCGTCTTAAAACGGCGCGAACGCGCGCCACCAACTCGGTCGCAGAAAAAGGTTTGATAACGTAATCATCGGCGCCAACATTCAATCCTTTAACACGATCCTGTTCTTCTCCCTTGGCTGTCAACATGATCACCGGGACATTTGAGAATTGGCGAATACGTTCACAGGTGGTAAATCCGTCTAATCGCGGCATCATTACGTCTAAAACAACCAGATCAGGCTTTTGAGAGGATACCAGCTCAAGCGCGTCTTCTCCGTTCATGGCAAAGATAACGTCATAGCCTTCCGCCTGAAGATTCACCTGAAGAAGGTGGACATATTGCTTCTCATCATCAACAACCAGGATCTTAGCCGGCATATTTCACTCCGTCCGCTGCCTAATCAATAGAGGGAAGTGTGATGGTGAACACGGTTCCCTCCCCTACTGTTGATTCTACTAATATTTTCCCATGGTGCGCGTCGATAATTTGATGGCAGATATACAATCCCAGTCCACTGCCGCGTGTCTCTTTGGACGCCTGTGGATCGCGATAGAAGCGCCAAAAAATTTTATCGAGTGATTCAGATGGAATGCCGGGTCCTTTATCCTTAAATTGAATTACGACAAATGAATCTTCCTCTTTTAATGTAATCCACAATGCGGAGCCCGGCGCGTATTTAGCCGTATTGGTGACCAGGTTTTCAAATACCTGTTCCATGCGGCGGGGATCCGCGTTCACTTTCTTGACTGATGACAATACGTCAAAATGGATTTTTAATTCCGGATGATGCAGAGTGCTGCGAGCGATGACATTATTGATCAAACCTTCAACCCGCACCTGCTGCATGGTCATTTCAAGCATATTGCTCTGCAGGCGGGCAGAATCGAGCAGGTTGTCAATCAGGTCATGCAAATGATCCGTTTCAGTGTCAATAATTTTTAAGAATTCTTTTTGGGTTTTATCATCCCATTGCGTGTCTGAACGCAGCAGGGTTGTGGTATAGCCTTTAATAAATCCCAAAGGACTGCGCAGCTCATGCGTGATGGTGGAGATGAAATTGTCCTGTAACGTGGATATCTTATGCTGCCTGGTCAGGTCTTCCACCTGTTTTCGTAATTGTAAATTTCCGAGGATCAATCCTAAAATGGCAGAAACACCCTGCGCCTGCTCGATATCAATGGCAGAATAGGTCGGCCCCCCAAAGCGGATCAGTACCACCGCGCCGAGAGGTTCTTCACCATTGTACAGGGGTAATGCCAATCCGTATGGCATTTCCAACCTGTCTGATCCTGGAATTTTTTGAGGCAACGTTGACACAGGCTGGTTGTCTTGAATAGCCTGAATCCCAATGCTATCCCCCCATGCCGTATCGGCCTCAGCGGATCGGCCTCGGCCCACAGCGCGCGCGTAAATCGGCTCCAAATTGCCGCCGCCGTTCTTCTTGTAGACCACCAGATGATCATAAATAAGCCCCATGCGAACCTGATGGGCGAAATCATCCAGACCGGTTTTCCATTCGTCTGGTTTATTTAGCTTACCCAGAGAGCGCAGCAGGTACAGATTTGGATTTTCTTCAATGGGTTCGGTTATTGGAGGCATTCTGAACACATCTCCTGCACCGAGGTATCTGTATCAGGTCGACAGCAAATCAAACTCAAATTCACTGCCCTTCCCAATTTCAGATCTGATCCGAATCACTGAACCATGCGCTTCAATGATCTTCCTCACCAGAGCCAATCCAAGGCCTGTCCCGCCATATCTGCGGGTGGACGAACCGTCAAGTTGGTGAAAAGGTTCAAAGATCTCTTCAAAGCGATCTGAGGGGATGCCAATACCGCTGTCTTTCACAATGACCCGGATCGTTTTATCCTCTCCAACGCAGCGCAATTCCACAATTCCGTCGGCCGGTGTGAATTTAATCGCGTTGTCCAGCAATTGCCCGATTGCCCAGGAGATTTTCTCCTCATCCACTTTTACCGGCGGAAGGGCGGGATCTGAAACCAGGTTGAGCTGAATGTGTTTCTCTTCCGCTTTGACCTGTGCCCGATTGACCAGGGTTTGACCCAGGCGGTGCATACTGGTTGGCTGCAAGTTTAGGGCCACTTGCGCTTTATCCGCCTCGGAAAACAGGAGAAGATCTTCGATCAGCTTTTCCAGGCGATCGGAAGCTTTCTGCATAACACGCAGAGCGTTTGCCTGGTCATTGTTCAATGGACCAAGAACAGACGTGATCAACAATTCGAGATACCCTTTAATATGGGTCATGGGTGTGCGCAGTTCATGGGAAATGTTCGCCACGATGTTGGATTTCATTCTATTGAAATCTGCCAGCTGGTTTAACGCCGCTTCCAGTTCTTCGGTGCGTTGTTTGACACGCAATTCCAGTGTGGCATTGGCATTCTGCAGCGCGGCACGCAATTGCAGTATTTGTTCGGTTATAGCCCGATCCAATTGCGCGCGGGTGATCAATTTCTGACCGATCAATATCTCCCCTAAAAGTTCATTCTTCCCAATCTTCTTCGCATTGGTTTGAATCTCAATCGCCCAGGCCAATTGTTTTTCCGTGATTAGACCGCATTCAATCAGGTACTCCCCCAGGCGAGGGACCAGCACCTCGGGGGTCAACTCGGGTATGTTTTGGTCAGATACAGCTTCCGAATTCTCTATCATGATCGATATGGCATTCCCTGTCATAACATGAACCGGAAAACACCTGCGGTCACAGGTAGGTATTTAACCTCTCAGAATAGTGTCAAGTACCGTATTCAACTCTTCGTTGGAATAGTAATAGATAACCAGGCTTCCGCCTTTTTTCCCATGATTAATGGTCACCCGGGTGCCCAGATGTTCACGCAGGCGGTCTTCAATTTCTTTTACTTCCGCCGGGGTTTCCGGCCTGGGGGTCGAAGGTGCTTTTTCTCCGCCATACTTCTTAACCAGTTCTTCTGTTTGCCGCACACTCAGGTCATTTTTAATGATGATTTGGAGAACAGCGGTCTGCGCTTGCGGGCTGGCCAATCCCAGTAACGCGCGGGCATGTCCTTCAGAGATGGCCCCCGTCAGGAGGGCGTTTTGTACACCCTCAGGGAGTTTCAGCAGGCGCAACGTATTTGTAACGGCTACCCGGCTTTTACCCACCCTGGCGGCGATTTCATCGTGCGTGAGGTTGAACTCTTCCGCCAGTTGGCGGTAAGCTTCGGCGGTTTCCAACGGCATCAGGTCAGCGCGTTGGACATTTTCGATTAACGCCAGTTCCAGGCGGTCGCGGTCATTGGCTTCCCGCTGGATCACCGGCACCGCTTCCAATCCGGCTATCTGGGCGGCTCGCCAGCGCCGCTCCCCTGCGATCAGGATATAACGGTTGTCTGATTCCCGGGTGACAATCAGCGGCTGCAAAATGCCATGCTGGCGAATCGATTCAGCTAATTCCTGCAGGCCTTCTTCTGCCATGATGGTGCGCGGCTGCCGCGGGTTGGGGAAGATATTGCCAATTGGAACAGAATCCGTTCCAGTTCTGACTTCTTCTGAAGTCGGAATGATTGCATCCAGTCCACGACCCAAACCGCCTTTGTATGCCATCTATTTCTCCTGCTCTACCACTTCGGGAATGGAAATTCCGTCCTGACCCAGGATTTCACGCGCCAGCGCGGAATACGCTTTAGACGCGCCGGATTCAGGCGCGTACAATGAAATCGGGATTCCGTAGGAGGGCGCTTCGGCCAAACGGATGGAACGTGGAATCACAGATTGAAAAACCTGGGTTGGGAAGTGTTTGCGAACTTCATTGACCACATCAATAGCCAGACGTGTGCGTCCGTCATACATGGTCAGGATGACGCCGCGAACCATCAACCCTGAGAACAGGGAATTCTTTACCCGATTGATCGTCTGTGTAAGCTGCCCAAGTCCTTCCAATGCCAGATATTCGCACTGCACGGGGATGATCACACCGTCTTTTGCCGCCATCAATCCATTCACGGTCAGCAGGCTTAGCGACGGCGGGCAATCGATCAGGATGTAATCATAGCGGTCTGCGAGCGTGGTCACCACATCCCTCAGGCGGCTTTCGCGATTCTTGCTGTCTATTAGTTCAATATCCGCCCCTGCCAACGCCGGGGAGGAAGGCAGCAAGGATACCTTGATGCGTGGATTATGCAGGATATGCGGCGTGGGTGGTGTGGCGCCGATAATCACTTCATAGGTCCCCGTTTTGACGGTGTTTTTGTCAATACCAAGTGATGATGTGGCGTTAGCCTGTGGATCGAGGTCGATCAGCAAAACGCGCTGCCCGTAGTAGCCCAGGTAAGCGCCCAGGTTAATGGCGGAAGTGGTTTTTCCCACACCACCCTTCTGGTTGACAAATGTGTATATCCTGGTCATGGTTGTTGTTCCGCTTTGAGAATTTCTATGCCTGTCATGTCAATTTCCTGTGCCGTTGGTATGCTATCCATGCCGCGCCGGGTCACCGAGAACGAAGCCAGTTGCACGGCAAACCGGGCTGCCTCCCAGGGATCGCGAGTAAGATGGTAACGGGTAAAAAAGCACGCGGCGAAGATGTCGCCGGCCCCGGTAGATTCAACTTCGGTCACAACAGGCGCAGGGAAGCGGCGCACGTCGCCGTTCCAGTACACCCGGGCGCCTTCTGCGCCTTCAGTTACGGCAAGAACGCGAATGGATCGCAGCATTTCTTCTATATAGCTTTCATCACCGCCGATGTCTTCCAAACTTAAAACGGCCGCGCTGCAATTCTCAAGTACGAAGCCGGCTTCCGGCCAATCAGACGCGCGCACCCGACCTGAGGCGTCCCAGGTACGCATAAAGCCCTGCGGGGTGACGCATACCATATTGTCGGAAAAAGCGCGTGACAGGGTCGGGTCAACTTCATGAGCGACAGGGGCCAGGTGAACAATGGGCGTGTCGCGCCATAATTCCGGGATGGCATTCAGGTTAATGTCATCTGCGGTATGGTGCACCATCTGGATTCGCCCGTTTTCAGTATAGATATTTTCAAATGTTGTAGTGAACTCAGCCGGCCAGGCGATAAACGTCAGACCGTCCATTTCAGGGAACGTGTACCCTTCCGCGCATGATGTGACCACTCCCACGCGCAACCCCAATGCCCGTGCTGTTAATGCGGAATATAACACGGTTCCGCCCGGCATTTTACCTTGAGGAGTGATATCACACGTAACATGGCCGATCGCCAGGTAATCGATCGGTTGAATTTGGCGGGGAATCAACATACCGTGATTATACCTGAAGCGATTGGTCAAAACCCGAGCCAGCCGGTGGTTGGCTTTCGCTGCCGGTTGAGCCGCAGTAGGGGCAGGTATTCCAGGGCAGTTCCATCAACTTGCGGCAGGTGGGACAGTTCTTCTTCAACTTCGTTTGACAGGTTGGGCAAACCACCCAGTCCTCGCGGGTATGCCGCCCGCAACCGGGACAGGTGTTGATCTCTTCTATTGCCTTGAGCAAAGCTTCTTCTTCCAGGGTACGCTGATATTCCTCCTCCAGAGTGCGTCCGGGTCGAAGGATTAAATAGATCACAATACCCGGAATGTTTAAAACAGCCACAACAAGGACAGCGAGAATTCTGGCAAAGCTGTCTCGCGTACGGGAACGGATATCGCGGTATGCCCAGAAGATCAGGCTCAACCACAGGGCGGCAAGGAACGCCGCGGCAAATCCGATCAGATATTGAAAATATGCGCTGAAAGAGGAAGGCTCAAATGTCATCGATGGGAATCCGTTCGAGGGTTAATCCTGATAATTGCTGATCAGGTCGCGTATGATTGTAACGTTATTAAGGGTGACCGGGATGAGTTTGCAGCCAACCGAGAAGAGATCAGGGTCAAGTTGGTGATCACACCACACGGCTTCGGCGTTGAGGTGGAGTTCGCGTTCCCCATCCACTTCCTCCGGAAATTCCATGCGGATGTGTAATACTGTCCCCGGTGCGATGGCCTTCTCGCTGATTAATTGCAGACCCTCCGCCGTCAGGTCAACCAGATTGCCGATTAGGTCACCGGTTTTCCGGTCAAACAACCGAAGGTAATGGATCAGATGTATGCGGTTAAATTTCCGTTTTTCTGACATAATCATCTCCCATAAAAAGACCGGTGTTTTGCATTATATGCTGTTCAAATCCCTTTTGCAAACGAACCCGTGTTGACAGGCATTGTCAATTCCGTAAAATGAAAGCAGGTGCAGTATGGCTGTTGGTTTGTTGACCCTACATCTTTCGCTTCCTGACTGCCAGTCATTGAAACAAAAGCGCAGCCGTTTGCAGCCTGTTCTGGCCCGCCTGCACCGTGAATTCAATATCGCCGCGGCTGAAGTTGACCTGCTCGATCATCACCATGAAGCGGGTATTCAGTGCGCGGCACTAAGCACCAATTGCGGTGAAGTTCAGGCCTTTCTCCAGCGTGTTGTTGACTTTACCGCCGATACCTGGCCGGACCTGGAGATACTGCAATATCATATAGAGTGTTTTTAAGGAGCACAACATGGACTTGAAATTGAAAGACCGCGTCGCGCTGGTTACGGGTGCAAGCCGGGGGCTGGGATATGCCACAGCCCGGCAGTTATTGTTAGAAGGCGCAAAGGTGGTTATCAACAGCCGCAACCCGGAAAAACTGGCCCGCGCCTGCGACCAGTTGAAATCTGAAACCGGTGGTGAAGTCATCACCCTGGCTGGTGATATGGCCGATCCGGGAGTGGCGGATTTCCTGGTATCACAGACTACTAACCATTACGGCGGTCTTGACCTGCTGGTAACCAATACCGGCGGACCCCCGGCTGGCAGTTTTGAAAGCTTTGATGATGTTGCCTGGGAAAAAGCGTATGATCTGGTCTGTCTGGCGCATGTGCGTCTCATCCGGTCAGCATTGCCGGCTCTGCGGAAATCGACAGCCGCCAGTGTGTTGACGGTCACCTCCATGTCTGTTAAGCAGCCCATTGTCAATCTGGTTCTGTCGAATTCGTTGCGGCTTGCCACGGTAGGGCTGACCAAAACCCTGGCGCTGGAACTGGGGCACGAAGGCATACGCTTCAATTCCATCCTGCCCGGTTGGACGGTTACCGAACGGGTCACCGACCTGCTTCAGGTCCGCGCGCAGAGCAAGCACTCCACCGTTGAAGAAGAAGCCCGACTCCAATCCGCCGAATCCCCGTTGGGGCGCATGGCCACCCCGGAAGAATTCGCCAATGTGGCGGTTTTCCTGCTCTCCCCGGCCGCGTCTTACCTGACCGGTGTGATGATCCCGGTGGATGGTGGGATGTATAAAGGAACTCTGTAAAATCGGGTAAAATCCATCCGGTTTAATCCAGAGTTTCAGGAGCATGTTATTGGTTTCATCCACCGATGTTTCTGCCCGCCTGCAGCGGGTACTGCTAAAAGTGCAAAAACCCGGCCGTTATGTGGGCGGGGAATTCAATCAGGTGCAAAAAGACTGGCAATCCGCCCATACACGGGTGGCGCTGGTCTTCCCGGAAATCTATGATATCGGGTTGCCCAACCTGGGCATGTCCATTCTGTATGACTCCATCAACCGGCGTGACGACGCGCTGGCCGAGAGGGTTTACCTGCCCTGGAAGGATATGGAAGACGAAATGCGGGCTGCTGAAATCCCGTTATACGCGTTGGAAAGCAAGAACCCGGTCTCCGCGTTTGATATCATCGGTTTTTCCATTCCATACGAAACCCTTTACACGAATGTGCTGAACGCCCTTGATCTGGCCGGCATTCCCTTTGAAGCCAGAGAACGAGACGAAACCTTCCCATTGATCATTGCCGGCGGACATTCCACGTTTAACCCCGAACCGCTTGCGCCCTTTATGGACGCCTTTTTCCTGGGTGATGGGGAAGCTGTTATGGACGACCTGTTGAATACCTGGCAGGCATGGAAATCATCCGGCGCGCGTAAAAATGACCTTCTGCAGCGTCTTGCTGGCATCGAAGGCATATATATCCCTTCCTTCTATGATGTAGAGTATTCTCCCACCGGTAAGGTGACCCGCTTAAATCCCAACGACTCTCACGCGCCGAAGCAGATCGTCAAGCGTTTCACCGTTCCCCTGCCGCCGCCGGTCACCCGTTTTCTGGTACCGAACATTGATACCGTGCATAACCGGGTGGCGGTAGAGATAATGCGCGGATGCAGCCGCGGCTGCCGTTTCTGTCAGGCCGGGCACATTCTGCGCCCCGTGCGTGAACGTCCGGTGGATGAGGTGGTGGATGCCATCGAAGCCGCGCTGGACCAGACCGGCTATGAAGAAGTCGCCCTGCTATCCCTTTCATCTTCTGACTATACGCATATTACCGAGCTGGCACAGGCCATTCTTGACAGGTTCGCCGGCCGGCAGATCACTGTCTCCCTGCCCTCTCTGCGCATTGAATCCTTCTCCGTTGAGTTAATGGAACGCCTGCGCGATCTGCGCCCCTCCGGCGGGTTCACTCTGGCGCCCGAAGCCGCCACGGAACGCATGCGCCGCATCATCAACAAGCCGGTTTCCACCGATCAATTGCTGCAAACCGCCTCGGATATCTTTGACCGCGGCTGGACGTCCATCAAGCTGTACTTCATGATCGGGCACCCTTCCGAGACAATGGAGGATGTGGCTGCCATCGCCGACCTCTGCCAGCAGGTTTATGCCATCGGGCGGAAGAAAGTCGGCGGCAGAATTAAAGTGCATGCCGGGGTAAGCACCTTCATCCCCAAACCGCATACCCCCTTCCAGTGGGCCACCTGCGACAATATCGATTCCATCCGCGAGAAATTGAACTACCTGAGGAACGAACTCCGCCGACCCGGACTGAAAATGACCTGGGCGGATCCCGAATCAAGCCTGCTGGAAGCCTGGCTTTCGCGCGGCGACCGCCGCACGGCACGGGTGATCAAGCGCGCCTGGGAACTGGGCTGCCGCTTTGACGCCTGGCAGGACTGCTTCAACTTTGACCTGTGGCAGCAGGCCTTTGTCGATTGCGGCATCGATCCCCTGACGTACAGCCACCGGCCGCGCGATCTGGATGAGATCCTCCCCTGGCAGCACCTGGGCAGCGGTATCGAACTGGAGTACCTGAAACAGGATTACCAGATGAGCCTGCGCGGCGAAACCCGTGAAGACTGCCGCGAAGGCTGTCACAACTGCGGCATTCTGGCTTCCTACTCCAGCCTGAAGACCGGTATTAAATCCGGTGAGTGGAACTGCCCGCCCACCCGGCCGAAAAGAAAACAGCAAGCGGTAGAGGCCTGACCATGGAAACACCAAACGCCCAGAAAAACAGTCCATCTCCCGCTTTGACCCGTGTCAGGGTGACTTTCTCTAAATCCGGCCCGTTGATCTACACCGGCGCGCTGGACCTGCAAAAGATATGGGAACGCGTGCTGCGGCGCGCCAGGCTGAAAGTCGCCTACACCCAGGGATTCAACCCCGGGCCGCGCGTCAACCTGGCAAGCGCCATGCCGCTGGGCGTTACCGGTTCTGAAGAACTGGTCGACTTCTGGTTCAACGAAGCGCCGGATCTGCAGAGCTTCTGTGAGCGCGTCAACCTATCCGCGCCAGACGGATTGCGCGCCCTTCGCGCGGAAGAGGTGCCGCTTTCCACGCCCGCGTTGCAAACCCGCGTGGAAGCCGCCGAATACCGGCTTGACCTGCCTGCCAGTATAAACCTGGATGAAATCCGCCGGAAGGTGGAAACATTGATGGCCGCCGAAAGCCTGCCGCGCGAACGCCGCGGCAAACCCTACGACCTGCGCCCGCTCATTCATCAAATGAAAGTGGAACAACGTGAGAATGGCGCGGGTATCATTACCATGACCCTGCAGGCGCGTGAAGGCGCCACCGGCCGCGCGGATGAAGTGCTGGTCGCGCTTGAACTGGACCCCGGCAGCGCGGCTCTGACGCGGGTGAAACTGCTGCTCAAACCCGATTCCCACGTGGTAAAATAGACAAACCTGTCCCCGTAGCGCAATGGATAGAGCGTCAGCCTCCGAAGCTGGAAGTGTGAGTTCGAGTCTCACCGGGGACACTATTCTGAGGCCAAGACAACAGGCGGAAATTGACCGGATGCGGTCAATTTTCTTTTTCCTGTTCTTCCCGCAAAATTTTGCTAATTTCTACTCTATAATAGTGCCGTGACTCCCACCCCACTCGAACCTAAACCTGACCATATAAGGTCATTACCTCCCCGCCTCACCTTCAGCCTTTTCTTCCTGCTGTTCGCGTTGGCAGGATTGCTGTCACTGGTCAGCGTCCTAAACCTCCCGCCATCCGAATCAAAGAACACCTTCATCGCCAATTTTTCGCTGGCTCGCATACTGACTTTGGGTCTTTTTTGCATTGTTATAACCACCGCGCTCGGCCTGTTTATCAAAGTATTAACTTCTCCAGCGTGGACAACCCGTTTGGAAAAGACAATCCGGGTATGGCATACTGCCCATCCCTTCCTGTCGTCCGCGTACTTCTGCCTGTCGCTGGCGGTGATCCTTCTACTGGGCGGACTGGAATTCCTGATGGACGCGCAGCGCTTCCCGCGCATGGAACCGTACATCTTCCTGTACGTGCGTCTGCGTCCCATCCTGTTGTGGCTGCTGGCCGTGGCAGTTTTCTTCTTTATTCTCACCCTGATCCACCGCTGGCTGACGCTCTCAGCGCGTGATTTTCTGCCGCAAGGCCTCGCAGGCCGCCTCGCTGCCGCCGGGCTGGGCATCGTGCTGATTGTGAACATCGTTATGTGGATCGACCTGCTCACCGACCCGATCTATTTCGAGGACAGAAGCGGGATCTGGATGCCCGTGGTCTACGTTTCCATCCCGATCCTGTTTGCCAGCCTGTTTCTTATTGACCGTCAGGGTAGGTCCAAAACGGGATGAAAACCACCCGCGGTGCTTCCCTTTGGAACACGGTCGAAACGGCCGTGTATTACGGCTTTTTCCTTCTGCTGGTTGGACTGTCCATCTATTCCAGCTTCTTTGTCAAACCGCTGCCCGACCCGAACAACCTCAACAACGCCGCCTTGCAGCAGGTCATCTTTGGCTTTGCGTTTAACCGGCTGCGGCTCATCCCGATTGGCGTATTGATCGTCTCCGGTCTGGCCATCCTGATTGGCATGGCTGCGCTGTGGAACACCCGGCGGGATCAGGCGCTGTATCGATTCCTCGCGAACGCCAACGAGCATTTCTTTTCCAGAAAGATTTATCTTATCGCCCTGTGCCTTGCCTTTTTCGGCGCGTGTTGCCTGCTGCAAAGCAACATGGTATCGGCAGACATGGTGATCTATAAAAGCTGGATTCCAACGCAGGCCATGCGCGGCATGATGCACGTACGCTTTGACGAGATGTGGGAATCCAACCTGCA
>CAYNJT010000008.1:0-20119 GCA_964397625.1 uncultured Leptolinea sp. | reverse complement strand
AAATTGGAACCCTTCAATGGCTTCCTGTTGACCGGCGCGTGCGTTGGCATACCCTTTTCGCTGGTCTGGGTATCCTCCATTGGACTGTACAGCGACTGGAACCTGTTCTCCATGCCGCTCTTCCCGGCCATCCTGCTGGTGGGCTACAACCTTATTCGGAACACACATTTTCACGGCAAAACCGCGCTGCTGTACGGCCTGACCGCGTTTTCCCTGTTGGTCAGCTACAGCTGGATTGTGAACAATCATTTTATTGGGCGTTAAGATTAACCCGATCAATTGTCAGGAATTGAATGTTACAGCGACTCCAAAATCTCCGACATAAATACTGGATTACCCCGCTCCTCTGGGTCGTGATCGCTCTGTACGTGTTCATGATCCCTGACGCCATTCTGGTGTACCGCTACATCGAGGCAAACTTTGGGATTGTATTTGCCGGAAGGATCCCCGTTGTGCTGGTGTTGCTTTTCGGCAGTGCCTTTGTATATTATCTGTGGCGAACTAAGAGAGACCTTCGCAACCTCCTGTACCTTATCCCCTGCGCGTTGATCGTGCTGGTCATTTTTCAATCCGTTGATAACCCGAACAAACACATCCACATCCCGGAATATGTCATCCTGGCCTGGCTGATTTTCACTGTTCTTTCACGGGATTACTACGGCAAAGGCATCCTCATCTTGGTGTTTCTGTGTACATCACTGCTGGGAGTGGTGGACGAGCTGGAACAGGGCATTCACCCCGGGCGAACCTACGGCTGGATCGATATGGCGGTAAACAGCTCATCGGCGCTGATCGGCGTTTTCACGATCCTTGGATTGAAGACAGTAAAAACAGGAAACTGGATATGGTTTCGGTTTCTTCGCTATTACGCGGGATTGTTATGGGTGATCTTGTTCGGCGCTACGGGTATGGTCATTATCTGCGTTCATCTGTTTAACGTTCAGGCCAATCAGGGCATGTTCCAAGGGGTGTATCCCGAATGGCTGGTCGTCTGGAACGTCAGTTTTCTGATGATCGCGCCATTGATGATTTACCTTTACCGCAGCCGAATGCAACATCCAAAGTTATCTTCAGACGTTTCCGAACTTCCGTCCACGCTGTCAGCGATACGAACGACTCACCTGTGGATCCTGCCTGTGCTGGCTATCATTTGCTATATGCACCTGTTGGTTTTGTTCGCGTCGGGCACGGGGTCGCTTTTTAAATAATAGAAAGAATCACTTCAACCAGGGTTTTAATATATCGCCACCAGGCCTTCACCAAAGGCCAGCAGAAAAAGCCATAACAGACTGAACCGCAGGGCGGTTTTTGACCCCTCCAGCGCGCCGTAATCCAGCACCGCCGCTACCAGACCGATAACCACCCGCACCAGGCCGGGCGGATTCAACACATTCGACGTGGGCAGGAAGGGAAAGATCAACGCGTTCAGCAGCAGGATCCATACACCAGTCCCCCATTTCCGCTGCCAGATATTTTTTATACCAGTGATGATACCCGCCGTGGCCGGGATTAAAGCCACCAACAGGACAAAGATGGAGAACAACACGAAGATCAAGGTTTCCGGTGTGTGATAACCCCACCAACCCTTGTACGGGATAATCTCAAATGAACTGGAAAACGCCCCGCCAGAACTGACCCCCCAGCTTCCGAGCCAGTACCGTAAAAACACCTGCCACAGGGCAAAGGGAAGCACAATAAGCGTTCCCCAGGCGGCTCCCCACATTCTGCGGTCTTTGATCAGCAGCGCGAGCGCGCAGGCTGCCGGGAAGAGTAAGGTCAATTCGCGCGTCAGGCCTGCCAGGGCAAACAATACGCCGCTCCAGCCGTACCGTTTGCGATCAAACAACAGGACTCCCCACTGCGCCAGCATGTAAGCCAGCGGTTCGGTCAGGTCAAGCCGCAACGCGAGCAGCTGTCCGGCAAAAAGCCCGTAGACCAGCGCGTACCAGCGGCTTTGCCCATGGTCTTTCAACAGTTTTTCTGTTGCCAGAGTTCCCAATGCCAGGCTGGCCAGATTGATGAAGATCAACATCCATGGAATCGCCGTCGCGTTTCCCAGAGCCAATAATCGCGCCGTAAGCGGGTACACAATGCGCTGGTAGCGGTAGGCTGGTATATCCAGGGTAGGCGCGGCACCCACCGGGTTTAAGGCAATCTGGTAAGCGAATTGACCATCATAGCCCAGGTTGGTCACCCCGTGAGCCGGATCGTACTTCCGCCCGATCATCACAAATGTTAAAGGATTACCATTACTCCTGATAAGTGTAATCAGGCAATAGAGAAAAGCCAAACAAACTACGACCATCCATGGTTGAATCTTCTTGAAGAATAATGGTGGTTTCAAAAAACCTCTCAGGGAATTTGGATTGTTGTTAATAATTTACTGGGTGGCAATAATTTCATTATGCGAAGAAATCCTATAGAATTATAGCCATCCCCAAGAAAATCTCAATCTAAATCCATATGACCCGAACAATAAAACAACACAAAATCATTCTGTCAATTGTATTCCTTGGATTCCTGCTTCGCCTGTTTCAATTGGGGAATGACATCCTCTGGTACGATGAGGTCGGCGTCTTTGGGGTGACCAAGGCTAAAAATCTGGAGGAGATCATCTTTATTGTGCGTTCGCATGTGATGGCCATGCCCATGGATTATTTCATTACCTGGTTGTTCAGCCGTCTGGGTTCCGGGAATGCCATTCTACGATTTCCTTCTGTTATCTGGGGCTCTCTAACCCTGCCAGTTTGCTACCTGCTCTTCAAAGACTTGCTGGACACTCGCAGCGCCCTCTGGGGGACATTTCTGGCAGCTTTATCACCTTTCCTTATTCAATACTCTCAGGAACTCCGCTTCTACGCCTCATTTACCTTTTTCTATCTGTTTTCGACCCTGTTACTTTTACGCGCCATGAAATCCGATGATCCCCGTCAATGGATCGTTTTCACGATTACCGCCATCATGGGTATTTATTTTCATATGTATGTCCTTCTGGTGTTGGCTAATGGAATCCTCTGGTTTCTGTTCTCCGATGAAAAACCGCTGGATCGTAAGCGTTCTTTTCGTTATCTTCTTATCAGTTACATATCCATCTTGATCGCGTTTGCCGCCGGGTTTCTCCTTTTCAGCGGCCGTGTCACTTTTAGCAATCCTTTTTTGGAAAGTGGCATTACATTCATTCAGACTGTGTTTACCGGGCTGGGGTGGCTTCCCTTTTATTCCATCTCTCCCGAATGGAGTTGGGGGTGGGGTTTTCTTTGTCTGGTTCTTGAAATCTATGGAATTCTTGTTCTGATGAAAAAGCCGTTTTCGGCTTCATCAACACTGCTCTATAGCATTTTTCTTCAAATTGTGTTGATCATCACCTTTGATTATTTAAAAAAATATTTTTTCATGCCCAGGCAATTACTTCCTTATCTTCCCATACTTCTCTTACCGGCTGGACTGGCACTTTCAACAATTCAACAGAATTTTGAACACTATCTTGCTGGTTTGAAGAAAACTTATGGCCTGCCCAGACGGGAAATAATCAGCTCAATGGGAATGGTTTGCATTATTCTCCTGTTTAATATCCCCGCGCTAGTTACATATTATGAGGGATCAAAAGGCAATGCTGATGTAATCACTTCACGTATCCATGACAGTTGGCAACCCGGAAGTACGGTACTGGTTGTAAATCCTTATGAAGGCGGATACTACAATTATTTCTTTTCAGAAATCCTCAAAAACAATGAGATCATTTCTTCTGTCTGGCAGACAGATTGGAACATGATTGCCGAATCAAAAACCTGGAAAGGTAAGGTATACGTAATTACCCCGCTCTTTCTAACATCGGAACAGCAGAATATTCTTGCTTCTGCAGGCTATCAACTTGCGACGAGAGACACTCCATTCTCCCGCTATAATCGATTGTTATACATCAAAGGGAATTAATAAAGAACATCCCGGAAAATAATCCGGGATGTTCTTTTGAGGGAGAAACAGAGCGACTACTGCGCCGGTCGCTCAGCGAGTTTTACGGTCACTTCTTTCTCGGAGCCTTCCCGCAGGATGGTGAGTTTTACCTCGTCATCCGGGTTCGCCCGCAGGATCCGTCCGCGCAAGTCTTTCACGGACTCTACTGCGTTTCCATCCATGGCCGTGATGATATCGCCGCCAATCATGATCTGGTTGCCATTGACTTCAAACGCTTTATCGCCGCCGTGTAATCCGGCTTTATCCGCCGGGCTGTCTTTCTCAATGGACTGAATCAACGCACCTTTTTGTCCATCTTTAAGGTCCATCTGTTTGGCGATTTCAGGAGTGATGTCCAATAGCGACACACCCAACCAGGCCGTGCCCTTGATGGTTGATTCTTTCGGTTCGGCAGTCTTTTCCACATCCGGGCGGGCTTCCAGTTTTACTGTGATCTGTTGTTCTTTACCATCACGGATGATATCCAGCTTTACTTCCTGACCCACCACGGTGGCTCTGGCCAGATAACTTACCAGGTCTTCGAATTTTCTTAATTCCTGGCCATCAATGTGGGTGATGACATCGCCGCCAACTTTAACTTTCAAACCCTTAATCTCGGTCTCTTTATCACTACCCTTCAAGCCGGCTTTGTCTGCCGGAGTATTGGGGCTGATCGAATTAACCAGGATTCCGCGTTGGGTTTCTTTCAAGTCCATGGCTTTTGCCAGGTCAGAGGTCAATGTGCCGCCGCTCAAACCAAGGTATGTGTAGGAATACTTGCCATCCTGGATCAAGGCGGGAATCACTTTCTGGATGATCGCGGAAGGCACAGCAAAACCAATACCGGCATTCGCGCGGATGGGGGATTCAATCGCGGTGGTAACTCCGATTACCTGCCCTTTCACGTTGACCAGCACGCCGCCTGAATTACCAGGGTTGATTGGAGCGTCAGTTTGGATCACATCAGGAATGGAATACGTAGCCGAACCAGAGCCGCTCTCCACCGGCAGTGAACGGCCTAGTGCTGAGATCACACCCACGCTATAACTACCTTCCAAACCAAACGGGTTACCAATAGCCATGACAAGGTTCCCAACTTTTAATTTGTTGGAATCCGCCATTTCCACCGGTTTCAAGTCAACTTTGCCTTTTTCTACCTGAACAACGGCAAGATCACTGTTCTTGTCTGTGCCCAGAACCTTGCCGGGTAGGCTGGTTCCATCTTCAAAGGTAACGGTTATCATATCCGCGCCATCAATCACATGATTGTTGGTGACAATATGCCCTTCTTTGTCCCAGACAAATCCAGAACCGATACCCTGCTGTAATCGCTCCTGGGAGCTGCCATCATCTTCTGGAATGGAAAACTGCGGCAAATCAGGAAAGCTAAAAGGCAAATCCATTTGTGGGTTGCTCAATTTAACTTTTGACGATACTTCGATGCTGACCACGGATGGGTTTACGCGTTCGTACACGCCTGTCAACGCGGCCTGATATGCTTCCAACCCGGCCAGATCAGCGGAAGGCACAGGATTTATACTTTCAGGTACCAGGGTAGCGGTTGGCGCGGCTGGTTTTTCGCTTTCTGCGATCTTAGGCGCCCCTTCCGGAGCCGGTTTGGTTTTTACAATTTGCGGCATAGTGAAGCTGCACGCCGACAACAATAAGGTTAGGATTAAAATTGAACTAAACACTAAAGATATTTTTTTCATATTCTCACTTCCTTTTTCAACTATAGTTTACGAGAATAGAATATCTTTTTTCTATCACCAGGTCTTTATGAAAACCTGAAGGGAAGTTTAAGAAAACATTAAGCTGATGCCAGGGGAATGATGATCCTGAAATTGCTTCCTGCACCCGGTGTGCTGACCAACTCTATGCGGCCGCCGTGCGCCTCGGTCATCTCACGCGCAATCGTTAATCCCAATCCCATCCCCTGTGAAAACCTGCGAGCTGAACTCCCGCGGGTGAAAGGTTCAAAAACCTTTTTCTGTTCATCTTGTGAAATACCCGGGCCGGTATCTTTAATCGATATGACTAAATCTTCCAATTCCATTTCTGCGCTTACATGTACTTTTCCGCCTGACGGCGTGTAACGTATGGCATTGCTGATCAGGTTTTGTACCGCCAGCGTAAGCTGTTCAGAGTCGATATTGACAACCGGCAGGTCAGGATTTATCTGGCAATCCCAGGCAAGGCCTTTATTTACCGCTTCCTGATGGTAGATTTCAGTGATGGTTTGCAGCCAATCACGTATAACAACCGGCTTCCGGTTCAATGTGAGCGTGCCTGCAAGTTCGTTATGCAGGTTGGCCAATTCACTTACCAATCGATTTAAACGGTGGATTTCTCCACTCATTCCATCCAACAGGTCTGAACGAAGTTCGCTGTCTTTATCTGCTCCACTGATTAAAGCCTGCACGGCAGATTGTAACGAACCAAGCGGCCTCCCTATTTCATGCACCAGGTTGGCCAGCAGCCGTTTACGATTTTCCTCCATATTTTTCAAACGTTCAGTAAGAGTATTGAAGGCTCTATATAATTGCAGAATTTCTGCCGGTTTCCCCGTCTCGTCAAGCATTCCAAGGGTCTGCCCGGTAGCCAGGTTGGTCACGGCACGGGTAGCCATTTGGAGCTGTTTCGCCAGATCACGCGAGAACAGCCAACCTAACAGAACGCCCAGAAAGAGACCGCCTACCACCACCCAGATGGTCACCTGACGCAACTGGATGGAACGTTCATAGAAAGATGACAACGGATTATCCATGCGCACGAAGCCGAGTAGTAAACCGTCAGACCGGACGACCGGAACAACCTCTTCACTCAACTCCGCCGTTTTTTTCTGATTATCAGAAGGCTTATCCTCTCCAGACTGATACTGCCCGCTGTAAATAATCTTGCCAATCAATCCTTCATCATCCGGATCACTGGAAACAAGAACACGTCCTCCGGAATCAAGAAGCATTACCCTCGCGCTTAACCGCGGACTGATGCGTTCTAGAAACGCCCGGGCGGAATAGGGATCCTGCCAAATAGAACTTTGCGCGCTGGCGGCGTCGGCCACCAAAACAGCCTGGCGATTGAGGTCTCGTGACACACTGGCCACAATACCCTGTGTTTCTAAAAGATAAACAAGCAAAATGCCCATTAAAGGCAGTACAACCAATAATGGCAGCAGGTTATTAACAATCATGCGAAAGCGTAGTGAACGCATAATCAAATTTCTTTCGGTATGAACTTATAACCTATCCCGCGCACAGTCTGTATGCGTGGAGTTTTTTCATCAATATCGCGCAATTTTTCACGCAGCCAGCGGATGTGCACATACACCACCTGGGGTTGGCCTTCAAACTCCGCTCCCCACACACGGGTTAGCAGATCCGCCGTTGGGAGCACTTTCCCAGCATTGGATACAAGTAAAGTTAACAATTCAAATTCTTTTGGAGAAAGCGTCAATAACTCACCATTTAATGTAGCCTGATGCGCGGCCGGATCAATGGTTATATCTCCGCTGGTAATACACTCTGGTTCAGTGTTTCCAGCCGCAGTGGCTACAGTGCGTCGCAGCACAGCCTTTATATGGGCTAATAAGATATCAAACTCAAAGGGCTTGGTTATGTAATCATCTGCGCCCAATTCCAATCCGAGGATCTCATCCACTCCCCGGCGGCGGGCCGTTAGAAGAATGACCGGCACTCCCATCTGGTCCCGGATGATCTTCAACGCGTCCAGGCCATCCATTCCGGGCAAGCCAACATCCAGGATGACCAGATCAGGTCTATGCTGGCGGATTATATCCAATCCGGCTTCGGCATCCGCGGCTGTGTTGATTGAAAAACCTGCCTGCTGCAGGTTGAAAGCGAGGCTGCGCCGCAATAATTTGTCGTCATCGATTAATAAGATGTTGCCTGGCATTTTTGTTTTCAATCCTTGAATATGTACAACTATAAGACAAATAAAGACAAAATAACAACAGATTTACGTTTCTCTAATTATTTTCATATATTTCACTTTTATGCTTGATGTACAATACAGAAATGTAGGAAAGGATTACACATGTTCCCATCAATTCACTGGTTCAGTTCTTATGGCACGTATTTGATGTTCGCCCTTCCGGCGCTCATCTTGGGGCTTATCGCTCAGGCGCGGGTTAATTCCGCGTTCAAAAAATTTTCTCAGGTGCGTAATTACACCGGCCTGACTGGTGCGCAGGTAGCCCGCAGGGTGCTTGATTCGAATGGGCTTCAAAATGTTCGCATCGAACAGACAAATGGTATGCTAAGCGATCACTACGATCCTCAGTCAAAAACACTCCGCTTGAGTCAGGGTGTCTATGGAACTCCTTCCATTGCCGCGGCTGGTGTAGCCGCGCATGAGTCTGGACACGCCATTCAACATGCGGAAGGCTATTTCCCGCTGCAAATCCGCTCCGCCCTGGTTCCCTCTGTTCAACTGGGATCCTGGCTGGGACCGATCATATTCATGATAGGACTTGTCATGTCATCCGCCATGGGTGAAAAAATCGCCATCTTCGGTTTGATCCTCTTCGCCCTTACCGCCGTCTTTGCGATTGTCACCCTGCCGGTTGAATTTGACGCAAGCCGACGTGCCAAACTGGCGCTGGAATCCAATGGTTTCATCGGCCTGGAGCAAATGACCGGCATAAATAGTGTGCTTGACGCCGCCGCATTAACGTATGTCGCCGCGGCAGCCCAGGCCATTTCCACAGTTCTATATTACGCGTTCCTGTTGATGGGACGCAGGGATGATTGAGAGAGAAGACACCTGCTAATCAAATAGACCAGGCCACATGGCGGCCTGGTTTTGTTTTAACCACTGGCGATATTTAAGGTAATTAGGGCAATACTGTGAGACAATCTTCCAGAATGCTTTGGAATGGTTCTGCTCTTTCATATGAGCCAATTCATGAACAACCACATAATCTAGAACCTCTGGCGGCGCCATGATTAACCGCCAGTTAAAGCTCAGGGCACCCCGTGTCGAACAGGAACCCCAGCGGGTACGCTGGTTTCTAATGGAAAAACTGGCAGGGCGTACTCCCATCTGAGCGGCTCGCAGTTGTATTTGCCGCATAATAGCCGCTTCAGTCTGCCTGGCCAACCATTTTTGCAGAACTTTTGGAGCCGGGTGTTTTCCAGCGACCACCCTTATTCGCCCCAAAGAATGTGTGACCTGTTGTTTTTCAAGCAGACTTGCCTGCCGGATCTCCAGTAATACCGGTTTCCCATGTAACAGGATTTGATCTGAGGGAAGCGCGTGTTTATCCAACCGCTCCTGGCGTTTCTTCTGTTTGGCCTGTTTTTCTATGATCCAATCCGCGTATTGCTGCAGAAGCCGCTCCGGATGGAGCCGTGAACCTTCAGGGAGAACAATTTCCACCTTATCGGCGGTAACAGTCAGTCGCCATCTCCTTGCCCGGCTGGAAATTCGTACTTGATAGGGAACATAATTTGTACCCAGCAAAATGGATTTGGATGGTTTTTTATCATCAGTCATGGTTTTGTACTACCCGGTTGAGTATGATAAAGTTAAGCAGCAATTCCTGCAAGGAATTTATTCGTTTTTCGAGAGATGAAAACTTACATGTCAGAAAAATTCATTCCCGATATCGTTGTCTCCCGATTACCTATTTACCTGCAAACCCTGCTTCTTCAGCAAAAACAGGGGAAAACCGTGACCTCCTCCAAGGAACTCGGAGAACAATCCAACATATCAGCCGCGCAGGTTCGCAAAGACCTGTCATTTTTCGGCGGTTTCGGTAAACAGGGCAGCGGATACAATATTGATTATCTCAGCAACCAGATCCGCATCATTTTGAAGATGGACCGCGTGTGGGATGTTGCTCTGATAGGTACAGGCGACCTGGGTCACGCCATCGCCCGTTACCCTGGATTTGCCGAACGTGGATTCCGCATCAAACTGGTTTTTGATAATGATCCTACAAAGATCGGGCAAGAAGTTGGGGGGCATCCCATTTTATCAACCGAGCAGATGGTTGAGACCATCCGGGCGCAGGGAATCTTGATCGCCATGATTACGGTTCCCTCTCGGGAAGCACAAATTGTTGCCGATCAACTGGTTGCCGCGGGTGTCCGCGCGATCCTCAATTACGCGCCGGTTCCATTGAGCGTACCAGCCGGTGTCCACGTGGAAACAGTTAGTCCGATTATTCAATTACAGCACATGACGTATTATTTATAAAGTTGTTTTCAACAAAACATTTTCCAAAAATGGGATATCGTATATTACTGTATCCCAAAGGATTTTTTCATCAAAATCGAAATAAACATGAATCAACCTATTTCGCATCGCTCTAATTAGATTCCAGGGAATCTGAGGATATTTTTCTTGAAATTCTTCTGGGAAAGCATTCCCTGCTTCGCCTATAATGATAAGGCTCATTTGAACAGCATATTTCGTTTTTTCATCCGATTGAAAAGTAACAAAATCCATTCCATCTGTAAATTTATGGATTTTTTGAATTTCGGATAAGATATCCTGAATTCTTTCTCGATAATGTCTAGGCGACAAGGATTAAATCCTTCTCGATTTCGGTTCGAATATACGGTTTTAAACTCTGAAACGTACCTAGATCAACATGCCGGTTGAGGAGCTTTTCAAGACACTGTTCCAGCGAAATCAAACCGAATAAGCCTGTTGGTCGGGAAAACTCAACAAGAATGTCAACATCACTCTCCAGAACGGCCGAGTTACGAGCTACCGAACCAAAAAGGAATATATGCTGCACTCCATATTCTTTTTTCAGAATGGGTAGATTGGTTTTAATTATTTGAATGACATGATCGCGATCCATACCACTATTATACAGGCGGCAGGCTTCTTCGTAAAAGATCGCGCATGGTCATGGCACGCGCCGCGCCTTCTGCCGTACAGGTTAACGGGTTATCCACCAGGTAGGCTGGTATCCCCAGCGCCTTGGTCAGATATTTGTCAACACCGCGCAGCAGCGAACCGCCACCGCACAAAGCCACACCACGGTCGATAATGTCTGATAGCAGTTCGGGAGGTGTCTTTTCAAGCACCTTTCGAGCCGTGTTAACCACTTCTGTCATGGGATCCTGCAGGGCTTCCAGAAGGTCGTCCGTGGTCAGGTTTACTGGCCTGGGAAGCCCGGAAACCTGGTCTTGCCCTTGCACTTCCATGGCCTGCTGCTGTTCCTGCGGTACGACTGTGCCGATCTTGATTTTTAACAGCTCGGCCGTTGGCTGCCCGATAATCACGCCATACTTGCGGCGGGTATACGTGATGATGGCATCATCAAAATGAAGGCCGCCGGCAGTGGATGTTTCCGCGGTGACAATGGAATACATGGAGAGTACCGCGGCTTGCATGGTTCCCCCGCCCATACTGATCACCATATTGCCGGTGGGTGTGCCAATGGGCAGGTCAATTCCCAGCGCGGCAGCCAGCGGCTGCTGGATTAACGCCACTTCGCGCGAACCGGCCCCAAGGCTGGCTTCCTGTACGGCGCGGCTTTCAACGCTGGTCACCCCATACGGCACGGTTACCATCACGCGTGGGCGGAAAAGGAACATGGGGCCGCAAATTTTCTTTACCAGAAAACCCAGCAGGTTTTCGGTAATCTCGTATTCGGCGATCACCCCATGCTGCAAAGGACGAACGACTTCGATCGATTCGGGCACTCGGCCAATCATATCGCTGGCAGCCTGCCCCCATTCGACCATTTTCATTTCATCGGGAATAATGGCAACGACAGTAGGTTCCTGTAAAAGTATCTGGTTGCCTTCGGCCACCACAATACTCATCGTGCCCAGGTCGATGCCTAATTCTCGGGTAAAACCGGGCATAAGTTAATTTCCTCTCATGATACGTCAGTGGCTTTTTCTCAGACCTTTGAACCGGCGGGCCGCGTCCAGGCGAAGGTTTGAACGCCGCATGGCCGCCTGGATGGCCAGATATTCATCTGTCTGAGTTTGCGGGGTCTTGGCCAGAGCTTCTTCCGCCCGTTTACGGGCTAATTCCGCGCGTTTGATATCAATTTCATCCACATTTTCAGCCGCATCTGCCAGGATGGTAACCTGGTCGGGCTGAACTTCAGCCACGCCTCCGGCAACTGTGAAAAATTGTTCATCCGTCTTCGTTTTGATGGATACCACACCAAATCGTAGCAATGTCAGGACTGGTGAATGGTTTGGCAGGATACCCATATCGCCTTCCACACCGGGGAGATTAACGATGTCTACCTCACCCTGGAAAACTATGCGGTCCTGCGAAACAACCTCACAACGGATTGGCATGAGTTCTCCTTAACCAGCCAGGGTTTTGGCCTTTTCGCGGGCTTCTTCGATCGTTCCGACCATGCTGAAAGCCTGTTCGGGGAGATCGTCATGTTTACCGTCCAGTATCTCACGGAAGCTGCGAACAGTTTCACGCAATGGCACATAACGCCCCGGGATGCCTGTAAATTGCTCGGCCACTGACATGGGCTGTGAGAAGAAACGTTCGATCTTGCGGGCGCGGGAAACAATAATTTTGTCTTCTTCGCTTACCTCATCGATACCCAGAATGGCGATGATATCCTGCAGGTCTTTATAGCGCTGCAAAATGCGCTGCACTTCACGGGCTGTGTTGTAATGTTCATCTCCCACGATCTTGGGATCAAGAATACGAGAAGTGGAAGCCAGCGGATCAACAGCCGGGTAAATGCCCTTCTCAGAAATGGCGCGCTCCAAGGCAATGGTGGCGTCAAGGTGGGTGAAGGTTGCCACAGGCGCCGGATCAGAATAATCATCCGCCGGAACGTACACAGCCTGCATCGAGGTAATCGAACCGGTGCGGGTTGAGGTAATACGTTCCTGCAGTTCACCCATCTCCGTTGCCAGGGTTGGCTGGTACCCCACCGCTGAAGGCATGCGCCCAAGCAGCGCGGAGACTTCAGAACCTGACATGGTGAAGCGGAAAATGTTATCAATGAAGAGCAACACATCCTTCCCTTGGTCTCGGAAATATTCCGCCATGGCCAGCGCGGAAAGCGCGACCCGCAAGCGAACACCGGAAGGTTCATTCATCTGGCCGTAGACCATCACAGTGTCTTTCATAACGCCCGATTCGAGCATTTCCCGGTAGAGTTGGGTGCCCTCGCGGGTGCGTTCGCCTACTCCGGCGAATACGGAATTACCCTGGTGTACAGTGGCAATGGAGCGGATCAATTCCATGATGATGACAGTCTTACCAACCCCGGCTCCGCCGAAGATGCCTGTCTTGCCGCCCTTTGTGAAGGGGGCGATAAGGTCAATCACTTTCAATCCAGTCTCAAAGACTTCAACCCGGGTGGATTGTTCTTCAAACTTCGGGGCTTCCCGGTGAATAGGATAACGTGATTCAGCTTTAACTTCACCTTTGTTATCCACAGGTTGTCCAAGCACATTGAATACCCGGCCTAAAATATCCGGTCCCACTGGAACCTTGATGGGTGCACCGGTACGTCTCACTATGGTATTACGCTGCATGCCATCCGTTGTATCCATGGCCACACAACGCACCATATTATCACCCAGATGTTTTTCCACTTCCAACACAATGGATGGTCCCTGTGTGGTATCAACTTCAAGGGCTTCATAGATATCAGGCATGTTGTCGATGGAAAATTCGACATCCACAACACTACCCTGGATTTGTGCGATACGCCCGGTTTTAAAATCCATACAACCTCCCAGTGCCTTCCACGTTATTCTATTTCTGCGTGGCTAACCAAAGCCGCCATGGCTTCAGCGCCGCCGGTAATATCCAGCATATCGTTGGTGATTGCCTGCTGGCGGGCTTTGTTGTAATCCATTTGAAGCGAAGTGATCAAATCACGGGCATTATCCGTGGCATTGCGCATGGATACCATACGTGCCGCCTGCTCACTGGCCTGTGAGGTCAGAATGGCCTGGTATACCTGCAATTCTGTGAAACGGGTGATTATTCCATCTAAAATCATCCGGTCATCGGGTTCATATTCAAATACCGAATTGGTCTGGTGATGGGTCACATTGTAAGCCACCACGCGATCGTCAGCATATTGAACATCCAGAGGGAGCAATTTGCGAACAACCGTATCCTGCTTGACCATGCTGTGGAAATCGGTATACGCCATGTACACCTGATCCGCTTTGCCTTCCAAGTACTCATCAATGGCAATATGACCAACAGCCGAAAGGCTGGCAAATGTCGGCGCGATGGGCAGGTCGCTAAATTCAGCGATAACATTCCGCCTTCGGCGCATCAGCATATCGCGTCCTTTGCGGCCAACGGCAACATAATGGACTGATGCCGTGGAATCACGGAAATGATCCAGTGTGTCTTTAACGATGTTAGCATTAAATGCGCCGGCCAACCCGCGATCACCACTGATCAGGATGACAAGGATATTCTTTACGTCTTCGCGCTCTCTCAGAAGCGGGTTCAGGCTGGCATGTCCTGGCTGGCGTGCCAGGTGCACGAGCAATTTCCAGGACTTTTCGGCGTAGGGACGGGTTGCGTTCACAGCCGCGATGGCGCGTCGAACTTTCGCCGCGCTAACCGTCTCCAACGCGCGGGTTACCTGGGCTATACTCTTGACGCTCCTGATGCGGAGCCGCATTTCTCGGGCAGAAGCCATGGATCACTGTCCTCTACATCTGACTATGAAGCAACAAACGACGCATTGAAGGTCTTTAATGCTTCCCGCATTTTCTTATCCGTTTCCGGAGTGATCATTTTCTTTTCGGCGATATCCTTGCCGATAGCCGGGAAACTGGTTTCCATAAAGCGCAGCATGGAGGCTTCCCACTGGCGCATTTTCTCCACCGGTATCTGGTCGGCATAACCATTTGTGCCGGCAAACAGAACAGTAACCTGTTGTTCCAGAGACATGGGTTCATACTGTAATTGCTTCAAGATTTCCTGAAGACGCTGTCCGCGGTTCAATTGCGCCTGGGTAGATTTATCCAGATCAGAACCAAACATGGCGAAAGCGGCCAGATCGCGGTAGGCGGCCATATCCAGCCGCAAACGTGAGGCCACCTGTTTCATGGCTTTAGTCTGGGCTGAACCGCCCACGCGCGAAACAGATATACCCACATTAACCGCCGGCCGGATGCCCGCGTTGAAAAGATTCGATTCAAGATAGATCTGACCATCGGTAATGGAGATGACATTTGTGGGAATGTAGGCTGAAACATCGCCCAACAGGGTTTCAATGATCGGCAAAGCGGTCAAGGAGCCGCCGCTGCCTTCCACCTTCATCACTTGCAAACTTTCAGCGTCTGGTCTGGCTTTGAGGGCGTTTTCAGCCTCGTCTTTGGAACGCGGTCCGTCATATACCTTGCCGTCTTTACCATCCTCAATCTTTGCCAGTGGTCCCTTGTAGTCTTTTGGAACCAGGACATATTTGTTAGCCAGGCGGGCAGCCCGTTCCAGAAGACGGCTGTGCAGATAAAAAACATCCCCCGGGTAAGCCTCGCGGCCTGGCGGCCGGCGTAAGAGGAGGGAAACCTGACGGTAAGCCCAGGCATGTTTGGAAATGTCGTCATAAATCACCAACGCGTCTTTGCCGCGTTCCATGAAATCTTCGCCAATGGCGCAGCCGGAATAAGGCGCGATGTACTGCATGGCAGCCGGTTCGTCAGCCGCGGCCATAACCACTACTGTGTGGCTCATGGCGCCGTATCGTTCCAAAAGCGCAATCGTACGCGCGACAGATGATTTCTTCTGGCCAATAGCCACGTAAATACAGATCAGGTCTTTGCCCTTCTGGTTGATGATCGTGTCAATTGCCAGCGCGGTTTTTCCGGTCTGCCGATCGCCAATGATCAATTCACGCTGGCCGCGCCCAATCGGGATCATCGCGTCAATTGGTTTAATGCCGGTCTGAACAGGCGTATCCACATCCTGGCGTTCCACCACGTTCGGGGCAATGCGCTCAATCGGCAGGTAACGACTGAATTCAAGCGCGCCTTTGCCATCCACCGGTTCACCTAAAGCATTAACCACCCTGCCAATCAATCCGTCACCTACCGGAACCGAAGCAATGCGTCCAGTGGAACGCACCTGCATGCCTTCTGTGACTGAGGAATAGTCGCCCAGGATGATGATGCCTACACTGTCCTTTTCAAGGTTGAAGGCGATGCCCATTACGCCGTTAGCAAATTGAACCAGTTCCTGTGATCGGACGCTCGATAGCCCGTCCGCCCTGGCAATACCATCACCTGCTTCTGTCACTGTACCGACATCTCGGATTTCAACCTGTGGTTTGAACGCGTCAATCTTTTGCGACAGGTCTTTAGTGATGGATTGAATAATATCGGGCATACTACCTCCTACCGGGAGTGCATAAGAATCAATATTTGGGAATTTTACCCCAGAATGGCCGGGTCTCGAATTAATTGCTGCTGAATGAATTCTACCAGTTTCTCATTGACCGCATCAGGCTGGTCAATGATCACCCCATGACCCGCGTCAGGGATTAAAACATACCGGCTGCCGGGTATCCCGGTTACCAGATCGCGCTGGTTTTCCAACGGCACCGTGGTATCGTTTTCTCCACTGATCACCAGTGTGGGGATATGGATATCGCGCAAGCGCTTGCGGTTATCGAACAATCCGAGTTCCCTCATGGCAGTCTTATACACCTCAGGATCAGTCTGGCGGATATGCTGAACGAGTTCCCTGCGCAGTTCCTCCTGTCCGGGGCGGGGAAAAACACGCGAAGCTGTCAATTCAGCCTGTGCTCCGGCACCCATTAATCGCGCGCGGAAATATCGCCGGATTAAATAATACAAATCTGACAAACGTTTTGGCCGGAGTGTGGCGAAAGTATTGATCAATATCAGGCTGGAAACACGCTCAGGATGTGCTATTGCCGTTTGTAAGGCTATGGTTCCTCCCATGGAGATACCTGCCAGATGGAATCTTTCTATCCCCAAACGGTCTGCCAATGCGCAGATCTCGCCAGCCGTCTCCGCGATACTCCATTTCTTTCCAGTAAATTTGGATTGACCGAAGCCTGGAAGATCAGGCGCCACCGGCCGGAAACCTGCCGTTTGCAACGCGCGAATCTGATAAACCCAGCTTCCGGCTTCTGTACCAAGGCCGTGCAAAAGAAAAACAGCCGGTGTATTGTTTGGTGAAGGGTCCAGATAAAAAAGTTCGCTCATAAATGAATATTTTTCTCACAATTCTTATCAGGGTGACTGAAGTGAAAAGTTGTCAAACGCGGCTATAAAACCGCCGTTCGAAAGTGTTCCAGCAGCCAACCCGGTATCACCGGCAGTAAAGTCGCTGTCCGACGCGGCCAGAAGTGTCTGACCATCAACAGCCAGTGTGAGCTGATCTCCAATGCATGCCACTGTGAAATTGGCCGCCGACCTGCCCGCCAGAAACGGAAAATACTGCCAGTCGATCAGTGGAACGATGGTGTTGGAATAATTCTTCCAGATGGACGCGTATCCATCTTCTCTGATCTCAAACGCGTAATAACTGCGATCCTCCTGCTGCCGGCAGATCATCCCATAATCTCCTTTCCCGGTCGATTGAATCACCCTGGCGGTGACTTTCATAATCACATCGCTGGCATTCTGACCGGAAGTTCCAGAGAGTACCATGTTTGGGCTGGTCACAGAAATTATGTAAGTCCCATTGGAATAACCGATCAGTCCATCAGAATCTGTGATGTTTTCCCAGCCGCTATTGGGATTTGAAAAATCATCCTGAAACAGAATTTTCCCCTCTCGTGGTGCTTGTGCTGCCTGCGTCGGGTTGATAGCAACAATTTTTTGCTCGCCGCGCAACGCTGCCTCAATAAGGGGCTTGGCCAGGTTGATTGGACGCAGCGAATTGATAAACCCTCCCGTCGGGATGCACGTGTCATTCTCATCGATCATACCGTCGCTGTTGGTATCTGCGAGGTACCGGCAATCCACAATGCCTGTATCTGACCCCGACCCCAACTGGGTGGGAATGCCTATCAATTCGCCGGCATCATCGGCTGCCAGGCCGCCGCTGTTCCCGCCGGCGATGGTAGCTGACGTCTTTATGAATGCCCGATTTCCAATTCCGGCTTCACTTGTAAATCCCGAGACTTCTCCACTGGTCAGAGTGATCGTCTCACCGCCAATGCCTGGATACCCCAGTATGGTGAGCTTGTCACCCAGGGTCAGCTTGTCTGAATCACCCAGTTTTACAACCGGCAGGTTCAGGGATGCGGCATCAATTGGATTACCGCTCAAATCGCCGACGATCTTGATCACCGCCAAGTCGAGTTTTGAATCAGCCTGAACCACTTTTGCGGTAAAACTGGGATGCGGTTTTTCATCCGCGCTGACTGTTGGCGCGATGGTCAAAAGATCCACCGGAGAATTTTCTCCCGGTATAACCACATGCGCGTTTGTTAATATCAGCCCATTCTTTGAAACCACAGTTCCTGAACCAGTCCAACCCTGAACCAGAGACCCGTTATCATAATACATGGCCGTGATTAGAACAACAGACTGGAATGGAATGGTGCGTTTGCCTTCATTGGAAAGCGCGTTCTCGGTTGGAGGCCGAATTGGAATTGTGGATGGAGCCATAACGATTTGTGATGGTGTCGGTTGGGAATTGTGTTGTGCCGGGGTGAAATAGATGACAAGCAAAATAATCAGCACCAGTATAAACACGCCAATCAGAGATAATAAAATGGCTACCAATTTTCGATACTTGGGCATATTTACTCCGCGGTGAATGCAGGGAATTAACTCAGGCAACCCGGCATGACCTCTGTACTGGAATTAAAGTATACTTGCCAAAATCGAACTCTGCCTGAGATACATAAAATCAACTTTATGGAGGTTTCATGGAAAAGTTCATCATTGAAGGGGGCATTCCTCTTTCGGGTGAAGTAACACCCTCCGGCAATAAGAACGCGGCGCTGCCATTGCTGGCAGCCTGTCTGCTAACAGATGAGCCGGTTATCTTACACAATGTGCCCTATATTCGTGATGTGCAAACCATGCGGGCGCTCCTGGAAAGCCTGGGCGTGAGCATAGACGAAATTGGCGACCACATCTGGCGCGTGCAGGCAAAGGAAGTGCGTCCCGCCGATCTTGACCCGGATATCTGCCGCCGTATTCGCGCGTCCATTCTGCTGGCCGGGCCAATGTCTGCCCGTACCGGCGAGCTGCATCTGCCCCCTCCGGGAGGAGATGTGATCGGACGACGCCGCGTGGACACACATATCCTGGCATTGAAAAAATTAGGCGCCGAAGTGGAATATGACCGCTCTTTCCATTTCCGGGCAAACGGCCTGCACGGGGCAGATATCCTTCTGGATGAAGCATCGGTTACTGCCACAGAAAATGCCATCATGGCCTGTGTAACTGCCAAAGGCAGCTCGGTTATCCGAAACGCGGCTTCTGAGCCGCATATTCAGGAATTGTGCCATTTCCTTAATACGCTCGGCGCGCATGTCTACCATATCGGGTCCAACACACTGAAGATCGACGGTGTGGACAAATTACATGGCGGCGAATTCACAATCGGCCCTGATTACCTTGAAGTTATCAGCCACGTGGGGGCAGCTGTGGTTACCAAAGGTTCGATCCGCGTGCGCAACGCGGGCATCCGCTACCTGGATATGATTCGCCTAGTAATGGGACGCCTGGGCGTCATTTGGGATGTTGATGGGGAAGATATCATCATTCCCAAAGACCAGCCGCTGACTATCGAAAGCGATCTTGGCGGGATGGTTCCCGAAATCAGCGTAATGCCCTGGCCGGCTTTCCCCACCGACCTTATGAGTATCTGCATTGTCATCGCCACCCAATCGAACGGCATGGTACTCTTCCATGACTGGATGTATCCCAGCCGTATGTACTTTACCGATAAACTGGTAGGAATGGGCGCCAAGATCGTTATGTGCGACCCGCATCGCTGTATCGTTCAGGGTCCCAGTAAACTGTATTGCGAGAAAATGGAAAGTCCAGATATCAGGGCGGGAATGGCACTGGTGCTGGCCGCGTTATCCGCCGAGGGGAAATCGCAAATCCGCAATATCGGTCAGATTGACCGTGGTTACGAGAATATAGATAAGAAACTGGCGGCCATGGGAGCAAAAATCCAACGCATGCGCGAAGAATAATAAAAAGCGGCATCCAGGAAACTT
>CAYNJT010000007.1:72417-82244 GCA_964397625.1 uncultured Leptolinea sp. | reverse complement strand
TGTTTAGGAGACCGGTTCTCTTATCCTATACTGAATGGTGTCTGCTATTTCCTGATCTTCTGGATTAATGGAAGAATGTTTTTCTTTACATCGTCATCATTTTTCGGGGTGGGGATGTTTTCCGCGAAGAACCAGGTTTCCTGGTGTACGATGGACTCTTCCAGTTCCAGGGTTTTGTATTCTCCCAGGGTTTCCAGTTCCAGGCAGTCCTTGTTCGTCCAGCTCTGCAAGTTTGTGCCAAAATCCACATATTCAGCGCCGGGAATACGATTGAAGAGTTTGATGAATGTGGCATGTTTGAACACACAGGCTGCCCAGCCGGTCTCGTTCATAACCGCGATCTTGGTGGGCAGGGTATTGGCTTCCTGCCGGATGAGGATGTAGTCATCCCCCCAGGTAAAACGTGGATCGGTCATGCGCGTGTACGGCCAGATGGCCACGCAATGGGTTGGTAAAAGAAGCCCGGGTGTAAAGTCACGTGGAGCGACCGGTAGAACGGCCACACCGCCCGCAGCCATCACCGACAGGCACCAGGGCGCCAGTTTGACCGGCCACAGGCCGCAATTCTTGATAGTGTGGCGCACGGTTACCCTGGGTTCTTTTTCATCCATTCGGATTTCCATGCTTTTCTGAATACCGGTGGTCGTTTCCACAGCTGATGTCAGGCGGACGCCATCTTTCAGGTTTTTCACTTCCAGAGGGAAATTGTCAGGGTAGTACGTCCGTTTGGCCAGTTCCGGGGCGGCCCACAGGCGATGGCCGCCATAGCCCATGTATTCCTTGCCGCCTGTCTGACCCATTTCAGCCGGATTGTTGTAGAAGAGGTTTTCCTTTCCTTTGAAACCACCAGAAACAATGCGCGGGCCGACATCGGTCGTGGCGATTATTTGAATGACCGAATTGTCAATTTGGATGCAGTTTTTCCAGCCGCCAAAGGCAATTTTTTCTATTTTCATGATCTTTCGTCCCTCTAGGAATGGAATGGTCTGATATTATTCTCCATTATAATTATCTTCACGCTTATTGCGAACCAATGAGGAAACGCTTGTATCAAATTAAGAGCTTTGCCGGGAGAATCCCGGTCAAATATCACACA
Source organism: uncultured Leptolinea sp. (assembly GCA_964397625.1). Lineage (GTDB taxonomy): Bacteria > Chloroflexota > Anaerolineae > Anaerolineales > Anaerolineaceae > Leptolinea. The sequence goes on along the minus strand of CAYNJT010000007.1, from coordinate 81,148 downwards.
TTTTTCTATGTAAGTTTATTGTTGGTCATCCTGGCTGCCGGCGTTTGGGCATTGATCTATGCCACACCATACGGTCCGGGATTAATCAACGATTCTGTTGTTTATATAGGCGGGGCGGAGAACATCCTTGCCGGGAATGGTTACAGCCGCACATCGGGCGGAGGTGAGATCAAGCCATTAACCGTAAATGTGCCGTTGTATTCTTATTCCCTTGCAGCTGTGGCGAGAACCGGATTGGATTTGATAAAAGCAGGCTGGGTGATCAGCCTGGTCTGCCTGGGTTTGAATGGATTATTGTCCGCGCTGCTGGCTCAACGCTTAACCGGCTCAAAGGGTTGGTCTCTGGTGGCGGCAATTCTTGTGGTCAGTTCTGATTCTGTCCTCAAGGCGCATAGCTTCGCGCTCAGCGAACCGCTGTTCATCACCCTGATGCTGGCGGCGCTGCTTTTGATGTCTTACGCGGTTGAACGGAAGTCCTGGATTTTCCCTGCCGCGGCTGGTCTGATAGTCAGCCTCGCGTATATGACACGCTATATTGGACTAACCCTGCTGGCTACCGGTGTTGTTGTATTTTTCCTCTTTTCATCCAACTGGAAAGAGCGTGTGATGAAAATTGGTTGGTTTGTGGGCTTTGGTCTGCTTGGAGCGGTTGCCTGGTTCACGCGTAACCTGATGGTTTCCGGCACGGCGGCCAACCGCAGCCTGTTATATCACCCATTGACTGTGGATAAACTTCAGGAAGGCACGCAAACATTGCTGCAATTCCTTTTTCTGGATCGCTTCAACCTGCACCCCATTGCGCCCGCCTTCTGGGATGGGTTTGCCATTGCCATGATCTTTGGCAAGATCGTTTTAGCTTATCTGTTCTGGCGTGGATTCAAGATTTCTCCCAGATTTTCGGGGAGTAATCACATTCAAACCGCGCTTATTGTCGTTTTGCAATCCTTATTCTATTTGGTTGTTCTATTCCTTTCACTCACCCTGCTGGATGCCAGCACGGCGTTGGAAAACCGCATTCTTGTGCCGGTTTTTGTAGGAGTAATCCTGGTAGTGGTATATCTGTTGAACTACCTGTGGATGAGAAAACAGACCTGGGCGCCATGGATGTCTGCTGCCATAGCATTGATCATCGTGCTGGCCAACCTTTACGATGGACGGCGTGCCGTGATTGACCTGCATACCGACGGACAGGGATATGCGAGCGCTTATTATCGTAATTCACAGACCATCGATGCATTGAAACGGATGCCTCCTTCCACGATTTGGACGAACCGCGTACCCGCGGTTAATTTGTTGGCTGATCGGCCGGCCTATGCCCTGTTGGCCCCGATCGATCCGCTGACCCGGCAGAAACGGCCAAATTATGACAGTTCACTCCAGGGGATCAGAACCTCCGTTTTGAATGGAAACGCCATTCTGGTTGTTTTTGAAGCCAAACAGGTTCTGGATGATCCCATTGAGGGACAGTGGCTAAAGGATTTAACATTTGACATTCCTGCCGTGTTTGAATCGGAGGATGGAATGATTTTCGCGGTAAAAAAATGAACACAGGAAGAATTATGGAAAACATACTTGATAAATTTCGTATGGATGGCCAGGCGGCGGTGGTTACCGGGGGCGCTGGTCTTCTGGGAAAAGAGTTCAGTAAGACCCTGGCCCAGGCAGGTGCCGGAGTAATCGTTGCCGACCTGAACGCGGAGGCTGCCGAGGCTGTAGCCGCTGAAATCCGCGCTGCCGGATATCAAGCGATGGGTGTGGGTGTCAATGTAACCGACGCGGCTTCCGTAAAAAAGATGGTGACAACCACCATTAAAGAATACGGACGGCTGGATGCTCTGGTGTGCAGCGCGGCGATGGATCCCAAGTTTGACCCGCAGCATGCCGGCCAGAACCGCAACACATTTGAAGATTATCCAGTGGAATCCTTCCGGCAGGCGCTGGATGTCAACCTGACCGGTCTCTTCCTGTGCGCGCAGGCGGCAGTGATCCCCATGCTGAAGCAGGATCATGGTTCGATTATCAACATCTGCTCAACTTATGGCCTGGTTGGGCCAGATCAACGCATCTATATCAAACCAGATCAACCGCAGCAGTACAAGCCAGTCTATTATTCAGTGACCAAATCTGGTGTGCTAGGGTTAACCCGTTACCTGGCAACGTATTACGCCGGCCGGAACATCCGTGCCAACGCGTTGACCCCAGGCGGGGTGTACAACAACCATGACGAATTGTTTGTAAAGAATTATTCGGCGCGCACGGTGTTGGGTCGTATGGCTCACAAAGACGAAATGAGCGGTGCTGTGCTATTTTTGGCATCAGACGCGTCTTCGTATATGACTGGTTCGAATCTGGTGGTGGATGGAGGCTGGACGGCATGGTAAAAAAGCCGGAAGTTTTGGCTATTATCCCGGCTCGCGGTGGGTCAAAAGGCATTCCCCGAAAAAATATTCGCGAGTTTGCCGGGTATCCATTGATCGCCTACAGCATCGCGGCTGGTTTGCACGCGGAGACCGTCACGCGTACCATCGTCTCTACAGACGATGAGGAAATTGCCGCCGTGGCACGTGAATGCGGCGCGGAAACACCTTTCCTCCGTCCGACGGAGCTGGCATCAGACAACGCTTTGGATCTGCCTGTCTACCAGCATGCCTTGAAATGGTTAAAAGAAACAGAGAGTTACGAACCTGACGTGGTTGTGCAATTAAGGCCAACATCACCGGTGCGGCCCGTGGATTGTGTGGATAGGGCAGTTAACATGCTGCTGGAGAATCCCGGCGCGGATTGTGTTCGCGGGGTGGTACCTGCCGGACAGAATCCACACAAAATGTGGCGGCGCGATGAGACCAGCGGTCAGCTAACACCTCTGTTGCAGGTTCCCGGGATTGCTGAGCCGTACAACGCACCCCGGCAGATATTACCGCCGGTTTTTTGGCAAACCGGGCATATTGATGCCATCCGACCTGATACCATCCTTAACAAGAATTCCATGACCGGAGATTGCATATTGGGCATGGTGATTGACCCGCAGTACACCATTGATATTGACACGCCTAAAGATTGGGCGCGCTCAGAATGGCTGGTCTGGCATGGCGGACTTACCTATGTGGACCCGGCAAGAAGACCGCGCCGGCAAATGCCAGAAAAGATTGATCTGCTGGTCTTTGATTTTGATGGTGTCATTACCGATAATCGTGTCTGGGTGGACGAGAATGGGTTTGAACGTGTGGCAGCCAATCGCAGCGACAGTCTTGGAGTTAGGCTGCTTTCGGAAGCGGGTCTTGATATGTTGATTCTCTCAAGGGAAGTGAATAAAGTGGTAGCGGCTAGAGCCAAAAAAATGGGAATCCCCGCATTACACGGAATTAATGATAAAGTTACCACCCTGCAGAATTTGTTAAATGAGCGGCACATTCCGGCAGAAAATGTCGTTTATGTTGGCAATGATACCAATGACCTGGGTTGTTTTCAAATGGTCGGATATGCGGTTGCCGTAGGCGACGCCCAGCCCGAAGTAAAACGAGCCGCCGATCTGGTTCTAACACAGTTCGGTGGACATGGGGCGGTTCGTGAAATTTGCGACCTGATATTACAGGCAAGAAAATTAAGAGGTTGATCATGACAAGAGAATTAAAAATCGGTAACAAATGGATCGGGGATGGACATCCCACCTATGTGGTGGCTGAAATTGGCATCAATCACAACGGCGATATGGAAAACGCGAAGAAGATGATTGACGCGGCCAAACATGCCGGAGTAGATGCCGTCAAGTTCCAGAAACGGACCCCTGAAATTTGTGTACCAGATGACCAAAAGAACCAGATGCGGGAAACCCCGTGGGGTTACATTACATACCTTGAATATCGATACAAGGTGGAATTTGGCGAGAAAGAATATAAGGAAATTGATCGTTATTGCAAACAGGTCGGGATAGACTGGTTTGCATCTGTTTGGGATGAGAATTCTGTGGATTTCCTGGAAGCCTTCAATCCGATCTGTTACAAAATTCCATCGGCATCATTGACTGATTCCAGCCTGCTGAGAAAAATCCGTTCCACCGGCCGCGCTGCCATTCTCTCCACGGGGATGTCGACCATGGAACAAATTCATAAGGCTGTCAACGTGATCGGGTTGGAGAAACTGATCATCACCCATGCCACCAGCACTTATCCTTGCGAACCAGACGAATTGAATTTGCGTATGATCGACACCCTTCGCAAGGAGTTCCCCTGCCCAATCGGATATTCCGGACACGAGGTTGGATTAATTCCATCTGTTCTGGCTGCCGGGATGGGAGCCTGCATGGTGGAACGTCACATTACGCTGGATCGTGCCATGTGGGGCGGCGATCAGGCGGCTTCAGTAGAGCCCAGTGGATTCGAAAGATTGGTAAAATATATCCGCGTGGCCGAACAATCGTTGGGCGACGGCGTCAAAAAAGTTTACGATAGTGAACTTCCATCCCTAAAGAAACTTCGTAGGGTTCAAGATTGATCTGGTTAAGGATAAGTGAGCGTAATACATGATTCACGGAATTCATAGTTTTAGCAGTATCCTGGGCAGACCTGCCTTGTATCTTGATCCCAGTTCGGGAAGTTTCATATTGCAGGTGGTTTTGGCTGCAATACTGGGCGGCGGATTCGCAATAAAAATGTACTGGAAAAAGATCAAGGCATTCGTTACAAAGACCCCTCTGGAGGAATCCGGCGACGAGGATTCCGACGACGAAGAGTTAATTTAGCGGCTACCAGTTGTATGGCACCAAATAAGTCTGCCAAGCCACGGAGATCGCCCGGTCAACCGTGGTATTTTCATCCCATTCTGATCGGACTTTACCCGGTCATAGCGTTGCTGGCAGCCAATATCGGCGAGATCAGACCAGAAGCGGTTGTGCGGTCCTTCCTTGTCAGCCTTGGGTTGGTGATTTTTGTATACATGATCGCGTTGCTGGGTTTTCGAAATCGTTCGCTGGGCGCGATCTTTTCTTCGTTCTTTTTCCTTTTATTCTTCTCGTACGGACATGTGTACGCGCTAATCGAAGGAAAAATGATCGGCGGATTGGAAATTGGCCAGCACCGCTTCCTGGGATTACTGTGGATATTGGTTTTCTTTGCCGGACTCTGGTTGATCCTTAAGAAAGCTCACAGAGCGGTCAACTTTAACCGCTTGCTGAACAATGTATCCATCATTTTGTTGATCTTCCCGATTTTTCAAATTGGTGAATTTGAATTCAGGGCGTCGCGGGTGGCTGCCGGCGGAGCTAATGCCAAAGCGACAGCCATCACAAGCGAATCCGGAAAGAACCTTGATCCGGATACGCTCCCCGATGTGTATTACATCATTCTAGATGGATACAGTCGGGATGATATTCTAAAGAAGCTCTACAATTTTGACAACTCCAGTTTTCTGTCACAATTGCGAGAGCTTGGATTTGTCATTCCGGATTGCGCCCAGAGCAATTACGCCCGGACGGCGTTGTCCATCTCATCCGCGCTGCACATGGATTATGTCCAGAATTTCAGCCCTTTGATCGAACAGGGCGACCAGAGTCTGGATATGCCTGTCTACCATGATTACATCAAGCACAGTCCGGTCCGCAGTCACCTGGCGGAGTTTGGATACAAAATGGTGGCCTTCGAAACCGGTTATTTCTGGAACGAGGTCACCGACGCGGATGTGTATATTGTGGCAAATGATAATCCTCTGGAAAAGGTGAAGCAGGGCAAAGATGTATCCGAGTTCGAGGTGATGTATCTGCGAACCACTGCCCTTCGGGCGGCGGATGAACTCAAATCAAAACTGGCCCAGAATATTATCAAGAACATTCGTACACCTGAGGAAAAACACCACGACCGGGTTATCTTCGCGCTTGATCAACTCGGTCAGGTTCCCAACCTGCCGGGAAAGAAATTTGTCTACGCCCATATCCTCGCGCCACACGCGCCGTTTGTGTTCAACCCGGATGGGCGATACAATCCCAATGGCGCGGTCAATCCAGGTTATCTGGATGCCATCAGCTTTGTTAATTCACGGGTAATTCCGATCGTCAAATCGATCATTTCCAATTCCAAAGTACCGCCCATTATCATCTTGCAGGGCGATCACGGTTGGGATGAAGATAACCGGATACAAATTTTCAACGCCTATTATCTGCCTAACGGCGGCGCGGCAGATGTGTATCCAACCATTACACCAGTTAATACCTTCCGAATCGTATTCAACCGCTATTTTGGAGATTCACTTCCACTGATAAATGACACGAGCTATTTTTCGAACGGGTTGGCTCCATATGACTTCACAGTAACACCCTTTACCTGCTCAAGCGGGAATCCACCACCGGAGAAATAACTGCATGAAATGGGATATATCCTTCTCGCGCAACAGGGAACGAGTGGAGCGATTGCTGGCCCGACGGATATCAGATTCGCGTGTGCGTCAGCTTGGAAAAGCAATCGGTGAGAAGTTTTCCATAAATCCGGATTTAAAGCCGGTGATTCTATTCAACGCATCCACCCGTTTGAGTGGATTGAGTTTGAATGCCGCCTTTGAATTATTAACCGGTTGGGCTCTGCAAATGGCCGGTGTGCCTGTTATCCATTTTGTCTGCCGGCAGGGATTATCTCACTGCGTGCTGGGAACTGATAGAGAAAATCCAGAAAAAAGACCACCCTGCGGGGCCTGTCAGCACCAATCTTCCGTGAATACAACCGGCGCGCAGGTCATTCCTTTGGTACCGATGGAAAATCCGGCGCTCAGAGATAACCTTGAAAAGTCAACCATTCAAGACCTGATGAATTTTCAATTTGAAGGCATCCCCCTGGCGGAACTTGTACTGCCAGCGCTGCGCTGGATCCTCCGTCAAAACAGGCTGGATGATGACGCGAGAACACGCTACCTTCTGAAGGAATATATTTTGTCAGCGTATAGGGTGGTGACACAATTCAGTAAATTGCTGGATGAACATAATCCGTCTACTGTTGTGGTGTTTAACGGCCAGTTTTACCCTGAGGCCTCGGCCGCGTGGGCTGCCCGCAGGAGGGGCATCTGCGTGATCTCCCATGAAGTGGGATTGATGCCTTTCACGGCTTATTTCACCCCGGGTGAAGCGACAGCCTATCCTATCGATATCCCCGCAGATTTTGAGCTATCTAATGCCCAGAATGCCCGATTGGACGAATATCTCTCCAAACGATTCCAGGGTGATTTCAGCATGGCCGGTATACGTTTCTGGCCGGATATAAAGGGACTGGATGAAGAATTTCTTCAGAGGGCAGCTGCGTTCAAACAAATTGTGCCCATCTTTACCAATGTGATCTTTGATACCAGCCAGGGGCATGCCAATACTCTCTTCAGTGATATGTTCGCCTGGTTGGACTCGTTGCTGCCCCTTATTCAGGCTCACCCTGAGACTCTTTTCGTTATCCGCGCCCACCCGGATGAGAAACGACCGGGCAAAGAGAGCCGCGAAACTGTGGCGAATTGGGTAAGAACCAGCGGCTGTGACCGATTACCCAATGTATTTTTTGTTGATTCTACTGAACCATTCAGCTCATACGACCTGATCCGTCGGTCAAAATTCATCCTCTTTTATAATTCGACCATCGGACTGGAAGCGAGTATTATGGGCATGCCCGTACTGTGTGCCGGAAAAGCGCGTTTCACACAGGTGGATTCCGTATTCTTCCCAGCTTCGGTCGATGACTATTTGAAACTGGCAGAAAAATTTTTGACCACGCATAGCCTGAAAGCTCCTCCGGAACACCAGCGCAATGCGCGGCGTTTCCTGTATTATCAGATTTTCCGTTCATCGCTGCCATTTGATGCTTTTCTGGAGGAAGACCGTTTCTGGAAGGGTTATGTTGGCTTGCGCCCGTTTGAAATAGAGGCATTGCGACCTGAAAATTCTCCAACTATGAATACAATATTACGGGGTATCATGGAGAAGGGAGATTTTCTTCTGCCGGAATGAAGCCAACCTGTTCGATAGTGATTAGGGCGTATAACGAGGAAAAACATATCGGCCGTTTACTGACCGGAATATTCCAGCAAACGGTGCGCGATGTGCAGGTAATCCTTGTAGATTCGGGATCAACCGATAGCACGGTTGATATCGCCGGCCAATTTCCGGTTGAAGTGGTGCATATCAAACCTGAAGATTTCTCTTTTGGTTATTCTCTGAACCAGGGGATTGCCCGCTGTAAAGCAGATATTGTGGTGTTTGCCAGCGCCCATGTTTATCCGGTATATCCCGATTGGCTGGAAAAATTAATCCATCCCTTTGAGAAACCACAGGTTGCCGTCACGTACGGAAAGCAGCGCGGAATGGAAACCACGAAGTTTTCCGAACATATTATCTTTCAGCAATGGTTTCCCGACCATTCCGTTAAGCGCCAGGACCATCCTTTTTGCAATAATGCAAACGCGGCCATTCGCAGGGAATTATGGGAGCAGCATCCTTATGATGAAAACATTCCCGCGCTTGAGGATCTGGCCTGGGCTAACTGGGCGCAAAAGCAGGGGTACCAGATCGCCTATGTAAGTGAGGCAGAAATCATACATGTGCATAATGAATCGTGGCAGGGAGTGTTTAACCGTTATCGTCGCGAGGGAATGGCATTTAAACGCATTTATCCGCAGGAAAAATTCAGCTTCTGGGATTTGATCCGACTGTTTACAGTCAATTTTTTTCATGACCTGCGACAGGTTGGAAATCAGAGATTTCCCCTTGCGGCAA
>CAYNJT010000007.1:0-72317 GCA_964397625.1 uncultured Leptolinea sp. | reverse complement strand
GGGACATGGAATAAGATTTATGAGATCATGCGTTTCCGCTGGGCGCAATTCTACGGCACCTATGTGGGGTACAGGGAATCTTCCAACCAGATGACCTGGAAGTTAAGACAGACATTTTATTATCCCAAAGGGATTGTCACTCCTTTGCAAAGTAAAATACGTGATGTTGAACCCATCCTTTATTCCGAATCTACCGGTGCCAATCTCCGGGGGAGGTCAGAATGAGCCTTGAAAATATTGTTGCCCTGGTGCCCATGCGGCACCATTCTCAGAGAGTTCCCGGAAAGAATTATCGAATGCTGGCCGGAAAACCATTATTCCATCACATTATTGAGACTCTTCTGGAAGTAAAGGAAATCTCAAAAATTGTGATTGACACTGACAGCCCGGATATCCGCGAGGGAGTGGCAGAAAAATTCCCGGCTGTTGAAGTTCTGGAACGGCCTGAGCATTTGCGTGCGGACGACATTCCCATGAATGAGGTCCTGCTGTATGATACATCCTGCTATCCGGCTGACCTTTATTTGCAGACTCACAGCACCAATCCACTGCTAACATCCGATTCAGTGCGTTCAGCGGTGAAATTCATGCAGGCAAATTACCCGGCTTATGACAGTCTGTTTTCTGTCACGCGAGTTCAGCGCCGTCTGTATGACTCCCTGGCACGACCGATCAACCATAATCCGAATATTCTTTTGCAAACCCAGGACCTTCCTCCCGTTTATGAAGAGAATTCCTGTATCTATATTTTCTCCCGGGAAACAATAGAAAAACGACGCACGCGCATTGGCGACCGTCCGCATATGTTCCTGCTCAATCCTGTGGAAGCCTGGGATATTGATGACGAAATGGATTTTCGTATCGCTGATCTGATGATGCAAGCGCGTTGATACGGACTTAACAATATTTTTAAACCCGCCTTAATGGAATTGCTCTCCATAAAGGTATAATTTCAATCGGAAAAAGCCATGACAACAATTTTGATCTCTGCTCCCTATATGATGCCTTCCATTTCCCGTTTCACCGGGATTCTTCATCATTACGGCTGTGAAACCATTGTGGCGGATGTGAATGAACGGCTCTCAGAAGAGGAAATCCTGCGATATGCCGGAAAGTTTGACGGGGTGATTTGTGGTGATGACCGCTTCACTCCCCGGGTGATAGATGCCTGCCTGCCGCGTTTGAAGGTTATTTCCAAATGGGGTACAGGGATTGATTCCATTGATAGACCTTATGGCGAGAAAATGGGCGTCACAGTTCGCAACACTCCCAATGCCTTCACCCTGCCGGTCTCTGACACTGTGCTTGGATTGATGCTCAGCTTTGCTCGCGGTATTCCCTGGATGAATCGAGATGTCAAGAAAGGCCTCTGGTCAAAGTACCTTGGCCGGTCACTCAGCGAATGCACTCTGGGAGTTATCGGTGTGGGCAATATAGGCAAAGCGGTCATCCGCCGAGCCCGTGCCTTTGGCATGAAAATTCTGGGGAATGATATTGTTCCCATCGCGCCTGACTTTATCCTTGAAAATGGGGTGGAAATGACCACGCTTGCGGATTTACTGGGCAGGTCGGATTTTATCTCCCTGAATTGCGATCTTAATCCCACCAGCCTGCATATCATTAACCACCAGAGTATGGAATGGATCAAACCAGGCGCGGTCTTGATCAATACGGCACGCGGGCCTCTTGTGGAAGAAGCCGCCCTGGTGGAAGGTCTGAGATCTGGATTGCTGGGTGGAGCCGGTTTTGATGTGTTTGAAATCGAACCTCTGCCCAAGGATTCCCCGTTGTTAACCTTTGATAATGTGCTGCTTTCGGCGCACAATTCCAATGCCAGCCCGGCTGCCTGGGAGCGGGTGCATCGGAATACCATTCACAATTTACTGGCTGATCTGAACATCCCCCATGATGATCTGGAAGATGTAATGGAGGAATCATTAAAATCGATTTCACAGGGTTCTTCAAAGGGATAAAAGATGACAGAAAAAAAACGAACCATGCTAATTACCGGCGCGGCCGGCGGCATCGGGCGGGCGACCGTTCACTTATTCCATCAATCTGGCTGGCAGGTTATTGGGGTAGACCGGGCTGATTTTGGAGAGGAATTCCCAAAGAATGGTCTCTTCATCCGGGCTGACATTTCTGATCCAAAAGCCATGGATATGATCTATGGAAACGCGAAAGAGTTTTCCCCGTCGCTAGATGCTGTCGTCAACAACGCTGCTTACCAGGTGAACAAACCGCTGATCGAAACAACTGTAGAAGAGTGGGATCTGGTTATGGCGTCCAATCTGCGATCCGTGTTTCTTGGTACCAAACTGGCGGTCCCTCTGTTAAAAGCAGCCGGGGGAGGCGCCATCGTTAATGTATCCAGCGTGCATGCCGTGGCTACATCGGTGGGAGTCTCAGCCTACGCTGCCAGCAAAGGCGGTCTGCTGGCGTTGACCCGTTCCATGGCGATTGAATTTGCCGGAATCAATGTGCGAGTAAATGCTGTTTTGCCCGGCGCGGTGGATACCCCTATGCTGCGTAATGGTATGAATCGCGGTCATGTTGGTGGAGGAACCCTGCAGGAGCGCCTTGAGAACCTGGCGCGTAAAACAGTCAATGGACGCATTGGGCAACCAGCAGAGATAGCCCATGCTATCTATTTTCTTGCTGACAATACCCAATCTTCTTTCATCACCGGACAGGCGATGGTTGTGGACGGCGGAGCGACCGCCCGATTAAGTACCGAATGAGCGATCTGCGCGAGACGATCAAAAAAAGCCTGCCCGCCCCAATGCTGAACGGCTTACGTGAAACTCGGGACGCGATTCAACGCTGGCAGCAGTGGCCATCTGCCATGTTCGATCCGCGGCGGCGCGACACTATCGAGAAACTGGCTGCCCTGAAGGACAGCCACAAGGGCGAACGTTGTTTCATCATTGGCAATGGCCCCAGCCTGAAACAGATGGACCTATCCCGGTTAAAAAATGAAAAAACCATCGGGATGAACCGGTTTTACCTGATGTTCCCCGAATTGGGATTCAAGACAACCTTCTTTGTTTCCATCAATGACCTGGTTGTTGAACAGTGCGCCGCAGACCTTCAATCGCTGGATATCCCCACGTTTATTTCGTGGCGGGGCAGGCAGTGGGTTAAACCCCGGGATAACCTGTTTTATTTGTTTACCACTTACACGGGGCCGAAATTCGCACGGGATATACGCGGCCGATTATGGGAAGGCGCGACTGTGACCTATGTTTCGATGCAGATTGCCTTCCACCTGGGATTCAGTCAGGTGATCCTTATTGGTGTGGATCACAACTTTGCCACCAAGGGGAAACCCAACACCACTGTGGTCAGTCAAGGGGATGACCCAAATCACTTTGCCGGAAATTATTTTGGCAAAGGCTTCCGCTGGCAGCTGCCAGATCTGGATACGTCTGAATTAGGATATATCCGCGCGCGGGAAGCATTTAACGAGGCAGGACGTGAAATACTGGACGCCACTGTGGGCGGAAAACTGACGGTCTACCCTAAAGTTGATTTTGAAAGCCTCTTCAAAGCATGAGCATGTCTGAACAACCCCGCGTAACTATCGTGACCCCCTCCTATAATCAGGCTGCCTTTCTTGAGCAGACCATCCGCTCTGTTCTGGATCAGGGGTACCCCAACCTGGAATACTTTGTGGTAGACGGCGGTTCCACAGATGGCAGTCAGGCAATCATTGAAAAGTATGCTGATCGGATCGATTGGTGGGTCTCAGAAAAAGACATGGGGCAGGCAGAAGCCATCAATAAAGGTTTCACGCGGGCAACAGGGAAATATATCGCCTGGTTGAATTCCGATGATCTCTACCAACCAGGTGCCATCCAATCGGCAGTTCGGATTATGGAAGAAAAACCGGAGATAAGCCTGGTTTATGGTAATGTATTGTCAATTGACGCAAAAGGCGAACCATTTAACCTGATCACGTATAAAAATTGGTCGCTTTCAGACCTGATGAGTTTTAACATCCTCGGGCAGGCAGCTGTATTCATGCGTCGATCGGATCAGCAAAAAGCAGGTAATCTTGACCTGTCATACCGTTTTCTCCTTGACCACCACCTCTGGCTGCGCATGGCTCAGTACGGGAAAATAATGTATGTGCCTGAAACATGGGCGTCTGCCCGTATTCACGCCGGCGCGAAGAACGTTGCCCTGACGCGGGTCTGTGGACAGGAAGCGTATCAGTTGGCCGCGTGGATGCCTTACCAACCAGGGCTGGCCGCTTTGTATAAGAAGAATCGCCGCCGCGTATGGGCGGGAGCCAACCGGATGAACGCGCGCTACCTGTTGGATGGCGGCGAACCTTGGAAAGCGTTGCGGGCGTATTTTCGAAGTTTCATTCAATATCCACCCATCGCGTTAACGGAATGGCGGCGAATTGGATATGCCATTGTAAGCCTGGTGATTAATGTGGATGCTTTCAAACAGCGTTATCTGGAACGCCGCAAAGCGAAATTATTCACCGATGCCGCGTCAGAAAACGAAGCGAAGGTTGATAATCAAGATGGCGCAGACTGAAACCGCCTTACCCTCCCGCCTGTTTGAGAAATCAGTCTGGTTGCGCCGGATAACCATCGCGATGTTGGTGATACTGGCTCTGGTTATCCGTTTCTATGACCTGGATGATCTGCCGTTGGATTTCCACTCCACGCGGCAAATGCATTCCGCCTTGATGGCGCGGGGAATGTATTATCAAACCCGAGCGGATATTCCCGACTGGCAGAAATCTCAGGCCTTACAACAATGGAAGGCGGAGGGTTTGATTGAGCCGCCCATTATGGAAACCCTTGCATCGTTTGGTTACCAGCTTGCCGGGAGAGATGATCTGCGTATTCCGCGGGTATTGTCAATCTTGTTCTGGATGCTGGGCGCACTGCCATTGTATGGATTGGCACGCGGATTGATTGACCGCAATGGAGCCGTTTTTACCCTGGCGTTTTACCTGATCCTTCCCTATGGCGCGCTGGCAAGCCGGGCGTTCCAACCTGACCCGCTGATGGTTTCTGCCATTCTATGGGCTGTATGGGCTGCCTGGCGCTGGTCCGACCGGCCGGGCTGGAAATGGGCAATCATTGCCGGGTTGTTGGCCGGGCTGGCTGTGTTGATCAAGTCCGTCGCGGCATTTTTCGTGGCAGGCGCCTGGGTTGGATTACTGCTTTCCGCGTGGGGGATCAAACGGACACTAGCTGCCAAAACCTTCTGGGTTGCTGTCATTCTCGCCGCGCTCCCCTTTACCGCGTTCACCTACTATGGATTAAAAATAAGCGGGGAACTGGCCGGGCAATTCAGCCTGCGTTTCTTCCCAAACCTGTGGATCGATCCGGTGTGGTATCTGCGTTGGAACGGAGAGATCAGCAGCGTGGTGGGTTTTGAATGGTTCCTGGCTGCGTTGGTTGGTGTTTTCCTGATGCGCAAGTCAGCCGGCCGCTGGATGATGGTGGGTCTCTTTGCCGGGTATCTGATTTACAGCCTGGCACTGCCTTACCATGCCATGACTCATGATTACTACCAGGAACCGCTGATCCCCATTGTCGCCCTGGGAGCCGGGGCAGTCCTTTCCACGCTGGTCTCACGAATGGACGGACCCCGCTGGTTGTTCACCACTGCCATTCTGGGCGTGTTCGTATTCTGGGTGGGGATCAAAGCCTGGGATGTGCGTGTCACGTTGAAGCGCAATGATTACCGCGGCGAACCCGTTCTCTGGCAAAAACTTGGCGACAGACTGGGGCATGATTCCCGTGTGTTGGCTATCACCCAGGATTACGGCTATCGTCTGGAATACTGGGGCTGGTTGACACCCCAGAATTGGATGAATTCCGGTGATTTCATGGTGCGCGAACTGGCCGGACAGGAATTTGATCGAGCCAAATTATTCAGGGAACAGGTGGAAGGCAAGGATTATTTCCTGGTGACCGCCTTTGATGAGTTTAACAGTCAGGGTGAATTTAAGAAGATGATGATGGAGGGATTTCCCATCCTCGAACAGACAGATGATTACATCATCTTCGACCTGAAACATCCTCTGTCAACAGCCAATTCGGCAGGAGTGAGTCAATGACGATCACCGCCCCGTGGTATAAGCGGATCACGTATCGACAGATTGTTCTGGCAATCGTCGTGTTATTGGGATTCGGTATCCGTATTTTTGACCTGACCGATCCTCCGCTGGATTTCCATCCAACCCGCCAGTTACGTTCCGCCATTCTGGCCAGGTCATTCTATTATCAGTGGAATCCATCCGCGGACCCCGTGTTGCGAGAAAAAGCCATCAACATGGGAAACTCGCTGGAAGTGTATGAACCGCCTATTCTGGAAACCCTGACCGCGGGTATCTACCTGATCGCCGGGCAGGAAATTTGGTGGATTTCCCGGATTATGAACGCCCTGTTCTGGAGTATTGGTGGACTGGTGTTGTTCTGGATTGCCCGCAGATACACCGGCTTCGCGGCATCCCTGGTTGGCCTTGCTTTTTATCTTTACCTGCCATTTTCGATCATCGCCAGCCGATCGTTTCAGCCGGATCCATGGATGGTGATGTGGTTGTTGTTGGCTATGGCCAGTTTATTGCGCTGGATGGATACCGGTCAATGGGTTGATGCCATTGCGGCTGGTTTGATCACAGGTATGGCGATCCTGGTCAAGATGATTACTGTTTTTCCGCTGGTATTGATCTGGGGAGCGGTCATCCTCACCCAGCTTGATTCTCCAGCCCGTTACAAAAATGCCCGTTTCTATATAGCTATTGTGTTGGCGGCGGTTCCTTCAATACTGTTCTACATTATCAATCTGGGAAGCCGTTCTTCTGGTTTCTTTTCTTTCTGGACTGTAGCGCTTTCACACCTGGTGCTGGAATCGAATTTCTATGCCGACTGGCTGGTAATGCTCCACAACCAGTTTTCGTTGAGCAATATACTGCTTTCACTGGTGGGAACCATCATCGCGAAGAGAGAATTGAAAGCATTACTGGTTGGTGGATGGACGGGATACTTCATTTACGGATTGTTCTTCCCCTACCAGATGGTCACCCACGAGTATTACCACTTGATGCTTATCCCGCTGATTGGCCTGTCGATTGTGTCTGTTGTTGAAGCCGTAAATGGGCTTATTCAACCTCAGGACTGGTTCTGGCGGCTGGCTGCGGTTGCCGTGCTGGTTGGTTCCTGTGGATACTGTTTATATGTCGGACGGTCTGTTTTGATCGCCCGCTCCTACGCCAACGAACCCATCGCCTGGAAGAAGATCGGGGATGCCATTCCCGCGGATGGCAAGATCATCGCGTTGACCAGTGAGTACGGCAACCGGCTGATGTATTACGGCTGGCGTGGGATTGCCGGGTACTGGCCGGATAGCGGCGATCTGCGCCTATTTAGCCTTGCGGGTTCCGGGCCGACAGATTTTGCCAGTTACTTCAAGGATAAGACCGCGGGAATGGATTACTTTCTTGTCACTATGTTTTCTGAATTTGATGCCCAACCTGATCTGAAAGATGAATTGACGAAAAATTATCCTGTTCTCAGCGAAGGTGATGGTTATATCTTATATGACCTGCGAACTGGAAAAGCCCGATGAGTTTTGAATGCTCCCTTCCTCTGGTAACCATCGTCACACCATCCTTTAATCAGGCTGAATTCTTGGAGCGCACCATCCTGTCGGTGATTGAACAGGATTATTCAAATTTGGAATACATTATCATAGATGGGGGTTCAACCGACGGCAGTCAGGAGATCATCCGAAAATATGAGGATCGCATTGAGACCTGGGTCAGTGAGCCGGATAGCGGCCAGACGGATGCCATAAACAAAGGGTTCAGTATGGCACACGGACAAATCCTGGCCTGGTTGAATTCAGATGACACGTATAATCCAGGCGCGATAAGGGAGGCAGTTGCTTTTCTGCAGGCTCATCCGGATGTCGGGCTGGTCTATGGGGATGCAAATTTTATTAATTCACGTGATGAGAAAATTGGGTCATTCCCGGCTGCACAGACAGATCACTCCCGCTTGATGCGAGGGTATGTGCATGTTCCACAGCAATCCGCGTTCTTTCGGGCGGAATTATGGAAGAAAGTTGGTCCATTAGACCCCACCTTCTTTTTTGCCATGGATTACGACCTGTGGGTGCGCCTGTCAAAACGATCACGGCTGGTCTACCTTCCCGGGCGTGTTTGGGCAAATTTTCGTTTGCATGATGATGGAAAAACCATAACGGCGGATGACCGTTGCTGGCCGGAAATGCTGCGGGTTCATCGCCGGGAAGGCGGCTCCTGGTTTTCTGTGATACAGATGAAATACTACATCCGCCGGCTCCTGTCACCGCTGATCAATCGCCGGCGAAAGGCCATGTTTACACATACAACTTAATTGAAAATGCTGCGTAAATGGTTATGATGATATAGGAGACATCACGAATGGACAATAAGCCCAATAAAGGTTTGACTCCATACTCCGGTGGATTTTTCCCGGAAATTGGCCTGCGGATCAAGCTGATCTTAAAATTGATGGGCGACCGCCGGGTGAACATTTTCCTGAAAGCGATTCCGATCGCTTCGCTGGTCTATTTACTGTTCCCTGATCTGGCCATTGGACCGGTGGATGACGCCCTGATGATCTGGCTGGCCTCTTATCTGTTTGTGGAACTCTGTCCGGATAATGTGGTGGAAGAACATATGAACCGCTTGCATAATGTCGTGCTCCCCGGTGAGACACCCGTGGAACCCAGACCGGCTGAACCCAAGGTTGATGTTGTGGACGCCGAATTCAGGGATGTCGACGGGGATTAGGATCAAAAACATATTTTCTTTACTGGACCGTCAGGTCCATTTTTTTTGCTGCATTGAGAATCTGGATTCTCCTGTACTGCGGCATTATAATGCAATAAATCGGATAATATAGGTATAGTATAGAATGGAGGTAAATAATGGCTGAAAAAAGTTGGCTGACAGAAAAAGTTAGATTTTGCGAACATGCGGGGTGCGATGTTTCGCTTGAAGCCGGGGTTGTTTATCCGGCAGAGCATTTGCCTGACCAACCGCCGCGGGTGACCATTCACCGTTGTTCACAAGCCGGTTGTTGTGATGATGACCGCGCGGCCTGTGTCTGGAATGGCACAAACCCGGCGTACGACCCATTCGCGGAATGAGCGCCCTGGCAAATTGCCTTAATTGTAATTTTTAAAAGAATAAAAGACACCTTCCTCCAATCCCGCGTTTGGGATTGGGGGAAGGCTGGGATGGGGGATTAGATCTGCTCAAACCCGACCTCCCTCCAACCTCACCGATTTTCAAAAAAAGAAAATTGAGGAGTTAAAAATCCTGATCTTGATGTGGATCGCACTTGGGTTTTGTAGTTAGCTCTGTTCCAATAAAGTGTGTCTGTACTCGAAAACAAAAAAAGAGTCCGATTTAAAAACGGGCTTCAATATTCGCAAAACAAGTTTTTCAGATGTATAGTATTTAAAATTCTTAAGTACATTGATAATCGTAGGGCTGTTAGATAGGGGATTCATAATGAGACGATTCTATACAAGGGAAAAGATAAATTATGCTGGTGGTTCTTGTCCTAAATGTGGGAAATCCCTAGTGAGAAGAACCAACCACAAAACCAATCATCAATTTGTGGGTTGTTATGACTATAAGGGGTGTGGGTATGTTGTGCATGAGCAGAAAACCCGTGAGACTTATGTTGTAGAAGATTCATTTCCAAATGGCTGGAAACCGAATTGCAATCGTGATGTCTACAAATTATTTGAAAAATGCGATTCCAGACCTGAAATAAGATACTTATTCGGTGCGGCATATTATCTTGATATAAGTTGTGGATATATAAAAGATGGTGTTTCACTTACAGCGACAACAATAGTTTACAATGGTAAAAAATGTGATGCTGTTCAATTTGGTGAACCATTTTTTTATTGGGGTGGTGGGGTTGCGCCATCTGCTATGGCTTTTGTTCCGCAACTCGAATTTTCAAATGATAAGCATCACGATTTCGGGATATTTTATGCCGATGACCATGCAGTATCAGAAGAAGGATGGTATCTCGGTATGGCTGTGGAGATAGATTACCATCCATCCCATGAATATCAGTCATATAAAGATAGATACCGTGATTCACTTGTTAATTATCGTGTATTGAGATTGAAGCCGGAAAAGGATGGTCATTTAAATTGGTTCACATATGTAAAATCTTTGTATTCAAGCAAATGTGAGACAGAGTAAATAGTAACAAATCCCATTGGTGTAAAAACTATCTAAAATCCCTTTCAGCCATGTTTTTATGGAACAGAGCGTTTAGTTACGCAAACTGTGAATGGGCGCGGGGATCTTGCCGCCAAATTCCACGAATCGGCTTGATTTGCCCACATTGCGCACCGGAGCGATGGCACTCTCACCAAACAGGCCGCCAAAGGAAACCATCTCACCGGCTTCCTTACCCGGTACGGGGATCAGGCGGACGGCAGTGGTCTTGTTATTAATCATGCCGATGACCATTTCATCGGCGATTATCGCTGATATGGTGGCAGCATCCACCGAACCGGGGATGGCGATCATATCCAATCCAACGGAGCAAACACTGGTCATGGCTTCCAGTTTCTCAATAACCAAGCTGTCATCCCGTACAGCGTTAGCCAGGACCTGGTCTTCACAAACAGGGATAAAGGCTCCGCTCAACCCGCCGACGCTTTGACTGGCAAAAGCGCCGCCTTTCTTCACGGCATCGTTTAACATGGCCACAATGGCTGTTGAACCGGGCGCGCCGACGGCATCCACACCGAGTATCTGGATGATCTCACCCACACTATCACCGATGTTGGGAGTGGGAGCCAATGAAAGATCAACCACGCCAAACGGAATTCCCAGAGATTTCGCCACCTGCCGGCCGATGAGTTCACCGCAGCGTGTCACCCGGAATGCCGTGCGCTTGATCTCTTCCGCGAGATCGTGAAGCCCAAGGTTCTCACGGCCTGATTGGGTAATCTTGCGCTCCAGCGCGCGGGCTATCACCCCCGGGCCGCTGACGCCCACGTTAATCATCACTTCATGCTGCCCCAGTCCATGCACCGCGCCGGCCATGAAGGGATTATCGCCGGGCTGGTTGGTGAAGACCACGAATTTGGCGGCGGCAAATCCGCCGGTTTCTTTGGAACTTTCTGCGAGGTCTTTAACTGTTTGTCCCAACAGAACGATGGCGTCCATGTTGATGCCATATCTTGTGGAACCCACGTTGACCGACGCGCAGACTTTTTTCGTCTGGCTTAACGTGGCCGGTATGGCAGCGATGAATTCTCGGTCCCACCGGGTAATCCCGTTGGCCACATCCGCGGAAAATCCGCCCAGGAAATCCACTCCCACAGCCGCGGCGGCTTCGTCCAGCGCCAGCGCCAGATCTATGAAACCGGTTGAGTCAAACCCGGCGCCCACGTGTGAAATGGGTGTGACGGCAATGCGTTTATTGACTACCGGTATGGCATATTCACTGCTGATGGTTTCACAGGTGTATACCAGTCTGGCTGCTTGCCGCTTGATTTTTTCTTTAATTGCCAGGCAGGTGCTGGATACATCCGCGCGGTGGCAATCCAACAGGCTTATGCCCATCGTCACGGCGCGCACGTCCAGGTTTTCCTTCTGGATCATATCGACAGTGTTTAGTATTTCATCGGATTGGATCATGGGGTGAATTCCTGATGGAGAAGGACTGGATTACTGAATGGGTAAGTTGATCTCATTGACTGCTCTGAAAATGTTGTAGTGCTGCAAAACAACACGCAATCCTTTATCACGCGAAAATTCCGTCAGCTCCTGCCGAACGGTTTGAATGGACGGGCATTTGCTAAGATCGGTGATTAGGATCATCACGTATTCACCATTAGAGCTGGTTGTGGAAAGGTCAATGATATTGATGTTATGGGCGGCGCAAAAGGAGGATACTGTGGCAACAAATCCAACCCTGTCAGGCCCGGTGGCGGTGAGCACATAGGCGTTTTCGGGAATGGATCTCCCGTTGGAGCGGGCAGGCGAATCCACTTCTTTGACAGCCACGTCAATGGCGGTTTCGCTGCGCGCGTCCACTTCCGCCAGCCGGCGTTCGATATCCCGCTGGTTGACAGAGGGCGGGAACGCAGCCAGCAGAATCATGGTGAAATATTCACATAACACACTCTGACGGATATCGGCGATATTGCCGTTCAGATCACATATGGCCTGCGAGATTTCATGCACAATTCCCACCCTGTCGCGCGACATGATGGAGATGACAAACTGATGCTGTTTTGTACTCATGGAGTTGTCCTGAACTGCTCGGAAATATTAAAAGCTGATTATAAAGGGTAACCCGGTTTTGTACTTCGAAAATGGATAATTTTTCAGTGTATTAGCATACCTGTGGATTTGAGCAATCCATGGGTTTTAGCCTTTTCAATTTATAGCTTCGAAAATGCCCCCATCCCGACCTTCCCCCAATCCCAAACGCGGGATTGGAGGAAGGTGCCATTAAGAAAGGTAGTCTCTTACGAAAATTACCGGATGATCGCCATCTCTTTTCCGACCTTCGCAAAGGTTTCCAGCCCCTTATCCAAATCATCCCGTGTGTGGGCGGCTGATATCATCACGCGGATGCGCGCTTTTCCTTTTGGAACCGTTGGAAACCCCAACGCCATGGCGAATACGCCGTTTTCGAATAATAGGCGGCTGAATTGCTGAGCCACAGGCGCTTCGCCCAGCATAATGGGGGTGATTGGAGTGGTGCTCACACCGGTATCGAAGCCCAGTGTTTTCATCTCGGCTTTAAAGTAGCGGGCATTTTCCCATAAGCGATCAACCAGTTCCGTGGACTCTTCCAGCACGTCCACCGCGGCGATACAGGCGGCAGCATCGGCCGGGGTGACGGCGGATGAAAAGAGGAACGGCCGGCCGCGCTGTCTGAGCCAGTCAATGATCACCGGTTTTCCGGCAACCACGCCGCCCATCACCCCGAATGCCTTTGACATGGTGCCGACCTCGATATCCACCTTACCATGCAGGTGGAAATGATCCACGATACCCCTTCCGCCGGTACCCAGCACGCCTTCTCCGTGAGCATCATCGACCATTAACAGGATGTCAAATTTTTCGGCGATCTCATAGATTTTGTCAAGCGGAGCCACATCCCCATCCATACTAAAGACACCGTCAGTCACGATGAGCGCCCGGCGGTACGTGCCGGCAGCTTCCTTGATAACCTGCTCAAGCGATGCCGGGTCGGCATGGGCGAAACGGATGATCTTCGCGCCTGAAAGGCGCGCTCCATCAATGATACTGGCGTGGTTCAGTTCGTCTGAAAAGATGACATCTTCCTTGCCGACCAACGCGGGGATGGTGGCCAGATTGGCGCAGAAACCAGACTGGAAGGTTACGGCGGACTCCACTTTTTTAAATGTGGCCATGCGCTTTTCAAGTTCGAGGTGAATATCCATGGTGCCCGCGATGGTGCGTACGGCAGCCGGGCCAACTCCGAAGCGGTCAATGGCTTCCCTGGCGGCTTTTGCCAGACGAGGGTGATTGGCAAATCCCAGATAGTTATTGGAACAGAAATTGAGCGATTTCTTCCCATCCACAACCAACCAGGCTCCCTGCGGGCTGCTGATTGTGCGGATGCGGTTGTACAGGCCAGCGTCTTGCAGTGTTTTAAGTTCATCCTGTATCCAGTTCAATCGATTTGCCATAGATTCTCCTTGTTTGATTTGGATTGTGTGTTTCAATACGGATAAAGCCGATCGATCAGTCACCGCGGACCTGTTTTTATGACAAATGACAGTGCGATAAGCGGGAGTATCAAAGCAGACCCGCAAAAGGGCAATAACCGGCGGATGCGGGAGGTTGGATTTTCGGCTTCAGCCCGCGCCTGTTCATCTGCGGCAGGCGGATTGACTTGCGTGTCATCATCTGGCTGCGGCTCGCTGGCAACCGCGGCAGGCGAGGCAGCCTGTCCAGCCTGGAAGGTCTGGATGGTGTCAATATAAACCACACCCTGGTTTACCTTTTCGCCGGCCGGGAAGCCAAAGGCCAGACCGGTGATTTGTTCCGGGTGGCTGAATGTCGAACCACCGTCTGCTTCCCATTCGACCCGCTTAAAATCAGACCAACGGGATTGAATGGCGATCCACTTGCCGGTCGTTTTTGGCAGGGGAATGACGCGAGCGTACGTGGCGCGTTCGCCGTTGGGACCGGTGAAGACGTCCATGTGAATTTCACTACCCGGCTCGTCTACCCTCAGCATAAATTGCACTCCATCAGTTTTACTCATGTCGCGCGGGGCGTCAAAAAAGCTCGAACAGGTAGCCCAGCTTCCGGCAGCCACATTGAACACGATCTGCAGACTGCCAGAACCCGAAGCGGCTGCCGATGAATTGATCTGACAATCCAGCGCGGTTGTTTCCGCGGCTTCATCTACCGATGCTTCCCACACCGGCTGTTCCGTCTCAAAGTCAAATAACATATTGCCGGATTCGACAGGCGCCGACGGAACGGCAGGGGTGGCCGGTTTGTTCTGTCCTTCCATTGGCGGCTCGGCCGGGGCAGAATCCTGCGGTTGGGCTGGCTGGGCTGCCGGAGCGGCGGCTTTCCATCGATTGTAGAAGATGTTCAACATTGGCAGGAATTCAATTGTGGCTTTCTGGTTGCCCTGCCGGTTGGGGTGATCATCTTCTGACGGGTAAAACTCGGTATTTCGTTTGTCATTGATCACATGTTCAACCGCGCCGTTTATGAAACGGTGATGGTTATTCGATCCTGTCAAAATGTTATAAAAATCAAATATGGCCACGTTGGGCAGGGTATAGTTATTTTCTTTTAGCCAATTATTGACCAACCACTGATTGAAGGCGCGGGCATTGGCTGCAACTGGAGAATTGATCAACGGCGGGGCGGTGATCACCACAAAGAGTTTGTCCGGCCGGGTTTTAAAGTATTTCAGGATTTCGTTGTATATGTATTTCGCGTTGCCAACGGTCAGATCAGAACCGGGTGAAGGCGGGTCGTTGGGATTGCCTTCCAGAGCGGAATTGGGAAAGCAGGATTTGAAGAGGATGATCTGATTCTCTCCGCCGGGATTCTGCAGGGTGCGTTCATACGGTGAATGCACTTCACTTTCCTGGAAGACAGCCTGCATGATCCGGTTTGTGTTTTCACTGGCGAACCATTCCATCCAGTTGGGAATATCCGTTCGGTCTCCGATGGCATCCGGTCCCCAGCCGTAATTCGTATCGCTGGGGAAGTAGTTATTGGCCTGCAGCGCGCGGGCCAGTCCCCCATTTTCATCGCTTAACCAGTTTTCACCGGTGGAGTGGTGGATGAAGATCAACCTGACAGGTGAAGTCGGTGGATTCGGGTCAACTGCCTGCATTGACGGCTGGCAGGGAATGGCAGCACAAAGAGAAAAAAACGCAATCAAGCATATGGAAAATGCTCTGATGAATTTCATTAGCTGCTCCTTTCCCAAATGTCATGAGAGCGAAAATGGCACAGCCTGCATGCCATGAGATGGGCTAACGAAAACCTGATTTGATTATACAAATTTGGCGGTTTGAATTACAAACGTTAATATTGAAAAACTCTCCACGATTTGTGAAGTGGAGAGTTTTTAATTATAGAAGAAATGATGATCAGAGAATCAAACCCATTTCTACCAGGATATTGCGAATCTTCTCTTCCGCGCCAGGTTTGATCTCTACGGCCGTGGGGCCAAAACTTTCACCGAGAAAGCGCGCGGCGGAACTATCTTTTAGACGCCGCAGTACCATGGGGTCGCTCACCCGCAATAGTGTCACTTCACCAATGCGCACCTGTGAACCTGTTTGTTCCCAGGCATGCAGGGCGTTTCGCACGTTGGGCGGAATGGCCCCGCGGGAATACTTGTGCAGCATCCTTTCCAGCATGGAAGGCGTGAGACCCTGCTCTTGCGCTGTAGCCAGCCCCGAAGCGGAAATACGGTACAGGTATCCTTTTCCCTGGTATTCCACTGGTTGCGCGAACCGAGCGATCTGGTAGCGAGTGGCCAGATTAAAACGCGGCGGCGCGAGGATTTCTCCGGAACGGTTGATCTGCAACGGGGTGCTGTTGTCTTTGGCTTCAATGATTTCCATATCGCCGTTTATGGCCGGCCACCAGGGAGACAGGCGGAAACGCACGATTCCCGGCGTGGGGCGGGTGAGTTCCACAAGGCCCAGCCAGTACATCAGACCGGTGATATAAAAACGCAGCAACGCGCCTTCCACCCGGTCCCAACTTTCGAAGCCCTTCAGGTATTCCCCGGTGCGGCCTTCGCGGATGAACCACGAATCATATTCGCCGCCGGAGCGCTGGAAATCAGGATCTTTTTGTTTGGCGGCATTGACAAATTCTGACAGGTCCATCCAGTCGTCGCCGGCCAGTGAATTGACCAATTCAATCACACGTTCGCGGGTATCAATGGGATCATTGACCCAGGTGCCTTCAAATTCCAGACCGCGCAGCATGCGGAGTTCGTTAAATTCCATGGAACCCCGCCAGGCCTGGATCAGGATATAAAGCGCCTGAGGGCGGGATGATTCAAGGAAACGTCGGATAGCTTCGGGTTGAATGTTATTCTGGTCATCCAGACATTTCAGGCAGCGCAGCCAGGCTACCAGAACCGGGGTGGGAACCGCGCCGCGGCGCGGCGGCAGATCTTCCACCTGCTCTCCGGAGCGCAAAGCAGCGAGCACTGTACAGGCCTGTTCCAGCACACCATCGCGGTAAAACCAGATGCGGCTTTCCTGGGATTGAGAAGAATAGGCTGGCGCGCTGGGCTGTTCTTCGCCTTCCAGGTCAGTCAACGCGGCGTATACCTCATCAGGTAGATAGATCGTGTCTTCCGGCCGGCCTCCACCGCCCAGAAAAGCCCGGCCTATCCACCCGCGGTACCAGAGAATTTCCGCGACGGAAATTGGATTCAGTTCGGGGTGCTCGCGTTCACGCCTGCCAACACCCATGGTACGGATTTCACCATAGGTGCGTTCGAATATGGTGGATGAAACCCGGCCGCGTTTCTGTATCAAGGCGCGCAGGGCGGCCTGAGCTTCCGCTGGCAAAGCGGCAGCCAGATTTTGCACAGCTTCTACATCAGAGGCTTTGATCTGCAGCGCGGCCAGAATGCTTTCACTGTCGTCAGGCAGATCATGAATGTCCCAGGAAGAGGCGACAAATTTAAGGAAGCCGAGATCGGCATCTTGTAGGGTTTGAGTTATATCGGGCACGGTACCTTTTTTTATTTATAAGATCAGATTAATCGCTTCAGGAATTACTTCGATGCTCAATTCTTTGATGTGGGAGGTAAAACCAGCAAAAATTTCTCCATCTGCATGGATCCAAAGGGGGTTGTTTGACGATAATTGAATTTTTTTAAATGTGCCGGTCTTTACATAATTTAATCCGGCATGCGTTCCCTTCAGAAAGTGAGGAATGGCTGAAAACATCTTTAAACGGGGGATCACATCGACAAGGGTGTAATTCAAAAGGCCATCAGTTTGACTGGCATTTGGAGAGAGAAGAAATCCGCCTCCTTCCCGCTGACCGTTGGTAACAGTAAACATCAGCGTTTCTTGTTCAAATGTATTTTCATCCATCGTACAGGTAATTCTAAATGGATAATAATTCTCTACCATTGTACGAAAAACTGCCAAAAAGTAAATCATGAATCCCTGAAAAATCGGAACTTCACGGGAATGAAAATTCACGGCTGAATCAAAACCCATCCCCAGGGTATTCATCCAATATTCTTTATGGCCACTTTCATCCTGAACACTGGCAATATCGATCTTTTGAGGAGTACCGGAGAATACTTTACGCAATGCCTCTTCTGAGTTGCGAGGAATTTTCATTGTGCTGGCAAAATCATTCCCGGAACCAACCGGAACTATTCCAAGCATGGGGCGTTTTTCTGCCGGTATGGCCATTAGGCCGTTTATCACTTCGTGGATGGTACCGTCACCCCCCATAGCGACCACTGTTTTGTATCCCTGTTCGCCGGCTTTTTCAGCGATTTCCGATGCGTGTCCGGGGTAAACTGTTCCGGACCAATCCGCTCCGCCCAGCTCATCTGCTACACGTCGCAGAGTGGATGCCACCGGCCAGGCCCGTCCAAGATTAGCGATGGGGTTAAAAATCAACAGGGTCGTGTGCAGCATTCTGATTTTGCTCCCAAATTAGATGATTTTCTATTATACACGCAATCAATTTGACCAAACCCCATCTGAACGGTATAATTTTCGAGTAATGCATTCTTATTGATAGGGGCGTTATGGCGCTGCAAGGAAATCTTAGAGACTTCCCATTTGCACAACTGCTCAATCTGGTTAATTTAGCGCGTAAAACCGGCATGTTGGAGATAATCCAAAAGGGAGAGACCGCCCACGTTTATTTTCGGGATGGTAAGTTGGCCTGCGCTTTGACCGGGAATGAAGATTCATCCCTTGCGGCGGTACTCTATCAAAATCAGCGAATCAGCCCCAATTTATACCGGGCTATCAAGAGTAAGGGCGGAGCCATCTGGGACAAAGAACTTGGCCTTCAATTAATCAACGCCGGGTTCGTTTCCCGCGAAACCATTCTGAACAGCCTGCAGCAGCACCATGTGGCCATCATCCGGCGCCTTTTCACCTGGCAGGAAGGCGTATTCCGTTTCATTCCCAATGAGCCGCCTCCTGAAGACAAAATCGCTTTGAACATGGAACTGGAAAACCTAATCATGGAGGGATCACGGCATATTCAGGAAATGGAATTGCTGATGGAAGAAATTCCCAACCTGGATGTTTCTCTTAAGTTCTCGGAACGCCCCGAAAACAACCTGCGTAAAGTCAACTTGACTGTGGAAGAATGGAAAGTTGTTTCATTTGTCAATCCCAAGAACACCATCCGGCAGATCGCTCAGGCTACATCCATGGACGATCTGCAAATTCGGCGAGTGGTCTATGGATTATTACAGGCTGGCCTGGTTGAAATTGTAAAGTTGACAGAACAAGCCCGTCCGGTGCCCGTGGCACAATTCCTGCCAAACCAATCCAAGGAAGAGCAGAGATCTTTGGTTAACCGGTTGATTAACCGTATCAGGGGGTTGTAATTTGACTGGAACGACATCAGGTATTCAAACAGTGAAAATGGTAGTCACCGGGCCATTTAATGCCGGGAAAACCGAATTTATCCGTACCGTCAGTGAAATTGAAGTGGTCTCAACCGAACAGAATATCACCTCTGACAGCGAGCGGGTAAAAGAGACGACTACTGTGGCATTGGATTTTGGTCGGCTGACCATCGATAAAAACCTGGTGCTGCATTTGTTTGGCACACCGGGACAGCGGCGCTTTGAATTCATGTGGGATATCCTGGCGGAAGGTATGCTGGGGTACATTCTAATGGTCGACAGCACCCGGCCCGAAACCTTCCGAGAGGCTCGTTATATACTCGACGCATTTTCTGATCACTCGGATACACCCTTCGTGGTGGCAGTTAACAAACAGGACCTCGAGAATGCCTGGGATGTTGAAGATATCCGCCACGCGTTGCGTTTGAAAGACAGTGTTCCGGTTCTCCCATGCGTAGCCACAGAGATGAAACCGGTCAAGACCATCCTGCTCAGTCTGCTGGATATCATCAAACAACGGCTGGACGAATAGAATCCCTTCCATAGAGGTCAGGTATGGATCAAAATTCCATCTCTCCAGATCTTCTGGAGATCTTTCAAGAGGGGATAAGTGAAATCTTGCCTTTGGCACAAAGCCGTTTTTGTTTTTCCACAACGGATATTTGCTCTTTGAATATGGCAGAAGCGGCTGAACGAGCTGAGAAAAACCTGGGTAAAACAGCCGCCAGCGGACTTTTCTTCCGGGCAGGCACGGCGGGTTTCAAGTATCTCGTCAGGAAACATGGCAAGACTGCCGGCATTGACAGCCTCGAATTCCGCATGCAACCGCAGCGGAAACGTCTGTTGGATGGAGTGGAAAAGATCACCGCCCTTCAAATTTCCTGGAAAGCGGCAGAAATTTCACTGGGTTGTAATGACGATAATGTCATTTTGACAGTATCATCCATGAGAGAAACCAGCAATTTTGATAGTGCCATAATCCGCCATCACTTTATTGCCGGTATGATCCAGGAGTTTCTTTGCTGGGCGGGTTCTGGAAAACAATACCCCTTCCAGGTGAAACCGGATGAAAGATCCGGCAGGCTGGTTATTTGCTTTCAGCTTCAACCAACGGACTGACCGGCGCGCTGGACTGCGTTCGGTTGACAAGGTAAATTCCTGCAAAGACCAACAATCCTCCGGTGATCTGAAATACACTCAGACCTTCTCCCGCGATGGGAATGGCCAGCAGCGACGAAATGACCGGTGAGGCGATCATTGTCGGGGAGACTATGGCAGCCGGGATATGCCCGAGCGCGTAGGTCATGCAGAAATACCCGCCGATCTGTGAGATCACCCCGGCGGCAATAAATAGCAGCCAGGTCGATGCTGAATAACCCGACAACGGCGCTCCACTGATTAAGCAGATCACCAGCAGAGTGACCGCGCTGCCACCCGCGATGAGAGCTGTACTGGTCAGGGCGTCTACACGAGAGCGTGCTTTCTGGGTGATCAGATAATATCCGGCAAAAAAGAAGGATGAGAGAAGCGCCAGGATATCGCCTTTGCTGAAGGCTGGATGAAGGAACAGGTTGGAGCCGAATACGAAGGTCATCCCGGCCATCACCAGAGCCAATCCGGTCCAAAATTTCCAGGACAGTCTCTGTTTCCAGAAAAGCCATGAGACCAGAGCCACCCAGACCGGGGCAATAAAGTTGATCAGGTTGGCATTCGCAATGCTGGTGTACGCCACTGCCGTGCTCCATGTACCGTGATCCAGCGCGGTAATAAAACCGGCTGCCAGCGGGCCAAGCAGCCATCGACGGTCTATGGAAATTCTTCCTCTTGCCCTGATAGCAATAATAGGCAGGAGGATCAGACTGGCTGTGGTCATCCGGTAAAATGACGTGACTACCCCCGGCGCACCAGATGTGCGTACAAATATGGCGGATAAAGACAGGCACAACACGCCCAAAACAAGCGCAAGGTAAGGGAGGGTTTTATTTTGAAAGGGCATGTTGATCGATTTTCCAATTTGATACTAATAATTTCAGACAGGCCAGGTTTTCAACAGGTCGGGCAGCTCAGACAGGACATTTATGATCCGGTCGGGCAGGATGATGGCTTCATGCGCGCGTGTTCCCGCCCGATCCACGCGGCGGGTGATCCATACATTGTGCATGCCCAGATTTTTTGATCCCAGAATATCCGCTCCAAGTGTGTCTCCAACCATAAGAGTCCGACCGGGTTCAATGGACATGGATTCAAACGCCATTTCAAAAATGCGGGGATGCGGCTTGCGAATTCCCGCGGCGGCAGAGGTATTGATATAGTCAAAGAACGGCCGGATTCCCGCGTTGTCGATCAACACCTGAACATCCCAATCGTCACCCGCATTGGATATGATCCCCATGCGATAACCAGAATCTTTCAATGCCTGTAGTGTGGCATGGGTGTCAGCTTCCACTTTCCAGCAAGTCTGGGTGACGGCATATAATCGGGCAAGATGCGGACGCAACTGTTTCTCGCTCAGATTGGTAAACCCCTGCTTTTCCAGAACGATACGCAAAACCTGTTCGGTGGTGAATTCATTCAGTTCGATTTCTCGTTCCGTGTGGTAGGCTTCCAGTCTGGAGAGAAATTCTGACAGGAACGCGTCCTTCTGGATGGTATAGCCATCTTCCAGCAGAGAAAGCGCCAGTTCCTGATAGGCGCGCGTCATTACGTCTGGAAGGTACCCATCAAAATAGATCAGGGTGCTGCCCAGGTCAAAGAATATAACATCGATGTTCGGGTTTTTCATAACCCGGTAATTCTAATCGTTTAATATCCTTTTGCCGGATCAAACCGGTTGAACAGAGGAGCTTTATCCAGATAGCGGCGGATATTCGTGCAGAACAGGTCTACCGCCCGATTGTTGTAATGCGGGCTGACACCACCAACATGCGGAGAGACGATCAAATTGGGTACTTTCCAGAGAGGACTATTCGCCGGCAAGGGTTCTTCAGGGTACACGTCAACCGCCGCTCCGGCAATTACTTTCTTTTCCAACGCTTCCTTGAGAGCGGAAAGATCGGTGATCCCCCCGCGACTCAGGTCAATGAAATAAGCCGAGTTTTTCATAGCGGCGAATTCTTCCGCGCCGAACATGTTGCGAGTAGCAGGAGTCAGGGGAAGTGCCATAACCACAAAATCACATTCTTTCAACATTGAGTTTAGCGCTTGCACCGGATACAGGCGGGTGAAGAAATCACCTTCCGGGTCGCCGGTACCCTGGGGAATGTAGCCGTCATCTTTCAGCTGTTTCAGATCGCGTTTGGCAGCAAGAACGGTCACCTGGAATGGCTGCAGCAAGCGGGCGATCTCCCGGTTGATGCTTCCGTAACCAACCAGCCCAACAGTGCTGCCGCGCAACTCAAGATGTTTGTAGTGTTCCCAGCGTTTATCCGGCCAGTTGGATTTACCCTGATTTTCGATCATGGTTTTTACGTTTGCCCCAAGGCATAGCATCATGGTGAGGGCGTATTCTGCCATCTGGGGAGCGTTGGCGCCACTCATGGTGGTGGCGGTCAGGTCGGGTTTTGCCAGAATTGGTTTATTTATCGCGTAATCAATTCCGGTGTAATGGAACTGGATCCACTTTAAATTAGGCGCCTTGGCCGGGTCCGGTAGGACTGAATCAGTGTAAAGAATCTGTGTGCGCGACCAGACCTCTTCAGGAATTTCATCGGGTTGGTGAGCGCGGATGGCAGTCACTTTTAAAAGGGGGGAGATGGCAGAAATTTGCTCGATCTGCTGCTCGGTGAACGGCATGGTGATTAAAATTTGATGGGTTTCAGGTGTCATTTGAGGTATATCCCTTCAGGATCAAGGTCTTCCCGCAAAATGCGGATCTCTTCCAAAGTCGGCGGTTCGGTTACGGAACCGAATTGCTCACAGCGCAAATCCCAGCCCGTGTTGGCTTTGGCTTCTTCAACAGTCCGGCCGGGGTGCAGGGCGGTGAGGATCAACTCACCGGTCTGATCCGGCTGAAGTATGCCGATATCGGTCACCACTGCCTGCGGTCCCTGTCCACGTAAATTTAATGCATCCCGTTCGGGTTTGCCGGAAAAGAAACCGGCTGAGGTTTGAAAATCCACCTTTTCGGGGAAGCGGCGCTTCTGGTGGGGCGTGATGATATAGCAGCGGTTGGCCCAGGCGGCGATCTCACGCGAACCACCGGAACCGGGGAGTCTTGTTTTTGGCTGCGCGTAGTCACCAATCACGGTGGCATTGATATTACCAAACCGGTCAATTTGCGCACCGCCAAGGAAGCCTACATCCACGTTGCCGCGTTGAAGATACAGGGTGAAAATATCATACATGCTGCACACAGAGGCGGCCCCTGATACCAGGGTGGGATCGCCAATGGATAGAGGCAATCTGGCTGGTCGCGCGCCTATCACCCCGGCTTCGTAAATCATCTGCAGGTTGGGAGCGTGCGTACGCTGTGCCAGGTTGCAGGCCAGGTTGGGAAGACCTACGCCCACAAAAACCACGTCGCCATCTCTCAGCAACCGGGCGGAATTGACGATCATTAACTCGGTGGAGGTGTACTCAATATTGGCCATAATTCACCGGCACACTCAATTTTTCGGCAACCGCCAACCGGGCATGGGTGCCCGTGCCCAGTTTTTTCCAGTATTCATCTCTGTCAGCCACCCCGTATACCCACTCATCGAGATATTGTTGAACCGATTCAGCTGTTTCGCTTATCTTATCCCATTGTAGATAGAACTCATTATCGCGGTCGTAGTATCCCTGGGTGTAGCTGGGGTGACTGCAATGGGGAACATGGCAAACGGCATCCACGATCAGATCAGGGATGATGGTGCGGTTGGGGTCAGAACGGATGACGTCTTCTGAGACGACTTCTTCAACAGTCAAAATGACATGTTCCGCCGCGAAGGCAGCTTCCTTTTGCTCTCCAAGGATTCCCCAGATCTGCGCGTTTCCGTTCGCGTCGGCGCGCTGCGCGTGGATGATAGCCACATCAGGGCAAAGCGCGGGAACGACCGCGACGGATTTGCCTGAGTATGGGTTGGTGACACGTTTGAAATTGGGATTGACCTTTTCGAGATCAAAAGCGCCGGTCTCATTCATAGGCAGGAACGGCAGGCCGGATGCCCCCGCCTGCAAGCGGGTAATCATGGCGAAATGGGAGTATTCTTCGATGCTGACCATGCCCTTTTCCACCAGGGAACGCAGGTTTCTAAGCGAACCAACGCCTGGATTACCCATGTACGAAAAAATAATTTTACTCGCGCAACCGGCCGCGGCCATTTGCTCATAAATCAAATCAGGTGTGGCGCGAGCCAGTGTCAGATTCCTTCGCCCTTGCCGGATGATCTCATGACCGGCGGCAAAGGGGATCAAATGGGTAAACCCGGCCGCGTAAACCAGGTCTCCATCTTTCACAAACTGAGCGACGGCTTCCTTGAGCGAACAGAGTTTGCTCATGCCAGGCCTCAGGCTTTGCGGATATGCGTGCGGATCTGCTCGTGCAAGTAAAGCTGGACGTAATACAAGCCGCCGGCGTTCTTGCCGCTGGAGCCCGATCCTTTCCAGCCGCCAAAGGGTTGGAATCCGGGCCATGCTCCAGTAGTGGCGCCCTGTGGCCGGTTGGCGTAGTTGACACCAGCTTCAATCTTATCAAAGAACTCGGCGATCTCGTCTTCGTTACCGTAAATACCGGCCGTCAGGCCGTAAGATACGTCGTTGGCATATTGAAGAGCTTCCTGAAGGTTCTTTACCCGGCCGATTGTGGAGATTGGCAGGAACATTTCATGTTTCCAGAGCTTATGGCTGTAAGGAAGATTATCGACAAGAGTGGGCGCGCAGAAATAGCCTTTTCCCATCACACCATCTGTCAGAACCTTGCCACCGGTTAGTATCTTGCCGCTGTGCTTCAGGTCATCCACGAAATTCTGGTAGTCGTTATAAGAATTCTTGTTGACCACCGGTCCCAGGTTAATGGTTCGCTCGGTGGGATCGCCAACGGTCAACTTGTTTGTGGCTTCGACCAGTTTGGCAACCAGGGTATCGTAAACCGCTTCTTCAATATAAATGCGGGATGCGGCGGAACATTTTTGCCCTTGCAGACCAAAGGCAGAACGGATAATGCCGGTTACGGCCGTATCCAGGTCGGCATGGCGGGTAACGATGACCGGGTTTTTACCGCCCAATTCGAGAATGGCTGGCCGCACCCACTTGCCCGCGGCAAAATCGCGATAAAGCTTCATGCCAACCGCGTATGAACCGGTAAATGTCACCCCGGCTACATCAGGGTGCTCGATGAGCGCCTGCCCCAGGGTGGCCCCGCCGCCGGTGACGTAGTTGAAAACCCCGGCTGGAAGGCCAGCGTCGCGCAAACATTCAGCCAGTAGCCTGACTGTCCAGGGGGTATCAGTCGCCGGTTTCATTACCACCGTATTCCCGGCAGCCAGAGCCGCGCCGACAGGTCCGCCGGTGAGCGCGCAAGGGAAATTGAAGGGGCTGATCACCAGCCAGACGCCATATGGGCGCAGCACGGAT
Organism: uncultured Leptolinea sp.; assembly: GCA_964397625.1. GTDB lineage: Bacteria > Chloroflexota > Anaerolineae > Anaerolineales > Anaerolineaceae > Leptolinea. The sequence continues at coordinate 46,602 of CAYNJT010000007.1, read as the reverse complement.
GTATTATCTGCCTTGTACCCTGCCAGCGGGTCATGCCCCATTTCGTAGACAAAACCTTTATGGGCTTCCACCTGGTCACAGGCATAGCGGATGAGGTCAGCCGTTTCCGCGGCATCGCCCAGGGCTTCCATGCGATTCTTACCGACTTCCATGGCCATAACGGCGCCGAAGTCATAAATCCGTTCATCCATTAGAGCGGCGGTCTTACGCAGCAGCTCCACGCGTTTTTCCCAGGGGGTATGAGACCAGCCAGGGAAGGCTTTCTTCGCGGCAGCAATGGCCTGATTCGCAATATCAGCGCCGCCTTTTTGAAATACTCCCAAAACAACATCTGTATTTACTGGAGAGCGGTCTTCGAATTTTTCATCGACTTTAACTTCTTTGCCGTCGATAAACATCGGGTATTCTTCACCCAGGTGATCTTTTTTGGATTTCAAGGCCTCTTCAAACCGGGTGTGCAATTCTTCCGGGGGATTAAACATGGTGGCGTAGGTAAGTTTAAAAGCAGAGGATTCAGTCATCGTTTCCAACCTCCAATATATGTAAATAAATTAGTAACTATTCATCAGTATATCCAATGGGGTCATTCTAGTCAAAACCTAACATGGGATCAGGTAGAATGAAAAAAACTGTCGAACCTCCGGTATTATTTTGTTCGTTTGTAGGCAAATTTGCGTATATCCATAACTTGCATTAAACTGAATATCATGGTCAGCGGCTTTCAAACTTATCTGGGGATCGATGTTCAGGCCATTCAGAAACCATATTTTTATTATGCCCTGAATGACAGCCTTGAAATTCTAGCCTGCGGTCATGGCCGGTTGGGTGACGTGCTGGCGTACCTGGCCGGGCAGTCTTCCGCGCTGGTGGCGGTGAACGGGCCGATATATCTTGACCGGTCTGAAGGTACGGTCGTTCAGGGCGGATTATTTGACAAGGAACAATCCAATCCTGGCGCGAACCACCGCACAGGCGACGCCGCTCTAACAGCCCGGGGATTCCCATCCATACCCAACCTTCATGAAGGTAAAAAACTACAATTGTGGGTGGAACGGAGTCTGGAATTGACTGCCGGTATTCGGCAGTTGGGTTATGAAGAATCCAATTTTGGGAAGCCTCGAGTTTTTTTTGAAACCCAAAGCGATGCCGCTTACTGGATGGCTACAGGATCGCTGCCGTACGATTCACGTTCGCTGGAAGGGCGGTTGCAGCGTCAGTTGTTGTTGTTTGAATTTGGCTTTGATGTAAAAGATCCGATGTCATTTCTGGAGGAATTTACACGCTACCGGCTGCGTACTTCACAGATTCCGATGAACCAGATCATGCCGGCTCACGAGCTGCGCGCACTGATATCTGCAGCCACAGCCTGGCTGGCAGATCGAAGACCTGAATCTGTGGATCATCTGGGGGATGTCAGCATGGGGGAAATCATTCTACCCCGCGATTTTGCGAGAAAGTAAAAAGTAACAATAAAGAATGACGGTTAACTTTGCTGAATTATTGATTTGATTTCCAAATCTTTAAATTCCATCCAGCCTGGTTGTGAATTGGCTTCTGTTCCAAATCGCGCAACACCGCTGGCTGAAAAGCAGGCATATTGATTGTCCATCCAGATAACGAGCCCCAACGGGCCGCGGGGTGATAGACGGGTTTCAAAAACGGATCTGCCATCCAGGCTGAAACAGGTAGAGTCGGGCTGCCAGTCCAGCTGGTATGTGTGCCAGTCAGTCGGGTTGATATCCAGCGGGCAATATGTGTCATGAATAACCCTTGAGGCTGCCCGGCGAATTAACCGAGCGGCAGGTTTTACCGGCAGAAAAAGCATCGCGGGAGCTGCCAGTACAAGCAGCGCTGAAGGCACATTGATAGAGGAGAAAACCGCGGCTGTCAAACCATTGACAGGTGTATTTGATTGAAAACTAAGATCGCTGCGTGAAGAACTGAAAAAAAACCAGACAGCCTGCGGCAGGGCAGGCAGACGGAACCCCGAACCTTTGATACTCAAACCAGCGGAGAATGGATCATTCCAGAAACCAAATCCCCATGTTCCGGGAAGGTCTTCTTCAGAAACTCTGGCAGAGAGAGAAAGTGAAACAGGTGGCCTGTAAAGGAATTTACCACGGGGCAGGTTGGAATAATCATCCTGCTGGGAAAGCCGATACTGGCCGGCTTCCCCCGGTTCCACTGACAGGCGGGTAACGGCCTCCCCAGATTCGACCTTCCCGTGGGAACACAAAGATGATAACAGATCAGTCTTTTTAATGATCCGACCGGTCACAATACGATCATAGTACAGAACTCAAGCCCGCATTAACCACATTAGGCTGTGGCAGATGCTTTGGAAAGCAGAGTTTGTTCTTCAAAGGAGAAAATCTTATCCAGGTCCAGCAGGGTGATCAATCGATTATCCAGTTTTGCGATGCCGCGAATGAAGGAGGTGTTGACGGAGGAGATCATGGGTGGAGTGGGTTCTATGGCTTCTTCCGGGATGCGCATTACTTCAGAAACGGCATCCACGATCATCCCTATCTTCGATTTGCCGATGAAAACGTTGACGATTCTGGTTTCTGAGGAGTGTTCGTTGACTGGCAGACCAAATCGTTTACGCAGATCAATAATTGGAACAACGACCCCCCGGAGGTTGATGACTCCTTCAATAAAGGTAGACACCTGTGGCATTTTTGTTATCGGTTGCATTTTAATGATGCCTTCCACGGCGGATATATCAATACCGTAGTTCTCTTCAGCCAATTCAAAAACCACAAGTTGTTGCTCCATTCATGCCTCCTGATCGGTATATCCAGAATTGGGTTAATAACTTCATGCCGTGAATTCTGCAGACTTCTGCAAACTTGAATAATTCGGCGATTTGTTTTTACTCTAATACTCAACAGTTAAATTATCCTACTTTTTCAACAGGAAGGCCGTAAAAATCAGGTCAATTTAAACTGTTTTACGATATCTTCCAGCTCGATCGCGAGATTTGAAAGATCTTTAGCTGATATGGAAACCTCTTGAACCTGGGCTGTCATCTCTTCCGTCGACGCGGATACTTCTTCAACGGCAGCAGAGTTTTCTTCAGACACAGAGGCGATGTTCTCGATAGCCTGGGTGACTTCGGCGGAGCCATCGGCCATCTGCTTCGTCGCGGCGGTGTTTTCTTCCACAACGGCTGAGACAGTGTCAACCGCCACAACCAATTCGCTGGCAGAAGATGCCATGCTCTCCGCGCCGCGGGCTGCTTCCTGTGCTCGTAAGTTGACATTCTCGTTGGTTGTGAGGATTTCCTGCAAGGCGGCACCTGATTGATTGGCGAGAGTCACGCCATTTTCCACTTCCTTTGAACCCTTTTCCATTGCCGCGACTGCTTGAGAGACTGACTGCTGAATGTTGCGAATCAAATCCGCAATCTCTTTGGTGGATGTGGATGACCTTTCTGCCAGCTTACGGACTTCATCCGCAACCACGGCAAAGCCCTTCCCTGCCTCACCGGCACGAGCGGCCTCAATGGCCGCGTTCAACGCGAGCAAATTGGTCTGAGATGCGATATCTTCGATGGTAGTGACAATATTGCCAATTTCGTCAGAGCGGGTACCCATTTCCTGTACCTTTTGCGCGGATAGGTCAACGGCCATTTTAATGGATTGCATACCGGTGAGTGTCTGATTGACCGTGGCAGAACCGCGTCGGGCGGCATCAGCGGCAGCTGTTGAACCTTCCACCATTTCTCGTATATTACCCGCCACATTATTGATATCTTTTGATAATTGATTGGTTAAATTAAACGCTTTGGAGGTAGCCGCAGCCTGTTCCTCCGCACCCTTTGCCACACCTTCAATTGCCCGTCCCATTTGTTCAACGGAAGAAGCTGTACGATTTACCGCCTCTGATTGTTGAGTAGTCCCTTTGGCGATCTGTTGGATGGTTGTGGCAATCTGGTTGGTAGCCTGGCTGGATTGGTCAGAGGCACTGGCCAGTTGTTGTGACGCTTCTTGAACGCGAAGCGTAGCTCCAGCGACATCGGAGATGGTAGTATTCAGTGACTGGACCATATATGCAAGTGTGGTCCCCAGTTTATCATCCGGCGATTTGGGCTGGATTTTCAAGGCGAGGTCTTTCTTGCTTATTGCCTCGGCCGCGTTGGCCATCTCGGTGAAATATCTACGCGTACCGATGACCGATCTGGAAAGTTCCCCAAATTCATCTTTTCTATGGATCAATCCATTACGTGTTTTTTCATCCACTACAAAAACCGTACTGCCGAGCATCAAAGTCTGTAGAGCAGTGTTAACAAGCTTTAAGGGGGGAATAATACTTTGATTAATAAGGTATATGATCATGCAAGCTATCAGAAAACAGACGAAAATTCCGATGAGTAATACCATCCGCGTCTGATTAACCTTTTGAGCGGCTGCTTGAAATTCCTCATCGGCCTGATTCCGGTTTATTTCCAACATCCTGGAGAGACTTTCTTCCAACGCGGTTTGTGCCGTGAACAAACGGCCGCCTGATGAAAGGCTGGTCAATGCTGCCGGACTATTTTTATACGCGAGAAAAGACATGACTTCTATCGCAGATGCTTTGTATCCTTCCCAATTCTTTGCAAATTCTTCGAATTGCAATGCGGCTTCGGTTGAAAGTTGCTGTCCCTTAATCACTTCTATGATGGAATCTATATCTCCTACCCGGGCATTGAAATCAGAAAGGACGCTGCCGACCTCCTCAGGTATGGCCAGGTATTTAAAGAATCCCCCCTTGATCAGTGAAATATCTGCGCTTATAGCATCCATCTTTTCGATGATCACAAGCTGCTGGTTGTACATCATGTCAAGATCGTTGTTTACATCCGTTATTCCCCGATATCCTAGAAAAGCAATGACCACCATTAATAAAATGATTATTCCATAACCGAAATATAACTTTTGATTCATTCGTAAATTGTTGACAAAATTCATATTCCCTCCAACGTTTAATCTTCTGTCAACAGAATCGGCAGAAAAAACACAATGTTCAGGTTATTTTCACGGATTATGTTTATCCCCGACGGGCATGCACATATGATATTGCACCCCGGATTAATATCCAGTAAATGTCACATGTAAAAAGGATTAATAATGTACATTTTTTCAGTTGACCCACGACTACTGATCATCTATAAACCTATATAGCAGTTCAGGGAAAAAATGATAGAGTTAACTACCTTTGTTCATCCCAAAAAGACACACTTTTTCTCTTTTACTTCTTTTAGGCTCCCATTAGGATCCGGATTTCACGTCTGGTCAGAAGTGCTCTCTTTTTTCCATTATCCAAATTCGTAAAGAAGGATTGGTTTCTTTCAATTCTTCAAAAACAGAAAGCGGAGAAAAAATGAAAACCATCAGCCGTAGAGAATTGTTAAAACGAACCGCTCTGGGACTCGGAGCAGTATCCATCGGGCAACTGCTCACCGGTTTTACAGATACTTATGAAAACCAATCAAGTTCATCAATCAACACACATATACCTCCTGTTTTAACAAACAGGGTATCAGGGAATTTTCCTGACCTGTCTGTTGCGCGTGGGAATGATCCGGAAGCTTTAGTGCGAAAAGCCATACTATCCATCGGGGGCATGGAACGATTTGTCCCCAAAGGCGCCAATGTGGTTGTTAAACCCAATATGTGCATCAAGGCACCAGAAAGTCAGGGAGCGACAACCCGACCGGTCGTTGTAGCGACATTAGTAAAAATGGCGCTTGAAGCCGGCGCGAAAAAGGTAATGGTCATGGACTTCCCATTTCAGGGCAGTTCCGCCAGTGTTTATGAGGTGTGCGGGGTTGGCCCCGCGGTCACAGCGGTGGGAGGTGAAATGGTACCCATTTCACGTGTAAAGTTTGTTCCCACAAAACTGCCCAAAGCCGTACGGTTAAAAGAAGCCGCCGTTTATGACGATATCATGAAAGCAGATGTTCTGATAAACGTTCCGGTAGCGAAAAACCATATGGAAGCCACCGTAACATTGGGTTTGAAGAATATGATGGGAACGGTGGAAAATCGCGCTGACCTGCATGTATCCCTGGATCAATGTATCGTTGACCTGAACACTCTCATCCGCTCACATTTAACTGTTATAGACGGACTTCAGGTGATGATGCGGGGCGGCCCTACGGGAGGCAGTCCGGATTATTTGAAAACCTTCAATACGATTATAGCCAGCCCGGATATTGTAGCGGCAGATACCTACGCGTTGAAATTCTTTGAGAAGACAGTGGACAAAGTGCCTTACATTGGCCTCGCGGAAAAGGCCGGCCTCGGGCGCAGTGATATTAGCAACCTTAAGATCGAGGAAATCGCGGTTGGGTAAAGCTCCTCAATCCGAAAGACCGGGAGAAGACAACAGGATAGATCCCCGCTGGATCGGTGTTCGCAAAACCATCCAGTATCTTGTATTGTTTCTCTTCATCTTCCTGTTCCTACTGAGCCGGCAGGATGTCCCCGGAAAGAATCTGATCGGGTATTTCCTCCGTTTTGATCCGCTGCTGGCATTGACCGCCATGCTGTCAGGCCGGACATTTCAGGTTGTCACAGCAATTGAACTTGTACTCGCGTTGATTCTGGCGATTCTGGCCGGTCGAGCCTGGTGCGGCTGGTTATGCCCGATGGGTACAACGCTGGATATTCTCACCTTCAAGAAGACGATTCCTAAAAAGGTGCCTGAAGAGCTGCGATCCATTAAGTACAGCCTTTTCCTGGTCATCCTGATCTCTGCGTTGCTTGGAAACCTCACTCTGTTGATCTTTGATCCTTTGACCATCCTCTTTCGCACCCTTGGTATTTCCATTTATCCGGGGTTGAACCAGGTCATCACGGTGGTTGAGACAGCCCTTTATCCTGTGCCGTTTCTCCAGGATTTCATTTCCTGGTTGGAAGGATTCCTCAGGCCGAATGTTTTTCCGTTGGAACCGCGTTTCTATGAACAGGCTCTACTGACCGGAGTGTACTTCGCTGGGATCATCGGGCTCAACAAACTGGCTTCCCGCTTCTGGTGCCGGTTTATTTGTCCTCTGGGTGGATTTCTCGGGTTGATCGCAAAAATCGCCATCTTTCGCCGTGAACCTGGTGAAACCTGCCGAGATTGTTCCCTATGTTCCCGGCGCTGTCCCACTGGTACCATTGATCCTGCCAATGGATATCGAAGCGACCCGGGTGAATGCACTCTTTGCCTGGACTGTTTTAAAAACTGCGCGGGAAGCTCTATCAGGGCTCATTCTCCGTTTTCTCCGGCTGCATGGAAAATGTATGATCTAAAGCGCCGTGATCTGATCACATCAACGGTCCTATCTGTGACCGGAATCGCGCTTTTCCACGGACAGGGCAGACTGGAGCACCCTGATGTAAGACTGCTACGCCCACCGGGCGCAAAAGAGCAGAATATTCTCGAAAAGTGCCTGCGCTGCGGTGCCTGTATTCAGGTCTGTCCCACAAGTCTTATCCAGCCAGCCGGTTTGGAAATGGGACTGGAAAGGCTTTACACTCCCGTGCTGAATCCTGAAAAGGGGTATTGTGAGTTTTCCTGCAACGCGTGTGGGCGGGTTTGCCCGGTGGAAGCCATTCCCGCGTTGGAATTGGAAGAAAAACAGATCGCAGTTATCGGAAAGGCGTATATCGATCAAAATCGGTGTCTGGCATGGTCGGATCATAAAACATGCATGGTGTGTGAAGAGATGTGTCCGCTGCCAACCAAAGCGATCCAATTGACGGATGCCGATGTTATTGATCCGGATGGGACAAAACGCGCCATCCGTGTTCCGCAGGTGGATCGAAACCGCTGTATCGGATGCGGTGTGTGTGAATTTAAATGCCCGGTCATTGGGGAGGCTGCAATACGGGTGTACGCGGCCAAACAGAGTTTGTTCGAATGATTTTTGACCGTGGGATTGATTGTTCTTTAAACCTTTTCTAAATTGTTGCTTTTATCGCTGTCCGAGATGCTTTACTTCGTTCAGCATGACATTTGAACCAAGAATATTGGTTTTCCCGTATATAGTCTTGAAAAACCGGTTAACCCATCAGGGCACACCAGATAGTGATCCATTCGCCGTTCGGCACTGTGCTGTTTCGTTTTATAATACCTGATCAAAATGCAATTTCATTCCCTTCAGGAGAAAGCCCAATGCTTGACATCAACCTCATTCGTGAAAATCCCGATATTGTTCGCGCTGCTTTAAAGCTGCGCCAGATGGATACGGACGTTGTTTCACGTATCCTGGAGATTGATCAGCAGCGCCGTAGTCTATTAACCCGGGCTGAATCCCTGAAGAGTGAACGCAACACTGTTTCGAAAGAAATTTCGCAGGTAAAAGATCCTGAACAACGTAAGGCCAAGATCGAGGCTATGCGTGTGGTGGGCGACCAGATTGCCGAGCTGGATGAGCAAATCAGAAAAGTGGAAGCCGAACAAACGGAGGTGCTCTCTGGAATCCCCAATCTGCCGGCCGAGGATACCCCGGTGGGCAAAGATGACACCGAAAATATCGTCGTCCGTGTTATCGGCGAAGAACCCAAATACGATTTCACGCCGCTTCCGCACTGGGACCTGGGCCCCAAACTTGGGATCATCAATTTCGACCAGGGAGTAAAGGTTACCGGATCGCGGTTCTATGTTCTTTCCGGGGCAGGGGCGCGTTTGCAGCGCGCATTAATCGCCTACATGCTGGATCTTCACATCAGGCAGGGGTATCGTGAACAATACCTGCCTTTCATGGTCAAAGGTGAGGTGTTATATGGATCGGGTCAGCTGCCCAAATTCGCTGATAACCTGTACCGTGACCACGAGGAAGATTTCTGGATGGTGCCTACGGCGGAAGTCCCGCTGACCGGTATTCACATGAACGACGTGATCGAAGATTCCAGCCTTCCGCTGCGTTACACCGCCTACACCCCGTGTTTTCGCCGTGAAAAAATGAGCGCGGGGCGCGATGTGCGCGGTATCAAGCGCGGTCATCAATTCGATAAAGTCGAAATGTATATCTTCTGCCGCCCGGAAGAAAGCGCCAAAGAACTCGAAAAAATGGTAGCCGACGCCGAAGCAACCTGCAAAGGACTGGGACTAACCTACCGAATCAAACGTCTTTGCAGCGGAGATCTGGGTTTCAATGCCCGCATCACATATGACGTGGAAGTTTGGGCGCCGGGTTGCGGTGAGTGGTTGGAAGTCTCTTCAGTATCGAATGTGGAAGACTTTCAGGCGCGGCGTGCGAATATCAAATACAAACCAGCTGACGGCGGCAAGAACCGTCTTGTCCACACGCTGAATGGGTCTGGACTGGGTTTGCCTCGTACATTGATCTCTGTGATGGAAACTTACCAGCAAGCGGATGGCAGTATTGCCGTCCCCGAAGTATTAAAGCCCTGGATGGGTGGCATTGATGTCATCCGCTAAACATAGAAAGAAATATGAATGAATAGTGTCGCGCTGGCTCTGTTCCAGGCCGTGATTTTTACCGTTATGGTGCTTGGTTTGTTGAGTTTACTGACAAACATGGTGCCAGGATTGGTGATCATCTGGGCTGGAGCGTTGGTCTATGGGATTTATGAAGTCATCACTCAGACATATACCGCTGGCGGGATCATCCTGTTTGTGTTGATCACCGGCTTCATGGCATTCGGCAGTGTGGTAGATAATATCCTGATGGGAGCCACCGCCAAGGAAGCCGGAGCGTCCTGGCTGGCGATTGGCATTTCCATGGTGGCCGGTGTGCTGGGCAGCTTTATTCCCTTTCTTTTCCCGTTTGGCGGCCTGATCTGCGCACTGCTTGCCCTGTTTTTGGTTGAAGTGATTCGCCTCAAAAACTGGCGCAAAGCCATGAATTCGGCAAAAAGCATGGCCATGGGCTGCGGGTTTTCCGTGCTGGCACGGTTTGGGATTGGAGTACTTATGATCCTGTTCTGGCTGGTGTGGGTAGTCATCGGGTAATTCTACAAATCCATTAAACAAAACCCATCAACCGGCAAAGGTTGATGGGTTTTAAATTTAATGCATCCTATTAAGTATTAACCAGCTCGCCCCGCCAGCACACCGTTGAGAGCGAACAGTGCCGCAGCCGAATCACCAGCCATCTTCAACCATTCGACGATTTCGCTGGCATGTTTCTCCTCTTCCACCTGTTCTTTGACGAACCAATCCAGCATACTCTGGCTGGCATAGTCATTATCCTTGACGGCGATACTGTATAAAAGGTTGATGCGCGCGGTCACGCTCTTTTCATGTTCCAGAGCCTGCTCAAAGATGGCCAGCGGCGACTTGAAGTCTGATGGGGGCATCTCAATGGCCTGTAAAATCACCCGCTCGCCTCGATCATTGAGGTAATCGTAAAACTTCAATGCATGTTCCTGTTCTTCTTTTGCCTGTTTTCTCATCCAACTGGCAAATCCTGGCAGGGTTTTTGATTCAAAATAGGCGGCCATGGATAGATAGAGATAACCTGAATACAGTTCAAGTTTGATCTGGGTATTAATCTCTGCGGCTAAATTTTTGCTTAACATTTTTATTTACTCCCTGAGTTATTGGTTTTTCTTTATTTTGATAAAGCAGACAATATGGATGTATGCTGTCTACAAATGATAGTATATGGATAATTATTAAACAATCAAGCACAGGTAAAAGGTTGCCTGTGCCTGATTGTTTTTAATGTCGCCGGAAATCGCAGATCTCTGAGAGATCGTAACTGTTTTCTTTTTTACCGGGCGCGCGATGCCAGATAGAGGGCGATTGAACCCGAGACCGCGGCATTCAATGATTCGATCCGCCCGGTCATGGGAATGCGGGCAATAATATCGCATGACCGCCGTACCAACGGCCGCATTCCTTCGGCCTCGCTGCCCACCACCAGCGCCAGCCCACCGTCCAACCGCAGGTCGGAAATATCCTGCGAATCTTCTGCCGCGTCCAGTCCGATCACCCAGACGTTGGCCTGTTTTAATTCTGACATGGCCTGTGCCAGGTTGCCTGCCGTGATGAGCAAGTGTTCGCAGGCACCCGAGGAGGCATGCACTACAGAAGGTGTAACGCCGGCTGCGCCGTGCGGAGGAATAATCACACCATGGACGCCGAAAGCTTCCGCTGAACGCAGTAATGTTCCCAGGTTTTGCGGATCCTGCAATGTATCCAGGATAAGAATAAAAGGCGCCTCTTCGCGACGTTCCGCGCTTTTTAAAATGGCGTGCAGGTCAACATACGGGTAGGGCGCCGTTTCAAGAGCAACTCCCTGGGGATTGCCTCCCAGAGAATCGATCTTTTGACGGTTGACGCGTTCAATAGGAATATTCTTCCCTCTTGCCAGCGCAGTGATTTCGGATATGACACCCTTTTCTTCCACTCCGACAGCCAGTTGAAGCCGGAAACATTGCCGTCGATGGGCGGACAGGGTTTCAAAAACCGGATTGCGACCGGTGATCCATTCTCTCATGCGGGTCAGGCTTTATGCCAGGTGGTGCCGTCTTTACTGTCTTCCAGTACGATACCCATACTGGAGAGACGGTCGCGGATCTGATCACTGAAGGCGAAGAGTTTTTGTTTACGCATTTCTGCGCGCAGCTCGATGAGGTAATCGATGAACGGAGCGGCGGATTGATCATCACCAGATTCTTTTTCCAGCACCAAACCGAACACACCGGTCAGTTCTTTCAATACTGATTGGGCGGGTTCGAGTACTTCATCAGTCGCGCCGTCAGCGCGCGCCTGGTTAATCACGCGCACCAGGTCGAACAGGTTGCCCAACGCGCCGGCGCTGTTGAAGTCATCATCCATGTTTTCGATGAAGGCCGCGCGGGTTTTTTCCGCTTGATCCGCCAGCACTTTTGATATTTCCGCGGATGTATTGGAAGCCCCCGGGAGGGCGGGCTTTAATGCGGAACGCAGACGTTCCAGTCCCTTGTCTGCCTGAGCGATCACATCATCGTTAAACGTGAGCGGGCTGCGATATCCGGAATTGAGCACCATTAGCCGCAGGGTGCTGGCAGAATGTTTCGAGAGAAATTCATCGATCGATACCAGATTGCCGATTGATTTTGACATTTTCTCGCCAGAAAGGGTTAACATGCCATTGTGCACCCAGTATCGGGCGAACTGTTTGCCGGTAAACGATTCGCTCTGCGCGATCTCATTCTCATGGTGGGGGAAAATAAGGTCATTGCCGCCGCCGTGAATATCGATCTGCTCGCCGAGGTGGGAGAGATTCATGGCCGAGCATTCGATATGCCAGCCGGGACGTCCGCGCCCCCAGGCCGTCTCCCAGGCGGGTTCATCCGGTTTGGCGGCTTTCCACAGGGCGAAATCCATGGGATGTTCTTTGCGGTCATCCACATCGATGCGCGCGCCGGCCTGCATATCATCCAGTTTGCGGCCAGATAATCTGCCGTAGTCATCGTCCCGCGTTACCCGGAAATAGACGTCGCCGTCTTTCGGATAGGCGTACCCTTTATCGATCAACCCCTGGATCATGGCGAGGATCTGCGGCATTTCCTGGGTGGCGCGTGGATTAACCGTGGCCGGAAGGATGTTCAGGTCTGCCAGATGTCGGCGAAATTCCTTGATGTAGCCTTCCGCCAGGTCGAAGGGATCCACACCCTGCTGGTTGGCGCGATTGATGATCTTATCATCAACATCCGTGAAATTCATTACATGGTTGACCTGATAACCGCGATATTCCAGGTAACGGCGGATGATGTCAAATACCAACGACGACATGGCATGCCCGACATGCGCGTTACTATAAACGGTAGGGCCGCAGACATACATGCGGACTTTATTCGGCTCGATCGTAACAAAATCATCCTTCTTGCGGGTCAACGTATTGTAAATCTTAATACCCATGGCAAATCACTCCTGACTGGAAAACATACGATCCTCCGGCCGGGCAAAAATCATCCGTCCGGCGGCGGTCTGTAGTACTTTGGTTACCACCACATTCAATTGCTGGTTCAAATTGCGCTGACCGTTTTCAATGACGACCATAGTGCCGTCATCCATGTAACCAACGCCCTGTCCGGCTTCCTTGCCTTCCTGAATAACACGAATATTCAGAATCTCACCGGGAAGAAGAACAGATTTTACCGCATTCGCCAGCTCGTTCACGTTCAAGATGGTCACACCCTGTAACTCGGCCACTCGATTCAAGTTGTAATCATTGGTCAGAATGGGGCAGCGCAGTTGACGGGCCAGGGTGATTAACTTATCATCCACCTCGCGGATGCCCTCCACATCAATATCACTGATGCGCACGGGGATGGTGGGTTCCTTCTGCAACTGAGCGAGGACCTCCATACCGCGGCGGCCGCGTTGGCGGCGCATGCTGTCAGCGGAATCGGCAATGTATTGAAGCTCGTTCAGGACAAAGCGGGGAATCAATAGAGAACCGGGAAGAAATCCTGTTCGAGCGATATCGGCAATGCGGCCGTCAATAATCACGCTGGTATCCAGCAGAATGGTGCGGCTTTCCGCCCACCCGGCACCGCTGGATTCACCCGGGCGTTCCGAATTCGAACGCGGAAAGACACCATGCCATACAGAATAAAGGTCGTTCTGCCGCATGACAAACACAGAAACTCCCAGGTAGCTAAAAACGAGCACGCCGAGGAAGGGGAGCACTTCGCCAAGGGGTTTGGGCAGCATGGATAATGGAAAAGAAGAAAGAGCGGCAATGATCAGTCCACATACCAATCCGATCAAACCGGCGAAGAGCGTTTGAGGGGAGACACGTCCCAACAGGCTTTTCAGCCCGCGGATCGGTCGGGTGGTGATGTACGGAGTAAGGACCAGGCCTGCCAACGCGCCCACCAAACCGAATGTGAACGTGTACTGTTCGACATTGAATGTCTCAGAACCGTTCACCGGTACGGCGATCTGCCCCAGTGAAGAACCCCAATAGACGCCAAAAATAGAAAAAGCAATCATTCCAATGAGACGAATCAAAAAATCAGAGCTCATCGAGGTCTCCTAATAGGGATTTTGTTAATGTTCAGGATGAAAAAAATGATAACAATAGAGAGATGATAGCATTTATATGACAAAGGGTCAATTGAGAAGATTTAATTTTACTTTAACCATGTATAGATTTCGTGATTTGAAGAGGGTTTGCGCGCGTAAAACAACCGGCCATACTACAATTAACCTATGAGTGATTTGACGCCTGGCAGTCTGCTTCATAAACGATATCGAATCCTGCGACCGTTGGGCAAGGGCGGCATGGGGATGGTCTACCTGGCGGAGGACGGAACACTGAAAAAGCAGGTGGCCATCAAAGAAAACTTTAGCATGGGTGAAGAAGGTTCCGACCAGTTTCTGCGGGAAGCTCACCTTTTAGCAGCCCTGCACCATGCGAACCTGCCGCGCGTGACGGATTATTTCATCGAGTTGCCCTACCAGTACCTGGTGATGGATTATTTGCCGGGAGATGATCTTCAGACTCTTCTGGAGCGTGAAGGCCGTCAGCCTCTGGAGAGGGTGCTTGCCTGGGGAGAACAACTGGCAGACGCGCTGCAATATATGCACAGCCAACAGCCGCCTGTTGTCCATCGAGACATCAAACCGGCCAACATTAAATTACAAAAAGATGGCAGCGCCGCGCTGGTGGATTTTGGGATTGCCAAAGCGGCTGAAACCGCCCAGAAAACCGCCGCCGGCGCCATGGGATTCACTCCCGGGTTTGCGCCTCCTGAACAATCTGGAGGAGGCCGTACCGGCCCTTTTTCTGACCAATATGCACTGGCGGCGACACTGTATACCATGTTGACCGGTGTTCGTCCGGTGGAAAGCGTGAAACGGGTATTGGAAAACGCGGTCATTCCACCTGCAAGCGAATTAATGCCCGGCCTTCCGGAGAATGTATCAGACGCGTTAAAAAAAGCTCTCGAGCTGCGGCCGGAAGACCGGTTTGAATCAATACGTTCTTTTCTGGACGCGTTGAAGTTAACATCTTTTCGCTGGTCAGGCCCGTTACCCAGGAGGGAGCCGGAGAAACGACCAACCTGGTTTTACCCGGCTATTGGTCTGATTGTTTTCCTGGTGATAGCCATCCTGGGTGTTTCAGCTGTCGCTTACTTCCGGCTGGTCAAACCAATTGAATTCACAGAAGTTGCCCCCTTCCCAACTGATAACTCAAAAGTAGGATGGTTTACGTCAACGGCGCAGGTTATCAGCACTTCAACAATAATTGCCCGGAACCCTCCAGCGACAGCACAATCAGCCGAACCAACCGTGACACCGGAACCTACTCGGGCTTTACTGGCTTCAGGGAAATGGCTTGCCTTTACCTCCAACCGCGGGGATGGAAAAACAAAACAGCTATGGTTGGCAAAGATCGGATTAAACAATGACGGTAAACCCGCGCCTGTGACTGTACGCCAATTGACGACCGATGATGGGGAAAAATCCCGGCCAGCCTGGTCGCCGGATGGAAAATATATACTGTATTCCGCGCCTGCAGGCAGCGGCGCAAAGAAGGATGGGTTGAATATTTGGAAGATCCCGGTAGAGGGAGGTGAGCCGGTGGACCTGACCAACCGCCAGGGGGATGAGCTTTACCCGGCGTGGTCGCCAAAGGGGGATGTGATTAGTTTCACGTCCGATAGCCGGGAAGATGGCGTCCTACAACTGTATACGATGGATGCTAATGGCGGTCAACAAACCCGCATTTCCACTGATTTTGAGGAATTACAGGGCGTCTGGCCGCCAGACATGCGGGTTTTGTTTTATGTGATCTATGCCAATAACAACCACTACTTTTTCCAACGCGCGTCTGAAAAAGACTATAAGACACCACAACCATATGACACAAATCAGAT
Source organism: uncultured Leptolinea sp. (assembly GCA_964397625.1). Taxonomy (GTDB): domain Bacteria; phylum Chloroflexota; class Anaerolineae; order Anaerolineales; family Anaerolineaceae; genus Leptolinea. Next base: position 30,781 of record CAYNJT010000007.1, on the reverse strand, counting down.
TTTTGGCCGCCTTGGACAGGTAACCGATCCGGATTTCTCGAAGGATGGCAGTTTACTGGCTTACACTCGCTCTAAAGGCCGCGATCGGCGGATTGGCGTGGCTGAATACGCGGCTCGCGGGGCCGTTTCTTCTTTAATCACCAACACCGGCATGGATTTTGATCCATCCTGGTCGGCAGACGACAAATGGATTGCTTTTACCTCTGAACGGGATGGAAAAGAGCAAATCTACATCATGACAGCCGCGGGGCTGCTGCAAACAGATATCAGTCCGTTGACCGCGCAGGAAGCTGAACCAGCCTGGCAGCCGTAGATTATTCCGGCCGGGTGGGGCGCGGACGTTTCTGCTGGGGTTTCTTCTTGTTTACCCTGTGTTTGCGCACGCTGGGGGTGGGTTTCCCGGCAGTGGGATTGAGAAGTAAATTCAATTGGAATATGGCCTGTCCGTCATATTCTCGACGGCCGCACACATCGCACACCCAGGCTGGAAAGTCAGGCACGGTGATAAGGTCTTCATTTAACCAGGTCAGGTAAGTGATTTTTCGGTAGTGCATAATGCCTGCCTGGCATTCAGCACAGGGGATTCCCCGAGTTTGCAGGTCGTCAGGCATACCACCCGCCTTTCTTGGTATCAGTTTCCTTGAAATTATGAAAATCATGGAAAATGAAAAGGTTTTTCACGGCGCTTCTCCCATGACACTATAAACAAGATTGGGATGGGTTAAGACCTTGGCATTCTGAATCGGCCAGTAGATGGCCAGAGCTTTCCCTACAAGTTTGTCTATGGGAACAAATCCCCAGGCGTGTGAATCAGATGACTGGTTACGGTTGTCACCTAACACAAAAACAGAACCCTGAGGAACATCCCACACACCGCTATAGTTTGGCGAGGCGGCAATATACGGTTCTTCAAGGACCTGCCCATTCACGCTGACCGTACCATTCTGAATTTCCACTTTATCGCCAGGGATTCCGATTAAACGTTTGATGTAATCTTCACTGACGGTGTGATGGAAGATGACGATATCCCCGCGATTCATTTCACCAGTTTTGTAGGCCATTTTGTTGACCAGCAAAAATTCGCCGGGTTCCAGTGTCGGTCGCATGCTGATATTTTCCACGCGCACACGGGCAACAACAAAATCGATCATTCCATAAAGAATGCCGGCCAGAGCCAGGGTTTCAATCAATTCGATTAGAAACGCTCCTACTGGCGTCCGCCAGAATACCGGTTTTACTACAGGTTCGGTGATTGGGTTATCCTGCAGAGGTTGTTCGCTCTGAAGGGGAGAGTAATTGTCCATCATGTCTACTACGATTATATGTCCCGTAAAAAATGTAAACAAGCTACCTGTGCGGGAACTATCCTTGTCTTGAAGTTTGATCCTTATTGTACAACTTTACCAGTCGCTCCCATTCCGGAATAGAGAGGGTTTCCGCCCGGCGCATGGGGTCAATATCTGCAGTTTTCAATAGTACCGCAATTTTCTCGGTTGGTAAGGCCAATCCGGCAGAGAGAGAATTCCGAAGAGTTTTCCGCTTCTGGCTGAAACCAGCTTTAATCAACCGGAAAAAGGTATCCAGAAGTTCCGCGGGTATTCGCGGTTCAGGCAAAATATCCACGCGCACACAGGCGGAATCGACATTAGGCGGCGGGTAGAACGCTCCGGCTGGTATACGCCCTGTCACCGCGGCATCACCATAAACCTGAACACTCAACGCCAGCAAGCTAAGATCGCCCGGTTTGGCACAGATGCGTTCGGCCACCTCTCGTTGTACAGTCAACAGGAGGCGGGCTGGTTTCACGCTTGCTTCGAGAAGCCGGCGGATCACCGCTGAGGTGATGTAATACGGGATGTTGGCCACTACATAATACCCGGCGTCCAGGTGAAGGTCACGCAGGTCAATTTCAAGGATGTCACCCTGCATGATGGTTACATTGGCACAGGATTTTAAGGCTTCATGCAGCACCGGGATCAGGCTGGCATCCAATTCAATGGCGGATACCTGCCGGGCGGCTCCGGAAAGCACAAATGTGAGGCTGCCCAGACCCGCGCCGATTTCCAATACATCAGTTTGTGGAGTTAAACCGGCGGACTTCACGATCTGTTCAAGAACAGCTTTGTCCAGTAGAAAATTTTGTCCAAGCGATTTGCGCGGTTTAATGTCGTACTGCTTCATCAGGCTATAAAAATCAGGGAATCCTGCGCTCAAGGCAGCACCTCAGGAACATTGGCCGGGGCCGGATTCAAGAAATACACAGTCACGGTTTGATGCCAGTTGACAAAATCTTCTTCACTGTACCCCAAATCTATCCAATATTTTCCTGGGATACCCCCGCCCGTATCGGCAACCGTCCCCACGCCGTATCCGGGGATGTAAATCTGTGTTCCGGCAAATATCCTGTACCAGGCCGGGGTGACAGCGATTACGCCCTTTGCCAACGGTGTGCCGCTCGCAGTACCGGTGCTGCAGTGGTCATAACCCTGACGGCAGGGCGAATAGGATGTAACGTACACATCCTCCATGCGGTAGTAATCCAGCGATTCAGCGCCAATATCCACAGAGCGGACGACTACTTTTGTTCCCACATTGGTAATCTGCTTGACCGGGTTCTTAATAACAACCGACCCTTCAGCTTTTCGGTCTACTTCTTTGCCGTTTGTAAAGGTCACCCTTTCGCGCAGCAGTTCAAGCCCATTTTCGCCGGCCTGTACCACTTCACTTTTGCCCTGCCCAAGTTCTTCTTTGTACACCTGCTCATTTTCAAACGCCAGTGGTTTTCCGGTAAGAATAATCTGCTGGCTGTTGCGTAGAATTTTTATCGATTGACCGGCTGCAATCGGTTGATCGGGAGCCGGTTCTGTGCTATCAAGCGCGGTGAGAGAAAAGCCTGATTCCGCCAGCGCTGACTCAACGGTGTTCGCAGAGGTACGGATACGGCTAGTTTTTTCTCCGTCAACTACATTAATGGAGAGCGCAGGGCGCAATTCCGCACGTAAATCGCCAATAAGAAGTGTATTCAGGGAAGGATCGATGCGGTCGGATTGGGACAGGCGATAACCAGCGTCCCACAACGCCTGCCCCAGTGTGGGGGCGGAACTGAAAATGACTTTTTCTTTGCCATTATCAAGCAGAGTCACACGCGCGGAGGGGATAAGTTGAATGATCCGATTTGATGTTTTAATCATTTCCTGATCAGGTTTATATCGTTGCCCGTCTACCAATATCTGATCCCCCGGGTAGAGACGGATGCCAGCCGCTTGAAGTATATTCCCGGGGCGTAAATCTGCGGAGAATATCACAGGCAATCCACCTGTTGAGCGTACGAGGATGGTACTGGCAGGCAGGTCTGGATCTGGATTGGTGGTAAGAAGCCACAAGCCGATCAAGCCGATGCCCAAGAAGATGCTGGAAAGGGAAATGGTCTTCCCGTGTTTGGCGAGCATACCTGGCATTGTAACATGCCTGTTAATCTAAAACACCCGGATCACTCCAGGTGTTTGGTGCCGAGACTGGGAATCGGACCCAGGACACCACAATTTTCAGTCGTGTGCTCTACCAACTGAGCTATCTCGGCAAGTGGGTGTATTCTACACGAGACATCAGGGGGTGTCAAGCGATTACTTCTTCTTCCATACCCGTTTAAGGGCTGATAGCATCTCGCCGGCATGTTGATATCGCTCCGCCGGGTCATTCCTAACCGCCCGATCGACAATTTCAGCCAGTTCGCGGGGAATGGTCGCGTCACGTTTGCCAATGGGAATGATATCTCCATTCAAAATGACATCCAGAGGATCTTTTCCATACGAGAAATTGCGGGGGAATTCTCCCGTCAGCAAGTTGTACATTGTGGCGCCCAGCGCCCAGATATCTGTTTCAGGCCGGGCATATTTGAAATCCACCACTTGTTCACGAGGAGTATAAGGGGAATAACCGGCGGTCATTCCAGTGACTGTCATACCGCTCAGACCATTGGAAATGAAACTTTTTGTCAAACCGAAGTCCGAGATCTTTGTGACCAGGCTGTTGTTGGCACTGTGCATGAGAATGTTCTGGGGTTTCAAATCGCGATGCACGTGCCCCTCACTATGGGCGACGGTAAGGGCTTCCAGAACCTGCAACATCGAAAGGATCAAGATATCTGGTTGAATTTTCCCGCCCTGTCGCAAGGATTCAAGGTTGCCAACATTACAGTATTCCATCACGAAATAAAAAATACCGTTACGGCATCCGGATTCGAAGAACTCCATCAAATTATGGTGTTTGATTTTATGGACTTCTTTTGTTTCTTCCAGAAAGTGTTCCTGCAGGGTGGCGTTGGCGGCGGTTCTGGGAAGCATTAATTTTAACGCGGCGGTTTTACCTGTAACTCGGTGCATAATTTGATAGGAAGCGCCAAATACTCCGGCCCCCAGTACTTTAACAATATCGTAGTCAGAGAATTTGACGAATTCATCGCCATGGAATCCTCGCCGTGTTTCAGCCTGTGTCGTCCGATTCTCGTTCAGGAATTGCTGCAACAGGTCAAACGGACTGGCCTGCGCGGATTTTTGGCAGCTTTCACAAATGTATGTGCCGCCTCGTGCCGCGCCGATTTCGTTTGAAGCATTGCGGCCGCATTTCTGGCAGCGAACCGGGTTAATATTCAAATCAGGCGTCTGGATGATTATGGTGAAGCGGGTATCACCGGTGGTAATCACGTCTCCGTTTTTCAAATCGACCCAGGGAAATTTATACCGGGCAATCGCTTCTTCAGGAGTCTCGTTGGCACTTCTTCCACCAACTTTCTTGCCATTAATGTAGGTGCCATTCAAACTGCCCAGGTCTTGCAATCGGGCATGCGGCGGATTCACTTCCAGAATAAAGTGATGCCGGGAAAGAAAACTATCATCTTCAATACACACATGACAATCCCCCATTCGCCCGACCATGAATGTGTCATGGTCTTCGTATGAAAACACCCTCTTCTTGCCAGTTGTGCTGGAAACATCAATTGTAACTTTGGCTGTCATAAACCCTTCCCCTCCGGGGTATGAGCTAATCTGGTGTAATTGTATCCGGTTTCGATCATTCTTACCTGGCCGGAAGGAAATTCATCATGTTTTTAATCACATTCTCTTTTCTCGCTTTAATCAGAATTTATAATTCTTCAAATTTTCCTTGGAAATGAATTCCAATCTTTATGTCAGGAGGACATTGTGTCGCGAGTGGGCATTATCGAACACAAGGGGAAGAAAATACTCGAGGTTGATTTATCCAAATGCAATCCTCAGGAAACAATATGCGTTATCAATGAAGCAACCGGATTGATTAAAACCCAACCCAGAAATTCGGTACTGCTTATTACTGACGTGACAGATGCAGTCCAAAACAAGGACTCAGTGGCGGCGATCAAAGATTTTGTTCTGTCAAATGTGCCGTACGTAAGGGCATCAGCCGTGGTTGGTGTAGATGAATCCAAACAACCCGTGCTGGCAACCGTTCGATTCTTAACTCTCCACGAAATTAAACAGGCAATGAACCATGAGGAAGCCAGGGACTACCTGGTTAATAAGTAAAACCGCTTAAAAATTCTAAATTTTTCAGTTTCAGGTTATTGTCAGGAGGATTGGCCCTGACAGAGATAATTGTTTTATTACGGGTTTAAACGTTTTTTTTTCGATAAGATTTTTCGTGCGAATCTGGTTTAAAAATCCATATTACCCAAAAAGGTTGATATTGATAATCTCGAGATTAAAATCCGAAAAGAAAAAGAAAACAGAGTAATTATCTACATACCTGGTTTGACTTTCACCTGTACCATGGCTAGAATCAAGATATATCACTCGTTGACGCGGGTTGGTCTCGTTCCTGCAACGGATCTGCTATGAGTAAATGGAATAATAAATATATTATTGGCCTGACCGGAAATATTGGGACAGGAAAAAGTGAAGTCAGAAAAATTTTACAGTGCCTGGGCGCATTGGGAATTGACGCTGACCTTATCGCGCGGCAGATCATGGAACCCGGAGGCAGGGCATATAACCAGGTGTTGGAACATTTTGGCCGGGATTTTATGACGCCCGACCAGCGCCTGGATCGCGCCGCTCTGGCAGCTCTGGTATTCAAATACCCGGAAAAATTGACAGAACTGGAGAGTATCATCCACCCACTGGTAATAGAAGAGGTGGAACGCATCATCCAGGAATCTACCATTCCCGTCATAGTGATCGAAGCCATTAAGTTGATTGAATCCAGGTTAATCGATCAGTGCGACACGCTATGGGTGACCAACGCCCCTTTGGAGATTCGACTGGCACGTTTGACATTGTTTCGCGAAATGACCGAGGATGACGCGCGAGCGCGCATTCAAGCGCAGCCTCCCCAGGAAGATAAGCTGGAGCAGGCTGATGTGATTATTCAGAATGATGGGACACTGGAAGACCTGCTGATCCAGGTAAAACATGCCTGGGAAACAGAAGTCCCTGAAACATATCAATTGGCTATCCAGGAAGATAAAAGTGTCTGAATTTCTCAGTCAGATTCTCTTTTTGTTACAACGGTTGAACTGGCTGAGTCTAATCGATATCTCACTGGTTACGTTGATCTTCTTCGCTATTCTGCTGGTTGTGCGGGATACGCAGGCAGTCATCCTGTTGCGTGGTGTGGTGCTGATCATAATAGTGATCAGCCTGATGACCAGTCTGGTCAATCTTCCGGCGTTTTCCTGGTTAATCAAAAACGCGTTACCGGCCCTTTTGCTTTCCATACCGGTTATTTTCGCGCCGGAAATCCGGCGAGGGTTGGAAAAATTGGGACGCGCTGGCGGACCCAGGGTGTTCTCACAACCCACCGCCGGCAGTGAGGGTTCCCTTCAGCAAACGGTAAAAGCCGTTGCCACAGCCTGCGCCCGGTTGTCTGCCCGTCAGCATGGAGCGTTGATCGTTTTGCAACGCGGCGACTCTCTCCGTGATTATGTTCAAACCGGTGTGATTTTGAATTCCAGAGTATCGCCTGAAATGCTGATGCAGATCTTTTACCCGAATACTCCTCTACACGATGGCGCTGTGATTATTTCCAATAATCTCATCGTAGCAGGCGCCTGTGTTATGCCGCTTTCAGCTTCAGGTATTTTAAATCGAACTCCGGATCGGCAGATGGGTTTACGGCACCGCGCCGCCCTTGGTATTTCTGAAGCCAGTGATGCCGTTGCCGTCGTGGTATCTGAAGAAACCGGTTCCATATCCATCGCTCATGGTGGACGGATGATTCGCCGGCTTGATAGCGAACGGCTTGAGAATATTCTGATGGCATTCTACCGGCCTGAAGAAAATATTTCGCAGACTTCTGGATGGTTGAAACGTATCCTCAGAATCCCATCCATGCGGCAGCCGGAGGATTAGTCTTTCATGGTTCAGAAATTCACCCGCCATATCCCGACCTTCTTGCTGGCACTTGCCCTATCCATTGCTGTCTGGATTCTGGCGATTACCGCGGCCGATCCTGCAGAAGTCCGCGCATTTCCATATCCAGTCTCGGTGGAGATCATCGGTCAGGATCCAACCTTCCTGCTGACAAATGAGCCTGCCAAAACGCTAACACTTAACCTCCGCGCGCCGCGTTCTGTTTGGACCAACCTGATATCCGACCATTCCTCTGTTAAGGCACTGGTTGACCTCTCTGGTCTGTCAGCCGGACCACACACAGTGCCTGTACAGATTCAGATTAAGCAAAGGCCGGTAGAAATTGTCAGCTACGCACCCTCCAGTGTGGATGTCACCCTGGAACCCTTATTAAACCGGTCACTGCCAATCACAGTGACCGTCCGGGGAGATCCGGCTGTCGGCTTTCGTGCTGAAACTCCGGAATTAAACAAGAAGACAACCACAGTCAGCGGACCTGAAAGCAGGGTAAAGAGGGTTCAGGAAGTCCGGGCGATCCTCGATCATTCTCAGGCGCATGAAGATATTGAACAATCGGTTTCCCTGCTGGCTTTTGACAATAACGAATTACCGGTCAGTGGAGTTACATTGAATCCTGACCGTGTTATTGTAAAGGAAAAGATCATACAACGCGGCGGTTATCGCAATGTAGTGGTCAAAGTGGCCACAAGCGGTAATCTGGCCAATGGATACCGCCTGACAAATATTTCTGCATATCCTCCATCTGTGACGGTTTTTTCCACCGATCCGAAAATAGTAGACAGTCTCCCCGGTTATGTTGAAACCGCTCCGATCAGCCTTACAGGTCTAAAGGATGACAGGGAGATCCGTATTTCTCTAAATTTGCCGCCGGGAATTTCGATTGTTGGAGATCAGACGGTCAACGTTCAAGTGGGAGTTTCCACTGTTGAAAGCAGTGTGACATTGAATGGTATGCGGGTTGAGATTGTGGGCGGCACTCAGGGTCTTAAAGCCAGTGTTTCACCGGAATATGTGGATGTAATCATATCCGGCCCTATTCCTCTATTAGACAGCCTCAAAGCCAGCGATGTTCGTGTTTATGTGAATATTACTGATGACCCGGAAGGCACCTATCAACGAATACCTCAAGTTGAAATCAAGATTCCGGAATTGCAGGTGCAATCCATCCTTCCCGGATCGATTGAAGTCACAATAACGGGTAAAATATCAACCCCTATTAACCCAGAAGAAAAAGGCCCTGCATGACAAAACCTGTTGTAGCCCTGGTCGGGCGCCCCAATGTGGGCAAGAGTACCCTGTTCAACCGATTTTCGGGGGAACCGCGCGCTATTGTTGATGATGTTCCCGGGACCACCCGCGACCGACTGTTTGGCGAATCCCTTTGGAACGGAGTTTCTTTCGATATGATCGATACAGGGGGTATTGATCCGTCGAGTTCACGCAAAGATCCACTTTCAATCGGTTCGGCTGAGTATATTAAACAGATCCGCTACCAGGCTGAGATGGCCGTTCAGGACGCGGATGTGATTCTCTTTGTTACTGACGCGACCTCGGGAGTCACCCCGGCCGATGTGGAAGTCGCTGAAATGCTGCGCCGTTCCCAAAAGGAAGTGGATGGGCGATTAATACCTCCCGTTTTGCTGGTTGTTAATAAAGCAGATTCAGCCGGCTTGCGTTCCAACGCGGTTGATTTTCATGAACTTGGCATGGGTGAACCCTATCCGGTATCCGCGCTTCATGGGACCGGTACAGGTGACCTGTTGGACGCGCTTGTGGCTGAGTTCCCGAAAGAGGTTGAAGAAGAGGAAGACGATTCCATCAAGGTAGCCATTGTCGGAAAGCCCAATGTGGGTAAATCCAGCCTGTTGAATAAGCTCGTTGGGGGTGAGCGGGCAATCGTCAGTCCGATTGCCGGCACCACGCGAGATGCCACTGATACGAAGATCACCTACAACGGAATTGACGTCACATTAATCGATACCGCCGGTATTCGTAAGCGCGGGAAAGTGGAACCCGGGGTGGAAAAATACAGCGTGATCCGATCCATGCGCGCTATTGAACGCGCGGATGTGGCTATTCTCGTGTTGGATGCCACAGAAGGCATCAGCGCTCAAGACGCGCATATAGCCGGTTACATAGTGGAAGCCTGGAAAAGCACGGTTGTAGTGGTAAACAAGTGGGATCTGGTGGAAAAAGATACGTATACCATGGCGCAATACACTGCCAGGATCAGGGAAGATCTGAAATTCATGGACTACGTGCCCATTCTATTCATCTCGGCGAAGACCAACCAGCGTGTCGATCAGGTGATGCCCATGGTGATTCGTGTTCAAGAAGAACGCCTTGCCCGTCTGACAACATCGCAATTGAACCGTATCATCCAACGCGCGCAGGATGCGCATGCTTCACCTGGAATCCACGGCCGTTCTTTGCGCATGTATTATGGAACCCAGGTGCGCAGCGATCCGCCCACCTTCCTGATCTATGTGAACGATCCTTCGTTGGCGCATTTCACGTATATTCGCTATCTTGAAAATTCGATTCGTAAAGACTATGCGTTTATTGGAACACCCATCAGGGTGATTCTGCGACCAAGGCGATAGTGATTGAATCAAAAAGGACAGAAAATTGAATCTGTCCTTTTTTTCATCCGGTTCAATAACCGTTTTTAATCTCAGAACCTTCCATGATCTTGACCCCGCCGCTGGTGCCTATTCGCGTGGCTCCGGCTTCGATCATGGCCAGAACATCTTCGCGTGTGCGAACCCCGCCGGCGGCCTTTACACCCATCTTCGCTCCAACCGTTTTACGCATGAGTGCCACATCTTCAACGGTGGCGCCGGCTGAATTGAATCCGGTGGAAGTTTTGACAAAATCGGCCCCGGCTTCTTTGCATATCTCGCAGGCTTTTACAATCTCTTCTTTTGATAAGAGACAAGTCTCCAGAATAACTTTAACAATGGCATTATGGGCATGGGCGGCTTTCACCACCGCCGCGACGTCACTTTTCACCAGATCGAAATTGCCTGATTTCATGGCGCCCACATTTAAAACCATATCAATCTCGTTCGCACCGGCTGAAATTACCTGTTCTGTTTCGTAGGCTTTCACAGAAGAAAGAGTGGCGCCAAGCGGAAATCCAACCACACTGGCGATTTTTACATTCGTGCCTTTCAACAACCTCGCGCATTCCGCGATGTACGCGGCATTCACACAAACCGCGGCAAAATTATATTTTTTCGCCTCCTCGCACAGTCTGTTGATCTGTTCAACCGAGGCTTCCTGCTTCAATAGAGTGTGGTCAATATATCTGGCAATCTCTTCCGATGTCAAATTAACGGTCATACGACAGTCCTTTTCCTGTTGAATGTGATTTTTATTCTATCCCCGCGATCCGGGTGTGTCAATTTGTAGCAAAACATAAAACCTCTCAAAAGAGAGGTTCTAATCGCGGAATTGATGAATTGATAATTAGAGGTCGCGATACATCCACATTAACTGCCATACACGGATGGCAGCTTCGATCTGTATTCGAAACGACATCTTTGACTGCCCAAATCGCCGATCGGCAAAATAGATGGGCACCTCTTTAAATTTAAATCCCAACCGGTTGGCAACATAAGCCATTTCAACCTGAAATATATATCCATTAGAGCGAATGCGATCCAGCGGCATGGATTTCAGGGTATTGCTTTTCCAGATGCGAAATCCACCGGTAACGTCTTTCAGTTTCAAACCAAGAATGGTACGGGCATAGAAATTACCAAAGCCGGAAAGAGCTTTACGCCAGAACGGCCAGCGTTCATCCAGTTTGCCGCCGGGAACATAGCGCGAACCCAACACCATGTCACAGGTTTCCAGTGTCTGCAGGAGTTCTGTGATCTTTTCAGGTTGATGCGAAAAATCGGCATCCATCTGCCCCACGGCATCCGCGCCGTTTTTCATGGCGAGCTGAAAGCCTTGAATGTACGCCGTTCCCAGCCCCTGTTTTCCGGCACGATGAAGAACCTGTACACGCCCGTTGTATTGTTTCCCCAGCTCCTCTGCCAGATTTCCGGTACCGTCCGGGCTGTTATCGTCCACCACCAGAATGGTCAGGTCTGGTACGGGCAGGGAAAAAATTCGCTCCACCAGAATTGGCAGATTTTCTGATTCATTATATGTTGGGATTACTATCGTTGTTTTCACTGGCTATCCAGATATTACGAGAAATTTGTTCCAAAAGTGACAATACTCTATCACAGCGATTAACCAGTGTCAAGAAAACCCTACCGGTAGAGGTCTTTTATAATGAGGGAGTGAAACATATCCTGTTGAAGTCCTTGATTGTTATGTTGATCGCCCTGTGGGGGTGGTTTTCCATTGTCGATATTCGAATGGCCGAAACACAAAAGCAGGCGGATCAATACCTGGCCGCGAAGTTTCCTGTTGAAGCTGAGGCGTTATACCGTCAGATTATGACGGTTGAACCGTGGCGCAACCTGAACTGGAACAGTGTGGCTACGCAATACCTGACCCGACATGAGACGGATAAAGCCATCCAGCTGTTGGCTCCCATGGCAGAAGAGGGACGGCTATCAACAGATGGTCGGCTGGTTTTAGCCGAGGCTTATAAACAGAACGGGCAGGCAGATAAGGTGGGATCAACTTTGCAGAAAGCACGTTCAGACGCGAAGGATACTAATGATGTCGTATCAGTTTTATTGGCACAGGTTGATTTCTACCGCTCTCACGGCGAATTCAGATCCGCGCTGACCTGCCAGCGGGAACTTTCAGAAATGCTAGACTCTGAACCTGATAGAAAAATGGACGCGATTCTGCTTCAGGCTCTCTTTGACCAAAAAGCCGCGGAGGTGGAATGGCAGTCCATGCAAGGAAAGCCAGCCTGGTTTGAACAATGGGGATCAGCCTTGAAAACCGTACTGAATAAAACCGATGACTCCGGCCGATGGCTTCTCCTGGGGCAGGCATATGGCGCGGCTGGTGTGTGGGACCTGGCCGAATATTCTTTTGGTCAGGTTGTCAGGCTCGCGCCAATGAATTCTCAAGCCTGGGCTCTATTGGCGGAATCACGGCAACAACAGGGAAAAGACGGAAGCAGGCAAATTACCAAAGCTCTGGAAATTGATCCGAGATCACCATCTGTGAGATTAGCCGCCGCGCTTTTCTATCGGCGGCAATCAGATTTTAACCGCGCCATAGAAATGCTGGGTGCGAACATTACGGAAAACCCCGGTGAACCGTTGTGGTACCTTGAGATGGGGCGCACCCTGGCCGAAGCCGGGAGTTTTGAGGACGCCCTGGCAGCCTATCAAGAAGCTGCCCGAAAAGATCCAAAAGGGATTGACAACCGCCTGGCAATTGTTCGATTCTGTGTTCAATACAATTACCGGGTGAAAGACATAGGACTGCCTACTGCCCGGCAGGCAGTAAAGTTATCACCGGAATCGGTGGATGTGTTGGACTCACTCGGCCAGGTTTACTTTTCACTCGGAAATTATCCGGAAGCCCGGGATATTTTTGAAAGAGTGCTTGATAAAGACGAGGCATTCGCGCCTGCCTGGTTGCATATGGCGCAACTGGAATTGGCAGAAGGAGAATCTTTAAAGGCGAAAGAAGCACTTGAGAAGGTTATTTTGCTTGCGGGAAATTCAACCGAAAGCCGACTGGCTGCTCGACTGTTGCAGCAGTACTTCCCGGGATTCGCTACTCAAAATTCAGGGGAAAGGTGATTATGTTAAAATCCCTGCCAGCATTTGTGTATCGCTTATCAGGTAGAAATGAACGTCTTTTTTGATACTGTCGGCTGCCGATTAAACCAGAGTGAAATTGAACGCATGGCCCGTCAATTTCGAACGGCCGGTCACCGAATTGTTGCCAACCGGGCTGAGGCTGATCTGATCGTGGTAAACACTTGCGCGGTCACATCCCAGGCCGCGTCTGATTCCAGGCAGAAATTGCGCCAGGCGGCAAAAATGGCGCCCAACGCCAGGATCATTGGCACCGGTTGTTGGTCTACCCTGGAGCCTGAGGAAACGTTGTCTCTTGCAGAGCGCGTTCAGGTGGTTACTAATGAGGAAAAAGAATTGCTCGTCGCCCATTTTCTGGGGCTAAAACCTGAGGATATGGACCGGTCTCTCATCGAGCGAGAGGTGCTGCCAGGGGCACGACACCGTATTCGAGCATTCATTAAGGTGCAAGACGGATGCGACGCGCACTGTACTTTCTGCGTTACACGAATTGCCCGCGGTAAATCACGCAGTGAACCGCTCGAACGGATCATCGCGGATATTCAATCGGCGCTGGAGGGCGGCACACAGGAAATCGTCTTAAGTGGAGTGCAACTGGGTTCATGGGGCAGGCATCTACAATCGCCGGCCAATTTGGCTTTTCTAGTACGCATTCTGCTGCGCGAGACCGACATTCCCCGGTTAAGATTTTCTTCCATAGAACCGTGGGATATGGATGAAGACTTTTTCACCCTTTTTTCTGACCGGCGTATCTGCAGGCATCTGCATATCGCCCTGCAATCCGGATCAGCCTCCACTCTGAAACGCATGGGCCGGAATTTGTCTCCCCAGGAATTCAAACAGAAACTAGATATTGCCCGAGAGATTGATCCCCTTTTTTCTATTACAACAGATATTATTACCGGGTTCCCCGGTGAAACAGAATCGGAATTCGAGGAAAGTCTCCAGTTTATACGAGAAGCCGAATTCTCAGGAGGCCATGTGTTTCCTTATTCAGCCCGTCTGGGAACGCCGGCAGCAGAAATGCCAGGGCAGGTTCAATCGAAAATTCGGAAAATAAGGGCTGCCGTTGTGAGAGATGTTCTGGCAGAAAGTGCGGCCCGTTATCGCCATCAACTGATAGGGCAGAGTGGGTCGGTTTTATGGGAAACCTCAAGAACCAGCGACAAATCTTTTGTTCTGGAGGGGTTTTCCACCGAATATGTGCGGGTTACAGCCTTTTCAACATATGAACGGATCAATGTTATTGATCCGGTGCTATTTACCGGTCAGACAGACACTGGTTTGACAGCCGAATTGTTGAAATAACACGACCCGATTCCTGCAAGAACACAGGAATCGGGTTCGAATATGACGCCATATCTAGAATTTAATAGTTGAAATCGTCTCTTTTAAAACGCTGGCCGAGCGTTTCAAACCGGCGATCTCCTCCTCGTTGAGATCAAGTCGGATGGTACGTTCAATACCACCCATATCCACCACACTTGGCAGGCTCAAGTAGACATCTTTGATGCCGTAATAATCTTCAATATAGGTGGAAACCGAAATAACTGTAGCCTGATCGCGAAGGATAGCTTCAACAATGCGCATCAAACCCGAAGCAATGGCGTAATATGTTGAGCCTTTGCGAGAGATGATCTCATAGGCGGCGTCACGGGTTTGTTTGAATATGTCATCCAATTGTTCCATACGGCAGCCCATATTGTTGGCCGCGCAATAATCCGCAAGGCGCATTCCGGCAATATTGGCCAACGACCACACGGGTACTTCACTGTCCCCGTGTTCCCCGATGATATAGGCATGCACACTACGCGGATCAACTTCAAACCGCTGGCTGAGCAGGTACCGGAAGCGGGCGGTATCGAGCACTGTTCCAGATCCAATGACCCGATTGGCTGGCAACCCGGAAAATTTCCAGGTGGCGTAGGTGAGCACATCCACAGGATTGGTAGCCACAAGGATAATGCCTTCCGGATTGTTTTTCACAATATTCTCGACAATGGAATGAAAAATCGCCGCGTTGCGCTGAATCAGGTCAAGACGTGTTTCACCCGGTTTTTGCGCGCTGCCGGCCGTGATCACTGTAATCGCCGCCCCGGCGCAGTCTTCATAACTACCCGCCCAGATGCGGGTGGGGGAGTGCATCGGGATGGCATGATTGAGGTCCATTGCCTCACCTTCCGCTTTACTTGTGTTGGCATCGATCAGCACGATTTCAGAAGCCAACCCGCTGATAAGTAAAGAATAAGCAAACGTGGCTCCTACATTCCCTGTTCCTACCACGGCGACTTTTCTTGGTTTGTGAGTGGTGAGTACCATGATAATCCTCCAGAATAATCTGCTGTATTGATTATGTATATTTCTCGATTGTTTTCCACCGATGGTTTGCCCAAATCGGATAAACAATACCTATTATAGTATATTAATTTATTATTTATTTGGCTATTAGCTAAGAAATCTGTATAATAATTTAGTTGTTCGTTACATATTCCTCTCCAAAGCATAGCAGGAAAGGGGCCTTATGACAATTCCTCCGGCAACAGAACAGATTTGGAAAGATCTTTTATTGCGCAATAGGTCATTTGATTTTGAATTTCTTGCCCTGAAACTGCTTTTAGGTAAGTTAAGCATGGACGTGGAACATGATCCATCACCTGCGAATATTTTACATTGCGCTGAACTATTACATGACTTGCTGGAAAAGAATGCGAATTTGCCATCAGCCAAACGCGACATTCAGAAGATATGTGGATAGGAGCGGATCATGAACAGGGTTCTTTTTTCCATAGATGAAGCAAAGGAAATGATCCATCGGGGTTACCACATGATTTTTGCGGGGGACGAATCGGCTTTGCGACAGTTACCCCCAGGGCATTGGATCGCCGGGACAACCCCCTATTTCATGGGGGATGAAGGTGGCGTTGTATCAAAAGAGAAGATACTGGTAACTGGCATTCCCGGTTATGTCACCGGGGTAAAAACACATTTTTATGACGTTTCCACGATTTCAAATGTATATGCCGATATTCCGGAAAATGGATTTGGTTTTATCTTAATCCCGGCATTTTCGGACATCCACATGGCTTTTTCTCTAAATGCGCCAACGTTTCCAGGCTTCGCAACAAAACCCTTGCTGGGTTGGATTACCGGGGTTTTGCTGGATGATCTCGGCAAGAACACACCGAAAGTGATTAACGGGGAAACCCTGGAATTTGTCGGCGACAAGGCAATTATGCTGGCGGTAACACTGCCACCTTCGAAAATTGCTGATATCAGCATTTTAAATATCTTTAAACAGGGCGATGGAGATACCATTACATTTGACGCCGATGGTTTTACCGCCCAAAATGCTGATATCAACGGTACGGTTAAAAACTTCGCGGATTACATACTTGAGAACGATATTGATACCAAACTTCCGCTGGTGGCTGACTACGGCGGCGCGACGATTAATATCAGCATACAGTCAGTGGACGCCGATAAACATGAAGTGGCATTTTACGCGCCGGTATTCAAGAATGTGCGCTATCGCTTCGCGCGGCCGGTGGGGAATTACTTCCGCGAGTTTATGTCAGAAGTACTGGTGGATGATTTTGAACAATTTTCAACGGCGAACATTCAAAACGAGAAGCACATCCTTTTCTCCTGCAATTGCATTTTAAATTTCTTGTATTCCAACCTTGAAGGCTTAAAAACAGGAGAAATGTTGGGGCCGATCACTTTTGGTGAAGTAGCTTACCAACTGGTAAATCAAACCCTTGTATATTTAACGATTTACAATCAATGATCCCGCGTTTATTCTGACCACTAAGAAAATCGCCGTGTTTTTGGTTTGCATCGATTTTGGTTCTATAATCGTATTTTATGATGGCGTTTAGTAAAGTTGCAAATGTTTCCTCCCGATATTTGCAGCATATGATTACTGGACCAGTTTTTTCAAAATATGCCTGAATCGATGTTGATAATTGGAAGTGGCGCGTTGGCCTGCCTGTTTGCCGCCAGATTGGTTCGAAGCGGGCAACCGGTGACCATGACAGGCACCTGGGAGGCTGGTATGAACGCTATAAAACAGACTGGCGTTGGATTGGTCGAGCAGGGAGTGCTGTCGCGTTATGCTGTGAATGTGTTGGATCTTGAACAACCATCGATCAAATTCCAGAACGCGATCATTCTGGTTAAAGCGTACCAGACACGGAAAGCTTTGGAGCGTATTCTCAGTTCCCTTCATCCAAAAAGTACGGTACTCTCACTGCAAAATGGTCTGACAACCCGGGAACAAATGCTTGAAGTGCTTGGCGAAGAACGAACAGTTTCAGGAATAACCCTTTGCGCGGCAGAGCAAATCGAACCCGGTTTGGTTCGCCACAATGGCGGCTCAGCAGTTTTTATTGGTCAACATTATGGTGTTGAATCTTTTAAACATGTTTTAACGACAGCCGGGTTTTCTGTGACTGCAACTCCGGAAATCAGAAAAATGATCTGGGAAAAGGCCATCTTAAATTCCGCGGCAAATCCCCTTGGCGCAATCCTAGGACTTAAAAATGGGCAAATGGCCGGTAAACCGGAGGTAATGGGTATTATGGATGAATTGATCCGTGAGGCCTGTGCGGTTGCTGATGCAGATGGCATCAAATTTGATCCCCTTACTGTCTGTCAAAAAATGAGACAAATACTGACTGACACGGCAACCAACCGATGTTCCATGCTGCAGGATGTTCTCCATCACCGGGAAACAGAAATAGAAGAAATTAATGGCGCGGTGATAACTCTGGGTAAAAAATTTGGAATACCCACTCCTGTACAAAATACGATCTACCAACTGGTTAGGTCAATTCAAAGAGAGGCTTAAATAATGGAAACTGCACACACATTGGATGAATTACGGGTTGCCCGAAAAAAAATGAAAGGAACGGTCGGTTTGGTGCCGACTATGGGTTTTTTACATGCCGGACACATTTCACTGGTTAAAAGAGCCGTTAGCGAATGTGAAAATGTTGTTGTAAGTATTTTTGTCAACCCGACCCAATTTGGACCTACGGAAGATTTTGCCGCATATCCGCGAGACCTTGATCGTGACATTGCATTGTTGCGGGGAGCTGGAGCGCATCTGGTGTGGGCTCCTTCAGAAGAGGTGATGTATCCTGATGGGTACCAAACCTACGTGACTGTGGAAGAAATTACAAAGGTTCTGGAAGGTGCCATGCGCCCGACTCATTTCAGGGGAGTGACCACTGTTGTCGCAAAATTATTCAATGCCGTACAACCTGACCGGGCTTACTTTGGACAGAAAGATGCCCAGCAGGTGGCTGTACTTACTCAAATGGTACGCGACCTGAATTTCAACCTGCAGATGGTGGTTTGCCCGATCATCCGTGAACCGGATGGTCTGGCGCTTTCCAGTCGGAATACCTATCTGGATGCGACGGAGCGTCAAACAGCCCTGGTTCTTTCAAGAGCCCTTCGCAAGGCGCGAGCAGAATATGCATCCGGTGAACGGAACACCCAAAAAATCCGTTCGGCAATGGATGCGGTATTTGATGCCGAACCGGGTGCGAAGGTTCAATATATTTCCATTGCTGATCCGGTTACTTTAAAAGAAATTGACAGGATTGAGACACAGGTTTTGGTCTCCATGGCGGTCTATGTGGGGAAAACCCGTTTGATCGACAATTCAATTCTGGGTAAACCTGACGAGGGTCTTGATCAGCAATGATATTGAAATACGACAGTAAGTACCTTAATTCACCCCCTGAATCTTGTTGACAGTGACCGTTGACAGTATAATCAAGCGCTTTGTAAGAACCTTGTAAAAGGATTTAGTGTGGAGAAGAAGAGCCTGGATACAGGCAGATTTATGAACATAGAAGAAGATAGCGGGACGACCGTATTAAGACATGATTCAAAGTATGAGCCGAACCGCTCGTTTCTAACTATTTTATTCGGAAAACCACTTGCAACAGCATCTGAAGCTGACCAGACTATCGGAAAAGCGATCGGTTTAGCGGTTTTTTCATCTGACGCGTTATCTTCTGTGGCATACGCGCCTCAAGAAATGCTGATCATTCTGGCTGCGGCTGGTTTCACCGCTTTTAGAATTTCCATACCGTTGGCACTGGCGATTTGTGGTTTACTGGCAATTTTGATCTTTTCATATGAACAGACAATCCATACCTACCCCAACGGTGGTGGTGCATATATTGTCTCCAGAGACAACCTGGGGGAATTACCAGCCCAAATTGCCGCCGCCGCTCTCTTAACCGATTACATTCTTACAGTAGCCGTGTCTGTATCTTCCGGTGTTGCTCAAATCACATCGGCTTACAGCTTTCTTTATCCATACAGGGTAGAAATCGGCGTTTTGATGGTCCTCTTGATCATGCTGATCAATCTGAGAGGGGTAAAGGAATCAGGAAAGGCTCTTGCCATTCCCACGTATTTTTTCCTGGCTACCATTCTCACCCTTTTGGGAGTTGGTTTTTTTCGATATTTTACAGGCACACTTGGTCAGGTTGAAGCTCCGCCGATGGATATTCTCGCTGAACATAAGGTATTGCAGCCAATCACACTTTTTCTCATATTAAAAGCTTTTGCCAGTGGGACAACAGCATTGACTGGTGTTGAAGCCATATCCAATGGAATAACTGCCTTTAAAGAACCTAAAAGCGAAAACGCCGGAAAAACCCTGATCATGATGGCTGTTATATTGGGTACCACCATGTTCTCCATAACATATTTGGCAAACATGATTGGAGCGCTTCCTTCTGAAGAAGAGACTGTGATTTCTCAACTTGCGCGGACGGCGTTTGATTCTCGCGGACTGCTCTACCTGATGGTTATTGCTGCCACAACTATTATCTTAATTATGGCCGCCAATACGGCGTTTGCCGGTTTCCCCCGGTTGAGTGCGATGGTTGGTGAAGATGGATTTTTGCCTCGCCAGTTGGCTTTTCGGGGAAGCCGTCTGGTGTATTCCCGCGGTATAGTCGTTTTGGCTTTGATTGCGTCATTATTGATCATAATATTCCAGGCCAGCGTTACCAAGTTGATTCCCCTTTACGCCATCGGCGTCTTTTTGAGTTTTACATTGTCTCAAGCCGGGATGGCTCATCGTTGGTGGAAATCTGGAAAATTGAAACCAGGCGAGGAGATTAGCGAACGAGGCTCCATTGTGCGTTATGACAGGAACTGGTTGTTCAAGATGGTCGTGAATGGATTCGGTTCTCTGTGTACAGCCGTCGTGATGGGAGTATTCGCGGTCACCAAATTTACAGATGGTGCGTATGTTGTTATCATACTGCTTCCATTACTGGTTTATTGTTTTTATGCCATTCACACGCATTATAAAAAATTGGCCAAAAGTCTTTCGCTGGAAGGGTTCTCTTCGGGCAGCCGGATACTACGCCATCGGGTGATTCTCCCCATTGGCGGTGTGCATCGAGGGACTATTGCTGCACTGCGATACGCGAAAACATTGTCTGATGATATTACGGCTGTACATGTTTCTATCGATGAAGAAGAAGCCAAGAAAATCCAACAAAAATGGGAAATCTGGGGCGATGGTACCCGGCTTGTAATACTAGAGTCGCCTTACCGGGTGTTTATTGAACCATTGCTGAAGTACATTGATGAAATTGATGTTAACCGACAGGCGAATGACATCATCACCATTGTCGTCCCTGAATTTATTCCCCGTCAAATGATGGCCAACGCGCTGCATACACAGACGGCCATGGAATTACGCATGGCTTTGCGGTTCCGCAAAGATATAGTGATCACCAATGTCCCCTATCAGGTGGACTAGGGAGAAGAGACGATGAGAGTAATTGTGATCGGTTGTGGCAGACTGGGTGCCGAATTGGCGTATAACCTGTTCAAACGCGGGCACGAGGTTTCGGTTATTGATAATATTCCAGCTTCCTTCAACAACCTCCCGGCAGATTTTCAGGGCAGGTTGAATGAAGGGGAAGCTTTGAGTCAGGATGTACTGCACCGGGCTGGAATAGAAAAAGCGGATGCCGTGGCGGCGGTAACCAATTCTGATGCCTTAAACGCGGTTGTAGCCTATGTGGCGAAATCTGAATATAAAGTACCGAACGTGTTAGCCCGCAATTACGACCCCCACACCCGGGAAATTTTTGAATGCTTCGGTCTTCAAACTGTCAGCTCCACCAGTTGGGGCGCACAGCGCATGGAAGAATTGATCTTTCACTCTGATGTACGCACTGTCTTCTCGGCGGGGAATGGCGAAATTGAACTGTATGAAATTGTTGTCAATAACCAATGGGATGGTAAGACATTCAACGACCTGATTGACTGCGAAGACTGCCTGCCTGTGTCATTGACGCGCGCCGGTAGAGCCACTATTCCCAACCGAGACACAGTAATCCATAGCGGAGATGTTGCCTTGATCAGCGCGACTTTTGAAGGTATTGAAAATTTACGCCGTCGTTTGATGAATGTGGATAAGCAGGAGGCCTGACATGTTTGTAGTAATCGTTGGCGGCGGTCGGACCGGTACACAACTGGCAAAAACCTTG
Organism: uncultured Leptolinea sp.; assembly: GCA_964397625.1. Taxonomy (GTDB): domain Bacteria; phylum Chloroflexota; class Anaerolineae; order Anaerolineales; family Anaerolineaceae; genus Leptolinea. Next base: position 9,088 of record CAYNJT010000007.1, on the reverse strand, counting down.
CTTCAGCAGGATCATACCGTTCATGTAATTGAGAACCGGACGGATATTCTCTCGATGATCCATCGTGAACTGCCCACGGAAGGAATCTTCCAGGGAAATCCCATCGATCCGGTTATTCTGGATCAGGCTGGTGTGAAGAACGCGGATGTGCTGGCAGCAGTCACCACCCGTGATGAAGTCAACCTGGCCATATGTCACTTTGCTCGTCTGAAATACAATGTGCCCAGAACAATCGCCCGGGTAAATAACCCTCGCGATGCCTGGCTATTTGACAAGGTTTTCAGTGTGGATGTGGCAGTGAATCAATCAGCCATTATGTCGCACGTTATTGAAGAAGAGATGTCAATGGGTGATATGATGACATTGCTCAAGCTGCGCCGCGGCAATTATTCTCTGGTAACTGAAAAGATTCCCGAAGGCGCGAAAGCGATCGGTATGATGCTGAAAGACGCCGCGCTTCCAGAACATTGCGTGATCGCCGCGATCATAAGGAAGGGTGAGGTGGTTGTTCCCCGCGGTATTTCTGTGTTTGAAAAGGATGATGAAATTCTATCTGTGACGGATCCGGAGGGCGCAAAACAACTCGCTGAATTGTTTGACGCTCCCAAAAAAACGGGCAAATAACATTGTTACCGGTACGGGAGCAGGTCGGCAAACTTGACTGACAGCTATCCATCGGTTACAATGCTACCTCTTATAACGAAATAAACCAGCTATTATCTTGGTTTGAAAGGGTACAGCATGACCAAACGGACATATCAACCAAAAATTCGCCGCCGTGTGCGCGTTCACGGCTTTCGCTCCCGCATGGCTACCGCCGATGGACGCGAAGTGTTAAAACGGCGCCGCCTTAAAGGCCGCCATTCATTGACCGTCTCAATGAATAACCATGTGAAACGGATTCGCTGGTAAAGCGAAAAGCCTGACGCTTTTGTTTTAAACAGAGAAAACAAAAGCGAGTAAACATCATGTCAACACTCGGGAAGTAAGGTAAATGGGTGAAACGCAGGTTTCGCCTGACCCGATCCAATGATATCCGGCGGGTGCGGCGCAATGGAAAATCATTTGCCCACCCGCTTGTGGTGTTGGTTTTACAGAATTCAACGGAGAGCACACTACGCGTTGCCATCATTACCGGAAAATCTATTGGTGGTGCGGTGGAACGAAATTTGACCCGCAGACGTTTGCGAGCCATTTGTGACAGATTGATACCCGAAATGACCCGGGGATTTGAGGCAATTTTGATTGCCCGGGAACCCTGCTCACGGGCGTCATTTGAAGAACTTGAACAGGCTGTAAGAAACGTTTTCCTTCGGGCAGGTTTGATCGTTAAATCCAATGAATAATGAGCCGGAAGTACTCCCGCGATATCATGACGAAAAACGGGTGCGTGATATACCCGTCACATTCTTTAATCTTCCACGAATCGCCCTGCTGGGCCTGATCCGCGGATATCAGGCAGTGATCAGTCCAATGATGCCGCAGAATACCTGCCGTTTCTACCCCTCCTGTTCACATTATGGTTACCAGGCCATCTACAAATATGGCGTGCTGAAAGGTACAGTAATGGCTATCTGGAGGGTGCTGCGCTGCAATCCATTCAATCCCGGCGGGTATGACCCTGTTCCATAAGAAATCAATCGCATAATAGGCAGAATCCATATGCAAAAACGTAAATTCCTTCTTTTCCCGATTTTCCTACTCCTGGCTGTTATCCTTTCAGCCTGCTCGGGGGCCATCCCTGACAAGAGCTGGTCTGAGAGTCTTGTTATGGATAAGACTATTTATACGGCTTCGGGATCATTTGTCTACATTATTAATGCCGAAACCGGTAAAGAGATTGAACCAAAACACTTTCCTGAAAAAGCAGAAGGCACGATGGCATTTGGTGCAGCCCCTGTAATTCTGGGAGATCAATTACTGGTCAGCGATTATGCCTCTCAGTTGAGGCTGCTTTCCATGGACCTGAAATCTCAATCAAAACTGATTAAAGATGCCACAGGGCGTTTCATTTCATCACCAACCATCACGGATAAACTGATTCTGGCTGCCAATGCCGACCATAATCTATATGCCTATGATAAGGATTTGAACCTGAAGTGGAAATTTCAGGCAAAAAACAGTATTTGGACACGGCCAGTTGTTTATGACGATCTGATTTTCGTTGCATCCCTGGATAAAAATGTTTATGCCTTGAGTGAAAACGCCAGTAAAGACGGCGCCGATGTGGTCTGGTCAAAAGACCTAGGCGGAGCCGTTTTCCTCAGCCTGGCGATTGACGAAAAAGGCAACCTTTATATTGGCACATTGAATAACGAGATCTTCTCCATTGATGCCAAAACTGGCAAGATCAACTGGCAGGTGAAAACCAGCGGAACGGTATGGTCACCGGTAGCTATCAAAGATGACCGGGTGTACGGTGGTGATCAATCTGGTAAGGTCTTCGCGTTGAATAAGAAAGATGGCAGCCTGGTCTGGGAATATGAAGCCGGATCACCTGTGATTGGAAGCGTAACCCTTTACGATGATAGACTGTTTGCCGGAACTCAAAACGGTGAAGCCTTGAGTATCGCCATTGCCGATGAGCCAAAATCCAGACTACTCTGGACTCAGAACGTTGGTGGTAAACTTTATTCCACACCCGTTCTAACGGATAAATATGTTGTATTTGGCAGTTATGAGAGTGACAAGACGTTAGCCGCTTACAAATTTAACGGCGACGCAGGTTGGACCTTTACTCCCTCCAAATAGAGGATACTATGTGGGATGCTTTTGTTGGTTTCATGATTAATGTTTTGCTCTTTATCTACGGATTTTTCGGGCAAAACTTCGGTATCGCGATCATTCTTTTTACACTGGTTGTCCGCCTGGTCACGCACCCATTGACTGTAAAACAAATGAAGGGCGCTTCTGCCATGCAGGAGATGCAGAAAGACAAACGGTGGATTGAAGCTCAGAAGAAGTATAAGAATGATAAGGAAAAGTTGTCACAGGAACAGATGAAGCTCTACAAGGAGCTGGGGGTAAATCCTTTCGACAGCTGCCTGCCGACTTTGATCCAATTGCCGATCATTATTGGCCTTTATCAGGCGGTGATTCAGGCTTTGGCTGCCACTCCATTTGACCTTGTTCAACTGACGAACAAAGTCTATTCTGGATGGTTGAATATCAGCCAATTGTTCCCGCTAAATAATCGATTCTTATGGTTGGATCTTAGTAAGCCTGATCTTCTTCATTTTCAGGGTATTCCTTTTCCCATTCCGATACTTGCCGTGCTGGTGGTCATCACTACATATGTTCAATCCAAGCTGACCACACCGCCTCCGGCCAGTCCGGATGACCAGAGTGCCCAGATGACTGGCATGATGACGATCTACATGCCGTTATTAATGGGGTACATGGCGTTTACCCTGGCGTCTGGTTTGTCTTTATATTTTGTTGCGTCCAATCTTATTGGTATCGCACAATATGCCATAATGGGTAAGGTGAACTGGAGTAATTTATTACCCGCAAAGAAACCTGCCAAAGTGTGAAATATTTTGGACCTGGGAGCGAACATGGGACAGGAAAAAACAACACTTGAGATCATCGCCCCGTCGGTGGATGAGGCAATTTCCCGAGGGATCACTCAACTGGGGATTGCGCGTGATGATGTTGATATTGAGGTCCTGGATTCTGGAAGCAAAGGCTTGTTTGGCCTGGGCGGGCGTCAGGCTAGAGTGCGCCTGGTGTTAAAAGCTGGAGCGGAGAAAATGGCACCGGCATCAGAAAAGCCGGTGAGTACTGACGATCACTCAGCATCCGTCAATGCTCCTGCAGTTCAACTGAGTGACGAGGACACTGTTTTGCGCGTTTCACGCGAGACAGTGAAAGAACTGCTGGAAAAAATGAAGGTGTTTGCCAGTGTAACGGCGCATTACACAGAACCCGATGAACCGGGGGATGAGCGTCAGGTACTGGTGGACATCAATGGTGATGACCTTTCCATTCTAATTGGCCGGCGCACCGAAACCTTGAACGCGTTGCAATACATTTCCAGCCTGATCGTCAGCAAGGAGTTGGAAAAGTGGGTTCCCCTTGTAATCGATATCCAGGGATACCGTTCACGGCGCACCCGGCAGTTACAGCAACTGGCTCGCCGCATGGCAGACCAGGCTGTGCACACTGGAAAGCGGCAGACATTGGAACCCATGCCGGCGAATGAACGCCGTATTATTCACATGGAGCTTTCTTCGCATGCCCAGGTGGTTACCGAAAGTACGGGTGATGAACCCAATCGCAAAGTAACCATCGTGCCTAAAAAATAGCGCCAGTTTAACTATGGAGGATACGGTATGCATCCAACTCCAGAAAATGTGACATCTCATCGACCGCTTCGCGCGGTCGATATCATTATCAAGAAACGTGATGGGGAAGAACTGACCCGCGACGAGATCGATTTTTTCGTGCGCGGATACACGGCTGGAGAGATACCGGATTACCAGGCTTCCGCGTTATTGATGGCCATCCTTTGGCGGAATATGACCGACCAGGAAGCTACTGATTTGACCATGGCTATGGCGCACTCCGGGGAGGTGTTGGACCTTACCCCCATTATTGGCAAGGCGGTGGACAAACATTCCACCGGCGGAGTGGGAGATAAAACCACGCTGGTGGTTGAACCGTTGGTGGCAGCTTGTGGTTTGAAGGTGGCCAAGATGTCAGGCCGCGGGTTAGGATTTAGCGGCGGCACACTGGATAAGTTGGAATCCATTCCCGGGTACAGAGTGAATCTGACCCGTACAGAATTCCTCGATCAGGTGCAAAAGATCGGGATCGTGCTTTCCGGGCAGAGCGCCGACCTCGCCCCGGCAGATGGCAAATTATACGCACTGCGCGATGTGACCGGTACCGTGCCATCCATTCCGTTGATCGCCTCGTCCATCATGAGCAAAAAGATCGCAGCCGGTGCCCAAACCATTGTATTGGATGTGAAAACCGGCAATGGCGCCTTCATGGAAACTCTGGAAGACGCGAAAAAATTGGCCGGGCTGATGGTGGCTATTGGCAGGCTTTCAGGCCGAAAAGTGGTTGCCATGCTTTCTGACATGAACCAACCCCTTGGATGCGCCGTTGGCAACGCGTTGGAAGTGGCGGAGGCTATAGAAACCCTGCATGGTTCCGGCCCTGCGGACTTTCGGGAGCACTGCCTTGAAGCCGCGGCTTACCTGTTGTATTCCAGCGGGAAAGCCGGTTCGCTTGAAGCGGCAAGAACAACAGCAGAAAAAGCCCTTCAGGATGGAACTGCTTTTGATAAATTCCGGTTATTGGTACAGGCACAGGGCGGCGACTTGCATGTGGTGGATGATCCATCCTTGCTGCCAAAGGCAAATGTGATCCGAACCCTGATAGCCGAACAAGGCGGGTGGATTGCCGGAATTCACGCGCGCACGATTGGTGAAACAGTCATCGCCCTTGGCGGAGGGCGCGCCAAAAAGACCGATCCGATTGACCATTCTGTGGGTATTGTCGTGCGCATCAAAGTGGGCGACCGTGTTGAACCCGGGCAGCCGCTGGCCACCATTCATGCCCGTAATGATGGTGAATTTAACCTGGCAAAGGAAAGAGTGCTGCAGGCCATCACCTGGAGTGATCAGCCAACCAACCCTCTGCCGCTATTCTATGGCGTGGTTGAATAAGAAAGATAAAATGAATTTTCAATCCCGCGCGGAGTACCGAAATCGGATTGAACGGGTGGTCGTTTTTATCAATGAACATCTGCATGAACCGCTGGATCTGGCGAGGGTTGCCGCGGAGAGTAACTTCTCTACCTATCATTTTCATCGCATCTTCCATGGCGCGATGAATGAAACCCCCCAAGAGTATATAAACCGGCTGCGGGTGGAACGGGCTGCTAATTTTCTCATGAAAGCCAGGAATATGTCCATCACGGAAATCGCGCTGGCCTGCGGGTTTTCATCTCCATCCACGTTTTCGCGGGCCTTTAAACAACATTTTGGTGTTTCCGCGAGGGAATATGCCAATGGTCGCTACCTGCGGTCGCTGGCAGATGCCTGCAATTCTCAGGTATGCACCATGGCAGTCGGTGACCGGCCGGAATGGAATGTACAGGTACGAAAAATCCCGGCGCTTCACCTGGCCTATCTGGCTTATATGAAAGGATATTCACTGCCTGAGATTTGCCAGACCTGGGAACGCCTTGACCGTTGGGCGGTGGCTCATTCCGCGTATAGAGATGATACATTGCGGATAGGTATTTCAATGGATGATCCTTTGATCACGCCAATGGAAAAATGCCGCTACTTTGCCGCGATCACGGTGCCTGACTCAATACACAAAGACAAAACAGTCGGGTTCATGGATGTCCCTGAAATGACCTGTGCCATATTCCGGGTATCCTGTCTGGCAGATCAGATACAGTCGCAATACCAATCCATCTACCGCGACTGGCTGCCGGACAGCGGGATGCAACCGGCGGATTTCCCCTGCTATGAGGTTTATATCAATTCGCCTGACCCGATGAACAATGGACTGTTTGAAATGGATATCCATATTCCATTGAAGCCCATTTAGTCATCGCAAGATATGCAAAATTTATCCCATGATTTGGCAAGACATTCATTTGTCATTGATCTATCATAGCGACTGATCAATCACAAATGGAGGAACGAATGCAATCCCAAAACAATATACCTGTCAAATTTCATCATCTTGTTTTACGCGGTTCTGCGGAAAGTATCGGCCGCCAGCAGGGAGAATTGATACGATCCATCCCGCCGGCGGTGGGTTTCTTTGGATCCGGACCGCTTCCAGGAACATCCGCACCGGTTGAGCGCAGTATAAAACTTATGGAACAGTATTGCCCCGGACTTGTGGATGAAATGGCTGGTTTCAGTTCCGCGGCCGGTTTCCCGCTGGAGAAGCTGGTGTACCTGTCCATGACCCACATCGGTGGAAACCATTGCAGTCACTTTGCCCTGCTTCCCGAAATGACCGCCAGCGGGCATGTGCTGGTAGGCCGCAACTATGAATTCGGGGATAAAGTGGACGACATGAAGTTGACCACGATCTTCCCGGAAGGCCGCTATGCCAGCACGGGTTTCCCCACACTCTTCTTTGGCCGCAATGATGGCCTGAATGAAAAAGGTTTATCCATCACAATGTCAGCCGGAGGCATGCCGGTGGGGATCATGCCGGGACAGAAACCGCCCATCCAGGAAGGACTGCAATTCTGGGCAGTGATCCGCACGCTTCTGGATACGTGCAAGACAGTAGCGGAAGCGGAAGAGCGGCTCAAAGATATTCCCTGCGCGGGTAACCCGATCCTGATCCTGGCGGATGCCGGTGGAAATGTTTCCAGAGTTGAAATCCACGGACCGCATAAAAAGCTCGCCCACGCCAGCCTGAGCGAGCCGTATGTGGCTGCCACCAATCATTACCAGACAGACGAGCTGAAACGGTTGGACCCGACCTGTATGGTACATTCTGATACCCGCCTGAAATCCATTCGACGCTTCATTGAAGAGAAACGCGGAAAAATCACGGTTGACGATATCAAGATGTTCGAGGGGACGATGTACCCGGAAGGACCCTGCGCGCACTTCTACCCTGAATTCTTCGGAACCCTGCATTCCTGCGTGTTCGATCTAAACGAGTGCCGAGCGGAAGTGACGTTTGGTTCTCCGGCAAAGGAGAAATGGGTTCGCGTGGAATTTATAGATCCCCAACCCGGTGAATTTGATGTGGAACTACCGGTGGAGCACACCCCCGCAGATTTCTGGAATCCGGCCTGACCCAGAAGACATCTTGTGATATTCAGGGAACCGGTTGAATCCTTCCGGTTCCTTTGTTTTTAAATCCCATTAGGTGAATAGACCGCAAAACAATTCTTGCTGGCTTTTGCCCGGTACATGGCGTCGTCCGCGCAGCCAACCAGTTTGTTCGCGGTCGTAGCGTGCTGTGGAAACAGGCTGATACCGATGGATACGGTAATTTCAGGATTGATCGGGTATATTTTCACCCCCTGACTAATTTCTCTCACAATGCGCCCGGCGATCTGCACCGCTTCCTGTTCGCTTTGGATTGATTCCATCAGGACGATGAATTCGTCTCCGCCAATTCTCGCAACTGTATCCAAATCCCTGACATGACGTTTTAGTTGATCAGCCACCTGAACCAGGATCAGGTCACCGCTGGCGTGCCCATAGGTGTCATTGATATCTTTAAAATTATCCAGGTCGATAAACAATACCGCCACCATGAAACCATGCCGTTGTGCCCGGTATATGGCCTGATCCATGCGGTCAAAGAGCAGATAACGGTTGGGCAGGGAAGTGAGAACATCATGGGTGGCCAGGAATTGCAGGTCATTTTCAACCTGCTTAATCTCGTTGATCTCTCGGGTGATCCCGAACAATCCAAAGATTTCGCCTTTTTTGTTTCGCAGAGGGTGCTTGCTGGAGGATGTCCAGTTCTTGGTGCCGTCCGGACGGTCAAAGCACTCTACCATACCGATGATCGGCTGGCCGGTTTCCATCACCCGGAGTTCTTCAATGCGGGTCTTTTCACCAAATTCCTGTCCAAAGAGTTCTACATCGGTTTTACCAATGATCTCTTCAGGAGTCTTTCCGATGGAATTGGCCAGCCGCTGACTCACACGTATCAACCGGCAATCCCTGTCTTTGAAATAAATGCTGTCAGAGATGGTTTCCATTAACACCTGGAACAGGAGGTTGACGTCGTTGAAATCTTCTGGAATATTGATCATGAGAGCGCTCTCATTTTCTGTACTTACTCTGACAATTCAGGGGAGGCATACATCGTTACCTTATCTGTTACTTTTGCGGTATTTTCCCCTATAGTTAGTATATGGTTATTATACAGTTATGAAACCTTGAATGGTATTGTAAATTCTGCATAAAAAGGATCTTTGGATGAAGATGCCCTGACTTATTAAACATCTGTTTATTTGATTTGTCAAAAATCCAGGTCTAAACTTGTGACAAACTGGTTTAATGGCTTGATGATGAATGCGTTTTGTTGACCTGACCTCACTTCTGTGGCATAATCAGGTTCTCAAATGCTTTGA
>CAYNJT010000006.1:33799-88675 GCA_964397625.1 uncultured Leptolinea sp. | reverse complement strand
ACCGGTTCGTAGGCGATGACCAGTTTGGCCGGATCAGAGATGACCACACCGGCCAGACCACCGCGCAACTGGCGGGTGACTACTTCTTTGGTCTTTCCGGCTTCATTTTCCGCCAGGGTTTCACCCACGCAGACGATGGGCAGAAGCAGGGCCGCCTGGGCGGCTTTGACTTTCTTGTTCACCGTCTCGTCGATCTCGCCGAAGTACTGGCGGCGTTCTGAATGGCCGATGATCACGTAATCGCAAAATTCCTTGACCATGCTGGCGGAGATTTCACCGGTATACGCACCGGAGGCTTCCCAGTGTAAATTTTGAGCGCCCAGGCCGATGTTGGTGTCTTTGATCAGCTCATACACAGAAGACAAACACGTGAAGGTCGGGCAGAGTACCCGTTCCACTTTTACACCGGCTTTCAAGCCGGGCAGCAATTCGGCGACCAGAGCTTTGGCCTGTTCGGCGGTTTTGTTCATTTTCCAGTTGCCTGCAACCATGGGAGTACGCATGTTTTACCTCGTTCAGTTGAAAGATTCCGCTTTAGGCGGGTAGTTTATTTTTTTCCCCGGCGAGATTATAGCGCAATTGGTGGTTGACGGGGAAGGTCAGTCGCGGTTATGATGAAAGCGCCAGGCTGGCCGGATGATCGCGTCATCACCTTGAGTGGTGCCGAGGAAAGTCCGCGCTGCACAGGGCAGATTGGCGGGCAACCCCCGCCGCGGGCAACCGTGGGATAGGGCCACAGAAACATACCGCTCCCGCGAGGGAGCAAGGGTGAAACGGCGGTGTAAAAGACCACCGGCGGCGCCGTAATGCGCCGGCCAGGCAACCCCCAATCGCAGCAAGGCCAAGCAGGGATGATGCGCCCCCTTCGGGAGGGCACGCGAGGAGCGGCCCGTTCCTCAGCTTCGGCAAAAGTCCCGGGTAGGCTGCTTGAGCGGCATGGCGACATGCCGCCGAGAGAGATGATCATACAGGAGAAGACCGTCTGTGAAGATACCTCTTTTCCGGACAGAACGCGGCTTACAGGTTAGCCTGGCATGAAAAACCGCCCTGAAAGAGGGCGGTTCTTGTTTATTTTCCGTTCGTTTCCAAACCGGCTTTCACGCAGGCGGCTTTGACAAACGCATAGAACAGTGGATGCGGCCGGTTGGGGCGGCTCAGGAATTCCGGGTGGAACTGGGTGCCCACCATGAAGGGATGATCCTTGATCTCTGAAATTTCCACCAGGCGGCCATCCGGTGAAAGACCGGAGAGACGCATACCGGCTTCTTCCAAAGCAGGGCGGTAGGCATTGTTGAATTCAAAACGGTGGCGGTGGCGTTCTTCCACCTGGTCAACGCCATAGGCGTCGCGAGCGATGGATCCGTCTTTTAGAACGCAGGGATACAGACCGAGGCGCATGGTGCCGCCCTTGTCTGTGATGGAAGTCTGTTCAGGCATCAGGTCGATTACCGGGTCAGGCGTGGCGCGGTCAAATTCGGTGGAGTTGGCTTCTTCTTTATGTAGAACGTTGCGCGCCATTTCGACTACCATGACCTGCATACCCAGACACAATCCAAGGTAGGGAACCTTATTCTCGCGGGCGTACTGGGCTGTCTTGATCTTTCCTTCAATACCCCGGCTGCCAAAGCCGCCCGGAACGACGACACCATCGACAGATTGCAAAGCGTCCCAACCGCGGCCTTTTTCCAACTCAGCGGAATGGATCCATTGCAGGTCTACTTCGACGCCCAGGTGAAGTCCGGCATGCTTGATGGCTTCCCGCACGGAAAGGTACGCGTCGTGAAGTTCCACGTATTTTCCAACCAGCGCGATCTTGACGACCGGTTTTTCTTTATTGACCTGCCGGACCAGGTGTTCCCATTCCGTCCAGTCAGGTTTGTTGCGGGCTTCCAGACCCATGCGCTGCAATATGTATTCACCGACATTGGCTTTTTCGAGCAGAAGTGGAATTTCATAGAGCACCGGCGTGGTGACCATGGGAAACACGGCTTTCTTCTCCACATCGCAGAACAGGGCGATCTTTTCGATCAGGTCGTCTTCCACCGGGTAATCAGAGCGCGCCACGATCACATCTGGTGATATACCCAGAGCGCGCAGTTCACGCACGGAATGCTGGGTGGGTTTGGTCTTTAGCTCGCCGGTTGCCCCGATGTATGTTAACCAGGTGACGTGGATATACATGGTATTCTCACGTCCGAAATCGCTGCGCAATTGGCGGATGGCTTCCAGGAAGGGCTGGCTTTCAATATCGCCTACCGTGCCGCCAACTTCTACCAGAACAATCTCGGCGCCCGTGGTTTTGGCTACCAGACCGATGCGGCGTTTGATCTCATTGGTGATATGCGGGATAACCTGTATGGTGCCGCCCAGATAATCGCCGCGGCGTTCGTTGCTGATAACCTCAGCGTATACCTGACCGGTGGTGATGTTGCAGACCCGGTTAAGGCGGATATCGATGAAGCGTTCATAATGACCCAGATCGAGGTCGGTTTCGGCGCCGTCATCCAACACGAATACCTCTCCATGCTGGTACGGGCTCATCGTCCCCGGATCAACATTGATATAAGGGTCCAGTTTTTGAACGGCAACCTTGAATCCCCGTTCTTTTAAAAGCCGGCCAATGGCAGCAGCGGTAACCCCTTTACCCACTGAGCTGACGACCCCGCCTGTAAAAAAGATATATTTGGTTGCCATACTTGGATCCTTTCGTAAAAAATGGTTTATCTGTTAAAAATTAAAAGAGAAGTGGGGAGGGCCGTTGATTGGGCGCCTCCCCACTTTTGGTTTGCGTCTTGAGCAGCTGGACGATTGGTTTCTTTCGTCCGCCCATAACCTATGAGGTCTTGATTTTGTTGGTCAAAGTGCGGGAAAAGATCTCATCCCGTTCCTGGGCTTCAGCGCGTTTGTGCTTTTCCTGGGCGATGGATCGTTTGGATTTGGCTTTGCCCATGGCGTTGCGGTATGCGATTTCCATGGCGGTCAATTCAGGCTCGGAAGGAGTCTCTGATTGCAAATACACGCTGTAATCTTCAGTCGCATTTTCACGACGGCGGCCGCCTTTGCGTTCGCCGCGGTCGCTGCGTTCACTTCGTTCACCACGGGGGGCATTGCTGCCACCGGCCGGTTTGGAACGGGGAGCGGGTTCTTCTGTCTTTTCAGGTTCAGGAAGCAGAGCTTTCATGCTCAACTTGATCTGTTTCTTTTTGCGGTCAACATCCAGGATCATGGCCTGAATTTCGTCGCCTTCTTTGACCACATCTTCGGCGGCTTTCACGAATCCATGCGCCATTTCGCTGATGTGGACCAGACCGGGGCGTTCGGCGCCAATCTCCACGAACACACCAAATTTTTCAATGCGCACGACTTTGCCGGAAACAACCAGGTCTTTTTTCAGGTCACGCCAGTCGAAATCCATGGGTTTGATCATGGTCAATTCGACGCGGCCGTCTTTCACGCGTTTTACCCAGACATCCACATCCTGACCGGGTTTCAGGATTTCTTCAACACCTTTGGGGGTGCCATCTGACGCAGGCGGCAGTTGTGAGACATGGAGATAAGCGGGTGACTTCTCTCCAATGTCGACCAGCGCGCCGGCCAGGCTGGTCTTTACTACCTTTCCAGTGAAATGAGTTTTGGGTTTCAATCCGCTGGTTGAGTTTTCCGATTGCGCATCGATCGTTTCCATCGCGCCTATCTCCATATGATTACAAATTTAATGACGCCAGATTATACCCCCTACAGCGGTAAACCGTCAAATTGAAGATGGCTTCCCGGCAAAATTGGTGGCATCTTTTTTGAATTTTGCGAAACCTACAATCGATTCTAGTGAGGCTATCGAATATTCTTTGAAATCAAGATCGCTGCCATCCATAAAACAGGCCAGGAAAATCAAAACGGCTTCCAGTTTTAATTTCTGGAAGCCGTTTATAAGTTTTTGATATTTCCTATTTCGTAAGAATTTCAATTGCTTTTTTCAATTGAATGTCGTTCTGCGCTTTCACATCTTCTTCCGTCAATTTAATTTCCACATCGGGCTTGAGCCCTTCTTCATTGATCTGGCGTTCTTTTGGGGTAACCCAGCTGGCAACTGTGATGCGAACCGCCCCCTGCTCATTGATCAATGGAATCCAGTTTTGAACAGAACCCTTGCCATAAGATTTCTCTCCAACCAATTTCGCGCGGCCGGAATCCTGCAACGCGCCGGCTACGATCTCAGACGCGCTGGCTGATCCGCCGTTGATCAATACCACCATGGGGATGTCTTTGGCAATTCCGCCGGGAATGGTATTAAACGTTTTCTTTTCTCCACTTCCGTATTGCTCATAGAGGACAACATCAGAGGTCGTGAATTGAGACGCCACCTCAATGGCCGTGTTTAAGAATCCGCCGCCATTGTTGCGTAGATCCAGAATCAGCCCCCTGGGATTCTTTTCCTTGAGGGTTCTAATCGCCTTTTTCAATTCATCGGTTGTTTTTTCGCCGAAAGTCAGTAATTGAATGTAGGCGATATCACCTTCCAGCATTTTGCTTTCGACGCTGTTCATCTGGATTTTCTGGCGTTTCACCTTGACAATGATAGGCTCATCCTCGTCCTTGCGTTTGATTGTTAATGTGACTTCTGTTCCGGCAGGTCCGCGTATCTGTTTGAGAACCAGGTTGCCATCCACACCAGTCATATCTTTTCCATCGATGGCGATCACCATGTCTCCAGGCTTCAATCCAGCCAGTTCAGCCGGAGAGCCCGGGAAGAAGCTGATCATTGTTACAAAATCACCTTTTATATCCACAATGGCGCCAATTCCTTCATATTCACCTTCCAGCGGATCGGACATTTGACGGTATTCATTGGGATCCATATAAGAGGTATGTGGATCTCCCAGAGAACTCATCATCCCGCGGATGGCGCCCTGCAAGAGTTTCTCATCATCAACAGGCTGCTTGAAGAAATCCCTGTGAACCAGATCCCAGGCCTGCCAGAAAGGTGAAAACAGTTTGTCTCGAACCTCTGTGGTTGAGGTGGTGGTAAGCCCAGGCAACTTTAACATGGCGACCATGTCATCAGGAACATACATTCCGGCGATCATTCCACCGGCGAAAAATCCCAGAACGATTAATGTGGCCAACATGGCAGCCAGTACAATGCGAATTGGTTTCATAATTGTGTGCCTTCTATATCCTATTTTCCCTGATCTATCTCAAGGGAAGAATGATCTTCCTGCGATGAATTATTTGACGGTTTTTCTTTAAGATTTTTAACTCGTTCGGAAAGCTCCCGATAGGTTCTATCTTCTTTTTCCCATGGTTTTTGCAGGGTGGACCCAACCTTTTGCCAGAATTCGAGCTGCCGGTTTCCTTTATTTCGCTTGAATGAACTCCATAGAGCAATATTAATAAGCAGGATTATCAGCACCAGCAAATAGGGAGCCAGATCTATCAAAGTCATCCGGAATTCTCCGGGGAATGACTAATATTGGATAGCACATCGGGCAGGTTATGAATGCGGGAGATACACTCATCATAATCCCACGACAATTGGTCGCTCCCCACCCGGATGGTCCCCATTCCCAGTGAACGGGCTGTGGCCAGGTTGGATTGCGAATCATCCAGCATAATGCATTGTGCTGGTTCAAGGTCCGCCATTTTAAGAGCCGCCTGAAAGGCTTCAGGCATCGGCTTGCAGTGCGGTTCAATATCCCGGATGTCGATGATCTGATCAAATGCCGAATCTATTCCCAGGGCTTTCACAACACGCTGGGCGTGTCTGCGATCCGCGTTGGTGAAGATGATCTTCCTCTGAGGATACGAATTGAGCAAATCGCGTAATTCGGGATCCGGTTTCAGAAAGGTTTGCATGGGAATATCATGGACGAAATCCAGGTAATCCTGCGGATCGACATCATACAGGGTTATTAATCCGCGCAGCGTGGTTCCATAGGTGGTGAACAGGTTGGCGCGCAGGCCGGGAATGGTCTCCCAATCAAATCCCATACGATCGTGCATATACAGACCAATACGATCGCGGATGGCCTGCCAGATCCCGGTGGAAGACTCATACAGGGTCTCATCCAGGTCAAATACCAATGTGGTGTATCTATCCGCCTGTAACAATGATTATCCTTTGTGCCGCCAGTCTATATTCATTCGCGTCCGGCAGGCAGGTTGATTATAATCATGCCGGGCAGGCTTGAGTGAATATACAAATCTTACCTGATGAAGTGGCTTCACAAATCGCGGCCGGAGAAGTTGTAGAACGTCCGGCTTCAGTGGTCAAAGAACTGGTTGAAAACGCGCTTGATGCCGGCGCGTCGAGTATTCGCGTCCGTGTTGAGAATGCGGGGAAACGTCTCATCGAAGTCAGTGACGATGGCTGTGGTATCGCCATGGATGAAATGCGGGTTGCCATGGCCCGCCACGCGACAAGCAAACTGCGCACCGCCGATGACCTTTTTCATATCAAATCGCTCGGTTTTCGGGGTGAGGCTTTGGCTTCCATATCATCCGTGTCCCGCCTGACGCTGGAATCGAAAACAGCGGATGAAGCTGCGGGCGCCCGCCTGTTGATTGAAGGGGGCAAGGAATGCAGTTTTGAACCCGCAGGCCTTAATCGTGGAACGACTGTACGTGTGGAAGATTTGTTTATGACCGTTCCAGCGCGTCTTAAATTCTTGAAGACGGATTCCACTGAACGCGCTCAAATTGACAACCTGGTGGCGCGTTATGCTCTGGCGTATCCGCATGTTCGCTTTCAACTGGAACAGGATGGGCATACCGGCTTGATGACTCCCGGAAATGGCAACCGGCGTGAAGTTCTGGCCGGTCTTTACGGTCTTGACCTTGCCAGACAGATGATCGAAGTGCTCCTTCAGGAAGAGGGCATGGATTTGGATGGATTTATCAGTCCCATTGCCATCACCCGGGGAACACGTAAGGATATTACCTTTTTTGTAAACGGCCGTTGGGTTCAAGACCCGGCATTGAGCAGCGCGTTGATTCAAGCGTATCATACAATGTTGATGGTTGGACGTTTTCCAGCGGCTGTGCTGTTCCTTACTTTGCCTCCCGAATCTATCGATGTGAATGTGCATCCGGCGAAAGCAGAAGTCCGCTTCCGCAGTCAGGATCAAGTATTCAGTATTGTTCAGCGCGGCGTACGGCGCGCGCTGCTGGCTTCTTCGCCTGTACCTGTGGTACAGCCTTCCCGTTGGGAAAATTATCAACCGCAGCCACATCTGGTCTCTCCCGACTGGCAGATGGCGGCCGATCTGGCTTCACAAGAACAACCCCAAGAGGAGACATCACCTGAAAGTCAGAAAGAATTAACAGCACAGCCAGAATTCCCTTCCGGCATTCTCCCACTATTGCGATTGGTCGGTCAGATTGGCGCCACGTATCTTGTAGCTGAAGCACCGGATGGCCTTTACCTGATCGATCAGCACGCCGCCCATGAACGTATTCTTTTCGAGCGCATGATGGACCACCCCGCCGGGGGGGTGCCTTCACAGTCATTATTGCAACCTGAAATGATTGAGCTTTCCGCGCCGGCTGCCCGGTTGATCCATGAACAACTTCCGATCCTCGCGCATTACGGCTTTAATATAGAACCATTTGGAGCAGCCACATTCCGCGTGAGGGCGATTCCCGTCATCCTGGCCGGTCTAAAACCTTCTGCCGCATTGCAGGTACTGGTAGAGGATTTTGAAGAGGATGAAACACCCCTGCAAAGCCAACGAGAAGCCCGACTCATCGCGCGTGTCTGCAAAAGGGCGGCTGTTAAAGCCGGACAAATCTTGACTGAACAGGAACAAAAGGCGCTTCTATTAGATCTTGAAAAATGCCGGTCACCAAGAACCTGTCCGCACGGCAGGCCAACAATGATTCATCTTTCCATTGATCTATTGGAACGTCAGTTTGGCCGAAAAGGCGCGCGTTAAGATAAGACACGCTTGCATATAGCTGGAAGTCCTTCGGCCGCATCCATGGCCAATGCTAATTCAGCCAGAGCATCCATTGGGGTGGAAGAGAGATTCAACAGGATCAATTTTGCACCGCGATGAAATCCTTCCAGCGGCAGAGATGCCGCCGGCATAACTTCAAGGGAAGTTCCCACTACCAGAATCACATCGGCCTGTTCGCAAACCTGTTCAGCCTGATCCCATGCGTCCTGCGGTAAGACCTCTTCATACAGAACAATATCCGGTTTAAGGATGGAATGGCAGCGCGAACAGGCTGGTAGTTGATGCTGATCCAGCCAGGAAACAATAAAATCCCTTGCGGGGAAATCCACTCCACACGTCACGCAGACCAGTCGGTCCATATTGCCGTGCAGTTCTATTACATCGGTGCAACCAGCCCGCTGGTGCAACCGGTCAATATTCTGGGTGATAACCGTCTGAACGTGTCCGGCTCTCTGCAGCTCGGCCAGGGCAACATGCGCCGGGTTGGGTTCAGCCAGCAAAATTGTTCGCGCCAGAGGTTCGAGCCAGGCGTAAAAAGCTTCAGGTCGTTTCCTGAAGGCTGTCAGTGAAGCCGTCTGCATGGGGTCAAAGCGTTGCCACAGGCCGGTAGACGCGGATCGGAAATCCGGAATTCCAGAGGGGACGGAAATCCCGGCGCCAGTAAAAACCACAGTACTTCTACTGGATCGAAGCAGACTGGCCGCCCGATCCAACTGCTCCGTCAGTTCTTCCGGATGAATCACTTTTTGGCAAGTAGTTGATCTGCCAGGCGGATAAATTGCTGTGACAGCAGGCTCTCAGGTTGCAGCAGGGATAACGGAATTGAGCGCGTAGCTGCCTGGTAAGCCAGCTCGGGAGCGGGTGGCATGAGAATGGCTACTGGAATTCCCAAGGCTTCCTGCATTTGCGGTAGGGTTAATTGAATATCTGAGCGCGCTCGGTTGACGGCCACCGCGGTTACTTTGCGTGATTTGCCAAATCCGAAGGTATCAATTTCCTGGAGAAGAGCTTTGGTCCGGCGCATGGTAGTGGGATCGGGGTCGACAATAATCACCGCTTCGTTGCACATGCTTAAGATGCGCCGCCAGTTCGGGTTGCAGGGAGAACCGATATCCACAAGCAGGTATTCACTCATCTCGGTTAGTTCACGCACAAATGCCTGATATTGGGCGGCGTTGTTAATGATGTCTTGATCTTTCAGTTTTGGGGAAGCCATTAATAGATGGACACCATACGTGGTAAGAATGAGTTCGTTCTTTACGGAATTGCGCGTTATGTTTTCCGGCGCGGTTTTGAGAATCTTATCCAATCCTTCTGAATCGGAATGGCCAAGTTCCCAGGCCCAGGAACCATAACCGGGGATGGTTTCAATAGCAGCCGTAAATTTTTGCGTTTTGTTATACATGGCGATGGCCAGGTTCAGTACCAGGGTGGAAACCCCCAGGCCGCCCCGGGCTGCCATAAATCCCATCACTGTACAGTCACTCTGGATCTCTTTGGCTTTGCTGGCGGCACGGCTCAACACGGCCTTCACGTGAGCCACCAACTCGGCCGGGTGAATTGGTTTGGTCAGGTAATCATCAACACCGGTTTCATACCCGGTGATCTTATCTTCAATACCCGCTTTGGCAGTGAACATTAATACCGGGATGGTATTGATGCTGTTATCCTGCCGGATGTTTTTCATCACCTGATAGCCGTCCATATCCGGCATCATCACATCGAGGATGATCAGGTTGGGTTGTTCACTGTGCGCGAGGGTAAGCGCCTGCTGGCCATTGCTGGCCGCCGTGATCTGATAACCTCCCCGTTCGAGGATCAAACCTACAAGGCGCAATGTTTCAAGGTCGTCATCGACAATTAAAATTTTTTCCGCCATATTCCCTCACATCATCAGCGAAACACAGAGTCAGTCTAGCATAATCCATACACCACCGCAAGAGCAAGCGGATTGTATGAATTTTATTTTATTTTAATGATTCTAGTGGAAAAATGATGATTTGAAAATCTCATTTTTTCAATAAACGGAAAAACGAGCGAGATTGCTATAATGTCCGTATGCAACCGAAAGACTTGAAGCTTATTCTGACACAACGATGTGAACTTGATCTCTCATTGCCGGTCATCGCGGGTTTTTCAGGGGGAGCAGACAGTCTGGCGTTGATCATCTCCTTAAAGGATGCCGGAATGCGGGTAACGGCCGCGCATTTTAACCATCACCTGCGGCCTGAAGCCGATCGTGACGCCCAGATGGCAGGGGAGATGGCAGCCCGATTGGCCATCCCCTTTCTCTGCGGCGGTGGCGATGTGCCCGCGATGGTTCGCGAAATGAAAATCTCGGTTGAAGAAGCTGCCCGCCAGGCGCGTTATACCTGGCTTCTGGATCAGGCTCACCAGAATGGCGCGCAGGCTGTGGCGGTCGCGCATACGGCTGACGACCAGGTGGAGACAGTTTTAATGCATCTGTTACGCGGCAGCGGTTTGGATGGGTTGACCGGAATGCCGTACCGTCAAATCTTCCCCCTGTGGAATGCAAATATTCCCATCGTTCGACCGTTGTTATCCTTCTGGCGGGCGGATACAGAAGCGATCTGCCAGGCAGTTGGAATTCAGCCCGTCATGGATGAGTCCAACCTGTCCACCCGGTATTTTCGCAACCGTATCCGGCAAGAGTTGGTTCCAAAACTTCAGGAATATAACCCGCAGGTGAAAAACCACCTGCTGCAGACAGCGCAGATATTGTCTGAGGAAAAGGAAATTCTTGAAGAGGTGAAGGAAAAGGCCTGGCAGGAATGCCGGGTCAGGAAAAACGGGAACTGGCTTTCGTTTTATGCTCCCATGCTTGAGTCTTTGCCAGTAAGTACGCGTCGGCTTGTCCTTCGCCGTGGACTGCTGGAACTGGAGCCCGCATTAAGGGATATTGATTTTTCACGAACCGAAATGATGTCTGATTTTGTCATCCATTCCACCCGGTCGGGTGAAGCGCATCTTTTTGGAAACTTTTGGGCGCAGAAACAGGGGAATGAGGTTTATTTATGGAAAGGTAAACCCGGGTTGAGGGTTTTTCATCCGCAACTGGATCCGGATCAGAGAATGTGGCTTCCCCTTCCGGGCAGCATGGATTTCTCAGGATGGCGCATTGAAGCCAGTGAAGTTGATATTGAGGCTGCCCGGGCGAAGATCAGGGAAAACCAATCTGATGATACAGTCTGGTTGGATGCCGATCGGTTGAATTTCCCTTTATCCATCAGGGCATACAATCCTGGCGATCGAGTTATGCCGTTAGGGATGCATGGGAAAACACAAAAAATTTCTGATTATTTCACAAACAGAAAAATACCCAGGCAAGCTCGTAAAGGTTGGCCGCTGTTGAGCAACGGTTCAGACATAATCTGGGTCGTAGGTCAGGGGATCAGCGAATTTGCCGCGATTACACCGCAGACTCGGCGGGTTGTTCAGATTTCCCTTCAGTATCTGTCTCCCCGGCCAGACGGCTCAGTTTAAAACTGATCTCACGCCATTGGATCTTGGATATCCCCAACTTCTGGCGGACTTTGTCTTTTTCCATACCTGATTGCCAGTCGTTTAGGGCGCAGGTCCACCGGCACATGTCAAATGAGATATGCTTTTGCAGTCCTACGGCTTTTCCGATATCTTCAAGGAGGTACTCCAGTCTGCGGGGTGACCAGGGAAAGATTTCATCAACCGGTTTGTATTGCGCGAGGTATTCCTTGTAGATGGCTACCCATTCGCCTGGAACCGGGATTTTACGCTCTTTGTAACGGTTCATTGTATTGGCGTACCGTACAAAGATCTGTGGACCTTCAGGCGATTCAAGGTCGATATGATTGATTTTTAAGGCCAGACATTCGCCCTTTTTAATCCCTGTGGTCAGTAAAAGAGAAAGCAGCGTGTATGGACGGGCATCTGGCTTGCCGCCTGTTTGCCAGCGGGCAGCGGCATCCACGGCCATGGCGGTCTCTTCGGGAGTTAGGACCTCGGGAAAACGGCTGATGGCGCTTTGCTGTAAAACACGTTCCGCCGGGTCCGAGATCACCACGCCGCCCCGATTCAGCCAACGGAAATATGATTTTATCGAGGTGATCCTCCGTGACAGGCTTTTAGGGCTGCATGGCACACCACGGTCATGTTGGAGCCAGTGCAGAAAATCATTGATCTCTTTGGTGGTTACTGTGCTGACAGTGCGGCCATCAGGAATATGGCTGATAAATAGTTGCAGGTCGCCGGAGAAAGCTTTGATTGTGTGTTCCGAACGGCCTTTATCACGCAGGAATAATTTCCATCCTTCCAGAGCGTCCAGAAGAGATGTTTCGGGTGTTATATGAAAACTGGATGAGACCGCAGGCTGACCTGACATATTCCCTCCGCTAATTTGCGTATAGTCTCGATCACTATAGCAGGAATTATCTCTACTGTCAAATTGACCGGAATATGAAAAACGCCATTCATGGGGTGAAAACCGCCCTCAGAATCAAATTCCAGGCAGCTTTTTGGTCCAGGAGAAGTACATTTTGACCTCCTGGAAGGGTGGCGGGAGCGGCTTCACCCGTTGAAAGCACAAATGATTTGATCTGCCGGGTGCTGAAAAGATTGAACGCTGCCGGGGACAACATCACCAGATCGTCGACGGTCAAGTCGGTTTCGACATTGCTCTGGTAGGCTGAGAACAGTTCGTCAATCCGCGAGGGCGCCCGCATTTCCATTAGCGTTTGAAAAACTGCCAGTAAAGCTTCCTGTGAACGTCGCATCCGTTCCGTTTCGCCGCCGGCAGTATTACGCACATACCAGATGAGCATCCCCGCGTCCATCGAGGTTAAACCCGGGTTGACGGCACACCAACCTTCCACAGATTGTGGAAGGTCGCAGCGATTGATCAACTGAGAACCGACCTGGACGTTGAACGGCTGGAGTGATTCAAGGATCAGGGTTAGGTTTTTGAGGTCTACCGTGACATAACGGTCAGGGCGTATTCCCAGATTGTATTGGATGGTATCAATGACATTCCCGCTGCCGCCAAAGAAGATGGCGCTGCCCAGACGTTCCATGCCGATGTCGGGAATATTTACATACAATGTCGGAGGAATTGATAAAAGACTGGCTGTCCCCTGAAGGGTGTTTAGTGAGAGCAGCAGGATGGCGTCAACACGCTGAGAGTCCATATTTCGGGAATCAACCCCCAGCAGGAGAATGCGGGTCTGCCCTTCAGGGTACGCGTAAGGTAACGGAACTGGTACAGGGGTTTCCGGAAAACGAATACCGGGTAGTTCTGGTGTAAAGGTAATCGTTGATGTCGGGAGAAGTGTTGCGGTGGGCGTGCTGGTATATGTCTCCGTTGCAGTTGGAGGGATTGGAGTAGGTGTGTTGGTGGGTCTGGTCGCGGTAAGCGTAAATGTGGGTGTTGGCGACGGTTCCGTTGGAGTTGATGTGGATGGCGCAAGCGTGATTTCGGTACCGGCGATCACACAACTTAAATTGACGCCCACCAGTGTAAGGACTACCAGATACCGACGAAAAGATGCAGACATTACCACACCTGCGATTGAATCATTTCTTCGGGAAAGGCGTAGCTGTCGATGGGGGTGGTACCAGCAGAATATCACCCGCATGTAAAGCGGTTCCAAAGGCAAGGCAGTTGCCCGTCAGCAGATCAACCTCGCTGGTATGGTACAAAACACCCAGCTTGAAAAGGGTGTCCCCGGGTTTCAGGCTGTATCTAACCCATCCCTCCGGGTAATTGCACGCCCTCAATGTGATGGTCGGTGTCGGAGTTATGGTTGGAGTGGAGGTGATTGTGGGCGTGAGAGTTGGAGGTGGTGGCGGCAGGTAGAGGATGGTTCCCGGCAGCGCGCCCGGCCGGGTGAGGCAATTACCGGCCATCACATCTGTAAGCTGTGACAGACGTTCGCCCGCCAGTCCTTCCAGCGAATCCCCGATCTTCATCTCGTATGGTTGCCAGCCTTCAGGAATGGGGCAGACAGTCGGTGAAGGTTCTTCGGTTGGCGCTATGGTTATCTCTGTAAAAACCTCTGGCTTTTCTGTTGGTATTGCATTTTCTGATGGCGGTTGGGGCGTTTCCGCGACCTGCAACGGGATAATTTTGCGGCTCTCATACCCGGCCAGGATCACCGCGCTGGTGATCAACAAAGCCAGCAGCACTGCGATGAACAAACCTTCGATGAGAGTGGGATTACGTTTCATACAATTATCTTACTTCTTCTTTCCCGATTGGATGGGAAGCAAAACGGAGAATGTTGATGATATGCCGGGATCACTATCCACCCACATGCGGCCGCCATGGGCTTCCACCAGCTTGCGTGAGGCTGCCAGACCGCCATTTGTCTCTCCCAGACCAGGGATTATGCCTGGCTGCCGTTGTTCAGGGGTCAGGAAGACTTTGGAGAGATCATCCGGGGCGATACCACCGCCATGGTCAGTTACTTCGATCAACAGATATGGTTCAGAGGATTCCTGATGAACATCCACCCTCAAGATGACCGACCCGCCGCGTGGGGTGACTTTGCCCGCGTTTTGCAGCAGGTAAAGGATAACTTTCTTCAATGCTTCATGGTACGTAAAAATGAAAGGTAGAACCGGCGGGAGGTCGAGCTTCAGCGAAATTTCTTTTTCCATGTATCCGGCAGATATGGTAGCCACGGCCTGATCGATGGCATTCCCCAGGTCCATTACCTCTGGTTCAAGGTCGATAACCCCGCTGTTGAGCACATTCAGTTCTGCCATATCATTCATGATCATGCGCAACCGTGAAAGGGATTGCCTTAAATTTTCATTGGAAATCTGGCTGCTGCCTGGTTCTTGCGGCGCGTGCTCGCCAGACAACATCAGATCTACATAGCCGGTTATGGTGGACAGAGGGTGGCGTAGTTCGGTGATTAAATTATTAAACCGCCGCAATCCATCCACAGAGGAAGATGAAATAGTATGCTGTTTCTGAATTTCCTTCAGGCGGGCTCGCGAGTCTTGCAGCAGGTTTTGAAGGCGTGCAATCTCCGCGCGTGCCAGAGCAAGGTCTTCCGCGGTCTTAGTTTGGTCAATCTGCGGTGCCGTTGTGTGCGCGCGCGTTTCATCGGCCAGTGTTTGCAGCAACAGCCGGTTCTCACTTCGCAGGCGGTCAATTTCTGATTCTGAAGCCTGCTGCAGGGTCAACATTTTCAGTGTGCCCGGTTCCGGAATCACCTGAACAGAAGCCAGCCGCAGGGATTCCAGGTTGGATTGCAGCGTCTGATTCGTTTTTTGCAGCGAATCAAGTTCTGCCGAGAGTTTGATCAAATCCTGACGCTCTCGGATGGCGGTTTCATTATTTTTAAAAATGTGAGCGAGCGCGGCAGCTGTTTTTGTGAATTGCTGTAAAGATTCCATAAGAAAAGATGGCGCCGGTTCTGTGCGGAAGATAGCGGCAACGCCGAATTGGGTATTCTCATTTTTAAGCGGGAGGAGGGCAGTGCTGGTTATGTTGGAGAGTTTCAAACGATCCGAAAAGCGGGCAAGTTCCATCATGTTTTCGCTGGTATTGCGTATGATGGTCAACTCGTTGTTGGCCACGCTTTTCATGGTTTTTGGAAAATCTTCCGCGCTTATGTCACGCGGCTCAATCCAGGTTTGGTGTACGGTGTCATATCCGGCAGTGATGCGCATGATACCGGTTTTTTCGGTGAGTTGAAGAAAAGCGCACCCCTGTGCCTCAAGAGATTGGCACAGCATACGCGCGATGGCTTCCTGTTGACGGGTCAGATCCAAATTGGATACAGCAGAGAGCCAGGCATTGATTTCATCCGGTATAGCATGGATTGCCGCTTGGTTCATGGCGTGCTCAAATGTGCCAGGTACAGTCTCCAAAGTTTCTGGCACGTCATACCGGCGGGCGAGCAAAGGCAGGAAGGGAAACGCGCATAACACCCCCAGACGGGCAGCCCCGCTCACATCTCCCTCAGGCGCGATGGTGATCAGACTTAATGTGAATCCGACCAGCAATAATGCCATCATTCCGATACCATACGGCCAGATGGATGGTTTGGAGCGGAAGATTATGTAGGTGAACCATAGGATCGAAGCGATAATGGCTATATGCCAGCAGAGGTCAGCAAGACTGGCATTGAAAAATTCGGTATTTTCCGGTATTAGGAGTGTCGGAAGAACCAGAATCACCGGAATCAGAATTGTCAACCCCGCTGAGGTTATGTTAGCAAGACGGGAGGGGTTTGGTCCAAGCCATAACCAGGCTGAGCCGATAACCAGAATGGTTAAAGAAACTCGCTCAAGAAGAGGGTAAATTATGGTTGTGGAAGGGAGAAAAATGCTGGCAATTACAAGGTAAATCAACGGAACCAGGCTTGATATAAGCATTAATGCCAGCCCGGCCAGCGAAATAGCCGGAAACGGGAGATCATTCACCCGAAACGCAGTCCAGATGGATAGCAAACAGGATGAAATGGCGTATACAAGAATCAAATAATAGACCAGATTGCCTGGAAATGAACTCAGGATACTAAAAATAGCCAGCGGATTGAATGCCATTAATGTTCAGCCAAAATATTTTAACATGCAGGCTTTTGCATGTCCCTTAAGGTTCTTTTTCCATAGCAATTTTTGTACCGGATGGGAAACTATTTACGATTTGTTTTCAGAAGGTATAATCTTGTTTTTATTCTTTGAACGCTCATTCGGTTGAAAGCGAAAAGAAATGATCACTATCATCGACTATGGATTGGGAAATCTTGGTTCCATCAAGAATATGCTCAAGAAAGCCGGTTTTCCATCAATCATTACCAATGATCCTGAAGATGTGAAGAAAGCTGACAAAATCATTCTCCCCGGGGTGGGAGCGTTTGATACCGGAATGCGCAACCTGCGGGAAGACGGCCTGTACGATCTGCTAAACCAGAAAGTTCTGGTGGAAAAAGTCCCGGTTCTGGGGTTGTGCCTTGGCGCCCAGTTGATCACCAATGGCAGCGAGGAAGGCAATTTGCCCGGTTTTGGCTGGGTTGATGGTGATTCTGTACGGTTTAAACTGGATGGATTGGGAAATGATCAGCGTTTGAAAATTCCCCACATGGGATGGAATGTTCTGGATATTGTCCATGATCACCCGTACCTGAAAGGTCTTCCTGAGGATCGGCGTTTCTACTTTGTGCACTCCTACCATATGGTCTGCCGTAATCCGGAAGATGTGATCGCCAATACGACATATGGGTACGCATTTGCTTCGATCATCGGGCATGGGAATGTTGTCGGGATGCAATTCCACCCGGAAAAAAGCCACAAGTTCGGGCTCCAGGTTTTACGCAACTTTGCGGAAGGATGATCATGATTGGGACGCGTGTAATTCCCTGTTTATTATTGCGAGGCCGAGGGCTGGTAAAAACGGTTAAATATAAGGATCCGACTTATCTTGGTGATCCAATCAATATTGTGCGCATATTCAACGACAAGGAAGTAGACGAGCTGACCTTCCTGGATATCACGGCAACGGTGGAAGACCACGCGCCTTCCTTTGACCTGCTGCAGGATATTGCCAGTGAATGTTTCATCCCTTTCGGGTACGGCGGGGGAGTTCGTTCCTGTGATGATATTCGCCGCCTGCTGAAGATCGGCATTGAAAAAGTGGTGCTTAACACAGCGGCGGTTGAAAATCGTCCGCTGGTTCGGCAGGCGGCCGATGAATTTGGCAGCAGCACGATTGTTATTTCAGTAGACTACCGCCGTAACCTGTTTGGCAAAGCCGAAGTCTATTGCCGAAGCGGGAAAAAGGGCTCGGGAATTGACCCGGTTTCATTCGCGAAAGAAATGGAACAGGCTGGCGCCGGCGAGATCCTGTTGAATGCGATTGACCGGGATGGCACCATGCAGGGGTACGATGTGGAAATGATCAAGAAAGTAACTTGCGCCGTGTCCATACCGGTAATCGCCTGCGGCGGCGCCCGCAACACACAAGACCTGGCGAGCGCGGTGAAGGAAGGTGGAGCCTCAGCCGCGGCTGCCGGCAGTATGTTCGTTTTTCAAGGCCCGTTACGCGCGGTATTGATCAGTTACCCAACCCAGGCCGAACTCCGGCAGGCTTTCAACTAAATCCTTGAGGAATGATGATGCCTGAATCAACAAAAATCTGTACACGCTGTATCATGGATACCACAGATACCTCCATCGAATTCGATGAGCAGGGAGTTTGCAACCATTGTCGAAAATATGATGAGGTCATCCACTCGTATCCTTTCAATTCTCAGGAGTCCATTAACCTGGAACTGGAAAAGATGATTTCCCGTACCAAAAAGAATGGCATTGGCAAACCTTATGACTGTGTTATCGGAGTTTCAGGTGGGGTAGACAGTACCTATCTGGCGTATATCGCCAAACAAAAGGGATTGCGGCCTATTGCCGTGCACCTTGACAACGGTTGGAATTCTGAACTTGCTGTACACAATATTGAAAGAGTATTAAAAAACCTGGGAATCGACCTGTTAACCCATGTTCTTGAATGGGATGAATTCAAAGACCTTCAGATCGCCTTCCTGAAGGCCAGCGTGTCTGATGCCGAAATCCCTACTGACCATGCCATCAGCGGGATTCTTTATCGTGTAGCCCGGAAATACGGGATCAAAACGATCCTGCTGGGGACGAATATTGCCACCGAATCAGGATTGCCGTTTGCCTGGACATATGGTGTGAGTGATTGGATGTACATCAACGGGATTCACAACCAGTTTGGCACCCGGAAACTGAGCAATTACCCGCATTTTCGTTTTATCGACGAGTTCTACTGGAAAGTATTCTGCGGTATTAAAGTCTTCCCCATTCTTGATTTTGTTCCATATAATAAAGAAAAAGCCCTGGATGTGCTTCAGAATGAGCTTGGCTGGCAGTATTATGGTGGAAAGCACTATGAATCCATCTACACCCGCTTTTTCCAGGGATACATTCTGCCGCGCAAGTTTAATATTGATAAACGCAAAGCCCATCTGTCATCATTGATCCGCAGCGGACAGATCACCCGCGAAAATGCATTGATTGAAATGACAGCACCCACGTATCCTGAAGACCTTCAACGGGAGGATCGCGAGTATGTCATTAAAAAGCTTGGACTGACTGAGAAGGAATTTGATGAAATCATGTCTGCTCCGGTCAAGACTTTCCGGGATTATCCAAATTACTACAACCTGGCTGCCAAAACAATCGGCTTTAACCAGGCAAGAAATATTGTAAAAAAGATCAGGTCGCTCTAACCAGCCATGCGTATTGCCTATGTAACCCTGCATTGGCCGCGAAGAAAAGCCAGCGGTATCGGCCGAAAGATTGAAGAACAGATGGCTGCGTGGCGGCAAGCCGGTCATTCCGTGCAATTCTTTTCACACCGTGTTCCGGTGGATAATCCATCTGAACTCGTGGATGGATTGAGCTTTGAATACCGTGAGGGCAATGGATTTGCCGGGAAACTGATTACCGAGCTGAACCGCAGCCGGGCTATTCCGCGCATGGTTAAAGCGGTGCGTGATTTCAAACCGGACATCATCTATCTGCGCTGGAGCATGTATGTTTTCCCCTCTCACCGGTTGTTCGAAATATCCCCGGTGGTGGTTGAGATCAATACGGATGATGTGTCGCAGCATGAAATGTTGGGGGCAGTATATTCTCTGTATAACCGGCTGACCCGGAGTATTTTTCTCACAAAAGCCGCGGGGTTGGTCTTTACTTCACAGGAACTGAAGGATAGCCCCAGTTTCGCCCCATACCGGAAGCCCGGGGTGGTCATTGCCAACGGGATTGACCTGGCCGAAAATCCGGCCATTCCGGCGCCCACGAATTCCCGCCCGCGGATTGGTTTCATTGGTACTCCGGACCTGGCTTGGCAGGGGTTGGATAAGATCCACCGGTTGGCTGAACTCTGCCCCGATCTGGATATCGACGTAATTGGTTACGACGGCCCGGAAGAAGGCCATAAAGCGCCGTCCAACCTGTTTTTCCACGGCTACCTCGAAAAAGAAGCCGCCAGGGCAGTGCTGGCAGGTGCAGATGCCGGATTGGGTACCCTGGCATTGCACCGCAAGGCCATGAAGGAGGCTTCATCACTTAAAACCCGGGAGTATCTGGCTTACGGGATTCCGGTTATCATTCCATATAAAGATACTGATCTCGATGACCTGAAGATTGATACAATTCTCACCATCCCGAACACCGAAAACACCATTGAAGAGAACTGGCAAGCCATCCGGGATTTCGCTTACTCCATGCGTGGGCGCCGGGTTGATCGGGAATTGATCTTCAACCGAATCGATTCTCATGTAAAAGAGATCAAACGCATGCAATTTTTTGAATCACGAATTATTGGATCATAAACGATCAATGAAAGACGCTTCTAAAAATAAAAATAGCACACTGCTTAATAAACCAACCTCCGCACGGACGGGCACGCTGGTGTATCTTGCCATATCGGTGTTGTTCTTTCTAGCCTGGTACGATTTTTACCAGGGTTTTATCCTTCTGGGAAATCCTCCTTCATTGGCTTCAAAGCGGTTTGTTGTGTTCTGCCTGGTTTCAATATTTCCGCTTTTCGCCTGGGGTTACGGATTAAGGCTGGCCATAAACGGCTTACTACCTGACAAATTGGACAAGGCAATCAAAAAAGTATGCGGTTGGCTTCCTATTGGAGTTCGGATAGGTCTGGCTATCGTTTTAATCTTTTTCACGACTATCCTTTTCCTTTATACACCCTTCGGAAATTTTTCCTTTATCTACTGGCTTCGCCTATTTACCATCCTGACCTGTGGCGCACTCTCTGCGTTGTTGCTTTTCCACAGGCAGATCGATTTCAGTTGGATATTAAAAGCCACCGGTATGGTAGCTTTGGCTACCGTGATCTTCATTATTGGCGATTGGCTAACCGGTGTATCGGATTATCCTTTTTCGCTTTCCTGGTCAGAAGGCAACCGATTCTGGGATTATTCCATCATGTTCGGGATGAACCGTTATATCAATCCGAGCGGGAAAACCATTGTCCCATTCCTTGAAGCTGGGCGGCAATTCCTGTGGGCATTGCCCTTTGCCATACCCTCAATAGGAATTCGCGGGATGCGATTGTGGAATGTTATCGTCTGGGTACTGCCGCCGCTGGTTTTAGGATGGGTGGCCATCTTCCGAAAAAGCACTTTCAAGAGAGACTGGATCTGGCAGGTCGGTTTCAGTCTGTGGAGTTTTCTCTTCCTGAGCCAGGGTCCCATTTATCCGCCGCTGGTGATATGCGCCATCCTCACTGTGATTGCTCTGCGGCAGAAGAATCTCCCATTGGCAGTTATTCTAATCGCCCTGGCATCATATTACGCGCGGATTTCCCGCTGGACATGGATGTATGCCCCGGGTATCTGGGCAGGTATGCTGGCTCTGGTTGAACTCCAATCGCCATCCTTCAAGAATGGACGCTGGAAAGAGCTGATCCGCCCGGTTGTACTGGGCCTTTCCGGCCTAGCCGGAGCCGAACTGCTGCCGTATCTGTTCACAGCATTATCCAACGGACAGGTGGCGGCGGAAGGCTCAATCACCGTCGCGGTGATCGGATCCTTTGATTTTCACCAGCCCATGTTGTGGGACCGGTTGTTCCCCAATCCAACCTATTCGCCGGGAATTTTACTGGGCTTTATCTGGGTTGGCGGGCCTTTGCTGCTTTTCTTGATCTGGTTGTCAGCCAAACATTTGTGGAAGCCCAATTGGATGCAAACAACCGCGCTGAGTGTGATCCTTGGCGTCTTTACCGTTCTGGGGTTGATCATTTCCGTGAAGATCGGAGGCGGCAGCAACCTGCACAACCTGGATTTGCTGTGGCTGACCATGGCCGTTTTAACCGCCTGGATATTCCGCGACTGGCTTGACCGCGGCTTGCCTGGGCTTTATGAAATCAAATCCTTGATGGCAGTTTTTTGTCTGGCGATCATTTTCCCCACCACCACCATGATCCAATATGGAGAACCATTTGGCGTTCCCAATGATTACTTTGTAACCAGTTCACTCGAAAAATTGGAGAAAGAAGTTGCCGAAGCCAGCAAGAAGGGCGAAGTGCTCTTTATGGACCAACGCCAGTTGTTGACCTTTGGATATATTAAAAATGTCCCATTGGTGTCGGAATATGAAAAAAAACTGGTGATGGATCAGGCCATGGGCGGCAATCAGGCGTATTTTGAACCGTTCTATAAGGATCTGGAAAACCATCGCTTTTCGATGATCGTCAGTGAGCCCCTGTATGTATCAATGGCAGATGAAAGTATCCGAAATTTTGCCGAAGAGAACAATTCGTGGGTTTACTGGGTATCACGTCCTTTGTTAAAATACTATAAGGCTAAAGTAACATATGATGAAGTTGGTGTTCAAT
This sequence comes from uncultured Leptolinea sp., assembly GCA_964397625.1. GTDB lineage: Bacteria > Chloroflexota > Anaerolineae > Anaerolineales > Anaerolineaceae > Leptolinea. The sequence continues at coordinate 66,331 of CAYNJT010000006.1, read as the reverse complement.
TGTTAGTTCCGCGCGAGAATTGATATGACAGAATTGGAGCCTGATCAACAACCCGGTTTAAAAAACCGGCGTTGGATTGTTTTTTTTGCTTTTCTGGGGATTCAATCAATACCCGTTCTGTACAGGCTGTTATCACTGCCAGCGGACCCAAAAAATAGTCTGATCCTGGGGTTTAGTCTGCCGCGTCTGATACTTATGGCGGCTGTGCTGGTTCTAGGGGGGGTATTGGGCGCGGCGGCTTGCATTTCAGGAAAGCGTGAAAGCCGGCTGCAATCTGTGTTTGAAGAACGCTGGCATGACGGCAGCATCTTCCGTTGGCTGGAAGGACTGGCAGTTTTGATTGCCTTGCTGGCCTGGGGATTTTTGGTCTATCTGCGCTCCGGAATAAATGGCGCTGATGATCCGCTTTATCTGCGCCTCAGGCCTGTACTCATCTGGTTGATAGCGCTGGGAATCCAATTCGCCATCTGGCTTTGGGTACAGGGATATGGCTTTCATCTCAACCGGTTGTCACGTTTTCGATCTGCCTTTATCGCCAGTGCGATTGTGGCTGGTATATTTTTTATTCTTGGTTTAATAATGTGGTTTACCGGCTGGGGGATCACACCTGATATTTTCATGTGGGGTAATCCGGGTGTACCAATTCTGGCCTGGCAATTGTGGATTGCCCTGGCAGGTGGTTTCGCGTTCCTGATGGTTCTGGTTAGTTTCCCTGTGATTCGGGTTAATCAACGGCAGCTGGATTGGACGATTAGTGGAGGATTATTCCTGCTGGCCGTTATTTTATGGCTCGCGCAGCCGATCCCGGCCAGTTTCTTTACACCAAAAGTCAGAGCACCTGCTTTTGAAATTTTTCCCTATTCCGACGCGGGGTTCTACGATTATTCCGCGCAAACATTGCTGGTGGGTGAAGGTTTTCTGAACGGGCAAATTGTCACCCGGCCATTGTATATTCTTCTGCTGGCCATCTGGCACGGTATGGAGGGTCAGAATTATTCCGAGATTATAGTTTTGCAAACTGTGGTTTTAGCTGCTTTCCCGGCTGTTCTTTACTGGCTGGGGCGGTCAATGCGCAGCCGTGAAGCTGGCTTGATGGCCGGCTTGCTGGCTATCTTCCGTGAATTGAATGCCATCGCGGCGACTCCGCTGACGGAAGTCAGCCATTCCAAAATGTTCATGACAGATTCACTCACCGGGTTGGGGATCAGCCTGTTTTGCCTCGTCATATTCCGCTGGTTGAGAAAAGCGGAAATCCGCCCGATTAGGGCGGTATTGGCTGGAGGCATACTCGGCATGCTTATGTTATTGCGATCGCAGACAGCTTTTTTTGTTCCACTTGTTCTGCTTTATCTTCTTCTGGAAAAGAAAGGCGGTTGGAAGGGTGTGGCGCGTGAAGCCGGTTTCTTCCTGGTTGGTGTCACCCTAGCCATCTCCCCGTGGGTTATCCGCAACGGCATCCGTACCGGTGATTTCAGCCTGGATCAACCCTCCCAGGCAGCCCTTATGGCCCAGCGCTATGCTTCCACTATTACTGAAGCCATGAATACGCATCTGGAAGCCAGGAGCGGTGAGGTTGGCGCGCATATATTGAATTACACCCTGTCGCATCCAGCAGATGTAGCCCGATTTATCGGCGCCCACTTTTTAAACAACGAACTGTCAACATTGCAAGTCATTCCCCTGAACGTTTCATTCGATGATTTCCGCGACAATTTTCAGATTTCGACATTATTCTGGGTGGGTGGCATTTCCGGTCTTACCAGCGATAAGCTATTCTGGCTGGTTATAAATCTCATTCTGGTATCCATCGGGATCGGCTCGGCGTTTGGAAAATGGCGTTGGTCAGGTCTGTTTCCATTATTTATTCAGATCGCATATTCATTGAGCAGCGCGGCCGGGCGGATTTCCGGGTGGCGCTTCATCCAACCGGTGGACTGGGTGGGTTACTTCTACTTCTGCCTGGGTTTTTCGGAATTGACCGTGTGGATCTTCGCCGCGTCCAATTTGTCTTTACGACCCCGTGAGAAAGTCACCCGCGAATTGCCCGCGCCGGGTTATTCCCCGGCCTGGCTGGGTGCGGCGGCAGGTGTTATTTTGCTGGGTGGTTTACTTCTGCCTCTCGCGGAATTGATCATCCCACAGCGTTACACCCCCGAAATTCAGCAGCTGGCTGCGGAAATAGCCAGCCAGACCACGGAAATACAAATGGCTGTTGGAAAGCCGGAAGAATTTATGCAGCAACCCGGCGCTGTCCGCATGGTAGGACGGGCGTTATACCCCCGTTGGTATACGGCGGACGATGGAGAACCTGGTAACGGCTGGTCGGCTTACAAACCGCGGCCCGAGGCACACCTGGGTTTTATGATGGTCGGCCCATATGGCGAACAGCAGATGGTGCTGACCATCGGAGAATCGCCGGAAAAATTCAAGAACGCTGCTGATATTATTGTTTATGGTTGTAAAAAACCTGATTTCATAGATGTGCGCCTTGTGGTAGGATACACTCATCCGGAAATATTCTCATACAGTTCGGATAATTTATCCCGTCAATGTGATTAAAACCCATGAAATCAGACGACCTGCTGAAAAATAAGGAAGAAAAACTATGCGTGGTGATCCCGGCGTACCGGGTGGCCGGGCATATCGAATCTGTCATCCAGGGCATCCCTGATTGGATCTGGAAAATTGTGGTTGTGGATGATAAGAGTCCGGATGACCTGGCAGCCAGAGTGCAAGCTTTGGGGAATAACCGTGTGGAATTGCTGCGCCATGAAAAAAATCAGGGGGTGGGCGGCGCTGTCATCACCGGGTTCAACCGAGCCATAGATTTGGGCGCAACCGTGTTGATAAAAATGGACGGTGATGGGCAGATGGATCCCGCTTTTCTGCCAGACCTTTTGGAACCCATATTGACTGGCCGGGCGGATTTTGTCAAAGGCAATCGTTTCGGACGGCTGGAGGCTATCACCCGTATGCCATTCCACCGACGAATCGGGAATCTGTTTTGGTCTTTTCTGGCAAAACTTGGTAGCGGGTACTGGAACGTGTTTGATCCGAATAATGGTTACCTGGCGGTGGATGCTGATGTGTTTAAAAGATTGGATAAAAAGTTCTTGCATCCCCGTTATTTTTTTGAAACCAGCCTGCTGGTCGAATTAAATATTATCGGGGCTGTGGCAGAAGAAGTTCCCATGCCAGCCATCTATGCGGGTGAGCCCAGTTCCCTTTCTGTAATTCAGGTGATCACTACATTTCCAGGATTGTTGCTCTCCCGTTTCTTCCGGCGCATCTGGTTGCAATACTTCGTGTTGAATTTCTCTGTGGGCACCATCTTCATGACCCTGGGAAGCCTGATGACTCTATTTGGGGTTATCTGGGGAGCTGTCTGGTGGCGGAGATCCATCATCACCGGCATTCCAGCAACGGCGGGAACGGTCATGGTGGCTTCCCTCCCATTGATCCTTGGTTTTCAAATGCTCATTCAAGCATTAACTTTGGATGTTCAATCCATACCAAAAACATCACAATCCTGCCTGGCAGACCGGCGGAAATCTTTCGCGCAGGCGCTGAAGACCCGCCGATGAAACTCTCCTACATCATCCCCCGTCTGGCGCGTCATTTCCTGCCTGAAAAAGTGACCCGTGCTCTTCTGCTTCGCGGTGTGATCATCCGCCCCGGACTGGAAACGCGCGCTCCTCAGGAGGCCGCGGAACGATACCAACGAGATCTAAAGGCAGCCGGGATGGAGATTAGCGGAAAAACTATTCTTGTTTTCGGCTACGGTGGTAGATTTGCCCTGGCATGCCATCTGTTGAAAATGGGCGCTTCGCATGTCACACTGTGCGAATATGCCGCCCATCCGGATGAAAAAGCCAACGCGGAATTGCTTCCTGAATTTGGAAAATACCTCACACACAGTCTGGGGAAGACGTATCCGAGAGAAGAATGGATAACCCTCCTGCAGGGTGATATCCGCGAATTGGCTAAAGATCGCACTCTAAAACAAGTGGAAATCGTGTGCAGCACATCGGTGTTTGAACATCTGGTTGATCCGGCTGGTGTTCTGGACGCGTTGATCCATTTGACTACTGACGGAGGAATTCACCTGCATTATATTGATCTGCGTGATCATTTCTTTAAGTTCCCATTCGAAATGTTGACCTTCTCTCAACAAACCTGGGAAACCTGGTTGAACCCGACCAGTAATTTGAATCGCTGGCGGCTGCCAGCCTATGAACGGCTCTTTCGGGAAAGATTCAACAGAGTGGAGATTGATATAACCGAGCGAAATCTACAAGCCTGGAAGACAGCCGCAGATCGCATCCTAACTGATTTTAAAACCGGCGATCCGCAGGTGGATTCAGTAACTCAGATCCGGGTAATCGCCGGAGATAAGATATAGCGGGGAATGATGAGTTCGATACTTAGAAACCTTCAGGAACTGGCCCCCCTTGGATTTTGGTCGGTTTTATGGCTGGCAGGTGGTTATGGTATCGCGCGATTCGCCTTCCGGATTCCGCGCGGGGAACAGATCATCACCGGTATCGCTCTTGGACTGGTGGTTGAAACCTGGCTGGCGAATCTATTATCCCTTGTGCTGCCGGCAATACCGGCATTTTGGATTGCCGCAGGTCTGACTCTCCTCATCGGCTTGCTCTTTTCCCTGGGGCGTCCGGCAACAGATTGGTTCAACATAGCATTTCCCTGGGGCCAGCTTATATGTCTTGGATTGGTTGTGTATATTTTCACGGCCATATCGCGCGGATTGGCTATCTATGATGATTACGCTCATCTTCCGACTCTTTCGATGATGGCGGCCGGAGATCTTCCTCCGCATTTCGCGTTGGATCCCAAGGTATCTTACGGATACCACTACTTTCTTATGCTGTTTTCCGCGCAGGTCATGCGCCTGGGTGGTATGTACCCGTGGAACGCGCTCGATCTGGCGCGAGGGCTCTCTTTTGGACTGATGATCTGTCTGACCTACCTGTGGGTGAGGCGATTGACGTTCAGCAATCTGGGGGGGCTCATGGGTGCGCTTATGGCCGCTTTCGGTATGGGTACCCGCTGGATCATTCTCCTTTTGCCTGAAAGTGCCATCAACTGGCTGGGCAAAGGCATGGAGTTGCTTGGTTCAGGCAGGTTAACCGGCGCTACGCTTTATGAGGCAATCAACCGAACCTGGGGTATTGAGGGCGCCGGCCCAATTGGATATCCCTTTGCTTTTGCCAATGGCATTGTTTCTCCGGGGGTTATGAATCACGGCCCGAACGGCTCGATAGGAACCGTAATTGCGCTGCTTTTACTGTTGCTATTTAATCGCTGGCGCGGCTGGCGCGGGGCAGTCATAACCGTGATTCTATTCGCCACCAGTCTTTTAATTAGTGAAGCGGGAATGTTTTTACTAATCGGCGCGTTCGGGGTGATCATCATTGTTGAAATCATCCGAAAACGCAAACTGGTTTTGCCGCGCAGCCTGTGGGTCTGGGTGGGAATCCTGGCAGCCGGCTGTTTGATCGGTTTTTTGCAGGGAGGGGCGTTGAAGGATATCGCCGCTGGCGCGTTGGATCCGGAAGCCGCTTCCTATCAGACAGTAGCCTTCCGGTTGATCTGGCCGCCGGAAATTGTGTCATCCCATCTGGGTATTCTCTCATTGATCAAACCGAACCAGCTATTGGTTGCCCTGCTTGAGTTGGGGCCGTCTCTGCTGGTCTTTCCGCTGCTGGTGGTTTTTGGATGGAAAGCTCTTCGCGCATCCCGGTGGTACGAAGCCGCGCTGGTATTATCAGGAGTACTCAGCCTGCTGATGATCATTGTGGAGTTCGCGGGTTCCACGGGTGTACGAAACACATCCCGACTTTATCAGTTTTCCGGACTTTGCCTTTCCTTTTGTGTGCCGCTTGGGTGGATGTATGTCAGGCGCAGGTCTGACACACATAAATCAGCGGCTGTCGGACTTGCCGCGGTTACCATGTTTGGCGGTATTATGTTGGCGGGAATCCAGATCCCTGCCATGCAACAACCGGTCTATTCCTATTTTCTGAGCGACCTTGATGTGCAAATGGAACGTGATTATTGGAATAGACTGGAACCGGATGTGCTGGTGTTCGATCCAATCGTTTCGCGCGCGGCAACAATTTTCGCGCGGGGGTCAAATTCGGGATACACCTGGTACAAGTCCAAACCTGAATGGGAAAAGTTGCTGGAGTCCCCCGACCCTTACGCGTTAAACACCGGTGGGTACAGTTACGTTTATTTTGATCAGAAATCCTGGGATGAAATTCCGCTTCCAGCGCAGAAGAAATTTAATGATCCCTGTGTAAAAATCGTTAAAGAAGTTGAAGACTGGCGGCACGATTTCCGCAAGCTGATCAATATAAAAGAGTGCGTACAGCCTAATTAGAAATAACTTTGCTGGCGAAGAAAATGAAAGCGGTTCTTGGATCAGTACTCCATTTTCCACAGAATACTGAATGTCCAATAGTGGGTTTCATGATTTCTTCCGGACCAATCAGCCAAAAATACTTATTTCCATCAAGTGTATTATTTTGTTGTGAAATCACCGTATTTTCAGGTAAGGTTTTCAATTTCTGACCTATTGTGGCATCAGGGAATTGATCCAAATCCTTCAAAAATCGTTGATAAGGGATAGCGAAGGGATCTTCTTTATTCTCGCCAATTTTCACGGTAGACCCGGGTGAAATTCTTGCGGCAACTGAATTCAAATTCTCCGGACAAGCGACAGCAGGTATTGTAGGCTGCTGACCAATTATGCGGATAAAGAATGGACCCAATATAAACAAACTCAAAAGCAGAACGCTGAGGGATGGTAATCCGTAGGAGTTCTTAATACCATGTGATTCCTGAATCCGGCCTTTCTTTAATAGAAAATGTAAAACCATTCCAACAGAGAGAATCATCCCGGGAATGGATACAGCATAAACTCTCAAGTATTCAGCATCTGATGGAGGAGCGAATGGCAGACTTAATAAAACCCCAAGATTTAGACAGGCCATCAAACTAAATCGACTGCTTTTTCTCTTAATAAACGCTAATACAAAAGAACCGGAGTAAAGAAGAAGTGCCAACAATCGTGTGGCAAATTCCATGGGTGTATCTGTCATCGAGATCGAGTGTGAGGACGAATAACTTCCAAGAAAACTGAAAGCTGAAGAGTATCCTAATGAAAAGAAGGATTTGTATGATTGCAGGATTGCCAGGATGAAATTTTTCGGATGATTTCTTAAAACATCAAATGATAAAAGGTAGATTTGTTTCGCCTTTTCCCCTTCATCAGAAAGATTGTTTATTTCCGGATGGTCTCTTATGATTTCCTGCCACCCCTTTCCTCCATCTGCCATCCCATAAAATGAATACGCAAAATTCGCGAAGGAATTCTTTGGGCCGGAGGTTATAAATGATGTCATTAATCCGTTAATTATTATGGCGAGAAAAACAACAAATGTGGATAGAAGAATCCTTTGCCATGTGGTTTTTTTGAAACTACCTGAAAATCCTGTCCAAAGAATAAGCAGCGGAATTGAGAGAACTGCTCCCGGTCTTGCCAGCATGGCCAGGGAAAAGAAGAATAAACCAACCAAAGCAGAAATCAATCGTTGATTGGTAGCCGATAAAACCAACCATGATGTTCCTATCAGTCCAAAGATAAGCCCTAAATTTTCGGTCAACACATCACCTGCAAACCATCGGGAAAAAAAGAATAATCCACAAGATATGATCGCAGGAAGAATGGCGGACTTTTCAATATTATGGATGGCCCTGGAAAAGAGCCATGTGGTTAAACCTATCAATCCAGCCACAATGGCCAGTGAAAGCCTCAGGTTACGTTGAGTTATCCATAAGAGTGTTGCCAGAAAGCTGGAAAAAAAAGGCCGTCGGGCTGCTATTTTCACAAAGGTATCCCCGTCCAGGAGGCGCAACGCGTCCGAATAATACCCTTGTGCGTCAAACCAGGGAAGCAACCCAAAAACTTCATAAATCCCATTTGCTCCGATGCGCCATAGAGATGCCAAGACACCTGAAAATAAAACCATGGTTACAAATACACTAAAAATATGGTTCAGTGGTTCAGGAAATTTCCAGACAATCCAAAGAACAAGAAAGACAATTATGAATGTAATTGCGAAGTTATATCGAAGGTAAACTGTGAAACGCAGAGGGAGCAAAAATCCAGAAAAAAACCCCGCCACAGCAGAAAACGCAATGATTATGTTTCGAAACAACATATGGTCTTTAAAAAGGTTTTTTTTGAGAGAATCGGTCATTATCTTTAAACCCGGAATTTTGAAAATCCACAGTGTGTCTGATTTGACAAACCAGCACCGCAGACTTTCATTAAAGCATAATCGACATTAAAAATATTGCCCAGATTGTTTGAGTATCTGAAACAAGTATAATAATGCTTCATAATTATGAAATCGATAATTAAGAATTCACGTTGGCTGCTGCCATTTACCTTTTTGATTGTTGTTTGCGTAACGTATGGTTACCAACTTTCTAAAATGGGACTGTATTGGGATGATTGGGAGATCATCTACCTTGATCATTTCCGTAATCCCAGAGCTTACTGGGATTATTTTCTGTATGCCCGGCCATTGACCGCCTGGATCTATATAGTACTGGAACCTTTACTGGGGATGAACCCGGTCGCCTGGCAAACCCTGAATATCGGGCTGCGATGGGCAGGGTTGGTGGGATTCTGGTGGGCATTGCGATTGATATGGCCGAAACGGTCTTTTGAGATTGGGTGGGTCTGCCTTCTTCTGGCGGTTTATCCGGCATTCACTCAGCATTCCGTGGCCGTCACGTACGCCCGCCATTTCGCCTGTATCGCCCTATTCGCGTTATCGCTGGGATTCAACCTCAAAGCGACAGATCATCCCCGCCATTGGTGGCTGTTCACACTGATCGGCGCGTCCGCGTCTTTACTGCAACTGATCACTCTGGAATATTTTTTCGGCCTGGAAGTATTGCGTGTTATCTTCCTGTGGATTTACCTGGGTCGGAAGTCGCTTTTATGGAAATCCCGTCTTAATACATGGCTTATCCAATGGATCCCGTATCTTATAGTGATCCTAATTTTTGCCGGCTATAGGTTTATCTGGTATCCATTGGTATCGCCCAATCCGGAAGCCAACGCGCCGGTATTATTTGAGCGTCTTTCCACCAATCCACTTGCCGAATCAATCAAATTCGCCAATCTGATTGTCCAGGATCTTGTCCACCTGAACTTGGATAACTGGTTGGCTCCTTTATCGCCATCCGCTTTCGAGTTGCGTGCCAAGGCGAACTGGTTATCCTGGGGGGTGGCAGCGCTGATCACCTTTGCCACCGCCTGGATTTTGTATCAGTATTCTGCGAATGAAAAAAAGGATAATGCGGAAGACGCGGAAGGTGTTGAAAGAGATCACTTCGGTCGGGATGCCATTCTGATCGGTCTGATCGGAGTTTTGGCTGGAGGAATTCCAGTCTGGATCACGGGAAGGCAATCCATTGGCGGCCCCTGGGCGGATCGCTTTGCGTTGGGGCCAATGTTTGGCGCCGTGCTTTTGCTGGTAGGACTGGTGCACTGGTTTTCGCGACGCCGCTTGCAACAATCGATTTTGCTTGGTTTGGTATTTGGCTTCGCTCTCTCAGCCCAGATGCAGACGGTCAACAAATACCGACTGAGTTGGGACCACCAGAATGATTTCTACTGGCAGCTTGCCTGGCGCGCCCCGGCTATCAAGCCCGGGACGGCAATTGTCGGTCCGGCCATGCCGTTTGCTCTGGTAAACGACCTGCACGTCGGGTTTGCCCTCAACGCCATATACGACCAGGGCGGTAAGTCCTTTGAAGCCCCGTTGTGGTTCTTCCGCGCCGGCGGCATGCAGGGCGATCTGATCCCCAAATTCAAACCCGGATACACCTTCGATTACCGCTACTTGACGGCGCACTTTAAAGGCAGCACCGACCAGTTATTGGTGACAGACTATTCCTATGGAACAGGCTGCCTTCGGGTCATTACGGAAGAGGACCTGTTGCAGCCTAAATTGGCTAATGATGAAGCCATGCTCTACAAGTTATCGAAGCCTGAATTGATCAACACCCATGCGGAAAAAGCCGCAACACCACCGGTATCAGTCTTTGGACAGGAACCAGCCCATGGTTGGTGCTATACCTTCCAAAAGATGGAAATTGCCCGCCAGGAACAAAACTGGCCGGAAGCTGCCCGGTTGGCGGATGAGGCATCCGCCAATAAGTTAAACCCAAGAAACCCGCTGGAATACACCCCGGTGATTCTGGCTTATTTACACACTGCCCAGATAGAGAAAGCCCTGCAGGCGTCGTTGCAGGCTCAGCAGATGGATAAAGAACAGACTTCTTACTTGTGTTCCCTGTGGAAATCCAAGCAGGACTTGCTTACAGAAAAGCAAGATGACCTCTTCAAAGCCAGGTCAGCGTTGCAATGCGATATGCCCTCTGGTCAGGAGGCGCAGCCATGAATGCGCGTCCCGTATTGAATCGGATTAAGAATTATCTTCATAAACCATGGGTATTCCCGCTTTTACTGGCAGTTGTGCTGATCTTTACTTACGGCTTGCAGATCAGGAACCTGGGTTTTTACTGGGATGATTGGGAAGATGTCTTTCTTTTCAAACTAAAGTCACCGGTTGAATTTCTCAAGTACTTCCTGTATGACCGACCGACAACCATCTGGGTTTACCTGATGTTCTTTCCGCTGTTCGGCGACGATCCGGTAAAATGGCAGATTTTCAACCTGTCGCTGCGTTACCTGTCGCTGCTGGGACTCTGGTGGGCCTTCTGTCAGGCCTGGCCAAAACATCGTTATGAGATCGGCTGGCTGATGCTGCTTCTCGCGGTTTTTCCCGGATTCTTCCAACAGACTGTCGCGGTGACCTACAGCCGTCATTTCGCCGCTTTGGTGTTGTACAGCTTGTCATTGGTTTTAACTGTGCTTGCCTATCGCCGCCGCCGGTTTTATCTGCCGCTGACCTTGCTGGCTGCCATCGCCTCGTTCGGCCAAATGATGACCATTGAGTATTTTGTCGGACTGGAGATCGTCAGGCCATTTTTGTTATGGGCACTGCTTCATGAAGAGATCCCGGGTTGTAGAAACCGTTTCGAGAAAGTAATCCAATTCTGGCTGCCCTACATCATTCCATTGATCGGGTTTATCGCCTGGCGGTTCTTCATTTTCCAACCCATTCCGGGAACGGATGACCCAAATGGAGTGGTCAATCTGGCCGCTCTGAAGAAAGACCCCTTCGGTATGCTGTTGCACCTTACCCAGAATGTTCTGAAGGATTGCCTGTACCTGTTGATCTTTATCTGGACGAATACCATTGAAGCGGATGAAATTGACCTGGCTTCCAAAGCTACCTGGTTTGGCTGGCTGTTGGGTGGGCTGGCAGCCATGGCCGCCGGATTTGTCATGGCGGGTGAAGGGAAGGACGAAAGTAGTGTAGACCGTGGGTTTGCCGGAGAGTGGTTAATTCTGGGCGGCGCGGTCTTGTTGGCCGGGGGATTGCCTGTTTGGATCACAGACCGGCAGGTGATTGTGGGGCAGTGGTCTGACCGATTTTCCCTGGGGCCGATGCTGGGCGTTGTAATCATTCTGGTCACACTGACCAGCCTGTTGGGATACCGCCGGCTTCAAAAATCAGTGCTGCTTGGACTGATGCTGGCCTTGTCCATTTCCACACAGATCCGCACGATTAACCGTTACCGGCTGAACTGGGACATCCAGCGGGATTATTACTGGCAGTTTTACTGGCGTGTGCCAGATATGAAACCCGGCACAGCGTTGTTCGGCACAAAAATGCCCTTCGGGTTGATCGCCGATTATTCGGTCAGTTATGCCATGAATGCCATATACGCGCCTGAATTAACATCAGACAACATTCCATTCTGGTTTTTCAGTTCCATGCGCGCGTATGGCAACGATATTCCTGATTTTTTACCCGGGCTGCCCGTAAAATACTCCATTCGAAATATTAAATTTACAGGGTCCACCTCCAACGGAATTGTCCCGCATTTTAAAGCCGGCCAGGCCTGTATGCGCATCCTTCGACCGCAGGATGAATTCTCGCCGCTGATCACTTCCGCGGAAGCCAAACTCGCGCAAATTTCCAACCTTGAACAAATTTTGCCTGAGAACTCCGATCCCCGGGTTTCCCCGCAGGATATTTTTGGCCCAGAACCGGAACACGGTTGGTGCTATTATTATGAGAAGGCTGATCTGGCACGTCAGTTCAATCAGTGGGAGGAAATTGTCAATCTGAATAGAAGCGCGTCAGAAAAGAACCTGACCCCGGCCGTGGGCATGGAATACGAACCCTTTATAGACGGGTTGGCACATAGCGGAGATTGGGAAGGCGCTTATCAATTAACAATCAAGGCTAACGAGCTTACTGAGAACATGGGTAAATCGCTCTGCGCAGGTTGGAAACGATTGGAATCATCTGTTGGTCAGGATCAAACCGCGGCGCAGCCCTGGGTTGAACGTGTGAAATCTGAATTGGCGTGCCCTTAAACAGCCATCAGTCGAGCAGGGAATTCAAAAGATCGTTCATCTTCCCAGCGGCGTTCTTGATGTGGTATCGGCTGGCAACAGTTTCAAACTGTACAGGCAGGATGGATGATCCCTTCTGTTTTGCTTCAATAAAGCTTGCCAGTCTATCTGCAATTCCCGCAATATCCATTGGATCGACCACCGGGCAGCCCAACTCGCGGATGAGATCGGCGGAGCAGCCCTGCAATGGAGTGATGCCCAGTATGGGTTTGCGGAAAGCAAGGTAATCAATGAGTTTGCTTGGAAGAAACACACTGGGTGTTTCAGATGGCGAATCAATGACCAGCAGAACATCCGCCTTCCTGCAGAAATCCTGGCTGTGGACATAGGTTACAGTCCCTTCGAAGCGGACAATATTCTCCAGATGGAGCTGTCTGCTTAATTCGACACCCTCAGATTGACCGGGCCCTATAAAACGTAACCTGAATCGGTCAGAGTATCGTGGATCAGCGTTCAACCGGCTGGCAGCTTCCAACAACGTACGAGGCGTACGGCGGCCGTAAAAATTGCCCGTATAGACGAATTCAACCGGAGAAAGACCAGTTTGATCTGGATTATCTGCCGAAGCAACTTCTGTCTCATAACCGTGGGGAATGACCAGCACTTTTCGTTTCCATTCTTCCGGGTAAACCTGCATGGTAAGGTCGGCGGTCTGCTGTGACACAAAGACAACCGCGTCGGCGTGTTCAATCACCGCGCGTTCCATGGCGCGTAATTTCTGTTTGACACCGGAAGAACTGTTAACATAGGGATTATTTACCCATGGGTCGCTGAAGTGGGCGATCCACGGCAGGCTGGTGATTTCTTTGACCTGCAGCCCTACGAGATGGTCTGTCCAGGGCTGCGCGAAACTGACCATCGCGTCATACTTGTGTGTGGAAACCAGCGATTCACATTTTCGAAAAGCCGCGTTCTTCCAGATCCACTTGCCATCCGGCATCATAGCCAGGGAAGGGAACAGGCGGATCAGCCCTCGTACAAGGATCCAATCTTCAAGGGTTGGAACGGGGTATTTGGTAACCTTTCCGCCTGCCGGTCGATTTAATGCGTCATCGAGTGTGTGGACTTTTTGACGGAATGATGTCGGATCCACGCAGACCACATCAGACTGCCAACCCAATTCTGCCAGGGCGGCCAGCAAACGTGAAACCTGGATGGAACGAGGCATGATGATGGGGGGCATACACCAGGAAATGGCAAGAAGGTTCTTCATTCCGCTGCTTCCTACCTGCCAATTTCCAACGCCTGGGAATATGTCAATGAAGGTATACCCGATTCGCCCAGGGTCGTGATTATCTCCCGAAAACCGGGATCTTCACTCACATGTGAAGGATCAACATAAATATTCAAAAGCCCGCAAACCTGCCATTCGCGTAGCTGATGAATGGTCTGCCTTAATACAGATGAAAAACGGCCTGTAACTTTTCGATTAGCCGGGCTTTCAATATATGAAAAGGAATCCAGGATGGAAAATGGAGCCAGGGTACTTCCAGAGACTGGAAACTCTGGCCAGTTGTTCTTCCACCAGATTGGTCCATACTGGATGCTTTCAAAGGGAGTGGTCTGGGTTGAATAGTATTCCTTAAGATCGCGAAGAACGGGAAGGATCACATTTTCTTTCATATCAAGAGACACCATTCCAAAATGGGGTGCCCGAAACCCGGATGGCTTTCTTCCCAGAACCTCCAGGACGGTTTCATGTCCCTTGCGAATATCTTCCTCAACCGCGGCGGGTTTCATGTCTGCGTAGAATGTAGTTGACCTGTAAACACCATCTGTTTGTTGGGTATGGGGAAGATATCCATGGTTGAGAAATTCAGCTCCTTTTCCTGCAATATTTCTGTATATTGTTGGATTCGCTTCCAGCATGGTTCCTGGAACTGCGTAGGAACGTTGAATATTCTGGTCATACAACCATGCGTCAATGATCTGCGCTGAAACAGCGTCATCCGGGGTATCACAATCGAATGACAGAAGCAGGTAGAGACGGTCAAATCCCTGCTGGCGGGCAAGCGCGCTGTACCGTTCCCAGAATATGCCGGGGAAGAATCGGCCGGCGCGGTCAAGAAGCTTTAGGTGGAAGGGCAGTTCTTTCATGCAGGCTTCCTCGCCACCAGGTAAATTGAGGGTTTCATTGGATTCCAATACTCGAACCAGTATAAAATTTTTACCAGTCCTGTGAGGTGAAAGCGATTCAGAATCTCAAGTTTTTTAATTAAAGCGCTTGAATGGATAACCTCGGGGTGATCCAATTTGTAATTTCCCAGAATAATGGATTGAAAACCGGTTTTCCGCAGGGCTGATTCGATACCCCAGCTGGATACATAATGAATATCCTGATCGAAGAAGGAGGGATTCAACCCGCGTTTTATCAGATATCTGTGCGCCCATTCCCTGGGGAAGAAAGGATACCAGGGAACGTGATAATGCGCTTCCTGCCGGAAGGAAAAATAGTTGGGCGCAATGGCGATGAACGTTCCACCGGGTTTAAGCAGCCGGTAGGCCTCGCCGATCAAAAGGTGGAAATCAGGAACGTGCTCGAGCAGATTCCACGCGGTGACCACATCGAAATGGTTGCCGGGCAGACCTGTATTCTGCCCATCGCCAAGATGGAAGATTTCGCCGCTTTTGAGCTGACTGCCTTCCATTTCAAAACGCCGGCGGGCAAACCCGATATCATAGTCAGCGATATCGAGTCCTTCAGCCTCAATTCCGGCGTTGCGGCAGACCAGCACAAAGGAGCCGTATCCGCAGCCGATGTCTAATAACTTTTGTCCTGCCTGTAAGCCGGTAACATCCTGCACCTGGCGTAGTTGGGTTTCGGCCAGTTCAAACCCGGTGTAGTCCTGGAAATGGCGTTCCATATGTTCTTCGGTAAAAATGCCGGTATATTTTTCCCGGATGTGCCGGCGAATGTCAGCTTCAAGAGTTTTATCCATTGGTTCCTGTTTAAAAGAGGTCATTTTTGCGCGCATATAATAACGTATTGTGTGCTCATCCAAAAAGCGGTTTGACCATTCTGGCAAAATTGAACTTGTATAACGAAAAAAGAACGAGAGAATAAACGATGGCTGAACCGGCAACCAATATAAATAGATTGACCAGGTTGATCTGAATATAGTTCCTGGCAAAAACCAACGCAATAGCCATGGCAGCGCCGGCACATATATATTTGATGATACTCGCATAGTCATACAGTTCGTTCTCTTTAAAACCAGTTGATGGAATCAAACGGATCAATAGAAAGTCCATCAATGTATAGGTGAATGTTGTATTTAGGGCGGGCGCAAAAATCCCCAGAGAAGGAATGAGCAGATAATTTAGAACCAGATTCACCAGGGCGCTAATGGTGGTGATGATAAAGATGGTCCTGGGTTTTTGATAAACGTAAGCCATATAAAGGATTGGCGCGCAAAATTGGGAGATAAAAACTCCCAGCATGATAAACAGGAAAACAGGTACAGGGATTTCATATACACTCTTCCCAAAATAACCCAGGGTGGGCGAACCAATAATGAGCAGCCCAAAAAATGCGGGAAACCCTATGACGGAGAATGCATTGGAGTATCGTTTGCTCACCATGGAAAGACCGGCGGGATCATGTAAATTCTTATATGTCGCTATAAGTGGATACAACATCGACCAGAAGGGCGCTCCTAATGCAAGGAGGACATTTGCCAGTTGGTATGCAGCCCCATAAACACCTACCGATACTGAATCTGTAAGCGCGCCCAATACGGCCCTGTCGCCGTTGCTCAGGAATGAAACACTCAAGCTGGAAGCAACGATAGGAAACCCCCATCGAATGATTTTCATTTGTTCTTTTAGGGTGACAAATTTTCCAAAAGGTTCGACTTCCCTGACAACCAGCAGGAAGATGAACATTCCCAGAAAAGAGGCTGCCCGTAAGAAAACCGTCAACTGAATGATTTGAAGAAGGTTACCACCGGTGGTAAGAATATAGGACACACCAGCGACATAGATTACTGCCTGTATGATCTGCGAGATGGAATACGCGATCATTCGCAATCTGGCGCGCAGGAAATCACGGATCACTTGTTCGAGTGCTGAGAACAGGATTAATCCAAAACCCCATTGGATGATCACATCTGCCCATGAGACCCGGAAGAACAACTGGTTGACTTGTGAGGGAAGTATAAGAAAAACGGATCCCACTATTATGGAAGATATTGTTACCAGCAAAATTGAGGATCTGAACCTGGTGCTCAGAGTCTTCAGTTCAATATTTCCGGAATATTCACGGATCACAAAAAAGCCCAAACCAAGGCTGGCTAATGTTAATAAATACGTGGAAAGGGTTTGTAACTGAGTATTCACCCCGTATGCTTCCGCTGGCAGGTACTTAATCATAAGAGGGAATACGATGAACGAACTGGCGCGATTAATGAATTCGGACGCGAACCGGGATATGAGACTTGCACTGTGTTTGGGATTGGGAATTCGTACTGACATAGAGACTAATCGTAGATTACAGGTATCTTGTTTTGTCTGTAATGGTTCTCGTAGTATTGAAACGCAAAACGGTCAAGAATAGTACCACCACAGCCGGTGTAATACATCCTGAAAAATCCATCCTGAGTTTTGTAAACGTAAGGGTGGGCTACTTCATGGCGTTCTTTAAGATTTAAGGGATTGGGCGTAAGAACCGGACCTTTGATTTCCCAATCCATTGAGTCCTTTGAGATTGCCCGAAAAATCTTGTCTTTGATAGGCATATTGTTTGAACCACGAAAGTACATATTCCACAGGCCGTCGATCTGAATCACACTGGGATTATTGGTTACAAACCGGCATCCATTTGAGCCGAAATTAACGCGAACACCGGGCTCGATCTCCCATCTCAGCCCATCCTTCGAGCGCGCGCTGCAAATATTCTGCTTGTAGACTGATTCGCGGTAGACGGAAAAGAACATCCGATATGTACCATCCGGAAGATCAATGATCGATGTGTCACTAACCCCATCGACCGCGTCCCCGGCCGCGGTGAATAATTCAACAGAAACCCGGGAACCAGGTTCTATCTTCCAAGCCTTGCGGTCTTGTGACATGGCAGAATAAATACCGGTTGGTTTTCCATTTTGCCGGGCAGAGAAGAAGAGCCTCCAGATATCACCGAATTTTTTAACATAAGGAGCTCGTATTTGCGAAAACTCACAATCAGATCGATCGCTGGAAAGCAAGATTTCTTTCTCTTCCTGCCATGTCATTCCATCCGCTGATTGGGTTTTTTGGATACAGGTAATCCATGCATCTTTTGACTGTGTGGATGTGTGAAAGTACAACTCATGAATCCCAGCCAGATCTTCCGGCTGATGAATGAAGCAATAGAAAGAATTGTCGGCCTGGATAAAGCGGCCTTTTTCCAGCCGAACACCTTTATCACGAGTCCAGTTAATGCCATCTTCCGAATGCGCGCTAAAAGTTCGATCGCTGGGGATATACAGAGATCGTATCAAGTCGTGAATGGAATTCATGCGGGTTTCATCGCTTCATAAATTCTCCAGATGCTGTATTTTGACTGAAGAATCAAGTAAACACCCAGAAAATCGAGAATACTCCGCTTAACGCCCCCGGTCATCAAGGTGTCTAATTGAGAGGTGATTTCTTTTGCCGTAAAACCCTGATCTTTCAACCATCCAAGGATTTGTTTTTGCGAAAATACATGATGGGTGAGTTCCCAATCTCGTTTACGGGCCCGGCAATTCCGGTCGATTACTTCGAGAATATCTTTCCGGTAGGTGAAAATGGTCAGCCGCCCTCCGGGGCGCAAAACCCGGTATGCTTCAGATAATGTCGTCTCTGGTTCAGGCATATAGTCAAATGCGCCTTGATTAAAAACAAAACGAAATGAATCGTTAGCGAAGGGAAGTCTATTGGAACTGCAGTATGCATCCAGATCATGATCCGTCTGGTACAACGTGTTATAAATATCGCACCCTGTATACACACCGCCCAGGTTTTGGATCAACCCCCTGTACATCGCGCCGCCGCAGCCGGTTTCCAGCACGGCATCTCCCGGCTGAATGGCCCGGGTAAAGTATTGTTCTACGAAAGGGTAGCAGGTGCCTTTTCCCACATCAGCCCTTAACGTATTGCTTTCAAAAATCCACGAAAATGATAGAGTGCCGGCCGGCAAAGGATTCTTCCACGATACAGCGGGCACAACTCCCCGCCAAAACTTTTCTTAAAATCCGTCAGTCCTTTGCGTTTTCCATCCATTTCACCGGGGAATCCTTCGCCGCTTTCGTAGATCTGCATATCGTTTTCTTTTGCCCACCGAATAGCTGTCCAGTGGAGCAGGTTGTTTACTCCTGTGGTGGCTTTCCCTTCACCGGCGGCTGTCCAACCTGACACAGCCTTTTTATACACAGCTTCATTATCAGCTGCCACTACTTTGCCATCCAATTCAGCAAAGAAAACAACGGCTCTGCCAGAAGAAACAAAATCCTTCCAGATGGCCTCAAAATACGCATGTGGATGCGGTGTTACCCCGGTTCTGTGGTAAGTACGGCAATGTAAATCATAATAAATTTCCAGGTCTTCTCCAAGAACCGCCTGTCTCACCACGTACCCTGTTTTTTCTGCCTTGCGAATGTGTGTACGGCAATAACCATCCATATTATTCCATATGGATTCTATCGACTGGCTGAGGTCGATCAAGTAGGTCTGAGATGGAATGTTCTCGACTCCCAGGTAAATCAACGGATTAATTTTCGAAGCTGCCGGTTCCCTGAAAAAAGGTGTCAGAGGTGATAATTGGAAACGAATCTCTTCCGCAGAATTCTTTTTTCCGAATTCCCGAATTCTCTGCATCGCCTGTTCAGCGACAACATCCATCTGTTTGGGAGTCAACTGGGGGTGGTAGGCAAATCCCCCCATAGATTCAAGCGAACAATTCTTGAAAAATCCCAAAAAAGGGCGGTCCACACGGTGGAGAGGAACAATTGCCACGATCTGACCGCTCTTTTCTTCATCCACCAGCGCGAAACTCATATCGTGCTTTCCGGGCCAGGTTGCGATGGCATCTTGCATGTCATAGGTGTGATATAACCACGCGTACGGCGAAACCTCGGCAAACTGATCCCAGGTTTGTTTTAAGATCTCCTGCCGCGAACGAAGAGTGAGATTGTTCAGTGCAAATTGAGGAACAGAAGAAACGCCCATTGGATGGTATTATAAACGAACTAAATATAGTAAATCCGGCCTGGTTTTTTATCGAAGATGTTAATAATTGAGGAATGACATTGGTAAAAAGACTGCTTGTAATTTTAAATTATCAGGTTTCGGCAATTCTTGCCAAGGGTGAATACCCCACCGGTTATTACAACCCGGGGGATGTATTTGATGAAGTTCATATTTTACTGACCGTCCATGATGAGGTTGACTCGGAGAAAATGCAATACACCGGTGGGCGGGCCAGAGTGTTCATTCATTCCATCCCCGCGCCGTCAATGAAAAAATCTCTTGGTTGGCAGCCGTTTCTGTTGAAAAATTGGATCTCCCGTTGTGTTGACTTTGTTCGCACCATTTCTCCTAATTTGATCCGGGTGCATAACAGCTTTATTCAAGGTTATCTGGCCAGCGAGATCAAACGCGAACTGGGTATTCCGTATGTTGTTTCTCTGCACGGTACTTTTGATCGGGATGAATTGAGCACATTGACCCAGAAGATCATCCATCTTTTCCGCATGAAATTGGAACGAATTTCGATAAAAAATTCAGACGCTGTAATAGCTGTCTACAGTCCAATTATTCGCTACGCCCGTGATTACGGGGCAAAAAATATCCACCTGATCTATAACCCGGTTGGTGTGACCAAAACAAACAAGAAAAGCTCGTATGAATTATCCAATCCACCCAAATTGATAACCATCAACCGGCAGATAAAAGAAAAAAACCCGGAAAATATCATCCGCGCAATCAAGGAAATCGACTGCCAGTATTACATCATTGGTGATGGTGTAATCCATGAGAATCTTGAAAAAGTGGCCATCGAAACTGGTGTTGAGAAGAAAGTAACTTTCATAAAAGCCATGCCCAACCCGGAATTGATGAAAATGCTCGCGGAATGCGACCTGTTGGTATCTCATTGCGATGGTTGGGGAATATCCAAATCCATGATAGAAGGCGCGTTGATCGGCATGCCCATCATTATGAACAACCATCCCGTTGAGCCGGTTCCTGATTTGCAGGGCGGGTGGGTTGAGTTGTGCGATAATTCACCCAAAGGGTATGAGGATGCCATCCGCAAACTGTTGGGTGATGAAAACCTGCGGCGGAACCTGGGTGATGAAGCTCGCAAATTCGCCTCTGCGAATTTCGATCCCGAAGAGACTATTTCGAAAATTTCAAACCTGTATCGATCACTGATGCTGCCATAGTCTGGTTAGCCTGTATCTTGCATCCCTCATTGAATTAATTCTTACAAGAAGGTTCAAGGAATACCATGAAGATCATGACGGTTGTCGGCGCACGGCCGCAATTTATCAAAGCCGCACCTGTTTGCATAGAACTTTCCGAGCGCGGGCATGAGAATGTGTTTGTCCACACGGGGCAGCACTATGATTACAAGCTTTCCAAAGTATTTTTTGATGAGCTCAAAATTCCGGAACCCAATTACAACCTTGAAGTGGGTTCCGCAAGCGCAGTTGATCAAATTGCGCGAATGATGACAGCTCTGGAACGCATTTTTCTGGACGAAGAGCCGGATTGCACTCTGGTTTTTGGCGATACCAATTCCACTCTGGCTGCCGCGCTGTGCGCTCAAAAATGCGGAATCCCCGTCGCGCATGTTGAGGGCGGGGAACGCAATTTCACCATTAACATTGAAAAAGTTCCTTCAGTCAGCATTCCGGAAGAAAGCAACCGGGTTGTTGTGGACCACATCAGCTCGATTATTTTTTGCGCGTCGCAGCGGGCTGTGAATAATTTGAGAGAAGAAGGCATAAATCAAAATGTAACCTGGGTGGGCGATATATCATTGGACACCTTTACCATGATCAGCCGTTTGCCCTCAAACACGTCTGACATTCTTCAAAAACAGCAGCTTTCGACCAGGGGTTATGCGCTGGCCACAGTACACCGGGCAATTAATACAGATATTCCGGAACGGCTGAAGTCAATCTTACTTGGCTTATCCCAATCTGAAATCCCCGTGATACTCCCTGTACATCCCCGAACGCAGAAAGTAATAAATCAAATTGGATTAATCGATACTCTACCCAAACGCTCAAATTTACAGCTCATTGAACCGGTCGGTTATTTTGACATGCTGGCACTGGAAAAGAACGCCAGAATCATCGTGACGGACTCTGGCGGGGTAATTCGCGAAGCGTTCTTTAGTAAAATTCCAAGTATCATTGTGGATGATACAACCGAATGGATCGACCTGGTTCAGTCTGGTTGGAGCCGGTTGGTTGGAGCGGACACCGAAAAAATTCACGACTTTATTAATACTATGGAAACACCAGAAAAATGGGAACCGATCCTGGGTGACGGATCCACCCGGAAAAAGATAGTCTCCTTTCTGGAAGAATGGAGCCATAAATGATTCAGGCAGAAAAAATCCTTGTTCTGGGCGCGCACCCGGATGACGGCGAATTTGGGTGTGGCGGAACAATCGCCAGATTTTGTAAAGAAGGAAAAAAAGTTTATTACGCGGTTTTTTCATTGTGCGAGAAATCCATCCCCGAAGGGTTTCCGCCGGATGTCTTACGAGATGAATTTAAAACTTCATCATCCATTCTGGGAATCTCGCAGGAAAATCTGTTCATCCATAACTATGAAGTCCGCATGTTCCCCACATACCGGCAGGAGATCCTTGAAGATCTGGTCAGTATCCGTAAACAAATCAAACCGGATCTAGTGTTGCTGCCATCGACCAGCGATCTGCATCAGGACCACAAAACTCTTTCTGAAGAAGGAATAAGGGCATTTAAAGGAACGAGCATCCTCGGGTATGAAATGGCCTGGAACAATCGGGTTTTCAGCACCGAGGCTTTTATCCATCTGGAAAAAGAGCATATTGAAAAAAAAGTGAAAGCATTGCAAGCCTATAAATCGCAAATCTTCCGCAGTTATTCGAAGGATTCTTTTGTCCGCAGCCTGGCGGAAGTCAGAGGCACCCAGATATCCACGGACTTTGCCGAAGCTTTTGAAGTGATTTATTGCATTTTAAAATAGGATCTTGCTTATGTTGATTGGAAAAACCACCCGATTGCGAGCTTTAGAAAGACAGGATATGCCTGTTCTGTGTAAGTGGATGAACGACCCAGAGCTAACAGTATGGCTGGGGCCGCGTTTCCCCATCTCGCTGGATGAACAATATCGCTGGTTTGACAGGTTGATTACAGATAGTTCCAAACGGAAATTATTGATCGAAAATCTTGAAGGGCGGCCTATCGGGCTCGTGAGCCTGATGGATATTGACTTGAAGAATAAGTCCGCCGAATTTGGGATATACCTTGGAGAGCGGGACACCATTGGTAAAGGCTATGGAAAAGACGCATCGTTAACCATGATGAAATTTGCCTTTTGGGAGTTAGGGCTAAATCGATTGTTCCTTTTTGTGCTTCAGGAAAACACGCGCGCGATAAAGAGTTTTGAAGATTGCGGATTCCAAAAAGAAGCCGTTTTGCGGGAAAGTATTTTCTTCAACGGGAAATTTCACAACCAGTTGATCATGGGGGTCTTATCTGTAGATTTCCAGAAACACATGGAACTTTCAGGGGCATAATGAGAGTTGGAATCCACCAACCAAACTATATTCCCTGGCTCGGGTATTTTACAAAAATTGCCTATTGTGACAGTTTTATTTTTTTGGATGACGCTGAAATCTCCCCGGGGCAAAGTTATGTTTACCGCTCGATGCTGAGGGATGAAAATCATACCTTTTGGATGTCGGAGCCGAGCACGCGTCACCGGCAACAAAAAATTATGGATGTTGAATTTTCAAATCCAAAATGGGCTGAAAGCCACCTGTCTCGAATCTCTCAAACCTATAAAAAAGCCCCCTTCCATAAAGAAATAATGGAGTTGATCACACCGGTATATCAAAGTTCAGGAACACTTCTCGCTTTGTTCAATATGCAATTAATCCGCGTTATATGCGATTATCTGGAAATCACTTCCAAACTTGTTCGGTCAAGCGACTTGCATCCAACGGGTACAAGTGATGAACGGTTAATTTCCCTGGTAAAACTTTCCGGCGGTGATGTCTATGTATCCGGAAAAGGTGGTCAAAATTACCAGGATCCAATCAAATTTGCCGAAGCGGGTCTTCAGCTTGAAATTAAAGTCTACCAGCCCATCGTTTACCCTCAAATTCACGGAGAATTCATCGGAGGTTTGAGCATCCTTGACGGGCTATTCAACCTGGGAAAGGAAGTCCGGAATATTCTTGAATACCGGTAAGGCAACTGCCATTACATTCTTTGGTTTTTGTAATCGACTGGTATTTTGGCAGGAGAAATCAAATTGTCGGGAATTATAAATAAAAATATAATATCCATTAGATATGAGGGTACTATCACTGGTGGTTAATTCGATGGTATTGTTGTTCCGATTCAAATTTTTAAAATCTAATTATTGACATCCCTGGAGAGAAAATGATTAATATCGGCGTCATCGGATATGGATATTGGGGCCCAAACCTGGTCAGGAATTTCGCAGAGACAAAAGATGCCCAGGTGGTATTTGTAAGCGATAAAAAGTCCGATCGTCTAAATCTCGTCAAATCCCGTTTTCCTTCGGTTCAGGTATCTGAAGATCCAATAGATCTTATTAATTCCCCTGATGTGGACGCTGTGGTTATTTCCACCCCGGTTTCCACACATTTTGACCTGTCGATGAAGGCCTTGCAGATGGGGAAGCATGTTCTTGTTGAAAAACCAATGACCAGTACCGTGGCTGAAGGGGAGAAATTATTAGAAGCCGCGGCGAAGGCAAATAAAGTTGTCATGGTTGATCACACATTCATCTACACACCGGCTGTGATCAAAATAAAAGAGCTTATCACCAGCGGAGAAATGGGCCGCTTGCTTTACTATGACTCAGTGCGCATCAACCTGGGATTGTTCCAGCATGATGTGAATGTGTTATGGGACCTGGCTGTGCATGATCTTTCGATTATGGACTTTATTCTGGGAGAGCAGCCGGGCGCCGTATCCGCGACCGGTATAGCCCACCTAAAAGGCCAACCAGAGGATATCGCGTATATTACCTGTTATTTGCAGAACAACCTGATTGCCCATTTCCATGTCAACTGGATGGCTCCGGTCAAAGTGCGCCGCACCCTTATTGGAGGCGACAAACAAATGATCGTTTACGATGATATTGAGCCCAGTGAAAAGATCAAGATTTATGACAAAGGCGTCAGTCTGACTGGCGGGGCGGAAGGTGTGTATCAGATGTTGGTAAGTTACCGAAGCGGCGATATGTGGGCGCCGCATCTGGCCACAACAGAGGCATTGAAAACGGAAGCGGCTCACTTTATCGATTGTGTGATCAACAACCGTAAACCTCAGACCGATGGAGAGATGGGCCTTAGGATCGTGAAAATTCTGGAAGCTGCCAATCAGTCCATGGCAAAACGCGGTCAACCTGTTCAGATTGATTAACATTAGCGGAGACTAGAAAAAATGACCATTCCTTTTGTTGACCTGAAAGCGCAATATCACAGTATCAAACCTGAAATCGATGAAGCTGTCGGCCGGGTGCTCGAATCGTCTCAATTTGTTCTGGGTGCCGAGGTGGCGGCATTTGAAAAAGATTTCGCGGCTTATTGCGGGGTGGATAACGCGATCGGTGTGAATAGCGGTACTTCGGCGTTGCATCTGGCATTGCTGGCAGCCGGCGTAGGCCCCGGAGATGAAGTCATCACAGTTTCATTTACCTTTGTGGCCACTGTTGCGGCCATCTGCTATACCGGCGCGAAACCGGTATTTGTGGATATTGATCCGCATTCATTTACCATGGATGTGAGCAAGATCGAAGCGGCGATTACACCAAAAACCAAAGTGATCCTGCCTGTGCATCTGTACGGGCAGTGCGCTGACATGGATCCCATTCTAGAAATTGCCCGCAAACACAAACTTGTAGTGATCGAAGATTCCGCTCAGGCGCATGGCGCGGAATACAAAGGCAGAAAGACCGGATCCATGGGTGATATGGGCTGCTTTAGCTTCTACCCCGGCAAGAATCTGGGGGCTTATGGGGAAGGCGGCATGATCACCACAAACAACCCGGAATACACCCGCACCATGCGCATGTTGCGTGATTGGGGCGCGGAAAAGAAATATCAGCACGTGCTTAAAGGGTATAACTACCGATTGGAAGGTATTCAGGGCGCCATTTTGCATGTAAAACTGAAATACCTTGATTCCTGGTCAGAGGCCCGCCGGTCGCATGCCGCACTATATTCAAAACTACTGGCAGGCAGCAAGGTAGTCACCCCAGAAGTGATGCCGTATGGTAAACCTGTTTTCCATGTGTATGCCGTGCGCACAACAAATCGTGAAAACCTCATGGCCTATTTGACAAACGCAGGTATACAGCATGGTATCCATTATCCAATTCCGGTCCATTTATTGCCCGCGCATGCCGATTTGGGCTACAAAGAGGGAGACTTCCCAGAATCCGAAAAAGCGGCGAATCAGGTGCTCTCTCTGCCTATGTTCCCCGAATTGACGGACGAACAAATAAAAGTTGTGGCTGATGCCATTCATGCATGGAGTAAAAGCCAATAAGCGATTCCGGACTGCTGAAAACGCATTGTTTATAGCAGAGGCTATCATGCCTCTGCTTTATTTATTATGAAGACCCAATCCACCCAAGATGTGATTGCGCGGCATAACTATCAGTTGCCTTGGAATGATGGACGATTTTTCGCATGGTAAAATCCACTATTAGCCAGATAATAGCGATGGGAGATTTGATGATACAGGTACAAGATTCGGAAGAATTTGAAAAATCAGTCGCCAGGGGCGAACGTTTTGAATTTGGAAAGAACTGGCAGAGATACCTGGATCGTCTGAATGAAACAAAAATCCTGGAAGCAGAAAAATCCCTAAAAGAAAAGCTGGCTGTTGAGAACCTGAATGGATTGAGCTTTCTGGATATTGGCTGCGGTAGCGGCTTATTTTCGTTAGCGGCCGTGAGGTTGGGTTCTTCCCCGGTGCATTCCTTCGATTTTGACTCTTTCAGCGTTGCCTGCTGCCGGGACCTGAAAAAGCGGTTTTTCTCTGATAACAACTCATGGACGATTGAACAGGCCAGTGTCTTAAATGACACCTACCTTCAGGGACTTCCAGAATTTGATATCGTTTATTCCTGGGGTGTTCTACATCACACCGGAAAGATGTGGCAGGCAATCGAAAATGCTTCTCATCTTGTAAAACCGGGGGGGCGCCTGTTTATTGCTATTTATAATGATCAGGGAATACCCAGCCGGATATGGACGGCAATAAA
Source organism: uncultured Leptolinea sp. (assembly GCA_964397625.1). Classification (GTDB taxonomy): domain Bacteria; phylum Chloroflexota; class Anaerolineae; order Anaerolineales; family Anaerolineaceae; genus Leptolinea. The sequence goes on along the minus strand of CAYNJT010000006.1, from coordinate 39,249 downwards.
AAAACTCTATAACCGGTTGCCATCATTTTTGAGATTCCTGGTGCTTTATCCTTCCTTTATCATAATTTGGCTGCCAATTTTTATCCGGGACCTTTTAAAGGGGCATCCCGGTATAACATGGCGTAATTACAACAGCAATCGAGGAATGTCACCATGGGAAGATGTCATCGACTGGGTTGGGGGTTATCCATTTGAAGTTGCGACCCCGGGTGAGATTTTCCAATTCCTGCATTCCAGAGGTTTTACGCTTGAGTTCATGAAAACGACGTTTAATCTGGGTTGTAATGAATTTATTTTTCACCGGGAAATAAAATAGCCCGCATGGGGAAAAACCTGTGAAAAAGGTCATGTTTCTTATTCGATCCATCAATATAGGCGGCGCAGAAAAACAGTTGCTGACTTTGCTGCGTGGTTTGGATCGCAGTCGAATTGACCCCGTTGTTGTTACTTTTTACCCGGATGGTGAATTACTGTCAGAGTATCTTAATTCGGGTGTGCGAGTCATTTCTGCCGGTAAGCGTGGAAGATGGGATATATTACCCTTTATCTCAAACCTGTCAGGAATCATCCAAAATGAAAAACCTGACATTATTATGTCGTATCTGGTGGCCGCCAATTTGCTTGCCATGCTGTTAAAACCATTCACCCCTCGCATTAAATTGATCATCTCCATTCGTCATTCCTATGTACGCAATGAAGATTACGACACATTAAATCGGGTTATCTATTTTTTACAGGATAAATTGGCCTGGTTGAGTGATCAAATTTTAGTGAATTCATATACTGGCGCGCGAATGGCGGCTGAACGGGGTATGCCGCAAGACAAAATGGTGGTTATCCCCAATGGAATTGACACCACCCAATTCCGCGCGGATATTAATGCCCGGCGGAGAACCCGTAAAGAACTCGGTATTTCCGAAACCGCAATGGTGACTGGCATAATCGGGCGGATTGACCCGATCAAAGACCATGAAACATTCATCAAGGCAGCATCCATCGTGCTCAAAACAAAACCTGACATGGTTTTTCTGGTGGTGGGTAGTGGTTCGCCTCAATTTGAATCCGAATTGAGGTCCACCACGAGATCACTGGGGATTGAGAGTAGTTTTAAATGGGTTGCTTCACAAAAAGACGTTCAGGGAATTTATAATGTTCTGGATATGTGTGTTTCAGCATCCATCGGAGAAGGATTTTCCAATGTGATAGCCGAAGCCATGGCTTGTGAGGTTCCGTGTGTTGTCAGTGATGTGGGCGATTCCCGGCGGATCGTAGGAGAAACGGGTATGGTGTTTGCTCCCGGTGATGTTCAAGGGCTGGCAGCTCGCATTCAACACTTGGCTACTCTGCCTCCTCAAGATCGGTCTTCATTAGGCCGGGCGGCTCGCGAGAAAATTGTTAAAGAGTTTAGTTTGGAAAAAATGGTTGAAGCAACATCAAAAGAAATACTAAAATAATGGGATGAATACCTTGGATTCAAAAACTAAAAACGATACAACAAGAAATGCTGAAGTCGAGTACAGAAACGCCAGAATTGCCCATAATGAGCAAACTGCTCTTGGTTTGGACCGATGGAAAGGACTGGGTGGTTACTATCATCGGCGTTTGCATGAGATTTTTTCCTTCCTGGTTTCTCCAAAACAAAAAATCCTGGAATTGGGATGTGGACAGGGAGATCTGCTGGCATCGTTAAAACCGGAAATTGGTATTGGTCTGGATTTTTCCACAGGGATGATCAAAAGGGCGATACAACGCCATCCGGATTGCCATTTCTTTCTGGCTGATGCCATGAATATCGGCCTGGAGGAAAAATTCGATGTCATTATTCTTTCTGACCTGTTAAATGACCTGTGGGATGTGCAGGCTGTATTTCGTGAGGTGCGCCGCTTATCGCATCCCCGCACGAGAATAATTATCAATGTGTATAGCCGGTTGTGGGAAGTTCCTCTGGGATTGGCTGAATTTCTGCACCTGGCTAAACCCACGCTATATCAAAACTGGCTGACAGTGGATGATATTTCCAATCTGTTGCACTTGGAAAATTTGGAAACAGTCCGTTCGTGGCAGGAAATCCTTTGGCCGGTCACGACCCCATTGGTCGATGCATTCTTTAACAAATTTCTCGTCAAAATCTGGCCGTTTAATGAGCTGGCTTTAACCAATATGATAATTGCGCGTCCGCAGCCTTCCCAGGTTGCAGACCAGAAACCAGTTGTTTCTGTCATTGTTCCAGCTCGCAATGAAGCCGGTAACATTCCAGCGATCATGAAGCGGGTGCCAGAAATGGGCGCGGGAACAGAAATTGTTTTCGTGGAAGGCAATTCCACCGATGATACCTTTGATGCCATCAAACGCGAGGTGGCAGCCCACCCGGAACGGCGGTGCCAGGTTCTGCAGCAAACCGGCAAGGGAAAAGGTGACGCTGTCCGTTTGGGATACGACCGGGCTGAAGGTGATATTTTCATGATCCTGGATGCCGATCTGACCGTTCCACCGGAAGATCTGCCCCGTTTCTATGACGCACTGGTCCAGGGCAAGGGCGATTTCATAAACGGCGTGCGTCTGGTTTATCCCATGGAAAAACAGGCCATGCGTTTCTTTAATTTCCTGGGTAACAAGTTCTTTTCGTTGACATTTTCCTGGCTGCTCGGCCAGCCAATTAAAGATACCCTCTGCGGGACAAAGGTTTTGCGAAAAGCGGATTATGAATTGATCGCTCGTAACCGCAGCTACTTTGGCAACTTTGATCCTTTCGGTGATTTTGACCTGTTATTCGGCGCGGCCAAACAAACACTGAAAATTGTTGACCTGCCCATCCGGTACCGCGAACGTACCTATGGGACTACGAACATTCAGCGTTGGAGTCACGGCTGGCTTTTATTAAAAATGGTGGTGTTCGCCGCCAGCCGCATTAAGTTTGTTTAATGAAACCATGGAAGGTTCGCGCGCGGGAACAGCAATACCTGGCTGTTCCCCTGGCAATCGGATTCTTTTCAGGTCTTGCCGGGTTGGCCTACCTGTTCTTTATTCCAGCGGACCCCAAAAATTCCGTTCTTTTAGGCTTTTCTCTCTTACGATTGCTGGAGGGATTGGGGTTGCTCGTGGGTTCATTGACACTGGGATACTTCCTGATCATTGAATTACAAGAACCTGATCTGGCGATTAAACTGTTTTCCCGTTTGAAACTGCATGGACGTCCACACTGGGGTCTGGCAGCTGCCTGGATTATCCTTCTTATCATCTTTGGCGTTTCTACTTTTGGACCATCTCTGTTTTCAAACCAGATAGCAATGATTGAGCGGCTTTTTCCAGTTTTAATGTGGGCGGGCGTTGTCATCTCTTCTTCCATCCTCGTTTACCTGTTCTGGGCTGGCAAATCCCGACTGGTTGAAAACCTTACATATCTGGTAAAAACGGGCTTGGTCGGTTTTTTACTTGCCTTTATTTTTTACATGATTGCGTTTCCCGCTATTGCCGGGTTGATCTTGCGTAAAGGCAGCCTGATCTTTTTACTTGCCTTATTCCCATTGATCTATTGGTCTTTCAAACGTCGTGATCTCTGGGGTGGTCTGGCCGCTTTTGCATTATTCCTGTTGCTGATCGGAGGATCTCTGATCGGTGTTTGGACAAGCGGTGTTACTGATTTCAATATTGTCGCCGGTCTCCAACCGTTCAATGACGCCAATGGATACTATCACGGGGGGCGGTTGCTGACGCAAGGTCAACCATTCCACCAGTTCTCTGCCAAGCGACCCTTATTTCCCGCGCTGCTGGGGGTGCTTTTTTGGTTAAGCGGTGAAAATCTGCAAATTGTTATTGCCGATTTCTGCCTGATCGCTATATGCGCCATTTTTCTAGCCTCGATTGAGGTCGATAGGTCGGCTGGGCCGCTGGCTGCCGCTTTTTTTGGTATCGGGCTTTTCCTCTTCATCCGGCGGTTCATTGGTTCAACGATGAGCGAGATCATCGGCCTTCCGTTGGGAGCCGTTGGATTTGCCCTACTTTGGTGCGGCGCTAGCCGAAAACGGCTGGTGGATGCCGCGGCAGGCATCTTGATGCTTAGCCTTGGTTTATTATCCAGAGCGGGACCATTTTTTATGCTCCCAACCCTGATCCTCTGGGGAGGACTGGGATTTCGAAAAGAACATCAGAAATTTAACTGGCGTTCCGCTGGTATTTTAGCCGTGTCTTCTGGAGTCGCCTTCGTCATCCATTGGGTCATCTATTCTGTTTTCGCGGGAACAGACAGTTCATCGATGTCCAATTTTTCATACACATTGTATGGACTGGTTACCGGCGGCACCGGCTGGAAACAATACGCGGTTGATCATCCGGAACTCGCGACCATGGCTGAACCGGCATTATCGCAGACCATTTACCGGTATGTCTGGGAGGCGGTTAAATCGAATCCAGGCAATATGCTCACCGGCGCCATACGGTACTGGGGATACTTTTTCTCTTACGAATGGTCAGGGTTGTTTGGTTTTATCGAGGGTTCGACCCTGATAGAATCATTTGTCGGGCGCGGGGTGATGGCCTTTGTCTCGTTGCTGGGTGTCTTCCGCATCGTACGTGGTGTGAAAAAAGAGCATTATTCCATGGTCCTTATGGGAATTGTGGGAATCCTTCTCTCGGTTCCTTTTGTTCCAACGATCGATGCCGAGATACGAACATATGCAGCGGCTATTCCCTGGTTTGTCGCCCCTGGCGCTGTCTTCCTGGGCGAATGGTATGCGAGCCAGTCTGCCAGGCATGCTGGCGATCCTGAAGAGGGGAAATATGGCACTTCCTGGAGTTTATGGTCTTTTTCCATCCTGCTGATTGTTTTGATATTTATTGCTCCGTTGATTTTGCGTGTCATAATCAAGCCCGTGGATATCCCCTCAAACGCGCATTGTTCCAATGACCAGAGGCGGGTAATAACCCGCGTAACACCCGGGACGTATATCAATATTGTTCCTGATACCTATGCCAGGATATCCATGGTTCCCAACCTGAGGTTTGCGGACTACTCGAGAAGCCTGCATGACGCACCCATGTTTGATGTCTCGAGAGAACTTTTATCGGTAAAACCCGGCCGTTCTTTTTTTACTGGATATGACCGGGAAAGTGGAGAATTTAAAAATATTATCGCGCCCACTGAAATATTGCAGCAAAACACGGGCTGGGTGGAACTATGCGGTTTTCGCGAGTTGACCCCTTCTGGATACGACCTGTTCCAGGTTGAATCCGCGCGAAGATTGAAACCGTAAATGAACACAAATAACAGCTTGTCTTTACCAGTCACGCACGTAATCACCGGTTTGGACACCGGTGGAGCTGAAATCATGCTCTCTAAGTTGCTGCATGCGATTGATCGAGCGCGTTACCCTTCACGGGTGATTTCATTAACGAACATCGGTGAAATTGGCCAACGTATTCAAACGGATGGTATAGAGGTTACTTCTCTTGGA